>CASFGO010000026.1 GCA_949294335.1 uncultured bacterium | reverse complement strand
CAATATAGTGATAAGAACGAATCTTAAAAAAGAATAAAAATAAGTTAATTAGACCATGATTAACTTTTTAAATCGGACAGGGACAAATTAGGAAAAATTTTAGCGGCTTACAAGCCGCTTTTTTTTGGTGCTACGCACGTAGATAGGTTACGTTGAATTTCCGGTTTGGTTTGAGACTACAAGTTAAAACTATACCTACACAACATCACCACCAAACCTCTGCTCATTAGGATTATATTGATTGATGATTGATTTACCCCTGAACCGCCAATAATCCAAGAGCAAGCCGAGCAGAGGCACGAACGAAGTGAGAGACGAGCAAGAATCAACGGAAACGTTGAGTTGCGGATTGTCGGCAGAAGGCGAAGGGATTGACGTAGGTCAATTCCGTAGACCTGTTTATCGCCGACTACCAAGAAGTGATTGCGAGCGGTGCCGTTTAATGCGAGGCGCAGTATGACGTAGATAGGTTACGTTGAATTTCCGGTTTGGTTTTTGACAGAGATTAAGTGACAAAGTGATTAAGTGAACAAGCAAGAATATTCTAACAAAATTCAGCCATATTCAAATAAATTAATAGTGCAAATAATTGCACCATAAAGGTTCATCACTTAATCAGTTAGTCACGAAAAATTAAATGAGCCGAGTGGGTAATATACTCTCACTTTTAACTATAATTTAATCTTCATGTAAAACAAAAAAGGAGATTTATACATGATTGGAACTGATGAGATTAAAGTTGTTATCGTTGAGGATTTTAAACTAACAAGAGTAGGGCTAAGATGTGCATTAAATGAAAACAAGGATATTAATGTTGTCGGAGAAAGCGAAAATGCAACAGATGGATTAAGATTAATTGAACAACTTAAACCACAAGTAGTGCTAATGGATTTGGGTTTACCAGGAATGAACGGCATTGAAGCAATTATGAAGCTTAGAGAAACTAATAAAGATGTTAAAATAATTGCACTAACCTCACATGATAGAGAAGAAGAAGTTATTACTGTATTAAGTGCAGGGGCTAATGCTTATTGTCTTAAAGATATTGATCCTATCAAATTATCTGATGTTATAAGAGATGTTGCAAATGGAGTCTGCTGGCTAGATGCAGAAATAGCAGGGAAAGTGCTAAGATCATTCCCTAAGCAAGATAAAATGGTTTTACTTAACAACCAATCTCAAAATCATAACCAAGTGCCTCTTACCGAAAGAGAGTTTGAAGTTCTTAAACATCTTGTATCTGGTAAAAGTAATACTGAAATTGCAAAAGAACTTATTGTTAGTGTCCACACTGCAAAGGCTCATGTTTGCTCTATTCTTCAAAAAATGTGTGTAAACGATAGAGTTCAAGCTGCAGTTAAAGCAGTTAAAGAAGGGATTGTCTAACTTGTGATTCTCATCTATAATAAGATAAATTAGCAGATTTAAATCTGCTAATTTATCAATAGAGAGGGTATTATCATGGATTTAATCGAAAATAGAAAAAGTGTTAGACAATATTCTGAAAAAAGAATTTCAGATGAGATATTAAAACAAATTCTTAATGCAGGACGTCTTGCACCTTCTTGGATGAATTCACAACCTTGGCATTTTATTGTTGTCAAAAAACAAGAAACTAAAGACTTATTATGTAAACTATCTAATAATCAACCCCACGTTAGATTAGCAGATTCAGTTATTGTTTGCGTTGCTGATAATAATGCTTGGTCTAAAGAGGTTTTTGGTCAAGTCCTAAAAGCTCGTGGAATGAAAGATGAAGCTATTGATAACATCATGACAATACCTGCTTATTATCCGCCATTATTAGGCGATGAAACAACTTTACTTCGCTCTGTTGAACAAGTTACATACGCTATAGCTTATATGACTCTTGAAGCAGAAAGATTAGGCGTAAGTTGCTGTGTTATTGGAGCATTAGGTAATGAAGTAACTAAAATTCTGCCTGAAATTAGCAAAGAAGCGAAAGATAAACTTAACCTAAATGATAACCAATGCATTATATCAATGCTAACACTAGGGTATGAAAAAGAACCACAACCTAGCAACAAAATGAGAAAAGATTTTGACGAAGTTATTTCTTTAGAAAAATTAGGACAAAAATTCTAAAAAGAATTATGCATAATTTTTTAAAGTTTCTTCTATAAATTCTTTCATTTCAGCAACATAAAGCTTTGGTGATACTAAAATACAATTATCTCCGTATCGCATTAATCGATGGAATAATTCTATTTTATCTTCAAATCTATTTTTGATAAGCAAATCGCCATTGCTTAGGATTCTCATAACTTCTTCGTGTGCTCTTAACTGATAATTTTTAGCTAATTTACCCTTCACTTCAAATAACACTGTAGTTGGTAAAAATTTATTATTAGATTTTTGAGGCAAAATTCTAACTTGCTCAATATTATCAGGAGTGATTGATTTAGAATTAGTTCCATCAAAAACTATCAAATTAATTTCATCATCTTTTATTGATACTTCTATAGGTTCACATTGTATTGATTCATTGTTTTTTAAGGTTATTTTTACTTTTTGAGAAAGTAAACAAGCTTTTTCAAAAGTTTTTATATTTGCATCCTTAATAACAGCATTTGAAACAGGAGAAATCGGACGTTCTGCACGTCTATTTATTTTATTTAAGATTTCTTGCATGTTTTCTAATAAATGCTGAACCTTCATTTTTTCACAACAATTTTTTAATTCATTAAACAAAGATAATTCATTCTCAGAAAAACTTATACCGATTGGGAAATTTACTATTTGATATTTATTATTAATCTTTTTGATGTCAATCCCACAATATCTACAAGTATTTATATATTTGCTCATTACAAAGTTTGAATTATATTCATTATGATAAAGCTCATAATACTTTATCAATTCATTCATCTCTAAATCACGCTCAAATAACAACTGTAGAGTATAAAGAACTTTTAATGATGCAGCATTAACTTTTGATAAACTTTTAGTCATATTGGCTCCTCATACTTTGTAATTTTGCAACAATTTGTTCTTTGAAATTATCAGGTGATATAACAATACAATCAGGTCCAAATGATAACATTCTTTGAAGTGCAATAAAATCAGTATAATAAGCACCTCTTACCTGTATAACATCACCTTTTTTAGAAATAATTTCTTCTGTTTCTTCTAAAGAATAATTTTGTGAATTCTTTAATTCAAATTCTACATATACATCATCCACATTTACAGTTTCGCTTCTTAATGCTCTTGCTAATATTTTCTTTAATCTTGAAAAATTCAAGAAAGTTCTTTTGTTTATTGTGTGGTTATAACAATATATGTATAGTTTGTCACTTCTAAAAGCCAATTTTTCAACTGTTATATCATATTCAACACTTTTTGAAGCTCCAGGCTTATACTCTATTGTCAATCGTGTATTTTTATAAGCATCTGATAATAATTCATTAATTAAATCTTTATTTAAACCTTTTAATACTGAAATACCTCTTAGATACTCTTTAATATGCTCATCTTGAATTGCATCTGCAAGTTTTTCAAATAAAGTATCGTACTCTAAAATTCGTTCTATACTTAAATTTTTATATATATTTTTATAAATTTTGGCTAATGCTTCAACTTCATCTTCATCCAATGTTAATTGGAATGGATGAGAACGAAGAATATACATATTATTAGTTTTTTTAGTTGCCTTTGAAATATCACAACCTACATATTTTAATGTGTTCAAATCAATTCTTATTGTATCAATTGAATACTCTCTTGTTACAATATTACTATTTATTAAAAACTCTTTAATTTCTTGAAAAGTGCAAGGCTTAAGATTCAATAATGCTAGGATGACTATCGCCCTTACCCCAGTCAATGATATCTGCCTTGGATTACATTGTTCGTCAAATTTAAACATGGATACCTCTTTAAAGAATAACATACCACAAATTTAAATAAATTCCTACTGTCTGACAACAATGTTTTAATATAACATAAAAGAGGGCGGACCGTCCCGCCCTCTACCACGTAAACCATCTCTGGCAGTGGTATTGTATATAGCACCTAAAAATCGAATTATTAACTTAACGACTAGTAAGTTTTAATATGATTATTACCATCTCCTTTCAAGAACATTATAATATCACTTTATTCAATTTCTAAGCGCTTCGCTTTTGTCTCTTCGACCTGCTGTTTTGGAATCCTTATAGTTAAAACTCCATTTTTATATTCAGCTTTGCTTTCTCCTACTTTGATAGGTTGGTCAAAAGATATTGTTCGTTGATACTTTCCATATCTGAATTCACAAGTATGATATCTTAAATTTTCTTCTGCTTCTTCTTTTTGTTCCTTTTCTTCTTCTATTTTGGCAGTAATTGTCATAAAATCATTATCTAAATCTATTTCTATATCGTCTTTTTTAACCCCAGGAAGTTGGACTTTGACTTTATAAGCTGTTTTTGTCTGTTTAACTTCTATTGCAGGACGCCATACAGAATTTTTTTTCATTGATAATGGATTTGAGAACATTGGTCCAACAATTGTATCTCGTAAAAAATTGTTTAATTCATTATGAATACTGTCAAAATATAAATCAGGTTCACGTAATATTAAATCATGTTTCATTAATTTCTCCTTTCCGTAAGTATTTATAACTTAATCTGTTTTTAATCAAACTTCATTCTACTAAATAACTATTTATAGTTATGTTTATTAGTAATTAAGGTAATAGATTTTATTCTTAGTAATAGGAATACTATGACTAACAAGGAGAATTTATTATGAAAATGCTATTTTTTGATTTTAGAGAAGCTGAAGAAAAATATTTTGAAAATCATATTATTCAAGATTGCGATATTACTTTTTATAAAGAAAGCTTAAATGAAAATACAGAACTTTCAGATGAAGAGCTTGAAGAAACTCAAATTATTAGTATTTTCATATCATCACAAATTACAGAAAAAGTGATTAATAAATTCAAAAATCTTAGAATTATTGCAACTCGTTCAACAGGTTACAACCACATAGATACAAATGCTTGTATTGAAAGAAATATCGCAGTAGTCAATGTCGACGGATATGGGAAACGTTCAGTTGCTCAATATACAATCAGTATGATGATTGGACTTATTAGAAGATTTGTTCCGGCAATGAAAGATTTTCAAGAAGACAATATTCAATTTAGTAAATATACAGGCTATGATTTAGCTGAATTAACCTTAGGGATTATTGGTACAGGGGCTATTGGTGCTGCGGTTTGCGAAATTGCTAATTTCTTTGGAATGCATATTTTTGCTTATGATTGCAAAATAAATAATGATATAAAAGACTTTGTAGAATATGTATCCATAGAAGATTTATATAAATATTCAAATATCATTTCTCTTCATATCCCTTTAATTCCTGATGTTTATCATATGATTTCATACAAAGAATTTGAAATGATGAATGAGGGAGTGTACTTGATTAATACTTCAAGAGGGGAATTAATTGATAATATTGCTCTTTATGAAGCTATTAAATCAAAGAAAGTTGCTGGAGCGGCGCTTGATGTTCTTGAATGTGAAAATTTAAATATGTATCCTGATGATTTTATTTCAAACATAAAAGATGCAACCTGTGACTGCATAAGTAGTGCTATCGTTAATCAAAAACTATTTAATGAACCAAATATTATTATCACTCCACATATTGCATATAGCACATACCAAGCTGTTAACACAATACTTGATCAAACATTTAAAAATATTAAATCCTGTATTTCAGGAAAATGTTCAAATAGAATTGTCTAAATAAGTTTTTATTCTATCAAAAACACTTTCCCATAATTCATTTGATTGTTGTTTAAAAATAATAACAGAATCATACCATTCCGTTTTTTTGTCATTATCAAACCACCTCCAATCAGGGCAATATGGAAGAATCAATATTGTTTTAACTCCTAACGCTCCTGCAAGATGAGCAACCGATGTGTCTACTGTTATCATAATATCAAGATTTTTTAATGCAGCTGCAGTATCTAAAAAATCTTTAAATGTTAATCCTAAATCTATTAGATTTAGATATTTTTTATAATTTTTTAACGAAGGCTCCACTTGGAATGAATAAAGGGAATAATTATCTGAATTAATAATATCTTCGAACAATTCAACATTTAAAACTCTATGGATTTGTTCTCTTAACCCTGTTGCTCCAGCTTCCCAACATATACCTATTTTAGTTTTTACAGTATTAAAATACTTTTTTTTATAAGATTCTATTTTATCTAAAGGAACATCTAAATACCCTGAACTTGATGGAATATTATTAAATCTCATTCCCAAATAATACGGGCTAAAGGATAGAAAAGTTGATTTATCACGTTTTGGAATTTCTTTCGCATCAATCAAGAAATCAATATTTGATTGATTTCTATATGAATATTTAAACAATTCTATTATAGGTTTATCAACCATCACTTTTAAATTTTTAAACCTTTTCAATAAATATGGTAAATATCTTATATATTGTATTTGGTCTCCTATACCTTGATCTCCATATACAAATAAAACATCTTTTTCTAAATTTGTTTCTCCTAGCCAAAATGGATAAAGCTGCCTGTACCAATCATAATTTTCTTTAGTATTAAATTCACGCATTACATAATATTTGTAACCTTTTTTAAATTGTCTTCTTGATAGATAATAAGATGCCATTAAAAAATTAAGCCCTTTAGTATTTGGATATGATTTTTCGAGTTTTTTTAAATAATAATAAGCTTTCTTCCTAGTTAAAGAATCTTTGGAATAACTTATTGCTAAATCTAAATATCCATTTGATTTATCTCCACATTTAATCATATTGGTATAACATTCTCTTGCTTTTTGTTCATTATGATATAAAACCTCATTTAACAAACCTAATGCATGCCAGCCAGAAGAATTTTTCGAATCCATTTTTAACAATTTAAGCGAAAATTCTTCGCTTTTTTTGAATTCCCCTCTTTTTATCAATAAAAATGGTATTTGTTCTAATATTTCAACATCAAAGGGATACTTTTCATGAGCGTCCATAGAATATTGTAATGCTGGTTCATAATATTTAGAATTTGTATAACATTTAATTATGCATTTATACAAATCTAAACTTTTATTATCTTTTATTAGTTTCTCAAAATATGGAATCGCTGTTTGATATTTACCAATATAATATTTACTCATACCTAAATAAAAAACTAAAGTATCAGATTTAGAAATATTATAGGCATCATCTAAATATTTTTCGGCTTTATTATACTTTTTAATATTATAGTAAAATAAACCCAAAAACGATAAAACTGAATCATTTTTAGGAGATTTTGCTAATAATTCTAAATATAAATTCTCCGCTTTCTTATACTCATTATTTTTGGTGTATTCTAAAGCAAGCTTTATTCCTTCAACTATTTCCATAAGTTTTATTTTATCATTTTTGTGAAAGTTTCGTCAATTCAAATATTATATCTGAAATTTCCTTCTGCCAAGAATTTTTTTCTGATTGTTTAAAGATTCTAACGCTATCATACCATTCTGTTTTTTCTACATTATCAAACCAACGCCAATCAGAATAATATGGCAATAGCATAAATGTTTTTATCCCCATAGCACCTGCTAAATTTGCTACAGAGGTATCAACAGATATTAATAAGTCCATATCTTTTAAAGCTTTGGCTGTATCATAAAAAGTATCGAAATTAGGACCTAAATCAATTAAATTATAATTTTGGTAATCATTACTTGATGGATTTACCTGAAAAGAATAAAAATCATAATCTAGATTCAATAAATTTGAAAACTCATTTATATTTATTGTTCTATGAATTGTTGTTCTAATATCAGCATTGCCTGCTTCCCAACAAAGCCCTATTTTTAATTTTTTATTTATTTTTTGTTCTTTATCAACTTTCAAATAACCTTCACTATTTGGTATACTATTAAAATCCATTTTTAAATAATATGGCAGTTTTGATAAAACAACAGAATAATCATACTCTGGAAAATAATCAACAAATTCAATTCCTGCAAAACTATTTTTAAATAAATCTATCAATTGAGGAAATGCTAAAACTTTTATATTTTTAAATTTATCTTTTAAATAAGGGATATATCTGATAAACATTAAATGATCCCCATAACATAAATCTGGATATACAAATAATGTTGATTTTTTATGTTTTTTCCCATCCCACAAATTCTTTAATTTTCTAACATCTCCAAGACCTTTGTGTTGAATATAATATTTATAACCTTCTTTAAATTTTCTTTGCCTGAAATAATTGAAAGCTAACCCTAACAAAACAATATCTAAATCAGGTAATTTTTGATAAGCTTTTTTTAAATATTTTGTTGCTAAAGAATATTTCCCTGATTTTGAATAACTTATACCCAAATCATAATTATAAGACGGAGTTTCATTATATTTTATAGCTTTTTTATAACATTCTTGAGCTTTTTCTTCATCTACATATAAACTCTCTTGAATAATACCTAAATGATTCCAAGCCCTTGCAAACTTAGGATCCAGTCTTAATACATCAAGACAATATTTTTCTGCATCTTTAAAACGACCTGTATAAATACAAGTAATAGAATAATTTAATAATAACTCTTTATTCATAGGAAATTTATTAATACCTGCATAAGAATAATCATATGCCATTTTTAAATATTCTTTTTTCCCTGTACTTATTATCGAACAAAGAGCTAATGTAATTTTTTCATAATAATCACATTTGTCATCATTTTTTATTAAATTAACATAGAAAGGAATACAATCTTCAAATTTTTGGAGTAAAAATTTACTCAAAGCAAGACCTGATATTATAGTATTATCTTGAGATAAGCCATAAGCCTTCTCAAAAAAGTTTTCAGCTTTACTGTAGTCTTTAGTTGTTATATAGAGAAAGCCTAAAAAACTTAATACTATATGATTGTTAGGACTTGATTCCAATACTTTTAAATATATTTCTTCAGCAGATTTGTAATCTTCATTCTTAACAAATTCAACTGCTTTATTTATTTGAGAAACTACATCCATAAATGAATGATAACATTTTCTACTTAGTTGTCAAATGATTTATCAATTGTTCTATTTGTGATCTAACAACCTGTGCTTCTTGTGCAATTTGATTTATCATATTGAATTTTTCCTCATCAGTCATACTATTTCTATTTTTAATATAATCTTTTACATCAGATAATACCTTTCTTGTAAATTTTAATGTTTTATTATCTGAAACTTGTACTTCTACTAAATCTGTAGACTTAACTTCTGGTTCTTGTGGTTTCTTTATCTTGAATTGTAAAGCATTACTAATTGCATCAATAGTATTATTATAAGTATATTTTACAGCTCCCCAAACTGAAGAAATTGGATTTACACCATTTCTAACCATACTTGTTAATGCTCCTGGGATATCTGCAAATAATGCTCCAATATCAAGAGGTTTACCTGACAAAGCATTCAATGTAGAAACATTTGATATAAATTGGAACTGAGCTTTTAGTGCATTTGATTCATCTGCACCAATTTCCAATCCATGCTCTTCCAATATTGTATTTAATTCTTTTTGTACATTTGCAAATTGAGTAATATTTTCACCTTTTTTGAATATTCTTTCATCTATATTATTAGATAAATTTTGTAATAACTCAGGATCTGCATTTGAATCTACTCCAGCTTTATCCATAAAGTATTTAGCAACACCTTCTGAATTTCCAACTAAATAGTTAGAGAAAAATGCAATATCTCCTTTTATTTGATCTGAATTTCTTGTTACGCAGTTTCCTGTATCAATAAATTCTATTTTTAATTTATTATCTTTATCCTGATAAACAAATATATTACCCATGTGAGGATCACCATGCATTACTGTTTCTCCTCCTTTTTTCATAAATAACATTTGTTCATCAAAAGTCTTTAATAATGTTGTTGGCAATTCTTCTAAAATCATTTGAGGATTTGCAACCCAAGGATTGCTTTCAATTTCTTCTTTATAAGTTTTAGCATATTCATCTGGATTTTGCTTATAAAATTCTAACATTTTTACAAGCTTATTCATCTGTACACCTTTTGCACAATCCATTATCAAGCTTGTTCCATCTTTTGATACTTTTGTTACATTAGCAACAGTGTAACGTTTTGCTCCTTCAGCTAATTTTTTATTATATATTGCTTCTTGTTTAAAATCTAATTCTTGATACCAATCTTTGTATTGGTTATGTATCATTACAGAATATCTATGAGCATCTTCAGGTGTAGAAGCAATTGTGCTCATTAATTTTTTAAACAATTTTTCTTCCATACCGAGTTGTTCCATGTCTACACCATCTTTCAACATTTTTACAACAACTTTATTACCTTCACTATCTAATGCCCAATAAGTAGCACCAACACTACCTGCACTTATTTCTGATGTAATAGTATATTCACCTCTTGGAGCGCCCGGAACAGAAACAGCTTTGGTATTTCTCCCGTTTATAGGAAAAGCTTTATCTAATTCTATTTGAGCTTCTTCTATAGTTCTTGAAAAATCACATTTGCTTTGACAATTAATCAATGCATCTTCTAAACTTTTAAATTCTTCAGGAGGTAAAGAAGCTTCAAATTTTGCCATTATAGATTTATCTTTTGATATAATTTGAGCTATTTTGGTAATACCAACACCAGATGTTTCAATTAAAGATTTTATAAGTTTTGCATCATTCATTCCTGATAAGTCATAATGCAAAAACATTTCTTTAAGCTCTGGTTTATTAGCAGTATTTTTCTGCATAAAACTATTAAACAAACGCATAAATTCAGAATCCTGAACTAATGATTCTGTAACTTCAGAAAAATTATTCTTTAGTTTATCACTAACATCTGATTTAATTTTTTCAAAATTTGATTGGCCTGTTGTTCTAAAGCTATTTGATGCAGAATATCTTGCTCTATCTACACCTTCTTTTAATTTTCTACCAACTTCTGTATGATTTACGATAACATCTTTTGCTTTTGTCTTAACTTTATCATAGATATTTTTACCTATACCTAGTATCGCAACACTTAATTCATTATCATCCTTTGCCTTGCCAATAAAGTTACCATCTACATCTGATATATTATAAGTACCATCTTTTAATTTTTCTACATATATATCAGACATAGATTGTTTTAATTGATTTGCATTACTTCCAGAAAACATCATTGCATAATTAATCAAACCATTTTGAGCTAATGATTCTTTAATTGATACATCACTAGTTAATCTATCAAATATTATATCTGCTGTTGTTTCTACTGTCGCTCCAACAACTTTACTAGACATTGTTGAAGATATAATTGATGTAAATACCTGCGGATTTTTAGATAACACATTTTGAACCATATTACCTAATGGTCCAGACACATAAGCCCCAAAGCTTCCATACATTAAACCATTCTTTAATTGCTCAAAAGCTTCTTCTCCTTTTTGAAGAGTCATTCCATCTTTACTTGTTAAACCTGAAACGATTGTCTCTGCTGCAGGCATTGATGCCATTGTAGCTGTCATACCAGCTTTCATGATATGACCACCTAATTTAGGGCCATATTGTGCCATCACACGAGAACCCATTCCTGCAACAAGTTTTGAACCTGCTGCTAAATATGAACCAACAAGTAAAAGTCCTGCTTCTGAAATCATTGCATTTGTTTTTGAAGCTTTTATATAATCAGCAATTATATCATCTGATTTATAATCGCCCATCGCACCTTTATATGCTGACTTATAATCATTTTCTAATTGCGCTTTTGTTGTTCCTTTCATTAATTCTTGATAATCTTTATCAATATTTTTTTTAGATTCTGCCAATACTGCATAAACTTTTACTTTTAATTCATTCTCATCTTTACAAGTACTTTTCAATTGGTTAATATAATTTCTTGTTTGTATAGGATGATTTCCAAATAAAGGTGCTAAATAAGCATCTAAATCAAAACTATTTGTATCAATTTTTTCTAATTGTTTTATACCTTCATCTAAGTATTTGCTCAAAGCTTCATAACTATTTGCTTTATTTAATTTATCATTCGCGGTATTTAATTTCTCAAATGCTTGATAATTAAAATCTATACCATATAATTTTTTAAATTCTTTTTCAAAAATCTTTGAAGATTTAGACTTTGATTCTAAGGATTGAAGTTGCTTTATTTCATTATCTAAAGCATCTTCTTGCTCAAATACTGTTGCAAAATCATTTCGTCCAGTTATACCATCCCAAATTTTATCCCCAATTACATTCATCCCTTGAACAAATGCATCAGAAGAAATATAACCTATATTATTATGATAGTTTTCTACCATTGTTTTTGCCATTTTTGCATTGTCTAATAGTATTGTAATAGCATTTGACCTAGTATCTGCATCTTTTTGCATTTGAGCATTCATTTTTGTTGTTGGCTTTTTATACACAGGTAACTTAGATTCTTCATTTACTCCTGGAATATTCAATCCCATTGAACCCCATAAACCTTTTTGTTTATTATCTGGATTCCAAAACTCATTAAACTTTTTCTGAATTTCTTCATCTGAAAGTTTCATGTATTCCTTCATTTTTTCATTTAGCACACTATTAGGTATTGGTAAAAATTGATACTTTGGTTGTGCCTTTAATTCTTCATAAGCTAATTGTCTTGCAATTTGAGATTTTTGATGAATATTTAATTCGCCACTCATAAAATAAATCCTTTTTCTTTACCAATACACTTCAATAATTTGCTTTACGGAAAATTTTTAGCAATCTTTATAAAAAATAATATATTTTTTACAAAATTTAATATTTTATACTATAATGAATTTATGGAAATGTTAGATGAAGTACAAAATTTAGTTACTGAAAATGAATTTGCCAAAGCGAAACATAAGCTATTACAAATCATGGCTGAAAACGGCGAAAATATTGAATCTATGAAGCTTCTTGGTTTAGTAAATGTAAATCTTGCCTGCTACGAAGAAGCAAAAAATAATTTTGAATATGTATTATCTCAAGAAAATAATGATGCAACTTCTTGGTTTTATTTAGGCAACTGCTATGACAAACTTAATAACATTGAAAATGCAAAAAACGCATATGAAAAAGTTATAGAACTAAGAGAAAATTACCTAGAAGCTTATAAAAGTCTTTGTGTTATTTATATGCAGCTTCATATGGAAGATAAAGCTATTGAATTAGCCCAAAAAGCTAAAATAATAGATGCAGAAGATTATACTTATGATTATCTTATAGGTACTGCTTTTGTTGCAAAGAAAAAATATCAAGAAAGTATTGAATATCTTGAAAATGCACTTAAACTTAATCCTAATCATTCCCAAATATATGGAAACTTAGGGACAGCATATCTATTGTTAAATGATCAAGTTAAAGCTATTGAAATGTACAATAAAGCTATTGAATTAAATCCTGAAAATGCAGATGCTTTATTTAACCTTGCATCAGTTTATCAAATCCAAAACAATCATTCAGAAGCTTGCACATATTTTGAAAAAGCATATGCGCTAACTAATGATGAAAAATCGCTTGTGGGATTAACATTATCAGAATTTAAAGGCGGAAATTACATAAAAGCAATTGAACACTACAAAGCTTTAGTTATTGCTCACCCTGAGAAAGATTCTTACTTATACAATTTAGCAGTTTGCTATGAACAAGTTAGAGATTTTCAAAATGCAATTAATATTCTTAAACAATTACTAACTAGAAATCCTAAATCTGTTAATATGGCACAAAAGCTTGCAGGATTATATATGGAAACTAAGGATTTAAGAAGTGCAAAAGATTTATACGACAGTATAATCCTTAAAAACTCCCCTTCTGCAAATTCTTTATATCAATACGCAATTATTTCATCACAACTTTATGATACAGATACAGCTGAAAGAATATTCAAAAAAGTTATTGGTATAAATCCAGATAATGCTCTTGCTCATAAAGATTTAGGAGTAATTTATCTTAATAAAAGATTATTTGATTATGCAGAAGATGAATTTAAAACAGCGCTAAAATTGGCACCTGATTGCTACGAAATTATTTTTGAATATGCTAATTATTTATATTCTATAACTAAATATAAAGAAGCGGATGAATATTATGAAAAAGCTCTACAAATAAGCGATGATGTAATTGCCAAAACTCTTAGAGCTATGAATAAAATCGAGCTTAATGAACTTGATAAAGCAAAAGAGCTTATTGATTCTGCAATTAAACAAGAACCTAATCATGAATATATTCAATTTATGGCAGGTAGAATTTATTTTGCGTTAAAAGAATTTGAAGAAGCCAAAAGATATATTATTCATTCTATTGAACAAAACCCAGATATTGAATCACAAAACTTATTAGCATTAACTTATTTTGGACTAGAAGAATATCAAAATGCAGTAAATATTTTTGAAAATCTGCTCAAAAAGAATGAAAATAATATTTCACTTTTGCTAAATTCTGCCCAATGCTATGAAAAATTAGGTGATAATGATAAAGCATTAGAAAAATTATATAAACTAACAGACATATTTCCTGAACATGAAGAAGCACAAGAAATGATTAGACGCTTATCATAATCATTATATATAATTATATTTAAGACTTAATATAATTCTTCAAATTAGCAGAAATATCTTTATTGCGACAAAGCTTTTTCAACTTAGAAATAGCTCTATTTTCAATTTGTCTTATACGCTCTCTTGAAACATTATAGATAGAACCAATTTCTTCTAAAGTCTTTTTATTTCCGTCACTATCTAAGCCATATCTTAGAATCAAAATATCTCTTTCTTTTTGGCTTAATTGGTCCAATATATGTCTTGTATCTTCTAATAAATTCTCATCAGAAACTCTATTATCTGGTGACATTGTAGACTCATCTACAATATAATCAATAATCTTATTTGCATCATCTTTTTGATTAGTTGGTGTATCGATACTAATTGTAGATTGCGCAGACTTAATAATAGAATTTATTTTCTTTAAACTCATTCCCAAACTATCTGCAACTTCTTGTTTTGTTGGAACTCTTCCTAATTTTGTAGTTAAATCTATTGTTTCCTTTTTAATCTTTGTTAAAGAATCTATTAAATGGATTGGTAAACGAATAATTCTTGCCTTATCTGCAATTGCACGTGTAATAGATTGTTGTATCCACCAAGTTGCATATGTAGAGAATTTATAACCTTTTGTATAATCAAATTTTTCAGTCGCACGAATTAATCCCATATTACCTTCTTGAATTAAATCCAAGAATGATAAGCCTCGACCTATATATTTTTTAGCAATACTTACTACTAAACGTAAATTAGCATTTATTAAAATTTTTCTTGATAAATCACAATTATTCTCTTTAATTTTTCTTGCGATTTCATGTTCTTCTTCTGTGGATAAAAGAGGTATTTTACCTATTTGTTGCAAGTAAATTTTTACTGAATCATCAGAATTTACAACAGATAAATTCTCTGAAGTTTTAGGTTCTTCAATAAATACAGAATCAGAATCTTCATCTAATTTATCAAAATCTACACCTTCATCTGATATTTCTTCAAAATTTAAATTTATTTTATCCATATCATCGCTCATTATAACAACCTCTTCTATTTTTTCAATCGTTGCCTTACAGCTTCAAATACTATAATAGCTGTTGCAGCTGAAACATTCAAGGAATTAAAATCTTTTAACATTGGAATTTTAACCTGAAAATCCGACATTTTTAATAAAGATTTTGACACACCTGCATGTTCTGCACCCATAATTAATGCGAAATTCATATCACAATAATTTATGTCATAACAAGTATCCTTTGAACTTGCATCTGTTGCTATTACCCACCAGTTGTTATTTTTTAACTTTTGGATAGTAGACGATAGACTATTTACTTTTATTATTGGAATATGATTTACAGCACCCGCAGATGTTTTTTCTACCACAGATGTAATAGGAGAATTTCTTCTTGATGGAATAATTATTCCATCAATTCCTGCACATACACAAGTTCTTATTATTGCTCCAATATTGTGAACATCTTCAACACCATCTAAAACAACTAACGAACTATTTTCTTTATGTGTTTCTATAAAATCATCTATATCAGTATATGTTATTGGAGATATTTGAGCTATAACTCCTTGATGATTATATTCCTGATAATCTACAAACTTTTCTTTGCCAACAAATTGAAATATTATACCCTTTGATTGCGCAAGCTCTTTTATTTTTTCTATTTTAGAATCTGTATGCAAATTCCTGGAGATTAATATTTTATTTATCTCTCTTTTACCTGAAGTTAATGCTTCTATTACTGAATTTTTACCATAAATAAAATCAGTTTTTTCCATCAAAACTCCTACTTATTTTGAAACTTGCAACATTCTTTCTATACAACCTAATGCCTTTTTAGAAATTTCTTCGTCCAAAGTTATTTCGTATGTTTCATTTAACAATGAATTATATATATCTTCAAATCTGTTTGTTTTCATACTTGAGCATATCATATCCTGTCTTATTAAATAAAACTTCTTATCAGGATAGTCACGTCTTAGTCTGTCTAAAACACCTTTTTCTGTTACAATAACAAATTCGGTTAAATCTTTGTTATCTGCAACATATTTCATTATTCCTGTTGTACTGCCAACATAATCTGACAATTCAGTAACTTCATTTTTACACTCAGGATGAGTTAAGACTTTAGCATTTGGGTATTTGGCTTTTGCTAACTTTAAATCACCTGCAGATACTTGATTATGAATAGGACAACAGCCATTATAAGTTATTACCTCAACTCCATTTAATTGAGATTCCACCCATTTACCTAAAAATTGATCAGGTAAAAATAAAACTTTATCTGATTTTAAACTATCAACGATTTTAACCGCATTTGAACTTGTACAACAAATATCACATTCTGACTTAACTTCTGCTGTTGAATTAATATAACAAACAACAGGGATATCAGGATTTTTAACTTTAAATTCTCTTAGCTGCTGAAGATTTATCATATCAGCCATTGCACAACCGCAATCTAAACTAGGTATTATAACCTTCTTGTTTGGAGATATTATTTTTGCAGTCTGAGCCATAAATGTTACTCCCGCAAATACAATAATATCGGCATCAGACTCTGACGCTTTTTGACTTAAATATAAAGAATCACCAACAAAATCAGCAATTTCATCTATTTCAACATTTTGATAACAATGAGCTAATATTACAGCATTCTTTGATTTTTTTAATTCAATTATTTTTTCTCTAATATCCATATTACAAATATTGTATAACAAACAGGATTCTTTTTGATAAAGCTTTTATTAAGATTTGTAAACATGTCTGTAATTCATGTCAATTCATGGTTTCAGGATTACTTTATATACATGTAAAGGTTATTTAAAAAATTAGTTAGGTTAAAAACAAAGATAGTGATTACAAAATTAACTTATAGGTTTTGTAATTAATCAAAAAATTAGTAACAAGTTTCGTGTGATAGTTACTAAGCAGGTATAAGGTTAGGTAGGTCTATTATGGGTATGCTATTAATGATGTTCAGGAAAATGCACCTGATACAAAAGAAAAATAACATCGAATTCCAATTAACTGATCTTAATCAAAAGTTAATGGATTATCAAAGCCTATCTGCCGCTTTGGCGAATGATTCAACTTCGATTACAGATCTTGCATCCATTCCGCCTTCTCTATTCGGTTCTGGTTTGAATACTTTAATGATGGCACATTATGCATCTGATCAATATGCACAACAAGCTATGGGATATATGAATAGTAATAGTATATTTACACAATTTGGTGACAATGCTCCATACATGCAAAGACTTGCATATATGAAAGCCTATGAAAAAGCGCAAGAACAATACAAAAAACGTATTATGGCGCAATTAAACGAAAAAGAAAAACAAATGGAGTTAAAGAAAACTAAGCTTGAAGCGCTTCTTGCTCAAATCGAAGAAGAAGAAAAGGCAACTACTCAAAGAGTTCAATCTGGTATCCAATCTCAAGTTTCTCACTACGGACTCCAAGCTTAATAACAAAATATTATACAGGGGGCTTAGTCCCCCCTTAAATACCAATAACCTTAATATAACCTAAAAAATAACCGTTTTTTAGGGAAATCAACAAGATGTGTAGAAGGTAATCAATGCGTCTTTAGATTTCCCTTTTTATTTTGTTAGAATAAAATTCCAGCAATTGTCGCTGACATAAAACATGTTAATGTACCACATATTAGAGCTCTTATTCCTAGTTCAGCAAGATTCTTTCTTTGATTAGGAGCTAATTCTCCAATTCCACCTAATTGTGTTGCAATAGAACCAACATTACCAAAACTACATAATGAAAAACTTGCAATTAAAAATGCTTTTGGTGTCAAAATATCTTTCATTGATGATAAATCAATATATGCAACCATTTCATTTAATATAACTTTGGTACCCATTAACTGACTAACAGCAGTAATATCTTGATGAGGAACACCCATTAAGAACGCAAATATAGCAAAGAATTTACCTAAAATCATTTTTAAAGATAAATGTTGTAAATCTAAACCTAAGAAGGCACCATGCATATGGAATGTTTTATAAATTAATGCTCCAAAATATCCTAATGTATAATCAATCATTGAAACTAGAGCTACTAAAGCAATAAGCATAGCTGTAACATTAATTGCTACTTGCATACCTTCACTTGCACCTGATGCTATTGAATCTATTAAATTAACGTGCGTTTTTTCCGTAGATAATTTTATATTTTCACCAGTTTCAGGAACTCTATCTTCTGGATAAACCATTTTTGTTATAACCAAAACTCCAGGAGCAGCCATAATAGACGATGCTAAAATATATTCCGCAGGTATTCCCATTCCTATATATATTGGCATCATTGCACCTGAAATACAAGCCATACTACCTGCCATACATGCCAGTAATTCTGAACGAGTTAATGCTTCTAAATAAGGTTTAATCATAATCTGTGCAACTATTTGACCGACAAAAGAGTTTGCAACAGAACAAAGAGCTTCTGCTCCTGAAACCTTCATTAATTTGTTCATTGCTTTACCTAAAATCATAACGATTTTTTGCATTATGCCATAATAATAAAGTATATTTACAAGTATCATCATAAAAATACAAGACGCTACTAATTGTAATGCAAAAATCCGATGTCCTGCACCAAAAACTGCATCAAATAATTTGAAATCCAATAATCCACCGAAAACAAATTGACCTCCTTGAAAAGCAAAATCAAGAATTTTCTGGATTAAAACACCAATTCCTAAGAACATTTTTTGTCCTAATGGAACTTTAAAAATAAAAACAGCTAGAGAAATTTGGAGTAAAAAACCTATTCCTACAGTTTTAAAATTAATTTTCTTTCGATTATTTGATATCAAGTAAGCAATTGCAAAAATAAATATAATACCTAAAACACCAAATAATCTGTCCATAATTTTCTCCATTACTAATAAATATTATGAGGGAATTATAGCAAAAAGGCTTATAAATGTATAGTTAAATGATTTGATTTATTTACAATTTATATGAAACAGCTAATCCTGCAGGTAAGTCTAATATTTCTGTTTGGAAATCCTCATCATTCATAACTGCATCAAGATAAGTTTGAACTTTTTCTCTATGAGAGTTTACATTATCAGCAGCAATGATTGCATTAGGAAGTAAATGCGGTTTTATTAGTTCGAAATTTCTAACATACTCTCTTTTATTTGCATCAATTAGAACAAAATCAAACATTTTATCAGATGGCAAATTATCTAATATATCACAAGCTGAACCTAAAATTGGGGTATACATGCCAGCAAATCCACATTTATCAAAATTTGTACGGGCAATACTTTGACGCTTATCATAATATTCAATAGTTGTTAAATGACCTTTTGTCACTTTCAAAGCATCTAAAAACCAAAGTCCAGAATATCCGTTTGAAGTTCCAATCTCTAAAACACTTCTTGCATTTCTTATTTTAACTAACATATTAAGAAAGTTACCAGTAGATCTAGATACATTCCAAAAATCATGCTGAGTTTTTTCAAGTTCTAATAATGTATCATTTAATATTTCATTCATAAACTATATCTTTCTTACATTCTTACCAATTGTAATATTACTTACAGGAATATCAAGAGTATTTGTTTTTAATATAACATTTTTATTCAAATCCATAACAGAATATCTTCCTGCTTTTACATCCGAAATTATTGCAAGGGAGGTATTAGGGATTATTTCCATTGATGTTGAAAACCCGCCACTATTAATAGGCACAACAGATATAGGTTCATCTGTTTCAGAATCTATTACTTGAACTAAGTTATCTTGCGCACTTAACACATATATTTTTTTATTAAAAGTTATCATATCAACAGGTTTTTTTATAATATCAAATTCAGATAACAATGTTTGATTTTTATAATCTAAAACAGCCATTCTATTTTTAGTTCTACTTGCTAGATATAATTTTCCATTTAAACACAACATTTTTGAAATATTAGGATAGCTTCCCAAATCTTTCAATAAATACTCATTACCAAACTCAATACACCAAACTTTATTTGAAAGCTTATCTACATATAATAAGTTATCTTTATATAAAACTAGATTTTCGCATCTTCCATTAACTTTTATTTTTTTCTTCAATGTCATATCATCAAGAGAAATTTGATAAATGGTAGATGCATCAGGGCTTGAAACATAAGCCAATTTATTTTCTTTATCCATTATAATTTCACCAGCATTTGTGGTTAAATCCAACTGTTTAATTACTCTATCGTCAGCTAATGAAATTATGTCTACTAATGTACTATTATAAGTTGTTACAAATAAAAACTTATTGTCAGGAGTTATCATTATTGAACGAGGTATTGCTTTTTGAGCTAAAGCATACATTGGGCTTTTAGATTCACCTTGAACAACTTGAATATCTTTTGAATAACAGGTTGAAATATATAATACTTTATCTTTCAATTGTGGAATAACTGAAACTAAATTAGTTTGTTTAATAGGTTGAACCTGAGTTGTTTTTTCATATTGTATTTTTGTTGGCACAACTTTTATTTCTTCTTTTGGACCTATTTTAACATTTAAATTCCCTGTAATACCTTTTAAATTCTCAGGAATAACTAAATTTTTAGGAACTAACATATCTTGAGGCAATAATCCTGATTTAACAATTACAGGAGGCTTATCGAATTTTTTGATTGTTCTTGTCCCATCTTTTTCTACAATCATTTTTAATAAAACAAAATCATTATTAAAAATTACAACATCAGGGCGTTTATTTAGTGGTGTTTTGTCAGGATATGTCTGAACAACTGTTAAACTTTGCTCATTTTTTATTTTTGCAGGATATAAAGGTAAGTAAACTGTACCATCTTGCAAAATAATTACCCCATCAAATCTTATATCAACAGAAGGAAATGTTTTCTTTAACATAGCTTGAACATCTTCTGGCAACTTTGCAGCGAAACTACTAGTTGCTGTTAACAATAAAACCATCAATGATATAAGATACTTTTTCATTATTTGAAAGCCCCTTTAATTTTTTCTTTTACAGATTGTTTTTTAACACGACCTGTTTCTAATTCATAAAGAGATTCGTATAATCTTCTTTCTTCATTAGAAATATGTGTAGGTGTTTTCACATTAACTATAACAATATGATCTCCACGCATAGAAGGATTTGAAACAGAAGGAGCACCTGCACCTTTTATAGTTACTCTGTCTCCTGATTGAAGACCTGTAGGTATAGATATTTTTCTCTCTCCATCTATTGTTTTTATCTCTATTTCATCACCTAATACAGCTTGAGAAGGTGTTACATCTAATTTTGTATAAATATTCATACCATCTCTATGGAAATATTTTGAAGGTTTAACATGAATGATTATATATAAATCACCAGAAGGGCCGCCATTTGAACCTGCATCACCTTCACCTGATAAACGCATTTTTGAACCTGTATCAACACCTTTAGGTATTTTTACATTAAGAGTTTTTTCAACTTCTTTACGACCTTGACCTTTACAATCAGGACAAGGATCAGAAATAATTTTACCCTTACCATGACATTTTGGACAAGTTACGATTTGAGCGAAACTTCCTAAAATAGTTTGAGTAGTTTGTTGAACTTGACCACGACCTCCACAAGTAGGACAAGTTACAGGCTGACTACCTGCTTTTGCTCCTGTACCTTTACAAGATGGGCAAGTTTCAAGATGATCTATTTTAACATCTTTTTCGACTCCAAACATAGCTTCTTCAAACTCAATTTCAATATCAAGTCTAAGGTTTTCGCCTCTTGTTGGTGCATTAGGATCAACTCTACGAGAGCCACCAAAACCGCCAAAGCCTTCAAAGAAAGATTCAAAGATATCATTTAAATCACCAAAACCATTTGCAAAAGGTCCTTGTGAAGAATATCCTTGATTTTGTAATCCTTCTTCTCCAAACCTATCATATGTAGCACGCTTATTATCGTCCATTAATACTTCATAAGCTTTGCCTAATTCTTTAAATTTTTCTTCTGCATCCGGAGCCTTATTTACATCCGGATGGTATTTTCTTGCCATTTTTCTAAAGGCACTTTTTATTTCATCTTTGGTCGCATCTTTTGATACTCCCAGTATTTCATAATAATCCGTCATCGTTTTCTCTTTTTCTATTTACTATTCAGCTGTTGCAACATTTACTAATGATGGTCTTAAAACTCTATCACCAAGTTTATAACCCTTTTGTAATTCTGCAATAATTGTATGTTCAGGATGTTCACTTGTTGGTGTTTGCATTACTGCTTCATGATAGTTTGGATCAAACTCTTTTCCTTCACATTCAATTACTTCCAAACCAACTTTTGCTAAGGCATCATTTAATTGTTTATGTACAAGATTGAAACTTTCTTTTACCTTTTCACAATCTTCTACATCTGCTATTGCCTTTTCACCTCTATCAAAATTATCTAATACTTCTATTAATTTCTTTAAAGTATCTTCCGCACCATACTTTAACAAGCTTTCTCTTTCTTGAGCTTGTCTTTTTCTATAATTATCAAAGTCTGCTGCTAATCTAATATATTGATTATTTAACTTATCATAATCAGCTTTTAACTTATCTAATTCTGATGTTTCTGATTGATTATCTTCTTTTTCTGTTGGCTCTTCATTTTCTATTTTTTCATCAACAATTACTTCTGCATCAGGATTTACTTCTGCTTTATTCTCTTCTTTTATATTATTTTCTTTAATTTCTGACTCTTCAGTTTCACCCTTAAATGGATTTGTCATAGTTAAACTCCCCTTACAGTATCGTACAATTTTAATTATAATTTATCAAGTTGCATATACAAGGAAACTTTATTTTTTTTTAACATTTATAACCCATTCAGATATATTTTGTTTATATTTCAGAATGCTATTATAACCGTTCATAACAGAATAATTATGATAACAAAAGATTCCGGCTGTAAAAAACAATATTAATAACAATATTGCAAAAAATCGGAAAGCCTTTAAAACTGCAACCATTGGTAGTCTGTCATCATTTATAATCATTTTAGATGGTTGTAATAATGTGTCCATAACTTCATCTTTAGTTTTATTTTGAATATTTTCAAATTCTTCATTATTGTTCATTGATAAATTAAATAATTTTTCAAGATTAGCTCTGGCACATTCAATTTTATAATTTTCGGCATTATTATTTTCATTATTGGAATGATTTAGTATTGTTGTTTTTGACTGAATAAAAGCATCTGCTAATTTAGAGATATTGTCTACCTCTTTTTCAATTGTTGTTTCAATTTTTTCTTGATTTTTTACTAATTCAGAATAGATTTTTTCTGAATTTTCAAACTTTATCATTTCATTACGCAGATATTTTGATTTTGATAATAATTTAAAAAACTCTACTTTATCATCTAAAGAACCTTCTAAATATTGAATAATTTTTATACGTTCATTTTTTAGTTTTTCAATATTTTCTTCATCTTTTACAACATTAAAATTAATTTCATCAATAGATTTTAATTGGTCTTGTTCTATATAATAATTTTCATTATCTGAATTTTCTTCATCTAAATCAGAAGGATTTAAAAATCCTAATAATTTGGCACAATCATTCTCAAACCTTACAAACATTAATAAATCACCTAATAAGCCATATCTTTTATGCTTTTTAGGAACAAATAATTTATAATCCAGAAAATTATTTCTTACTGATATTCTACAATCACCAACAAAAATTTCAGCGATATCCCATCTTGAAATTATTGAAGAAATTTCTTGTAAAGAAATTGAAGTATCACATTCT
Source organism: uncultured bacterium (assembly GCA_949294335.1). GTDB lineage: Bacteria > Cyanobacteriota > Vampirovibrionia > Gastranaerophilales > Gastranaerophilaceae > UMGS1585. The sequence continues at coordinate 34,943 of CASFGO010000026.1, read as the reverse complement.
AAATTATAGTTCTCAAGGATTTTTCTTGCTGCAATTATACTAAAAAAATTAGCAACCATTCTTGCTCTTTGATTAAAATTATTAACCCAAGAACATTTTTGATAAATATAAAATTTATCTTGTTCTGTTAAAGATACGATACCCTCGTTTTTTTCTATATCATTAAAATTTTCAATATTTTCTTCCATAAAAGTATATTCGCATACAGTCAAGTATTATTCTACATATTTTTAGATGAAATAATTAAATTGTAAACAAAACTTAACAAAAGTCTAAAAACACGCAAAAAACATGATCTTCAGGTTTTTATATACATGTGTAGTGAATAAATAACCCTTGGAGGTGTGTATGGTAAACAATGTTTCATTTAGAGCAGGTGCATTAGATTCAGCAAGAGATATTATGAATCAACCTCAAAAATATGCAAAACAACCAAATGCTCAAGGAGCTCCAACAGGCCCAGAAGCCGATACTTTTGTAAAACCAAAGAAAAAACATACAGCTAGAAATGTAATTCTTGGTACATTAGCTGCAGCTGCAGTAGTAATTGGTACTTTAGTAGCTGGTAACAAATTAGGTTGGTTTAACAAGTTAATTAACAAAGCTGGTGCTGAAGGCGCTGGAAAAATTATGAAAGGTGCAGGCTCTGTTGCAGAAAAATTAAATGTAGCCGGTGAATGGTTAGCAAATAAAGGTTCAGCTGCGTGGAGAACTGTTACAGGAATGTTCAAAAAAGGTGCAGAAAAAGCAGGTGAAGCTACTGCATAAAATTTAAGCATAACGCATCAACAAGGTTTTATAAATAGGTGACACATATATTGTGTCACCTATTTTAATTCAAAATTTATAGTAAACATTTGTAAATATTACTAGCAAATTTTATTTTGACAACATTTAAAATAAAAGTAGACTAACAATGAAAGGATATATGTATGAATTTAGGAATTACCCCAGCAAATCAAAATATTAATTGCAAACGAAATAACAGCCCTCAATTTGGAATGGCTATTAAATTAGATAAATCAGCTCATCCAATTATAAAGAAACAAGCAGTAGCACTAAGAGATAAAAGTCGTAATAACTTTTTCACAAAATTAAAACAGGCAGTTGAAAGACAAGAAAGCAATCCTGTTAATATCTTAATTCGAAAAGCAAAACATAGAAATGCATTAGCTGCAGAAGTTGTAGATTCTGAAATTGGGAAATCAATGGGAGGTGTTAAAAACCAAGTAACTTCTCAACCTTTGATTGGCAAAAATGGAAGCCTTAAATTCTTAGATAAAGCAGAAAAAAAAGCTAATAAGCTAAATGAAACAAATAATGAAGTAAAAAAAATTATTGATGAAATCCCTGTAGCTGAAGCTAAAGATTATAGTAAGCGTGGTGGTTCTATTATAGCTGTTGAAGCATAATAAAACAATTTATAATAAATAAAAATAGTTCCTATATAATATAGGAACTATTTTTTATTTAAAATGATTATAACATTTATCAATATTATTTATTTTTTCAACTCTATCATCGTAATTTAATTTTATTACACAATCTTCTTTTGGTATTACTTCACCAATTATTGTGTAATTTTTTAATTTAGGAAGTAATTCCACAGGCACAGTTGCAACAAGTTGATAATCTTCTCCTCCATAAAAAATTAAATCCTCATAATTCTCAAAATATTCTTTTATCTTAGGATCATATAATATTCTTTCAAAATCAACCGACATTGTGCAATCACTTGCTACACCTATTTTATAAAGTGCATCAATAAGCCCGTCTGATGTATCCATCATTGCATAATCTTCTTCTATTTGTTCAGCAATCTGTTTTGAAAAATCCAGTTGAGCCGTTGGCATCAAATGAGCTTTTATCAAATCCTTGTCAGGTTCTAAATCATCCATTAATATTTCAAGCCCTGCGGCACTTGAACCATGAACACCACTTGTTATAATCTTATGACCAACTTTTGCATTACTTCGTGATGATATTTTTCTTCCTTCTGTTTTTCCAATTACACATATTGAAATAAATAACTTATCTGCACCTGTAATATCACCACCAACGATTTCTACATCTAAATCCTTCAATGCAAATTTACAACCTTCGTAATACTCATTAATATCTTCTTCTGATACGTCTTTGGGAATTGAAATAGATATTGTGATATAACAAGGTTTCGCCCCTGATGCTGCGATATCACTTAGATTGGCCATAATTGATTTATAACCAGTCTGATACGGCGTCATCATTTCTTTATTAAAATGTACATTTTCAACTAAACTATCCTGACTGACTACAATTCCTAAATCTTTTAAATATGCACAATCATCGCCGATATATTTAGAATTTAAAATATTTTTTATATTATTAATTAATTTTATTTCATTCATAAACGAATTTTAGCAGAAAAAATATACTTAGTCGACATGGATAATAATAGAAATTAAAAAAATTAATATTTTTACTCATTAATATTAAATATTTCCATAAATAATAGAATTATGGAAATAATAAATTTTTTCAAAACACTAAATAAAAAAATAGATTCTATCGATAAAATGGCACCGAAAACAAATCCGTTTGCGATGCCAAATTATATAACACTTGTTTGGGTAGATGAAGAATGTCCAATTAAAGAAAAATTTGATAATAATTAATTAACTGGAACATCTATTGGTTGTGTTAATTTTGTTTTAAACACTGTACCTTTTGTAAAAGATACATCTTCACCTCTTCTAAATAAATCAATAATACTATCACCAATTAGATAACATCCACCACCAAATGCACCACCTATTGCACATACAGGGCATGTTACATACTGTATTCCAGGAGCAGATTCTCCGGCTTTTAAACCATAATTTGTTGATTTTTTTGTAATATCAACACATTTATCCCAATTTTGTTGAACAGCTTCACCATAACCTTTTTGATTATAAATACCACCATCGTATGTCATTTTTGGAATCCCTACAAACCCTAAACTTAATGGAATTTGTCTTCCTGTTGGAGTTACTATATGGTCAAAATCAATATATAAAACTGCACCTCTTGAGCACATTTTCGCTGTTTTTATTCTTGAAATACTTCCTCTTACAATTGAACCAGCAGGTAAAACTACATTATTTTGATATTTTTGATCATTTAACAACACAAAATTACAAACATCGCCTTCTTGATTTGCCATTGTATCAACAGTTTGCATTAACTGTAAGTCAAAGGCTGTTCCAGCTGGGATTCTTGCGGTTCTTGCATCACCTCTGTATGGAGCTGCAAAAGACATATTCATAAATGCAAATAAACTCAAAATAATTAATAATGCTCTCATAAATAACCTCTTTTCTTATTTTCGATTTATTCTACTAAATTATAACTTTTATTGCAAGAGCGATTAAAATAAGACCTCCAACAATATCAAGACAATTAGGGTTGAATTGTCGAAAAGCACGACCTGAATAAAAACCTATTAATGAATTTATAAAAGTTACTACACCTATTAAAATTACAGGAAATATTATACATTTTAAATTTAAACATAATGTAATCCCAGCTGAAAAAGCATCAATACTTGTCGCAACTGCAATCAAAAATAATGTTGTATAAGTTAACACTGATTCATTTTCACTTGGTTCAGACTCTTTATTTTTATTCCATGCTTCTTTTATAAAATTAATTCCTAAATACATAAATATCCCAAATACAATCCATTTTGAAAAAGGCTCTATATAAATCCTTACAATATTAGTAAAAACACCACCTAAATATGGCATCAAAGATTGAAAAACTCCTGTAAATAAAGCCAAAAGAATTGATGATTTTAAAATATTTTTTGTTAATTTTGTTCCATAAGAAAATGAAACAACACAAGCATCAATAGACAAAGCTATTGCCAATAAAACTATATCAAACAGACTCATCTACAACCTCTACTTCAAACAACCTATCCCAGGGGTAAGTATAATTGTTTTTGATTTCAATATCTAAAACTTTACTTATTTTTTCTTCAAATAGTTTCATATAATTTTTGATATCTTGAGGTTTATCTATCATTTGTCTTACATTTGCTTGATAAGCCCAATCATCTAAAAATCTTATCATTTGAACTTTTTTAAATGCTTTATCATCATATTCTTTTGCATTGAATTTTATTTTTGCAACACAAATCAATGTTCCTAAACTATTTGCAGAAGTATTCCAAGCACTATAGCCATAAAAATTATCTAAATTTATTTGTGGCAATATTTTTTCTACAAAATTATTATCTGCACCATTAGCATTTCTTACATCTGCTATCATATAAGGACTATCAGGCAATTTTATATCTCCTGAAAATAATTCTGTAGGTCTTTTCATTATAATTTCGCCTTGATGATCTTTAAAATTATTCACTATCAAAGTAATATCAGCATCTTTTTTAACTTCTATTCCTGCCAAATTTAATTGGTTTAATACTGATTTTTCTATTGATACATCTTCATAATTTGAAATCAAATCCTTTGAATCATCTTCTATAAAAATAGGATTAACTGAAAGTTTCTTTTCAATTGACCTTGATAACAAACTTATAGGAATTTCATCCGCTCCTGTAATTACTTTTCCACCTAATTTTTCTAATTCTTTTGCTTCTTTTACATTAAAACCATATTCTGCACAATCATCTTTAGAAAAAATCAGTTCATCAAAATATCCCAATTTTTGCCATTCAAGATACATCTTATTAATATTAAAGTTTCTCTGACGAGTCATTAAATAATCATTCAATATACTTTTAGGAATTAAATTTTGAATAGGACTGCCTAAATTTCCTAAACTACATTTATGAGTATTATATGAGTATTCAAAAATTCTTGTTCCATAATCTTTCCAATACTCTTTTTCTTCTTCATTATAATTATTATTAGAAATCCTCATAATACTAGAAAATGCCAAAACTTTAGCTTTTCTTTTTACCCATTCTGAGCGGAATTTTAAAACTCTTTCTTTTATTTCTTTCTCTGAATAATTTGCTCGTCTTGATGGAATTAAACCTCCATAAGCAATTGTATCCAATGATAAAATAACCTTGTCTACTTGAGGTAATTCTTTGAACCATTCATAAATTTTATCCACATCAGCATATTTAGTTAATGAGCCTAAAAACTCACGAGGAGGAATAAATAATTCAATATCTTTGTCTATTGCAGCAATATCAACTGCTAAATTATAACAAACAGGTCTATTATCTATAGGAATAAAACATATTTTCATAAACCAATTATATAAAAAATATTAATACTTGTAAAAATTAATATCCAATAGACCAAGAGAATGGGCGTTCTGTCTCAAACTGAACAGGTTTTGCCTGATTTGCATCAACTTCCGGTGCTTCTATTACCTTATCTGGTTTTTGAAGCAAGTTTGTTTTCTGCATTGTCATATCAACATTACTGAATGATTTTAATCTATCCAACTGGTTCTGTAAATCAGCATTTTCATCATTCAACATTATTGTTTGACGACTATATTCATTCAATTTTATTTCACTAGACACAACAAAATAATAACTTATAATCGATACGAATATAAGACAAAGTAAAAGTCCACATAATGTTTTATTTACTTTTTTTATTGCCATCGCCCTAACTAAATTTTCCTTTGGGAAATATCCGTCAATAACATCAGACTTATTTCCGTTAATATTAATATAACCTAATTCTCTATTAGATTGAATACTTCCATTGGTTGATTGCTGAATTGGATCTGTTAATACATTAGAATAATTAACATCATACCCACTAACCATTGATTTGTTTGTATAGTTTCTTACCAAAGTCCTACCCTACTCTTTGATATATCTTGCAACTCTTAGCTTTGCACTCCTTGACGGTGGATTTTCTCTTATCTCCTCATCCGACGCTACAATAGGTTTTCTATTGACAAGCTCTATTCTTGGTGGCTCACAAGTACAAATCATATTATTACATCTGCACTTTTGTGCTTCATACTTGAATAGTCTCTTTACTATTCTATCCTCCAAGGAATGAAAACTGATTACAGATATTATAGCACCATACCCTAACAAATCCAAGACATCTGTTAAGATTTTATTTACATTTCTAAGCTCTCCGTTAACCTCTATTCTTATCGCCTGAAATACTCTCGTAGCTGGGTGGATAGAGCTTTTTATTCTTGGCGTACTTTTTTTGATTAATTCGGCTAATTCAAGCGTAGTCTTGATTGGATTTTTTTCGCGAATTGTTACAATTGCTTTTGCTATTCGTTTTGAAAATCTTTCTTCTCCATACTCTGAAAATATCTTCACAAGCTCATCTTCAGAATATCCATTAACAACATCATATGCAGAAAAATCACTATCCATGTTAAATCTCATATCCAAAGGAGCATTATGCATAAAAGAAAAACCGCGTTCTGCCTTTGTTAATTGATGATAAGATGCTCCCAAATCTAATAAAACACCACCTGTAATCTTATCAACACCATGCGCTGCCATTTGAGATTTTATATTTGTATATGAATCTTTTATTATTGTTAAATTGTCATATCCTTTTAATCTTTCAGAAGCATAATTTATTGCATCATCATCTATATCAAATGCAAATAACTTCCCTGTTGGAGATATTCTCTTAAGGATTAATTCGCTATGACCGCCACCACCTAAGGTACAGTCTACATATATCTTACCTTCTTCACATTCTAAAGCATCAACTGCTTCATTTTTCATTACTGTATAATGTCTAAATTCCATACAAAAATACTAACACAACACAAAAGGCGAAACAATCGTTTCGCCTTTTAATGAATCTTTTTTAAGTTGACACTAATCTAATAATGCTTCTAATAACTGTGCATTTTGGGTTGCATAACTAGATGTTCTTACTCTGTTTCTGTGAATATAGGTTCTTAATGCTTCTCTGATTAACTCAGAACGTGAACGATTTTCGTTATCTGCCACATTGTCTATTTCATCTAGAAACTTTTCAGGCATTGAAATCAATACTCTTGCCATAAACTAATTCTCCTTTATATCTAGTTGACGATATCTACCCTGTATATACTTTATAAGTATTATATTATATAAAAATTGCTTTTTCTACAATAGTGATAGTCAAAATTGTTACAAAAGTATATATTAACGTATACCTACACTTTTTATATACAGTTTTAATATGTTCATTATACATTTTATTTCTGATTCTGTATACCCCTTATCGGCTAATAAATTATTATCCAATATTTTAGATGGGACAAATTTTTGGATGAAATACTTGTCAGCACCTGATATTAGCTTACCTATTTCTTCAAAATCTTTTATTAATAATTGTGAAGATAATGCTGTTGTTCTAAATTCATAAGGGATTTTTTCTTTTAATAAAAATTCTATACTTTCATCTACTCCAATAGGTTCAATCCCTGTTATCATTTTATATTTTGATAATGGAGCTTTTATATCCATAGCGACATAATCAATCAAATTTGATTGTATCAAATCTTTTAGCATATGAGGATTTGTTCCGTTTGTATCAAGCTTTACTGAAAAATTTAATGATTTAATTTTTTTTATAAACTCAGGTAATCCCTTATGAATTGTAGGTTCTCCACCTGTTATAACAACTCCGTCCAATTTCCCTTGTCTTGTGTTTAAAAATTGCAAAACTTTTTCTTCGTCCCATTCAGAATTAGAAGAAAATAACTCAGGATTATGACAATAACCACAACGGAAATTGCAACCTGAGGTAAAAATTATTGCAGAAATTTTATCAGGATAGTCCAGAAGTGAAAACTTCTGGACTCCACCTATTTTTATACACATAAATTATATGTCTTTCTTTCTTTAAATTCTTGTTTTTTCCCACGATTCCATTGACTAATAGGGCGTATGTAACCAACAATTCTTGAATAAACTTCGCAATCACTTCCACAAGTTGGACATTTAAAATGTTCACCTGAAATATATCCATGATTTGGGCAGGTGCTGAATGTTGGAGAGAATGTAAAATATGGAAGCTTATAATTAGAGCAAACTTTTTTAACAAGATTTTTTGTAGCTTCTATTGAAGTAATTCTTTCTCCTGCAAAAATATGTACAACTGTTCCACCTGTGTATTTTGTTTGAAGTTCATCTTGGTGATCAAGAGTTTCAAAAACATCATCGGTATAATTTACAGGTAATTGAGTTGAATTAGTATAATAATCATATTTTTTAGTATTATCCAATTGAGCCAAGCGATATGAAGTTCCCTCACCAGGAGTTGCTTCAAGGTTATAATTGTTGCCTGTTTCTTTTTGATAGCCGATTATTCTCTCTCTCATAAAATCCATTACTTCAACAGCAAAGTTCTTACCTCTTTGAGTTCCGATATCTTCGTTTAAGAAATTCAAACAAGCCTCATTCATACCGATTAAACCAATTGTTGAAAAATGGTTTTTCCAATAAACACCATATCTTGCTTTGATATCTCTTAGATAAAATTTTGTATATGGGTATAGGTTTTTATCTGTATAATCCTCTAAAACCTTACGTTTAATTTCTAAACTTTCTTTTGCGATATCCATTTTTTGAGCTAAAATTTCAAAGAATTCAGCTTTGTTTTTAGCAGAAGTTGCAATTTTTGGAAGATTTATTGTTACGACTCCAACTGAACCAGTTAGAGGATTTGAACCAAATAAACCACCGCCTCTATATTCCAACTCACGATTATCGATTCTCAACCTACAACACATTGAACGAGCATCTTCCGGGTTCATATCAGAATTGATGAAATTAGAAAAATATGGAATACCATATTTAGCAGTCATTTCCCATAGCCCGTTTAATTCTTGATTATCCCAATCGAAATCTTTTGTAATATTGTATGTTGGAATAGGGAAAGTAAATACACGCCCTGAATTGTCACCTTCCATCATTACTTCAAAAAATGCTTTGTTTAGCATATTCATTTCATTTTGGAATTCTTTATAAGTTTTATCTTGTGGTTCGCCTCCTATAATTACAGCCAAATCAGCATAATAACTAGGAACTGTCAAATCCATTGTTATATTAGTAAATGGAGTTTGGAATCCAACACGAGTTGGAACATTCATATTGAAAACAAATTCTTGAATAGCTTGTTTAACTTGAGAATAATCAAGATTATCATAATAAATAAATGGGGCTAACAATGTATCAAAGTTAGAAAAAGCTTGAGCTCCTGCAGCCTCTCCTTGCATTGTGTACATAAAATTAACAACCTGACCTAAAGCTGAGCGAAAATGTTTTGCAGGAGCAGATTCAACTTTTCCCTTAACACCTGTAAAACCTTCCATCAATAAATCTTTTAAATCCCACCCTACACAATATACAGATATAATATTTAAATCATGGATATGAATATCACCTGATAAATGTGCATTTCTAATTTCTGAGTTATAAACCTTATTAAGCCAATATTTTTTGCTGATTTCAGATGCTAAATAATTATTCAAACCTTGAATTGAATAATCCATATTAGAATTCTCATTAACTTTCCAATCCAATTTATTCAAATACTTTTCAACAAGTAAAACACTTTCATCCATAAATTGTTTTGGATTAGAAACAAAATTTTCTCTAACAGCTTGTAAGCCAACAACATTGGCATCTCTTCTCATTGCATTTTTCATAATAAAAATCTCCTAGTCTCGTAAGTACAACTTTAAACAAGCGTTCCGACTGTAACGGCTGCGGACCAGTGAGGGACTTGCACCCTACTTTCCTTGAATAAGTAAAATTATTATACAACTTTTTAATAAAACTGTAAATAACAATTAAAAATATAATTTATTTTGATTTTTATTTACCCCCAATCCTGTTCTTGATAAAATGAAGAAAAATGGAGGGAATGAGAATGATTAAATCAGTTATATTAGCAGCAGGTAAAGGTACTAGAATGAAATCTAAAACACCTAAAGTTCTGCATCAAATTTTTGATAAAACTCTTGTAGGTTACGTTATCGATGCTGTTAATAATACAGGACTTATTGATGAATCATTCGTAATTGTAGGACACCAAGCAGAAAGAGTTGAAGAATACATCAAATCTAATTATACAAATGCTAAAACTGTTCTTCAATCACCTCAATTGGGAACAGGGCATGCAGTTAGCATGGTTTGTCCTTATTTAGAAGATTTTGATGGTGAAGTTGTTATCCTATGCGGAGATACTCCTCTTATTACTTCTGAAACTCTTAAAAAATTCATCGAGTATCATAAATCAGTTAATTCTGATATTACAGTTATGAGTGCTATTTTTGATAACCCTACAAACTATGGAAGAATTATCAGAAATTCAGATAACTCACTAAATTCTATCGTTGAAGAAAAAGACGCAACTGATGAACAAAAGAAAATAAAAGAAGTTAACGCTGGTATCTATTGCTTAAACTGGGCAAAAATAAAACCTGCATTCTCTCAACTAAAAACAAATAACGCTCAAGGCGAATACTATTTAACAGATATTATTGAATGGGGTAACAATAACGGATTAAGCGTTAATGCAAACCCACTTGAAAATAACGAAGAAATTTTTGGAATTAATTCAAAAATTCACCTTGCAGAAGCATCAAAAATTCTAAACAGAAGAACTCTTCAAAAACATATGGAAAATGGAGTTACAATTGTTGATCCTGAAACAACTTGGATTAGTACAGAAACAGAAATCGGCGCTGATACTATAATTTATCCTAGCTGTTATATCTCCGGAAAAAATAAAATCGGCTCAGATTGTAAAATAGGACCTTTTGCTCATCTAAGAGGTGATGTAATCCTTGAAGACGGTGTAAAAGTAGGAAATTTTGTAGAAGTAAAAAAATCAACAATACATAAAAATACAAATGCTTGTCATCTAAGCTATATTGGAGATTCTGAAATCGGGGAAAGAGTAAACATAGGAGCAGGTACAATTACTGCAAATTATAACCCTCTAACAAAAGTTAAAAGCAAAACAACTCTAGGTAACGACGTAAAAATAGGTTCAAATTCTGTACTTGTTGCTCCTGTTGAAATAAAAGACGGAGCAAATGTTGGAGCATTATCAGTTATTACAAAAAATGTTCCGGAATGGAGCCTTGCCCTAACTCGTTCACCACTTAAAGTTGTTGAAGGTTGGGTTAAAAGGTTTTTAAATAAATAATGAAAAAGCTTAAAGACTACAAAGAAATTATTCATACATGTTCAAAATGTGGACTTTGCCAGTCAGTATGTCCGATTTACCTTGAAACAGGAAATGAATGTACTGTTTCTCGAGGTCAATTTATTATGCTTCGAGGAATTATTAAAGGTGAATTAAAAATGAATAAAAACATAAACAAGTACCTTGATTTATGTTTAAAATGTGGAAAATGTTCTGATTTTTGTCCATCTGATATTGATATTGTAGAAGTTATTCTATCTGCCAAAGCAGAATATTTCAAAAACTCAATCGAAGGAAAACTTTTATCAATACTTCAATCAAAACAGATATTTAATACAGCATTAAATACGGCAAGATTTTTATTTGGACATCAAAAGAAATTCAAAAAGAAATTTGATAAAAAAGCCATATACTTTGGTGGATGTATTGAAACAGTATTCCCTAAAACTTCTGAATACATAAAATCACTACTAAATAAAATGGAAATAGAAGTTCTAGATACAAAATTTAACTGTTGCGGACTTCCATTTTTAACCAGTGGAAATATGAAAAGATTTGTAGAACAAGCAAATGAAAATGTTCAAAAAATCAAAGACCTAAATTTTGATTATTTCATAACAGATTGTGCAAGCTGTGAATGGACTTGGAAAGAATATATCAAATACATTAAGGATGAAGAATTAAAATTAAAACTTGAAAAAATTCAATTTAAGTCTATTTATGATTTGATTTCTGAAAGTAATATCAAATTTGAATCAAAGAAACATTGTAAAATCACATACCACCAACCTTGCCACGAAAAAAATGGTGAAAAAGTTATTAACATAATTAAAAATATAGAAAATACCGAATTTGAAGAACTTGAAGGCTTCGACAAATGCTGCGGATTTTCAGGACTAATAAAACCTTCTACTTGGAAAATATCAAGTAAAATAATAAATTCTAAAAAGAAAAATATCAAAAAAATAAAACCAAATTATATCTTAACAACTTGCGTTGGTTGTCTTATTACATTAAGTCTTATTACTAAACTAAAAGCAAGAAGACTAATAAAATTTTTAGACAAAAACTGTAATACAAAATAGTAAATTATTGTTAAGGTTATTTGATTTTAGGCTTTAAATAATTATACACAAATTGTATAATGTATGTATAATTATGAAAATCGTCAAAACACTTAAGGATTGTAAGCTGACGCATAAACAGCAAGTGTTCGCAGGATATATTAAGGATAAAGTAGATTCCTACGTTTGCTACGAAACTATCACAAATAGAGCATTTATGCGACAGTATTTCGCACCGGATAATGAATTTTTAATGTATACAACGGCAGTCGCAGCACCGCCGCAAACTTTGCTACAAAGTTATGGATACAAACAAGCATAAAAAAAGGATTGAGTTTTCACTCAATCCTTTTTTCCTTATAAACTCTAATTTATTAGCCAATAACTGGAGCAACAAAAGTTCTAGTTGCTAAATCTTTATCTAATAACAATAAAGCATTTGCATCATCTTTGATTAATTGTAATGTTGATAATACCCCACCAACACTTGCTTCTTCTTCAACTTGTTCTTTTAAATACCAGTCTAAGAATGATAAAGCAGCTCTATCATGAACTTCTTCTGCAACATCCATTAGGGCATTAATTTTTGAAGTAACTAATTCCTCATGACGTAATACATGTTCAAAAACATCAAGTGGAGAATTCCAATTTGTTTGTGGTTTTTCAATAGCCATTAATTCAACTTTACCACCACGTTCGTGAACATAATCATACATACCTAATGCATGAGCATGTTCTTCTTGTACTTGAACATCCATCCAATTTACAAAACCTTTTAGATTAAGTCTTTCAAAATACCCTTTCATAGAAAGGTATAAATATTCAGAATATAATTCTGCATTAATTTGTTCGTTAAAAGCTCTTTCTAATTTTTCACTTATCATAATAACCTTCTTTCTTTTATAGATTATTTAATAATCCAATTTTTCCATTAATTCATCTGAAATATCAAAATTCATATAAACATTTTGAACATCATCGTGTTCTTCTAATTTACTCAATAATCTTAATATATTAGTAGCAGTTTTTTCATCAGTAACTTCGATAGTATTTTGCGGGATTCTCACGAATTCAGCTGTTTCTGATTTAAAACCTGCTTTTTCTAATCCTTCAGTTACTACTTGAAGATTAGGAACAGATGTCATAACGTTATAAGATTCTTCTTCTTCAACAATATCTTCAGCATCAAGATTTATAGCAGCTTCAAATAAAGCATCATAATCAACTGTCTTAGGGAATGTTATGCAACCTTTTCTATCAAACATCCAACCTACACAACCTGTTTCACCAAGGTTTCCGTTGAATTTTGTAAAGAAACTTCTAACATCACCTGCAGTTCTATTTTTGTTATCAGTCATTGCTTCAACAACAACAGCAACACCACCAGCTGCATAACCTTCATATATTAATTCTTCATAATTATCTGTATTATTTTTACCTGAGCCTTTATCTATTGCTCTTTTGATATTATCATTTGGAAGTCCTGCGGCTTTTGCCTTTTCAATTGCAGTTCTTAATCTGAAATTCCCAGCAGGATCAGGACCACCCAATTTTGCAGCAACGATTAATTCTCTTGAAAACTTTTGGAATTCAGCAGCTCTTGCTGAATCTGTTTTTGCTTTTTTATGTTTGATTGTTGACCACTTTGAATGTCCGCTCATAAATTATCTCCATATATTGTCTATGGTTACATAATAACAAAAAAAAGATATTGATAAAAGCAACCTAAAATATAAACTTTTGTAACATTAAATCAAATAAACCTAAAGATTTTAACTAACTAACCGTAAATCCATGTGTATCTATAATAAATGGAGTAATATTATGGTAAGTATTGGTAATATTGGCGGGAATGAACCAATAAAAGAGCCTAAACAAAATAATGGAATCCAAAGAAATGAAGTTTCATCAAAACATTGGACTATATTTGATTCTCTTGATAAAAATAATGATAAAGTTCTTAATGAAAAAGATGGTCAAGGTGCTATAAGCAAATTCTGGTCGATGATTACTAATATTGGCAAAGGAGAAAAGACTCAGAACACAAAACCGACAGGAACAACTGAAGATGTAAAAAATGCAACAAATCAACCAACAACAAATAATATTGATAAATTTGCTGATAATGGGACATATATAAGTGATATTGAAGTAGATTCTATCGGGAACAAAACAATAAAAGCAGGTAATGATACTTTATATGTAGCAGCAAGTGGTAATCAACTTAAAGTAACTAATACTGATGGAAAAAGTGCTGAACTTGTTAAAACAGATAACGGATACGAGTTTAAAGATGAAGATGGTAAACTATATAAGTTTGACCAAGATATGAATCTTTTAACCTAGTATTTATTCAAGAATTGATTAAAATTAAAAGAGAGTTTTCTAATAAGAAGAGTTGAGCTTTTTTGTATTCTTTAAAGATTGATATTATATTGTCGTAACCTCTTGTATAATTAAGTGAGGTTTTAAATGGCAAGAATTATAGAAAGTTCTTCAGGTGGTAGAAGATTAATTAAACTATCAACAGCAGACGTGATATCTGTTGTACAAGAATATCAACAACTTGTACATAACAATAGATGTTACGAAGATATCTATTCTATTTTAAATGACAAAGTTATTTTTTTACCTGAAGAAGGGTAAATGGTTTTGACAGAGATAAATCTCTGTCAAAATCTTATACCTATCTAACAATCGTTGCATTAACTTGTTTTTTAGAATTCATAGATTTTTCTAATACATTCATTAATTGTGCTTCTGTATCAACATTGTACAGTTTTCCACTTGTAACATTAGCCGTACAAGTAAGTTGATCTAAATCATCGTGATTTTTTATATTTATTGCAATCACATCTATTTTGATATCTTTTCTTGTCTTGATTAAATCCATAACATATTCACAAGGACTTTCATCACAATTTTCGCCACCATCCGTCACTAGCACAATATGCTTAGGATTTCTATTAAGTGGGAAATCTTTCTCAATAGTTTCTTTTAGCGAATATGTAATAGGTGTCATACCTTTAGGACGATATTTGTTTAAAACTTCAGGTATAATATCTCGGTTATATTTATTTATCCCCTCAACCATATTAGATGCACGACAAGCATCATAATTTGTAAAACCCCATCTATGCCCATATACCCTTACTCCAACAGGTACTTCATCGGGGATTTGAGTAACTAAACCATTAAAACAACGTCTTAATATATTGAATTTTGTTTCTCCGTCAATTCTTTCATTCATACTATTTGAATAATCAAGAATAAAAACAGTCGGAATATCTCCTCTTGTATTTGCACCTAAAGAATTATGGTAATCATAAACTCTATAGGCTTCATGTGCCATACAAGAAAGTGAAAAAAATATAAAACTTATTAATAACCATCTCATAATTCAATTTTATGACTGTTTCTATTTGAATAATTCCCTATTTGACGAATATTTTTAGTTGCAATATCATTAACATGCTAGCCAATATTATTAAGGATAAATTATGAATATAGAAACTGAACAAAAATTTAAAGAAACTGAAAAATTACTAAAAGAAGAATTTGAATACATAGAAGATATTAGAGATTACAACCAAGAAAAAGTTCTACAAGCATTTATTGATAATAAAGTTGCACCTGAACATTTTTATACCGTATCAGGCTACGGACACGATGATTTAGGGAAAGAAATTCTTGATAATGTATTTGCACAAGTATTTAAAACAGAAAAAGCAATTGTAAGAAACCACTTTGTATCAGGAACACATTCAATTGCTTGTGCATTATTTGGAAACTTAAGACACGGAGACAAACTTGTTTCAGTTACAGGAACACCTTACGATACAATGCTTGAAGTTATAGGCAAAGTTGAAGGACGCGAAGAAATCAGACCTGAGTCTTTAATGGGACACGGAGTTTTATATGATGAAGTAGCGCTTAAAGAAGATGGAACAGTAGATTTTGAAGGAATAGCAAATAAAATTGATGAAACAGTTACAATGGTAGAAATCCAACGTTCAAGAGGATATTCACTAAGACCATCTGTAAACATTGAAACAATCAAAAAAATCTGCGAAATAGTAAAATCAAAAAATCCAAACTGTATTTGTTTTGTAGACAACTGCTATGGAGAATTTGTAGAAAAACAAGAGCCACTTGAAGTTGGAGCAGATTTAATTGCAGGCTCACTAATCAAAAACCCTGGTGGTGGGATTGTCGAAACAGGCGGTTATATTGCAGGAAAAGAAAAATATGTAGAACAAGCAGCAATGAGATTAACGGCACCTGGAATAGGTTCAGAAGGTGGAGCAATGCTAAACCAGCTTAGATTAATATTCCAAGGTCTATTTATGGCACCATCTATTGTAGCAGATGCCGTAAAAGGAGCAGTTCTTGCAGCTAAAATTTTTGAAGATATAGGATACAAATCTACTCCTAAATACAACGAACATAGAACTGATTTAATCCAAACAATAGAATTTGGAAAACCTGAGCCATTGGAAATATTCTGCAGAAAAATTCAACAATTATCTCCAATAAATTCTCATGTAACTCCAATCCCTGACGATGTTCCAGGATATGAAGATAAGCTTATAATGGCAGGCGGAACATTTATTGAAGGTTCAACCATTGAACTATCAGCAGATGGACCTATGAGAGCTCCTTATGCAGTTTATATGCAAGGTGGATTAAATTATTCACACGTTAAATATGTACTAAAAAATATTTATGAGGATGTTAAATAATGACAGTTTTAAAAATAAAAAGATTAGCACATAATAAAATTTTACCTGAATATAAAACAGAAGGTGCTGCAGGCATGGACTTATCAGCAGCAATAGAAGAACCTATAACCTTAAAACCACTAGAAAGAACATTAGTTCCAACAGGTATAAAAATTGAACTTGAACACGGCTATGAAGCACAAGTAAGACCTCGTTCAGGTCTATCAATTAAACACGGCATTACATTAATTAATTGTGTAGGAACAGTTGATGAAGATTATAGAGGCGAACTTTGTGTTCCTGTCGTAAATTTATCAAATGAAGAATATACAATTCAACCTCAAGAAAGAATTGCTCAAATGGTAATCGCAAGAGTTGAACAAGCAAAAATCGAAGTCGTTACAGAACTTTCAGACACCGAACGCGGAGAAGGCGGTTTTGGCTCTACAGGAAAAAATTAAAATAAATATAAAAAGAAAGCCTCTGTTATTCAGAGGCTTTCTTTTTATTTGATTAAATTATTATTTTGCAATTGCTGCATCATCCATTAATAAAATCATAACTTGTTCGCCTTCTTTAGCTTTGTAATTCAATCCAGGAGTTAAGAATCCAACAATTAGACCAACACCGCAACCAACAGGAATACCAATTGCTAAACCAGTTCCGATTGCTGCATGAGTTGGAATAAATGCAAAACCAACACCAGCACCAGCACCTACTATACCTAATGAAATAGTAGATAATGCAATTTTACCTGTTGTCATCCAAGGACCTTCTTTTAATGCATTATCTTTAGTAAATGGACGAGCTTTTATATCATAAGTCTTGCCATCAGGCATTACTATTTGTTTGTATAACAAATGTACTCTTGCATTTTTATTGAATTTTTTAGGAGGAACAATTTTTGTTACTTCAGCTACTAATTTTGTATTTGCTGGTAATAACATTGTTCCTTCATCAGTATATAATGCTTCTGGTAATACAAAATTTACAATATCACCTGCCGAATGTTTTTTAGATTCAAATGTAGAATCAAAACATACAGCTAAAACATTACCTTGATTAATAACTTTTCTTAGATTGGTTATTTGAACAGTATTATTTGGAGCTTTTTTATTAACACTTAAGTGTTCTATACCTAATACTTCTTCTTTTGGACCAACATATTGAGGTTTTACTGTACATAATTTATCTTTTAACTTTGCTAATAATACCGCACCTTCTGCTCTTGTCAGATTTCTATTTGGCTCTAACATAGATTCATCAGGATAGTTTACATAAATTCCATAATTAATAGATTTTGCATAAGGTAATTTTGCCCAATTTGGAATAGTATTTCTATCAGTAAATTGATTTAAAACATTATAATCAACATTTTTATCTTTTGTAATATGACTTATTACAGATGTTGTTTCTGAACGCAACATAGAATTGTTTGGTTTAAATGTCTTATCAGGATATCCATATACCAATCCTAATTGTTGTGAGCGTAAAATATCATTATAATAAGCATTTGATGCTGTTACATCTTTGAATGAATTTTTCACATTTACATCTAAATTATTATTAGATAATACTTTCAATAACGCGTGCACAAATTCAACCCTAGTCATTGATTTATCAGGGTTGAAATTTCCATCATCATCTGTGAACATAATTCCTTCTGATACAACAGTTTCAATCTGTTCTTTTGCCCAATAATTTTTTTGAATATCCTTGATATTATTGTTTTTAGCAACTGCTAATGCCGGAGTTACATTTAACCCTAACATACAACTTACAAGGAATGCTGACATAATCTTTTTCATAGCTATATCCCTCTTTTCTATTTATATTAATTAACGTTGGATTCTTAATTCAAATTTCATACAAAGTATATACTATTTTTTCAAATTTTGCAATAAAAAAAAAGAGCCTTTCAGCTCTTCTTTTTATTTTTCCATTTTTTCTGGATTTACTAATGATAAATCTTCGGATAATAGAATATTTATTGTTTCACCTTTTTTAGACTTATAATTCAATCCTTTTGTAAATGCTCCAACTATAGAAGCATATTTTAAACCACTTAACCAATTACTTTCTTTTAAAACACTATCTTTATTAAATGTTTTTGCAGAAATATTATAATTTGTACCATCAGGGAAAGTAATTTGTTTATATTCTAAAAATACTTTTGCACAATGGTTATATATTCTTGGCTGCTCAATCATAGTAACCTCTGCAGTTAATTTAGAACCTTGAGGGATTAATACAGAACCTTCATCTGTTCTGATAGGTTGGTCAAAGATAAAATAAACGATATCTCCTTCATTAGCTGTTTTTGATTCGAAAGCAGATTCAAAAGAAATTGGGAAAGCATTACCTTGTAATATGATTTTTCTTTGATTTGTTATATTAACTTTATTTTCTTGAGGATTTTTTACCATATTAATATGTTCTACAGAAAGAAGTTCTTCTTTTTGCGGAATATATTGAGGCTTAACAAGTGATAATTTGTCTTTTAATCTTGTTAATAAAACCGCAGTTTCTGCTCTTGTAATATTTCTATTAGGTTCAAGTTTATTTTCATCAGGATGATTTATATAAATTCCATAGTTAATAGATTTAGCATAAGGAATTTTGGCCCAAGAAGGAATATCATTTTTATCAGAATATTTATCCAAAATAGCACAATCAATAAACTTATCTTTTGTTATGTGGCTAATTACAGAAGTTGTTTCTGATTTTAACATAGTCTTTTGAGGTTGAAATGTTCCATCTGGATAGCCATAAACCAAACCTAATTGTTCAGAACGTAATACATCATTATAAAATTCTTGTTTGTCATTTATATCTGAAAAATTATTTTTAATATTTACATTTAAATTATCATTGGATAATATTTTTAATAGAGCAGATACAAACTCAATTCTAGAAACTGGTTTGTCAGGATTAAAATTACCTTCTGCATCAGTTTGCATGATACCATCTTGTATAACAGATTCTACTTGCTGTTTAGCCCAAAAATCAGCAGGAATATCTTTTATTGCATTAGAATTTTCTTCTGCACTAACTGCAGAAAAAGATACCAAACAAGAAATTAATAAAGCAGCTAATATTTTTTTCATAAATTTCATACCTCTTCTATTTAGTAAAATCAATAATTTTGTCATCAGTATATCTTATATGTTAATTTTTTTCAAGAAATTGTAAAAAAAACACTTGATTTTAAAAATTTATTTGATAATATAATAGACACAACCGCAGACAGTTAGTTATGTGGACAGAGTTTTAAGGTGGAAACCCTTAATGTAAAAGAAACAAGAGGTTTCAAGCTCATCTAATTATAAAAGGTAAAACCGGCTAACCTAGGTTACACAGTCGAATAAGAAAATAGTATATTAAATGTGTAATGTAAGATTTTGCGGTTAGTAATTAGACGCAAAGTCTTTTTACTATGTAAACAAATCAAAGGTCGAACCGGAGCAATCCGTAAAATAAAACAAAGGAGCAAAAAATGTCAACAAAAGCCTTTAAAGCAGAAAAAATTTCTCAAATGAAAGAGAAAATTGAAAAGGCAAAAGTTGCTATTGTAACTGATTACAAAGGATTATCAGTAGAAGAAATTACCAAATTAAGACGCGAAATTCAAAAAGAAGATGGCGACTATATGGTAACAAAAAACACATTAGCAAAAATTGCCATTAAAGGAACAGAATACGAAGTATTATCTGATGCTTTAACAGGACCTATAGCTATCGCATTTGGTTTTGAAGATCAAGTAGCACCTGCAAAAGCATTAGCAAAATTCATTAAAGATACAAAAAAAGGCGAAATATTGGCAGCTGCAATGGATGGAAAATTATTATCAGCAGCTGAAGCTAAAGCATTAGCAAGTTTACCATCAAAACAAGAAATTTACGCAAAAATGCTTGGCTGTATCAATTCACCTGCATCAGGTATCGCAAACTCTATCAATGCTGTTATGTCTTCATTAACAAGAGCTATGGCAGCTGTTAGAGATCAAAAATCTGCATAATCGCAGAAAATCCAAACGTATATTACAAACTCAATAATAAAAAGGAGAAAACCATGAGTGTAGAATCAATTTTAGAATCAATCGAAAAATTAACTTTATTAGAAGCATCTGAATTAGTAAAAGCTATGGAAGAAAAATTCGGCGTTTCTGCAGC
Organism: uncultured bacterium; assembly: GCA_949294335.1. Lineage (GTDB taxonomy): Bacteria > Cyanobacteriota > Vampirovibrionia > Gastranaerophilales > Gastranaerophilaceae > UMGS1585. Next base: position 13,842 of record CASFGO010000026.1, on the reverse strand, counting down.
TGCTCCTGTAGCTGTAGCTGCTGCTGCTCCAGCTGCTGCTGGCGCTGCTGAAGAAGCAGGCGATGCTGAAGTAACTGTTGTATTAGCTTCTGCTGGTGCTAACAAAATCGCTGTATTAAAAGAAGTTAGAGCTATCACTGGTCTTGGCTTAAAAGAAGCTAAAGATTTAGTTGATGGAGCTCCAAAACCAATCAAAGAAAACGTTAAGAAAGAAGAAGCTGAAGAATTAAAGAAAAAATTAGAAGAAGCTGGTGCTACTGTTGAATTAAAGTAGTTCTTTCTTAGATTTTTCTAAAAAAGTAAGCAAAAACGGGTTGTTAATTCAGCCCGTTTTTAATTTTAAAAAATAACTTGAAATTTGAATATGCTTATGCGATAATTTTTTCAGTCGAAAGACTAAATAGACCTTATGGCTAGTAGCTCACTAGGTGAAGCTTGCGGAACCAATTAAAATTCCTAGAGCGGACGCTCTAGCCAGATAACAAAAACTAAATAGACCTTATGGCTGGGTAGCTCAGCTGGCTAGAGCGTTCGGCTCATACCCGAGAGGTCGAGAGTTCGAGTCTCTCCCCAGCTACCATAAAAAAACTAGGATTAAATCCTAGTTTTTTGTATGCTTAATTTTATTATTTCTTTTGCTGCAATAAATTGTACCCTACGTATTCAAAATTAATGTTCTAAATGTAACAAATAATTTTAATTATTGAATTTCTATAACAAAATATAAATTTACGAACCTTTTTTAATTATGGAAATTAAATCAATACCTAATATCTATTTTACTAATAATACAAAATATAACTCTTATAAAGATAATAAAATTATGAATTCTAAAACAAGATTTCATTCTTATCCTACTGCAAGTTATTATCCTGTATTTAAGGGAAATACTTTAAATAAAAATTATGATGAGTGGTTTAAGGCTTATTTAAAATACTCAAATGAAAAAACATCTATTGCTAATGAAATTAATAAAACTTTTAAGAACAATGAATATTTTGAATTCCTCAATAATAAAAAAAATATAAAAATTCTAGATATTGGTTGTGGAAACGGATTATTAACAGAAAAAGTTCTTAATAATATGATTTCAATTTTTCCTGATAAAAAAATAAAAATTGATGCACTTGACGTTAATGATAAACTTTTAGAAGAATTTGACTCTCGTTTAGATAAGTTCAAAAATAATGTTATTGTTAATTCAAAAAAACAAAATTTTTTTGAAACTAAATCACAAGATTCAAAATATGATCTTATATTAGCATCTCACGTTTTATACTATGCTGATAATCTTGATAATTCAATTTCTAATATTTATAACCACTTAGATAAAAAAGGAAAAGCTATAATTGTTCATCATAGTGGACAAGACTGCTTACTTTCCGAATTAAGAGCCAAATATAATCCAGCTTCTTCTGCTAATCTCAATCAGAATAAAGAAGAAATTACAAAAAAAGATATTATTAAAGAATCCTTAAAAAAACAAACTATTCCTTATGAATCATTCAGACAATATTTTGATTTAAAAATTCCTAATACAAAATCTAGTAGCGACTTTAAAAATTTGATAAGTTTTCTTATTGATAAACCATATAATTCAATTCTTAAAGAAAACAAAATTAATAATATCATGCAAGATATAAAAATTAATTCTGATGATGAAAATAAAATTAAATTATTTAATAATATGTATGTAATTACAAATACTAATAAATAATATTTTACGCATATTAAATTTTTGATTGTTCTTGTGCTAGCATAAAAATATGATTATAAACACAGGTGGAAGAACTGATACTGTTCAATATTATTCTGAATGGCTACTGAATAGATTTAAGGAAGGTTTTGTATATTCAAGAAACCCTTTCTTTCCTGAAAAAGTTACCAAATATGAATTAACTCCAGATAAAGTTGATTGTGTTGTTTTCTGTTCAAAAAATTATGAACCAATTCTTAATCGATTAAATGAAATAACAGATAAATTTAATACATATTTTTATTATACAATTACTGCCTATGGTACAGATATAGAACCGAGAGTTCCAACAATTGAAAAAAGTATTGAAACACTTCTTAAACTAGAAGAAATCGTAAGCGCAAAACGAATTGCTTGGAGATATGATCCAGTATTGCTAACAGATAAATATACAATAGACTACCACTTAGAGATATTTAAGAATATGTCAAAACAATTATCAGGACATATTGATAGATGTATTTTTAGCTTTGTTGAAATGTATAAAAAATTAAAAACTAACATGCCAGAAATTACGGAACTTAGCAATATAGAAAAAACTGAACTTGCAAAAGACTTAGGAAAAATTGCAGAAAAATATAACATTGTTATTCAAACTTGCGCAACTGATATAGATTACACAAGTTTTGGAATCCAACCTTCAGGCTGTATTACTTTGGATATTCTAGGAAAAGCAAATAATATTAAGTTCAAAAAATTAAAACATAATGGTATACGAAAAAACTGTAAGTGTATCGAAACAAGAGATATAGGAGCCTATGACACATGTCCAAATGGTTGCAAATATTGTTATGCAAACTCCACTCCTCAAAATGCCATAGAAAATTACAAAATACATAATCCTAATTCTCCAATATTATTTGGTAAAATCAACGATACTGATATAATCCAGCAAGGAAATCAAAAAAGCTTTCTTGATTTTGACCAAAACTTAAAATTATTCTAATTCAAACAATAATTTAAGGGTTTAAATTATTAAATTTACATATATTAACTTTTAATAAAACAAGAATAACAAAGGTTTTAAGGTTAAATTTTATATTATTGCTCCTTGCATACTTAACAAATGCTTGACGAGTTTGAAATAAAAGTGCATAATAAGATACTTTCAAAATTTGAAAGTGTCACTATATAATTAGGAGAGTATCATGAAAAAGTTTAATCAAATACTTACAACAGCAATCGTACTATGCACTGTATCAACGAGTGCGCTTGCACACGATTGTGCAAAAAAAGTAGAAACTTATGCACATCCTGGGATGTTTGGCTCACAAGCCCAAGAAATGACAACAGCTGATTCAACATACATAACAGGAGGAAAAATCTTAAAAACACATAATAGAATAGGCATTACTAACAAAGATAATGCATACGTGGATTCATGGGTAAAAGATATGATGGGATTATTGAAATCAAAAGAAGGTAAAGGCTTCAACTCAAAAATGCCAGTACTACGTTCAGAATTGGCAGTAATATTATCTGAAGGATTTAACTTAAAAGATACAAAAGTAAAAAAAACATACAAAGATATCCCTCAAAATTATTGGGCTGAAGATTGGATAACAGGAGCTTTAAATGCAGGTGTTATGATTGGATACCCAGACAATAAATTCCGCCCTGATCAACCAGTAACTAAAGCAGAAGTATTTGCAACATTAGCCCAACTTATGAATGTACCAATTGATAGAAGTCTTATCATACCTGAATTCAATAATAAAGAAATAAAATATATTCCACAATGGGCTATTGCACCAACCAAAGAAGTTGTTAAATCAAACATAATGGAAGATGTTCCTAACCCTGATAAGGTTAACAATGATGAGTATTTATCAAAAGAACAAGTTGCATACTTAGTTGGTTCAATGAAAAAACACTGGAACGAAATAAACGGAAAAGCAGGATTATTGAAAAACTATTGTCCAACGGCATTTAATATTAAATTAATTGATAGACTTTCTGCACGTCAATCAAATATTGGAGATAAATTTAGAGCGAAAACAACTAAAGAGGTAACTCTAGATGGTTATACGTTCCCTGCAGGTTCGCTTGTAAGAGGAGAAGTTGTAGGAGTAGAACGCCCAGGAATAAAAAAAACAGGATCTGTAAAAGTTAAATTTATTGAAATAAAAGATGGATCACAGTGCAAAAAATTCCCAGAAAAATTAACACAAGCACAAGCAACAATGATGAAAAATCCTAATTTTATAGCAAGACTACTTGGCTTCCCATTCAGTGGTTCTGCAAGAGTTATCGGAGTAGCTGGAAGAACTGTAGGGGCTGGAGTCAATGTAATCGCAGATGGTTCTGAACAATTTATTGATAATGTATCAAATGTATTTGTTGATTTAGCGTCATTACAGCCTGCATCAAGTGCAAGAAATATAGGAAATGCAGGAGTAACCTTTGGGAAAGGTATTTTTGATATTTGCAAACTTGCAGTAACAGGGACTTTTGGAATTGTATATGAATTAACTGATGAAATAAGATACTTAATTGTTCCACAATATGCAAATTCTTCTAGTTTAAACCCTGGCGAAGAATTAACAATTATGTTTTAATTTACTTTGGCGGAATCATTAGATTCCGCCATTTTTTATTAATATTTGACTAAATTTTAATATTCATATATTCTAATATTCAGGGAGTTAATTATGAATATTGAAGAATACGCAGAAATTTTTAAAGCATTAGCACATCCGATTAGATTAAAAATTGTTTGTGGACTACTAAAAAAAGATAGTTGCAACGTAAATACAATGTCCGAAAAATTGTGTATCGCACAACCTACCGTTTCTCAACATTTGAATATTCTTAAAAATGCGAAAATTATAACAGGGTGCCGAAATGGTAACCAAATTTGCTACAAAATCGACAACCCTGCAGTCAGACAACTTTTTGAAAATATTGATATTTGCGAATTCTGTTCCTAAGATGCATACTTATGCAATAACATAGCCAACTGACTTTCTGAATGCAAACCTGAAACAGATTCAACAACTTCGCCATTTTTGAAAACCATTAATGCCGGAATACTTGCAATGCCATATTCCATTGATTTTCTCTGACCTTCATCAACATTAAGCTTCCCAACTTTTACCTTACCTGCAAACTTATCTGCAATATTTGATACAACAGGAATTTGTTTTCTACAAGGTCCACACCAAGTTGCATAAAAATCTACCAATACTGGTAAGTTACTCTCTTTTACTTCTTTGTCAAAATTCAAATCATTTAATTCAACTACGTTTTCCATTTTTTGTTCTCCTTTATATTTTTATTTATATCTATATTCTAATATTTATATATTCATAATAACATATGTTTTCATTTTGTCAACCCTATGCTCTTTTATTTTTATTTTTAAATGCTTATTCTGAGAAAGTTGTACATTTTTTAGGTAAAAAGAGTATATTTTTCTTTTAACTCTATATTATAATTATGAAAAAAGGAGAGTTATTATGAGTTATTTAGATATTGAATTGGCAGGAATAAATAAAGACGGAGAAGAAAATAAATACAGCCTTAAAGATTTCAAAGGCGAAAGAGTTGTTTTATATTTTTATCCTAAAGATAATACCTCAGGTTGCACACAAGAAGCATGCGATTTTAGAGATAATATAAATAGAATCACATCTGTTGCAAAAGTTGTTGGAGTAAGCCCAAATGATATTAAGAGCCATTTGAAATTCAGAGAGAAACAAAGCTTAAATTTTGATTTATTGGCAGATATCGAACAAAAGTTATCAAATGAGTTCAAAGTTTGGGTTGAAAAATCAATGTATGGTAGAAAATATATGGGAATAGAGCGTTCAACATTCATTCTTGATAAAGATGGAAACATAGAAAAAGAATGGAGAAAAGTTAAAGTAAAAGGTCATGTTGACGAAGTTATTGATTATTTGTTAAACAATTAATTTCTTTATTCCATTGAATATAAAAATAAATACCTAATAAAAAATACACGAACCACATCAAGGCAGTTGAATAAACGTGTATCCCTTTTAGTGCAATATTTAGCCACATAATTACAGACAATCCGTTTACTATTGTCCATACAACCCATTGTTCAATACATCTTTTTACAGTCAAATACATTCCGACAATTGATAGCATAGTTGTAATCCCATCAATTATTGGGTTACCATCTTGTATATTGTTTAAAATGAATACAGCCACAACACATGCCAGTATTGAGATTATTGAAATATGAATGAGTTCTTTTGTTTCTAGTTTTGTTTTGTATATTTCATTCGTTGTTTTTTTAAGATGTTTTTTCCATTGAAAAATTCCAAGAATTTGCATTGGAATATAATAAAAAAGATTTAAAAATAAATTTCCATAAATAGCATTTTTAAAAGAAATATAGCTATATAAAATTGAACTTATTAATCCAAAAACATAGCAAGAAATCTTTCCTTTACCTGCAATTATAGTATATAAGATTCCACAAATTGCATAAACAATAGCGATAGGACTATCGTGTAAAAATATTGCGTTAGAAAAAATTATACACATAACCAAAACTAAGGCTGACAATTCTGTTTTGTTCCAGCCTGATAGTTCTAACTTTACAAAATGTTTAATATCGTCCATATTCATTTTACTTTTCACTATTTATGTTATCTAATAAAAATAGATGAATGTAAAATTAACAGGACAAACTTTTTATAAAAACAAACTATTACACAAGGGATTAGAATTTGCAGCCAACAAAAGCGGAACTTTTATGGCTGGAGCTGCTCTTGCGTTTTCAACATTGCGTCCTTTATCAATACTTGCAACCCCAAAAACAGATAGAGAAAATAAAAAACTTGCGTGTGCAAAATCTATCGCATCAGCAGGAATTAATTATACTATTATGTATGGTTTAACAAATATTCTTGCAAAAGGGATAAAAGGAATCGAAGAAAATCCTAATACGTATTTAAAACCTAATACAATCAAAAAACTTGAAGAAGCAGGTAAACCATTATCAGCATCAAAAAAATATCAGTTTATTGCACAGTTATATAAGCTAGGCTTAGCAGTTGCAATGGCAATACCTAAATCAGCACTTACTTGTGCACTAATCCCTCCTATCATGAATTCTTTTTTGAATAAAAATAAAAACAAAAATAAAAACCATCAACAACAGCCACAAATACTTAAAATCAATTCTGAAACTAATAAAAAGTTATCATTTAAAGGATTAAATCCATTATCAAAAGGTATTGGTAAGAGTATGGATAATCCGACGATGCAAAAAATGGCTGATAGATTTAAGGATACAAATTATGCAATGCATATTCCTGTAATTGGGGATATTTTAGCTACTGGGGCATTTATACATCAGACAAATAAGAGTAAAAAGATTAAAGAAGACAGAAAAAAAGTTCTGAATTATAATGCAGCGATATCAACAGGCTTGAGTATTGGGGCAAGCTATGTTGTGGATAAGGCGTTGGATAAACCGACCGAAAAATTTATCAAGAAGTTTTCAGAAGTTAATAAAGACGCACCAAAACTTGCTAAATATGTAGAGGGAATAAAGATAGCAAAACCAACATTAATAATGGGAAGTATTTATTATTTAACAATACCACTTGTTTCAACCTTCTGGGCTGAAAGAATTGATAACAAAAGGGGTAAAAAGGAGTAAAGAATATATTTGCATATCTTATTGTGATTATAAAATACTTCTTATACTCTAAAATTATAATTATTTGAACATGTTCAGCTAACTTGACAAAACAAAAAACATAGTAAATAATGTACATGTAGGGAAAAGCCTTAAAGGTGGCTAGACCTTTAAGACTTTCTTAACTCCCTATTTTGTGAATGAAAGCGCTATGGTAATTGCGAGAATAAGCCATAGTGCTTTTTCTGTTATACAGAATATCACATTTCATCACCACCTTTCCGTTTAAAGTCCTCTTAACAAGCCTGTGACGGCGGTGGCAAACAGGAGCTTACCCTTTTTCTGATTGTATTATAAATACAATCAGCCCTCAATAAATCGATGTGAAAAGCAAAAATGTATATGAATTAAAACTGTTTTTAATTTAACATCATTGTAATTTGTGAGTTTTTACATACTCTTTTATTAGAGTTGTCCCTAAATTTCCTGCTGTTCTATTTTGTTCTTCTGCTAATTTTTTGAACTCTTCAAATATTGACTTTTCTACAAGCAAAACAAGTCTATGTTTTTCTTCTTTTGACATATAATTCCCTTACAATTTTATTACAATTATTGTTTATTAAAACTTATTTCATAGCCCAAAATATCTGCGATTAATAACATTTCATTATAAGTAAGAGTTCCGCGTCTGAGTCTGTGAGATAAATTCTGTAATGAATAAGTACGCCCTGAAATCTCTTCCATTTTTATTGCAAGATCTTTCATCTTAATTCCTTCTTGGGCTAATAATGTTTTTACTTGTTCTCTTACTAACATTTGCATAATATTTATTATATTTTATTGTTTATTTCTTGACAAATATGACAACTTAGACTAAAATAATCAATATATTTGTATATTATTTGACTTATTTGTATATTTTAAAGCAATAAAACTTTATAAAGAGGTTATATGAAAAACAGCATTGAAATTAATTTGATAGAAGATAAAATGCTTGATGTTGGTTGCAAAATTTCTATTATACGAAGTTTAGGCAAAGTTATCGAAAATATTGTAACAGATAACGACAACATCACACAAGGAGATATCAATAACTTGCTAATCATTTTAAATGAAAGAATACAAGAAATGTACACAATATTATGTAATATTGAAGAAATTCTACATATTTAAAGAGTTGTTATTTACACCTTATATTTCTCTTAAAACTTTTTTAATAGGTGGTAGGGCAGGTTTTATTCCTTCATTTACCCCTTACCCCCTATAAATTTACCCCTCACCCATTACTTTGACGATAACACGTTTTTTGCGTTGACCATCAAATTCTGCATAATAAATTTGTTGCCAAGTTCCAAAATCTAATCTTCCATTAGTTACTGGAACAATTACTTCATGACCGATTAGTAAACTTTTTAAATGGCTATCACCATTTGTTTCGCCTGTTCTATGGTGATTGTAGTTTATATCAAAAGGGGCTAATTCTTCTAACCATTTATCAATATCTGCAATTAGTCCACTTTCTGCATCATTTACATATACACCTGCTGTGATATGCATCGCAGAAACCAAAACCATTCCTTCTTTAATCCCACTTTTTCTAACAATTTCTTCTACTTCATCTGTTATATTGATATATTCTCTTTGACGCTCTGTACAAAACCATAAATATTCTGTTGCAAATTTCATAACATTAACTCCTTATCTAAATACATGATGTCATTTTACAATAACTTGCAGGTTATAGAAAAATTTGTTACATTGTAAAAGGTATAATAAGGAGCGTTTTTATGAAAGTTTTGTTATTTAATGGTAGCTGTAACAGACAAGGTTGTACATATACTGCATTAAAAGAAGTTGCAGATAGTCTAAACCACGAAGGTATTGAAACAGAGATTATACAAGTTGGAAGCAAAGGAATAAGAGACTGTATTGGTTGTAATGGATGTAGGAATATGACCGAAGGCAAATGTGTGTTTAACGATGATATCGTAAATGAAGTTATTGATAAAGCAAAAGAAGCTGACGGATTTATTTTTGGATCACCTGTTTATTATGCACACCCATCAGGTAGAATTCTATCTTTTATGGATAGGCTATTCTATGCCGGAAAAGCCAGTTTTATATTTAAACCAGCTGCAGCTATTGTATCTGCAAGACGAGCAGGAACTACAGCTTCACTTGATGCTATGCTAAAACATTTCACAATAAATAACATGCCTGTTGTTTCATCAAGTTATTGGCCAATGGTACACGGAGGTCAAAACAAGCCTGAAGATGTTAAACAGGATTTGGAAGGTTTACAAATTATGAGAAACCTTGGCAAAAACATGGCTTGGTTACTAAAATGTATTGAGCTTGGAAAAAACAATGGATTAAATAGACCAGAATTAGAAGAACAAATTCTAACAAACTTTATAAAATGAAAATAACTGTACTTGTAGAAAATAATTCAAGAATAGATAATTATTTGCTTTCAGAGGCAGGATTAAGCCTTTTTATAGAATGTGATGGCAAGAAAATTTTGTTTGATTGTGGATATAGTCATATTTTTGAACGAAACGCTAAAAAATTAGGAATAGATTTAGAAAATATTACTGATATTATTATTTCTCACGGGCATGATGATCATACCGGAGGATTAACAAGTAAAAATATTGGAAATTCATCGACAATACTAACTGCACATCCTAACATGTTTGATAAAAGGTTTGATACTGTTGATTATAGTTGTCCTGTATCAAAAGAAGACCTAGAAAAAAGATATAAATTAAATTTCACTAAAGAACCTATCAAAATATCTGACAAATTATGGTTTTTAGGAGAGATTCCAAATAATCCAACAAAAGATATTGATGATTCTGCAATTGTATATTTATCTGATAAAGGGCTTTTTATAATTACAGGATGCTCTCATTCAGGGATTATTAATATTATAAAATATGCTAAAAAAGTAACAGGAATAAATAAAATATATGGAGTTATTGGAGGCTTACATCTTATCGACAAAAGTGAAGATGAAATAAATAATATTGGATTGTTTTTTAAAGATGAAAAAATCGAATACCTCGCTCCAATACATTGTTGTAACTTGAAATCTTTAATAATCTTATCAAAATATATTGGTATTCAAGAAGTTTGTACAGGCGACATTATAGAGGTAGTGTAATACAAAATTCTGTATATTTATTCTCTTCGCTTTGAACAACCAAAGTTCCTTCATGAGCTTCAACTATAGCTTTTGATAAATATAGACCTAAACCAGTACCTATTTTTCTAAATTTTTTGTTTGCTGAAAAATATTTATTAAAAACTTTGGCTATATCTTCTTTTGGAATTCCCTTACCATAATCTTTAACTTTAATAAGAGCGTTTTTATCTTTTGCAGATAACTTTATCTCTATATCAGAATTGCTTTTTCCATACAAGATAGCATTTTGGATAAGATTTTTTAATACCCTTTTCATTTGCATTTTGTCTAATAAAAGTTCATTATCCTCTTTTATTTTAATAATTAAAGAATTTTTAGTTACATCTGCTATAGGTTGCATTTCTTGAGCAACTTCATTAATGAGTTTAGATAAAACAACTGGTTGCTTATAAAGCTCTATTCCAGAATCCTTTAATTTATATGTATCTAGCACAATATGTACTAACTCTAATAATTCTTTATTAGAGTTTTGCATATTTTCTATCGCTTCTCTTTGTTTTTCATTCAATGCACCAAATTTTTCAGAAAGTAAAAAATTCAACATATTTGACTCTGCAATAATTGGGACTTTTAAATCGTGAGTGAGTGTTGCAACAAAATCCTCTTTTAACGTTTCAATTTCTTTTTGATTTGTAACATCTTTTATTATCATTAGATAATTATTACTATGTTCTTCTGAATTTAATTTAGTAACTGTTGCTATATATCTTTTATCATTTGAATTCTCAATAAAAATTTCATCCTCATTTAATTCATTTATTTCTTTTTCATTTGAAATTTTTATATGTTTTAATATAGAGCTATTCAAATACTTTTTATCATCACCAAACCACTGATTAATATTTTTAGTATATTGTATTATTTTATAATCTTCATCCAAAACTAAAATACAATCAGAAAGAGAATTAATTATTACTTGTAAGAAATCATTTTTTCTTCTTAATTCACCTTGATACTCAACAATCATTTTTTCTCTATCATTAAGCGTTTCTATCATTCTATTAATACATTTAGATACTTCATTAAAATCCTTATTAGGATGTTTATCTAACCTTGCAATTAAATTACCGTATCTTACTGAATTAATCGTATTAATAATACTTGCAACATAATCAGAAACATCATTGTGTTGATTTTTAGTCTGATTTATTTTTGCCATTAGAGTATTTATCACACCTAAAAGAGTAATAATTAAAAGAATTAATAATACATATAAGTTAATATGTAAACTCATATAAATACCTAATATTTTTTTTATGATATAATCATAACATACACAAATCAATTTGGGATTATATTTTGGAATGAAAAAAATTATTTATACACTATCTAGTTTATTTATATTAACAAATCAAGTTTTAGCAGCAGCTGAAACAGAAAATATTAATTCCGTTCTTAAATCAAGTGGTTACGAACCAAATTATTTTTCTGTTGTTATATCTTTAATATTTGTAGTTTTCTTAATATACATAACAGGAATTTTATATACAAAGCTAAATAAAGTTAGTGTAAAAACTGTAAAAAATGAATTTAGAGAGAATTCTGATATAAAACCTATCGTTTTATCAACAACCCCTATAGGGCATGATAAAACTTTACAAGTCATTGAAATTGCTGGAGAAAAATTATTAATAGGGGTTTCTCAGCACTCTGTTAATTTAATAAAAACTATTGGAAAAGAAATAAAGTATGAAAATAATACTTATCAATCCAATACAAAAGAACCAACAACACAAGAAGCTATGAATATATTATATGAAAAAACAGAAGTAGAAAATAAAACTAAAGAAGATCATACTATTAATGAAGAAGATTTTGGGCTTTATAAAAAATATTTAAGGTGATTTTATGACAAGAGAAGTAAAAATTGGCAATATAATGGTAGGAGATAACCACCCTTGCTTTATTATTGCAGAAATAGGTATAAACCATAACGGAAGTATTCCTGAAGCAAAAAAATTAATTGATATAGCTGTCGCTACAGGATGTAATGCAGTTAAATTCCAAAAAAGAACAATAGATATTGTATATACAAAAGAAGAACTTGCAAAGCCTCGTCCAAATCCTTTTGGAGAAACAAATGGAGATTTAAAACGAGGATTAGAATTCGGATACGATGAATATAAACAAATTGATGAATACTGCAAAGAAAAAAATATAATGTGGTTTGCATCTTGTTGGGATGAACAATCTGTTGATTTTATTGACCAATTTAATCCGCCTTGTTACAAAATTGCTTCTGCGTCTTTAACAGATGATGAGTTATTAAAATATACGAAATCAAAAGGCAAACCAATTCTTTTATCTACAGGCATGAGTACAATGGAAGAAATTGAACATGCAATGAAAATATTAGGAGAAGAAAACACTATTATTTTCCACTGTACAGCAACATATCCAACTAATACTAATGAAATCAATTTGAACTGCATAAAAACATTCAAAGAAAAATTTAGTTGTCCTGTAGGTTACTCAGGACATGAAAGAGGGATTGCACCATCTGTTCTTGCAGTTGCTTTAGGTGCTTGCTCTGTAGAACGTCATATAACATCAGATAGAACAAATTGGGGTTCAGACCAAGCTGCAAGTTTAGAAACACCAGGATTATTCCATATGATAAGAGATATTCGACAAGTTCCGGCATTATTATCAGATGGAGTAAAAGTTGTTTATGAAAGAGAAATCCCTATTAGAGAAAAATTAAGAAGAAAGGGCTAATTTTAATGCTTAATATCCCTAAAACAATAAAAATGGTTATTACCGATTTTGATGGAATTATAACTGATAATTGTGTTTATATTGATGAAAATGGGAATTGTACAAGAAAACTTAATTTCAAAGATATAATGGCTTTTTCTATTTTAAAGAAAAAAGGATATAAAATTGGGATTATATCAGGAGAAGGAAACTCTGCGATTGAACTTATTAATAACAAATTTAACATAGATGAAGTTCATCAAAATATAAGAATAAAAATTGATGTTATCAAATCAATCGTAGAAAAATATAATTTAAAAGAAGATGAATTTTTGTATATTGGTGATGATATCAACGACATTGATTCATTAAAATATGCAAAAAATCGTATTACAGTTCCTGATGCTGTACAATCAGTAAAAGAAATTGAAGGGATTCAAATTACAACTCGTCAAGGTGGAAGTGGTGCATTCAGAGAGGTTGTCGATTGTCTAACAAATATATAAGAAAAATATTTAAAGAAGTTAGAAAATTAAACAATGCAGTTGAAGAATATACTAAAAT
>CASFGO010000025.1 GCA_949294335.1 uncultured bacterium | reverse complement strand
ATCAATGACATCAAACAAATCGCTAACTTTTGATGATAATTTAACAGTATCTTCTTCTTCGTGTTTTTTCATTGCGAACTGTTCCGCAACATTTGCGAATAATAATGCCATAATATGCTCTCCTCGGGACTTTTTCTTATTTGAAGTTAATTGATTTAACTTACATATATATAAAGTATATAACTTTCAAAAACTTGCTTTTTTTATAACACAAATTTTTTATTCTGTTACATTTGTTTACAATTATAAGCTCTAAAATAAAAATGTTATTATCATAATATGATTAATAACAAATTATCCGAAATATTAGGCAGAAAAAGAATTAAAATGTCAGAACTACAAAGAATGACTGGATTAAGTCAAACTGCAGTTATAAATCTTTATTATAATAAAACTAAAAGTATTAGTTTTGATACAATTAACAAATTATGTAATGCTTTAGAATGTAATACCCAAGAATTATTTGAATTTATTCCCGATTAAATTAAGAAGAACGTCCAGTCGCATCAATGCGTTTTAGTCTTTGTTCAATGCGTCTATACCATGCTAGTTTTTGTTGGAATAATGTTTGATACCCTTTGAATTGTGCATTAGATAATTCTAGCATTTGTTTATCACATAATTTTTCTAAAGTTTTTGAAAGATATTCTGTATATTCTTTTCTATCAATATTTGGGTTGTCCAAGTGAATTTCTTCACCAAATTCAACCCATACTTCAGGCCTATTATCACGCATAAATAAGTAATTAACAGCGATAGGAACAAGATTAACTTTTCCATATTTTTTAGCTGCTTTTTGTGCAATATATGTTAAACCTGTTTGGAATTCTATTGGTCTGAAATTTGGTGGCTTAATAATACCTTGAGGGAAAATGTACAATATATTTTTTAAGTTAGAAATAACATTAACAGAATATTTTAAAGCAGCCATAGATGCTTGTGCTGATTTTTTGTTAACATTAAAAGCTCCACCACGGCGAAGAAGAGGAAATCTGTTTAGTTCTTCTACCATCAAGCGAATTTCTTTTTTCATAATACGGTTACAAATATTATAACCTACAATTCCATCCCACCAATTTGAATGTGGAGCAAAAAATATCGTAGGTATTTCTCCGACAGATTTAACATTCTCTACGCCTTTATATCGCATTGCATAGAATCTATTTTCTAGCATATTGTAGAAAAATCTATCAGCTACCCATAACCAGAATTTTGATGTTCTCGCCGGTCTAAAGTTTTCGTCTTTATCTCTGAGTTTCGTAGGCGGAACTTCAGAATACATATCCTCTAAATTTTCCATAGAGTTATTCTATCATCGACATATATATTTTGTTAATACCCTTTGTGGCTATTTTAATAAAAGTTCATATTCTTCAACCCCTGATGGGATAAATTTTAGGTTATTCTTTACCCAGTAACCTTCTACTTGTGGGATTTGCGTGTTAATTGCAAAATATGTTGAACCTGATCCTGACATTATAGAATTTGGAATAAGTGATTTAATTTTTTGTAATTCTTCATAATCATCAAAAACAGCTACTTCTAAATCGTTATGAAGGAATTGTCTTACATCAGTTCCGATTTTTATTGAATCAATCATTTTGAATGTCATATCTAAATCAGGTTTTTTCTCTAGTTGAGAAAATTTTGTGTAAGCTTCTTTTGCGCTTATTCCAAGATTTAGAGGTTTAATTAGTGAAACTTGATTTTCTCTAAATGGAAGTTTTTCTATTTTTTCACCACGGCCTGTTGCTAAAAGACAACCTCCTTCTAAGCAAACATTCAAATCAGAACCAAGTTGAGAGCATAGGTCGTGTAATTCTTCTTTTGATAATTTATTGAATAATTTATTTAATCCGTATAAAGTTCCTGCAGCATTTGTACTTCCGCCTGCAAGTCCTGCTGATATTGGAATATTTTTTTCGATAAATATTTTAATTCGTTTATTTTCTATTCCTGTTTTATCTAAATATAATTTTGTAGCTTTATAAACTAAATTCTTCTCATCATAAGGAATTTCATTACTTGTTCCTGAAAGAATAATTTCGTTGTTTTCAGCTTCTTCTATATTGATAGTTAAATAATCATACAAGTTAATCATTTGCATAATACTTTGGATATTATGAAACCCATCAGGTCGTTTATTTAAAACTTCTAATGTAAGATTAATTTTTGCAGGTGTTTTAACTTTTATTTGCATTTTTCAAACCTTCTGATAATTCTCCGAATTTTTCGATTGAGATATTTTCAGCTCTTGTATTTGTATCAATATTTAATTTTTCAAGAACAGAATTTACAACTTCTTTGTCAAAACCGCCATTAACAAGGCAATTTTTGATATTCTTACGTCTTTGAGCAAAACCGGCTTTGATTGTCCTTCTAAAATGAGAATAATCACTTAATTCTAGTCTTGGTTTTTCATTAATTTTTAACCCAATTAATGCTGAATTGACTTTTGGAGATGGATAGAATGAACGACGTCCTACCAACCTTAAAATTTCACAATCTGCCCAGAACTGAGCGAGAATTGTCAAAAGCCCATATTCTTTAGAAGGACTTGTTTCATCAGCAACAACCCTTCTTGCAACTTCTTCTTGAACCATAAGAATAATATCTTTGATAGAGTTTCTATTTTTATTATCTAAATCATCGACTTCACCTAAAAGATGAGCAATAATTGGTGCTGTAATATAATATGGAATATTAGCAACAACTTTTACTTTTTCACCTTCAGGTATAAGTTCCCAAATATTTGTTTTCAAAATATCTTGATGAATAATTTGTAAGTTATCGCATTCTATTTTTTCTAATTCTTTGATAGCTTCTTCGTCAAGCTCAATTGCAATAACTTTTTTTGCATATTTAACCAGTTGTTCTGTAACGAAACCAACCCCAGGACCGATTTCCAAAACAATATCATCAGGTGAAATATCTGCAAAATCTAATATATCAGATATTACATCAGGATTGACTAGGAAATTTTGACCTAGTCGTTTTTTAGTTCTAAAAAATTTTGCTCTTTTTACGTAATCCATCTTACTATTAATAATAATACAAACAGGTAAATGTTTTTATATTTTAATTTGGTAATTTTATATTATGATTAAATGATACAAACATTTAAGTGTTTGTGTCCTTTCAAAAGAAAAGGGGATTTTATGAACTATTGCAAACAAAAATTAAGTTACGAAGATATCTTGAAAGAATATCAAAATGGTTGTAAAGATTTTGAGACTATTGGCATAGAATATGAACGTTTGCCAATAGATAAAGATACGCATTATGCCTCATCTTATTATGGGTTGTTTGGGGTATGTGAGTTATTAAAAGAGTTTGCAGAGATTGATAATTGGGATTATATCTTAGACGATAATAATATAATAGGTTTAAAAAAACTTCATGACACAATTACACTAGAGCCAGGAGCGCAGATTGAATATAGTATTGAACCTGAGAAATCTGTTAAAGAATTAAAAAACAAAATAGAATCTATAGATAGTGTTTTAAATATTCTTTTAGATAAATATGGGATTCAACTTGTTAATTATGGTGTATCCCCAGTATCAACATACAAAAATATTGAACTTATACCAAAACGCAGATACAAATATATGGCAGATTATCTTTGGGGAATTTTATCAGATGTAATGATGCGAGAAACCGCAGGGATACAAGTTGGTATTGATTATAGTTCAGAAGAAGATGCGATGAATAAATTATATGTTGCAAGTATTATGTCACCTTTTATGACTGCAATGTTTGCAAATTCATCTATTCGAGGCGGGGTCAATACTGGTTACAAGTCTTTCAGAGGACTGGCATGGCTTAATACGGATAACGAGCGTTGTGGATTTGGAACGGATTTAGGTCAAGATAATAATTTTACTAATTACATTAATAATGTAATGGAATCTCCTATGATATTTATAATGAGAAATAATAGAATTATTAATATTGCTGGTAAAATAACTTTCAAACAATTCCTGAAATATGGATACCAAGGTTATGAAGCAGAAATGGAAGATTATAGATTACATTCAAACTTATATTTCCCTGATGTAAGACTTAGAAAATTTATAGAAATAAGAAACCATGATTGTGTAGGAAATGGATTACAATATTCAATTCCTGCGATATATAAAGGTATTTTGTATAATAACGATGCAATGGATGAGATAAAATATTTAATGAATAATTTATCATCTGAAGATATTGAAGAATTTCGTTTTCTTGTTCCTAGAAATGCTCTTGATACGAAGATTAAAAATATATTAGCAAAAGATATTGCAATAGAAATTTTAAATGTAGCATATCAATCTTTGGATTCTAAAAATGATGAAGATTCTGAATTTATTTTGCCAATCATGGAATTGACTAAACAGGGTTTAACTCCTTGTGATATTTAGATATTAGCAATTAGTTCTAATTTAACTTTACCAGCTTTAAATTTAAAAGGATTTGCAAGTTTAATTTTATTTTCAGCTTGCAATTCTTTTATTAAATCAACAGCTTTTTTTAGATGGTGCCTGTTAACTTTAATATCTAATGCTTTTTTAAATACTCCAATAAACCCATCGACTTTAACTTCGTCAAATACAAATATTGACCATGCCAGTTTAGAATTCCAACCTTGAGGGCATGAGATATAATCATTTAAATATGTATCATTACTTGCAATTATACAGTTATGAGGAGTATAACAATCATCAGTTTCTTTGCATATAGGTATATTCAAAGGATATGGCTGAATGTAATAGGATGAACCTAAATGTTCTCTGAAATTTCCGATAAAATCATTCATTACTATATAATTATTTATATTTTTAAGAAATTTATCTTGGAATTTTTCTCTTATTTTATTCTTAAAATAATATCCCAATCCAGGGGCATTGAATGTAATAGAATAACAGTTTTCATCACCTTGTTCTATGGCTTTCCCTGTAACAACTTGAGCATAAGCTCCACCTAGAGAATGACCTGTTATATAAATTTTTGCAGATTTATTTTTATTTCTAATCTTTTGATAAATATTTATAGCTTTTTTCATAGAAGGCGGTCTGCGTTTTACAACAAAATGAGCATCTGTTACATAGTCTAATGCATCATCTGTCCCTCGAAAGACTAAAATTATTTCATTGTCTTTTTTATAGATTGCATAAGCCATGTTTAATCTTTTAATGACTTTGCCTTCAGATTTAAGCTCCATATTTCTAATTGTATTTTTCTCAAACAAAATCCAACCATCAATGTCTTTAGGCAGGGTATCATTATAAACTTCATTACTTAGGGTTTTGCATATTTTTATCATAGTTTAATTATGCACATTATCAAATAATAGTGCAAAAAATTAATATATCTTAAAATCTAAATTAAGCATAAAAAAAAGCCGTCTTCGTTAAGAGCGGCTACTAGACTTGGGGAGGAGGTATGAAAAACCTTTTCGGTTTCTCATATTTTGTTTTACGGACTATTTTCAAAACTCTTTATAAACTTTATTAAAAAATCATCTATTTGGTATAAAAATTAATGATTACAAATATTCATAATAGGGTTTTATTTATGTATTAGTGCTATAATTTAATAATAAGGAATGGGAGTGTGTATATGGCACATATAGTAATTGACGAAAATAGGTGTAAATCTTGTTATATTTGTCTTAATACCTGTCCAAAAGGATTGATAAAAAAGAGTAAAAAAACAAGTAAGTTAGGTGATTATCTAGTAGAATTTGATGATCCTAAACATGAATGTATCGGTTGTGCAATGTGTGCAACAAGATGTCCAGACATGGCAATAGTTGAGGTACATAAATAAATGGAAGAAAAAGTATTAGTAAAAGGAAATTTTGCCATTGCTCAAGCAGCACTAAATGCAGGTTTGGAATGTTATTTCGGGTATCCTATAACTCCACAAACTGAAATAGGTGAATATTTAAGTGATGCAATGTATAAAAAAGGTTTAGGCTATGTATGTGCAGAAAGTGAACTTGCTGCTATCAACATGGTTCTAGGTGCAGCTTCAACAGGGGCAAAAGCCATGACAACATCTTCTTCATGTGCCGTTGCTTTAATGCAAGAAGCATTATCTTATGCATGCTCAGATGAAGTTCCTGTTGTTTTAGTAAATGTTATGAGAGCAGGCCCTGGATTAGGTTATATTTATCCAGCACAAGGTGATTATTATCAAGCTGTTAAAGGTGGCGGAAACGGTGATTATAAATTGACTGTTTTAGCTCCTTCTTCTGTTCAAGAATGTATTGATTTAACTTATCGTGCATTTCACCTTGCTCACAAATACAGAAACCCAACCATGGTTTTAGCTGATGGACTTTTAGGACAAATGATGGAACCTGCAGTATTTGGAGAATATCCTTATCCTGACATTGATAATTCTTCTTGGGCACTAACTGGTGCTAAAGGAAGAGGTGGACGTGCAATATTCTCTGTTGCAACATCTGAAGAAAAACAAAATCAGCATATTTATGATTTGTTTGCTAAATACAAACAAATTGAAGAAAATGAAACTGATTGGGAAGAAATGAATACAGAAGATGCTGATGTTTTAATAGTTGCATTTGGTAGCATGACAAGAAATATTAAAGCAACTATGAATGTTTTAAGGAAAGAAGGTATTAAAGCAGGTATCTTAAGACCTATAACTCTTTCACCATTCCCAACTAAGAGAATAAGTGAATTAGCAGCTAAAATTCCTAATATCATTGTTGTTGAAATGAATATGGGACAAATGGTTAATGACGTTAAAATTGCAGTAAACGGTCAAGCTAAAGTTGATTTAATCAACAGACCTGTTGGTCAATGGTTAAGCGTTGAAGAAATTACTCGTGGCGTCAAAAATATATTGGAGAAAAATTATGCAAGTGTTTAAAATCCCAGAATCAATAAAAAAAGGTTCAAGATTCACATTCTGTCCAGGATGCGATCATGGTATTATAGTAAGAATTATTGCAGAATTACTTGATGAGATGAATTTAAGAGAAAATACAATTTGCGCAACATCAATTGGGTGTTCTGTATTCTTGTATGATTTTCTTGATATAGATTGTATAGAATCTCCTCATGGACGTGCAATGGCTGAGGCAACAGGTGTTAAAAGAGCTAGACCTAATAAGTTTGTATTTACTTATCAAGGCGATGGAGATTTTGCATCAATTGGTTTAGCAGAATCTATGCATGCTGCATTAAGAGGTGAAAAAATTACAGGTATTTGTATAAACAATACAACATACGGTATGACAGGTGGTCAAATGGGACCTACAACTTTGTTAGGTCAAAAAACTACAACTTCACCTATGGGAAGATTTACAGGTACTTATGGGTATCCAATCCATGTTGCAGAACAAATTGCATTATGTGATGGAACTGCTTTTTCTGCAAGAGTTGCTGTTGATTCTGTTGCTCATATTAATCAAGCAAAGAAAGCATTTAGAAAAGCTTTTGAAATTCAACAAAAAGGATTAGGATTAACATTTATAGAAGTTTTAGGGACTTGTCCTACAAACTGGAAAATGACTCCTGATCAAGCTCATGAAAGACTTAGAAAAGAAATGATAGAAATATACCCTCTTGGTGTATATAAAGACGTAACAGCTGAGGTAAAAGAATAATGGAACAAAATTTCATACTCGCAGGTTTTGGCGGACAAGGGATTTTATTTGCAGGAAAAGTTCTTGCAAACGCATTTATGTTAATGGGTAAAAATGTTACTTGGTATCCTTGCTATGGTGCTGAAATGAGAGGCGGAACAGTTAATTGTGAGATTGTTATTTCTGATGATGAAGTAAGTTCTGTTCATAAAGAAAATGCTGATTGTATTATTGTTTTAAACCAATTGTCGTTTGATAGGTTTTTACCTAAAGTTAAACAAGGTGGGTTAATTTTTTCTAACAAAACTCTTGTAAAAGAAAATAAATCAAGAAAAGATATAAAATATTTATCACTACCAATGACTGATATAGCAAATGAATCAGGATATAATAAACTTGCTAATATGGTTGCATTGGGTGCTTTGACAAATGTCATAGAAGGATTAAACGAAGAAATTCTTAAACAAGCTCTTGGCAAGGTTCTAACAGAAGATAAGATGTATTTATTACCACCTAACCTTGGGGTTATAAAATTAGGTATAGATGCTTTAACTCCTGTATATTAATTAGTCTAAAAAGTTGATTAAAAAAAATAAAAAAAATGCTAAACTTTTAACAAAGGAATACGATTTTGAAAAAGAAACATTTACAACAACACATACAGGAAAAAGAATCGCAAATCCAAAAGTTTAAGATGAGATTAAAATCATCTGATTTGTGTGAAAGTCTTTATAACAAAGCTATTTTAGAAAAAGCTATTTTAAAGAAAGAATTAGAAGACGCTCAAAAAAATAAACTTGTTGAAGCAGTAAAGAAATTTATCCCAAAGAAAAAAGAACTAATCTGTGACTACTTCAAAGGCTAGGGGTAAATGTAGAGTTTAAATTCTGCTTACTGGCTTGAAATTATTTTCCTCTATAAAAACCTGTTTTGATAGAGTTTTTGCCGAATTTTTCTTCTATTCTATCAATGCATTTTGCAAGTTTTTCATCTTTGTCTGAATTAGTATCAAACAAAAATAACTGCTCTTCTGCGTTATAAGTTAATCCTTCGAGCATTACACCTGTACTTCGATATAGTGTGCCAGATGAATAAATTGCATCTAAAAGTTCAGCTGTTTCATTTTGAACTGTTAATTCAAAATTTGTTGGTTGAAGTAGAGTTTTTCTTTTTGTATAAACATAAAAATCTTTTGTTCTAAGCATTACTCCAACAATTGTACATTTCCCGTTATGCTTTCTTAATCTTGAACAAGCATTATGAATATGTCGAGAAATTTCTGATTTTATAACTGATATATCTGATGTAAAACCGCCTATTGCAGATGTGTTTTGGATAGATTTTGGAGGCTCATATTTATTTGAAACAGGGGATGCAACTTGCCCTATAAGCTCATGTTTTAATTCAACTCCAACTTTTCCAAGTTTTGCTTTTAACCATTCATCTGAGCGAGAGATTAAATCTGTTCCGTTTAGAATTCCCCATCTTTGACAGAACTTATATGTTTGGCGACCAACTCCCCAAATTTCTTCAACTTTAGTTGTTCGCATCTCTTTTATGATTTTTCTTGAACCTATTGCGTAAATTCCACCTGTATTTTTGGCTTTGTCACTTGCCAGTTTTGCTAAAGTTTTAGTAAGACTTACTCCTATAGATACGTCAATATCCGTTTTTTCTTTTATGGTTTCCTTTATCATTTTTGCTATATCAATATAATTCTTTTGATAAAGTTTTCTTGTGCCAGTCAAATCAATAAATGCTTCATCAATTGAATAAACTTCAACATCTGGCGAAAATTCTCTCAAACAATCCATTACACGCTTTGAAAACCAACGATATCTTTCGTGTTCAGCTTTTATGTATATGGCTTTGGGGAATTCTTTTTTTGCCATAAAATATGGCATCCCCATTTTAACCCCCATTTTTTTAGCTTCACGCGAACGAGAAATAACGCACCCTTCGTTGTTTGAAAGGACACAAACAGGTTGACCTTTGAGCTTTGGTTCTACTGCCTGCTCACAGGTTACGAAAAACGAATCACAATCTACTAATGCTATTATTCGTGTCATAACAATAGTGTATCAATAATTAATTATTTTTAAAAGCTTTATATGCAACTACTGTTGATTTTGGCATATATTGAATTAATGATGTTGTTCTGTAACTAATATCTTCTATATCTATATTATTTATTACGCTATATGCTTCAGCAAATTCTTCATTCGCACCTTGCTTTTTAGCATTTTCTGGACTCATTCCGTCTTTGACAAAATAATCACAGGTTGTGAATTTCTGCATTCTCCAATCAAAATCTTCATCTCTTACACTATTTTTGAAATTATTAATTTCATTTTCTCTGTGTTCTAAATATTCAGAATTATCATCGGTCCATTTTGTTCCATCAGCTCTTACACTGACACCATGTCCTAATTCATGTAATTCTAATGAATAATCAGCTTTAGGGCATGTTTTTAATGTTCCATGATTATAATAGCCTTCGTAATCGTCTATATCTAATAATGTTAAATTATTTATTTTTTTATCGAAATCAAGAATAATATCACCAGAACGATATTTTATTCTATCGATAAGAAAATCTTTTTGTTCCTGTGTTATTTTTTTTCCTGTCTTTTCTTCTTTTATATTTTCAGTATCAGGATTTACTTTTTTATCAAAATCTATTATATTCTTTTGACCATCATGTTCTATTGTTATTACATGTCCTTTTAGTCCTGAGATTTTGTATTCTTTACCGTTATGAATAGAGATTGCATTGTCATCATCAATTTTTTCATAACTTCTTGATTCTTTTATAAGGGTATTCCCGTCTTTATCTTTGAAATCAATCTCCATTGTTTTTTTATTGCCATCTTTTATCTTCTTTTGATTAAATTTTGACCCATCATAACATTGTACAAAAATATCTTGAATGATTTTATTTCCATCTTTTGAATATTTCACTTCTTGGACAATATTACCATTCTCATCTTTTTGAACCATATTATTATAACCATCAAATGTTGGTGTAAATAATGGCTTTAAATCTACATTATTTTTTACTGTAGGCTTATTTTGTAATGCTAAATTAGATAAATATTTTTCAATCAAATTGCTAGGTTGTTTAGGGGAATCATTATTTATAACCCCATTATCTGTTTTAGCATTACTATTATAAACTTGTATTGGTTGATTAATATTCAAATTGTTCGAAATACTTACCATATTGTATTTAAAACATTTTTTTTGAAAAATTTGCTATTAGTTTAATATTTTTTTAAGATACTGACCTGTATAAGATTCTTTTACTTTCGCAACTTCACTTGGAGTACCTTGTGCAACGATTGTTCCACCATTTACCCCGCCATCAGGGCCTAAATCAATTATGTTATCAGCAATTTTTATTAAATCCATATTATGCTCAATAACAAGAATTGTGTTTCCATTATCTGCAAGCTGATGTAAAATTTTAATCAATTTATCTAAATCAGCCCAATGTAAACCAACTGACGGTTCATCTAATAAATACAAGGTTTTGCCTGTTGCTCGTTTGTTTAATTCTGATGCAAGTTTAATTCTTTGAGCCTCACCACCTGATAATGTTGTAGCGCTTTGACCAAGTTTGATATAATCCAAACCAACATCATTTAATGTTTGTAATTTGTTTTTGATTTGAGGAACAGAGTCAAAAAATTCTAAAGCCTCTTTCACACTCATTTCCAAAACATCATAGATGGTCTTACCCTTGTATTTAACTTCTAATGTTTCTCTATTGTAACGTTTACCACCGCAGACATCACATTTTACATATACATCAGATAAGAAATTCATCTCAATTTTTAATAATCCGTCACCCTTACAAGCCTCACAACGTCCGCCTTTTACATTGAAACTAAATCGACCTGCTTTATATCCGCGCATTTTTGATTCATTAGTTTTTGCAAACAATTCTCTTATAGGAGTAAACACATCTGTATAAGTTGCAGGGTTAGAACGAGGAGTTCTGCCTATTGGAGATTGGTCAATTTCGATTATTTTATCAATGTTTTCAAATCCTAAAATTTCATCAACTCCTTGAGGTTTTGGTTTGTTACCTCTTAGCTTGTGGATTGCATATTGGCAGATAATATCACTCATCAAGGTTGATTTGCCTGAACCTGAAACACCTGTTAGGACATTAATCTTTCCTAGTGGAATATCTAAATCAATATTTTTTAGGTTGTTCAAATGAGCATTTTTTATCTGCAAGAAATTTCCGTTTCCTTCTCTTAATTTATCAGGAATAGGAATAAATTTTTTACCTGAAAGATATTTTCCTGTTATAGATTCCTCAACTTTCATAATATCTTCCATACTACCTTGAGCAACAATCCTTCCCCCGTTTACACCTGCTTTTGGCCCGATGTCTACGATGTAATCTGCATTTCTCATTGTTTCTTCATCGTGTTCAACAACAATCAATGTGTTACCAAGATTTCTTAAACGAATTAATGTTTTTATTAATCTGTCATTATCCTTTTGGTGCAAACCGATAGAAGGTTCATCTAGGACATATAAAACCCCTGATAAACCACTACCAATTTGTGTTGCAAGACGAATTCTTTGAGCTTCACCACCTGATAAAGTTCCTGCTGTTCTTGCAAGTGAAAGATAACTCAAACCTACATCAATCAAAAATTTTAACCTTGCTCTTATTTCGTCCAAAACTTGTTTTGCAATCTTCATCTGAAAATCAGTTAATGAAAGATATAATTCTGAAACAAACTCATAAGCTTCATCTATCGGCATTGTACAAAATTCATGAATATTAACCTCTTTTGTAGTACCTTTCAATCTAACAGCTAATGGGAAAGGTTTTAGTCTTGCACCACCACAAGCTTCACAAGGTTTTGTTATCATGTATTTTCCTATTTCTTCTCGCCAATATTCGCCACCAGCCTCGTTATATCGTTTCATCAAAAACGGTATAACTCCGCAAAATCTTTGATAACGAGTTTTGTATCTGTGAGAACCAAATTGTTTTACAGTAAGTTTTACGATATTATCACTACCGTATAAAATTATTTTTTGATGTTCTTCAGGTAAATCCTTAAAAGGAGTATCTAAATTAATCCCGCATTCAATAGAAACAGATGCCAACAAATCTTTGTAATAATCAGTTGAACTCTTACTCCAAGGATAAATTGCGCCCTCGTTAATAGATTTTGTTCTATCAGGTACAACTAAATCAGGTGATATTTGATAATCAACTCCAATTCCTGAACACTTTTCACACGCACCATAAGGATTATTAAAACTAAATATTCTAGGAGCTA
This sequence comes from uncultured bacterium, assembly GCA_949294335.1. Classification (GTDB taxonomy): domain Bacteria; phylum Cyanobacteriota; class Vampirovibrionia; order Gastranaerophilales; family Gastranaerophilaceae; genus UMGS1585. The sequence continues at coordinate 1,659 of CASFGO010000025.1, read as the reverse complement.
ATTCTTCAAAACTTAAATTACAATGTTCACAAGCTAATTTTTCACTATAAATAACTTCACCCTGTCCGATAACATCAACAACAGTGACCCCATCAGCTTTTTTAAGCGCAGTTTGAACACTATCAGCAATTCTTGATTTTGCAGACTCTTTTACAACAACACGGTCAACTACAACATAAATATCGTGTTTTTTAGTTTTTGCAAGCTTAACTTCATCTTCATCAATATTGTATATCTCTCCATCGATTTTAACCCTTGCAAAACCTTCTTGTCTAAGTTCTTCAAACAATGATAAGAATTCACCCTTTTTGCCTCTTGCAACAGGTGCCATAATCTGAATTTTAGTTCCTTCAGGATTTTTCATAATACTATTAACAATCTCGTCAATAGTTTGAGGTTTAATTTCTGCTCCACATTGAGGACAATATGGAGTTCCAACACGAGCAAAAAGAAGTCTTAAATAATCATAAATTTCTGTTACAGTACCAACAGTTGAACGAGGGTTATTACTTGTAGATTTTTGATCAATAGATATTGCAGGAGTAAGCCCATCAATATTATCGACATCAGGTTTATCCATTTGTCCTAAAAATTGACGTGCATAAGTTGAAAGACTCTCTACATAACGTCTTTGCCCTTCTGCAAAAATTGTATCAAATGCAAGTGAACTTTTCCCCGAACCAGACACTCCAGTAAATACGATTAACTCATTTTTAGGAATCTCTAAAGATACATTTTTAAGGTTATGTTCCCTTGCTCCCTTTATCGTAATTTTATCGTTCATAATAGCATTATACATCAAGCAATATTCAAAAGAAAAACACAAATGATATTATCTAACCAAGATCTTTTGTTTTATAAGTGAAATAGCCTTCGTAATTGTAACTTGCATCAATCCCTTTCATATAAACTTCTCTATCATTTATTTTAGAAGTTAATGCTTGTTTTAATAGTTCTCGGATTTCAACATTTTTGATAGGACTTCTTTCCATAGCTAATAAATAATCTTCTTTATCAACCATACTCCAATCAACAACCATATTTAATTCTTTTTTTAAGATTAAATCTAACCAAATTCTTGTACTACGTCCATTACCTTCTCTAAAAGGATGAGCAACATTCATTTCTACATATTTTTCAATTATTTCTTCATAAGTTGATTGAGGCATTTTGTCAATATGCAATAATGCTTGTTCAAGATACATAACAGGAGCAAACCTAAAATTTCCTTTTGCAATATTAACTGTTCTAATTTCTCCTGCAAAATAATAAATTTCATCAAATAAATACTTATGGATTTTTGATAATGTTTCAAAAGTTCCGGCATCAAGCGAATCAAGAATTTTGTTCTCAAACAATTCAAGCGCTTTTTTCTTACTAATTTTTTCTTCTTGTCTTGCTAATTCTGCCGAATCAGAAATACCAAGCTTATTTTCTAAAACCATGTCTGACCTCTTTGGTATATTATAACATACAAACCCAATAATAACTTAGTTCTAATGAGTTAAAAATAATATGAAAACCGATATAAATTGATTATATCGGTTGGAATTAAGAATATATAACTATGGAGTTATACCAAACTGTATATTTTTTGTGGCGGAAAATTTAATCCGTCATTGATTTTTAGAAGAGTTGATATATAAGGTCGAGATTTAT
>CASFGO010000024.1 GCA_949294335.1 uncultured bacterium | reverse complement strand
CATTGGTATTATGCTGATATCTATACTGGATCTAAAAAATTAATGTCAGATCCTCAAGTTACTACAAAAAATGATAGTGCACAGCAATTATTTGCAACAACAGCAGGAAGTACAATATTTAATCCTGATTCAAAATCTTATACATATACTGGTGTTGATGCAGATGGTGAACCTGTTGAATTAACTTATGATGATTTAACAAATTATAAATATGACCCTGAGTTACAAAATGCAATAATGGATTTAGTTGCTCAAGGATATATTAAATTACCTGAAGGTCAAACTGAAATTGATGTTAGTACTTTAAACAGTTTAAGAGGATACCATGATGGTACATCTTGGCATTTTGCGACTGTTGAAGATTTAGAAAATGCTTCAAATAAAGAAGTCGGTCTAGAAAATGGAACTTGGACATTAAATAATGGCTATGTAGATTTATCTGGTTATAATTTAAATAATATTCCAGGCTTATCGAATGATGATGCACTTGCGATTAAAGATTTATTAACAGCAGCAGGAGCAACAGGGCAACTTGATGATGCAGATGATGTAAGAACTTGGTTACAAAATGCCAATATTACTGACCCAACTAATCCTTATTATAAAGTTGATGGAACAAATTTAACCGATGCAACTGAGGCTCAAACATATACTACCCCTGGTATTAATGATATGACAACAACTTTTAATCCTACTTATGTTGGGAATGCTAAATTAACTGAATTAGGTGCATTATCTGAACAAGATGAAGCTGCATTAGCACAAATCATTAAAGATTGTCCTGATTCATCAATTGCCAAGTATATTACTTTAAACCCTGATGGTAGTATTGAATATAGTGGCTCAGGTATTTACTCATTCGAATGGAATGGTGTTCAAAAATTCACTACTTATGATGATTTAGTAGATAGTATGCAAACACCTTTATTCAATGAAAAACCAATTGATGCTCAACAAAAACTTGCAACATTTGAAGCTTCATATATTGAAACTGAAGTAAAAGAAACAGACAAAGCTTTAATTGAAACAGATGGTGAAGGTAGATTCAAAACAATTAAATTTGAAGATGATTCTATAACATATACATTAAACTGTGAACAAGTAGCTGATGAAGATGCATATAATGACGCAATGAATTCATATTATCATGACGTTGCAGAGTATGAAAAGAAAATTGCAGATATCAATGCTCAAACAGAAATTATTCAACAACAAGATAGAACTCTTGAATTGAGATTGAAACAATTAGATACAGAACAAAATGCTCTTCAAACTGAGATGGAAGCAGTTAAGAAAGTAATTTCTAAGAACGTTGAAATGACATTCAAGACATTCAGTGGTTCATAGAGTTAAGAATAAAATTTATAATAAAATCCATTTTATTGATACACGTACACACCTTTTAAACCTTATTGCATCATTTGATGCAGTAAGGCTTTATTTTTTTAAATATTTTCAATTATTTGATTTGCAACTTCTTCTGCTGAATACATATCAGATAGTTTTGATTTAACCTCTTTTAAATCATTAATTCTTTCTTCTCTAATGTTGGTATCATATAGATTTTTTTCAGTTTCATCAACAATATTTTTTACTGTTAATTTCCCTTGAATTAATTCAGGAACTGTAATTTTTCCTAATATAATATTTGGTAATGAAACCATATTTATACATCTTACTAATAAATATATAAAATAAAATAACCAAGGACCTTTGTACGCTATTATCATCGGAACATTGTATAAAGCAGCTTCAAGTGCAACTGTTCCTGATGCTAAGATAAGACTGTCTGATACGCTTAGTAATGCTTGATTTTCTCCTTTTATAACTTTAAAATCAGTATTTTTTAGGTACTTGTGATAAACTTTATCTGATAAATTTGGTGCGTGTGATACACAAAATTGAACATCAGGATATTTTTCTTTTAGTTTATGCCCTGCTTTAATAAATGTTTTCATCAAATGATGTAATTCAAATTCTCTTGAGCCTGGGAATATTGATACTAATTTTTTATTTTTATCAAGCCCATGTTTTTCAAAGAATTCATCTCTGTTAGCTTTTTCCGGTAATTGTTTTACTAATGGGTGACCGCAATAGTGTGTTTCTATCCCGTATGATTTGTACATATCAACTTCAAATGGGAAAATACAAAGAACTCTATCAATATTTTTCTTGATAGTATTTATTCTCCATTTACGGCTTGCCCATACTTGAGGTGGAATATAATAGAATGTTTTGATTCCAGCTCTTTTTAAAAATTTAGATACGCTTAAATTGAATGCTCCATAATCAATTAGCAAAACAACATCAGGCTTATAGTCTTTGGTAATATAATCAACAACTCTTTTACCTAAAGTTAAGTGTTCGATTAGTATTTTTGGTGTTAAGCCTACTGCTCCCATTTTTGATTGGTTAGTAAAAAGTTTTACTCCTGCATTTTTAAGGTTCTCTCCACCAATACCTTCTATTTCTAACTCAGGATTTTTCTGTTTTAATATCTCTGCAACTCGTCCGGCATGGATATCACCTGAATAATCACCTGTTATTATAAAAACTTTTGTCATCTAAACCGCCATAATTACAATATTATTTTTATCAGCAAATTTAACTACTTCTTCTTGGTCAACAATAATTGTTTCACCTGCTTCTACAGCGATTAAACTTGCTTTGTATCTTTTCATTGTTTTTAATGTTCTAAGTCCAATTGCAGGTATATCAAATCTTTTGTCTTGTTCAGGTTTTGCTACTTTTATAATGCAAGCATTCTTTTTAGCTAATTTACATCCTCTACGAATACATTTATCTGTACCTTCAATAGCTTCTACTGCCATTATCATTTTATCTTTTATTACAACAGATTGACCAATATCAAGTTTTCCTGTTTCTTTTGCTAACCAATATCCATAATTTACATCATCAACTTGTTCTTTTGTTGGTTGAATTTTGCCAAGAACTCCTGATGGAATCATTAAATTTTTAATAAATGTTGTTTGATCAATAATCGTAATTCCTATTTTTTCTAGTTGTTCTATGATCATTAACATAACTTTGTCATCATTTAATCTGGCAGCTTGTTTTAATAATTCAACTGCTCTTTTGTCAAATTTAGGACGTTTGATTAAAATGCTTTTACTTACTTTTCCCAAGAAAGTTAATTGTTTAATTCCTTCTGATTTAAGAATATTTTCAATCTTATTTATTTCTCCTGGGCAACAAGAATATACTTTAGAACAATATTTTTTTAGCTCTCTATAATTATCAGAAGATAATGAAATTGCAACAACTTCAAATCCATTTTCTTTTGCATATTGTGCCATTTTTACAGGTAGTAAACCATCTCCTGCTATTAAACCTTGTTTTCTCTCAAGTGTAATTGCCATTTTATTTCCCTTTGCTTACTACATTTCAAATAATGTTTCATCTGTTATTTCTACTTCTGTAACTGTTCCTTTTTTATCAGGTAGTATCATTATTATTTTACCTGAATATGCTTTTTTATCATATTTCATTATATTGATTAACTCATCTTTATCATATTTAACCGGTTTAATTGATTTATATCCATATTTTTTGAATAAATCATATGCCAGATTATAATAGGTTTGGTTAATCATTTTAGTTTTATATGCATAATCAAATGCAAGCATCATTCCATATACAACAGCTTCTCCGTGTGTATATTTTTTATAATGTGTAATTGTTTCTAAGGCGTGTCCATATGTATGACCAAAATTTAAAACTTTTCTTAAACCACTCTCTGTTTCATCTTTTGTAACAACAGAAATTTTTAATTCTAAACATATTTTTATTAATCTTTCAATTAAATTCATATTATTATCAAGAATTCTATCTGCTGCAATTGATAGAAATTCTAATAACAAATATGATTTTTCAGCTTTGCAGCTCCCTTCAATAAATGCATATTTTAAAATTTCACCAAAACCTGATAACATTTGTCGTTTATCAAGTGTTAATATAAAGTTTAGATTTATAAATACCATTTTAGGTTGATAGAAAGCACCTATATAATTTTTAGCATATGGTAAATCAATTCCTGTTTTCCCTCCAACAGAAGAGTCAACGAATGATAATAATGTTGTTGGAACTTGTATAAATTCGATACCTCTCATATAAGTTGCAGCGACAAAACCTGCTAAATCACCAACAACTCCACCACCAATTGCTATTATCAAATCTTTTCTTGAAAGACCTAGTTGAATCGCTTTTTGAATGATTTTTTGATAGTTACAAAGATTTTTTTGGTTTTCTCCATCTTTTAGGATAAAAATTTCATCTTTTGAAAATCCAAAATCCTTTTTATATAGTTTATAAACTTTTTGACTAATAATGATTAGTCTTTTTCTATTAGATGATAATTTGTTTAATTTTTCAGCTAAATTCTTAATAGGTTCTTTATCAATATAAATTGGATAAGATTTTATATTGTCTTGTGGAATTTCAACTAATAGCGATGGTTTCATTTACTCTCCTTAAAATCTCTTTCGCTGTAAGTTCTGGATTTAAAGAACTTGTATCAATTATATAATCAGCTTTTCTATAATCAATATCCCTTTTACTTAATATTTCCGTAAATTTTTCATACGGATTTTTACATTTTAATAAAGGTCTATTACCTTCTGTTTTTATTCTATCATATAAAGTTTGAGAGTCAGCATATAAATAAAAAACTTTACCAGAATTTAATAAAATGTTTCTATTTTCTTCAAGTTGGAATGCTCCCCCACCTGTTGAGATAATTAAATTACTATTTTTACAAACATCTTCAATAGTTGTTGTTTCAATTCTTCGGAAGCCTTTTTCGGTATATCGTTCAAAAATTTCGGGTATAGTTATACCTTCATCTTCTTCAATTTTTGAATCAATATCAATAAAATCATAATTGGAAATCATTGTCTTTAATAGTTTCCCAATAGTTGATTTCCCGGCTCCCATCATTCCTATTAGGATAATATTATTTCCTTTCATAGTTATGTTTAATTTCCTTTAGACTATCACCACCAAATTTTTTAAGAAATTCATCAACCAAAACAATTGCGACTCTTGATTCAGCAACAACAGCACAGGCAGGAACTGCACAAGTATCGGAACGCTCAAAATGTGCTTGAGTTTGAGAATAATCTAATAAATCAACGGTTGATAAAGGTGTTCTCATTGTTGGTATTGCTTTCATTGTTCCTTTAATAACAATGCTTTCTCCATTGGTCATACCACCTTCTAAGCCTCCTGCGTTATTAGTTTTGCGATATATTTGTTTCCCTTCAACAAAAATTTCATCATGCATTTTGCTACCTGATAATGTTGCAGCTTCAACTCCAGCTCCTATTTCGACAGCTTTGATTGCTGGAATACTCATAACAGCTTGTGCTAAAAGTCCATCAAGTTTTCTGTCCCAATGTACATATGAGCCTAAACCAACAGGAAGATTTCCAAAAATTACTTCAAATTTCCCACCTAAAGTATCACCTCTTTGTTTAGCATCATCAATTGCATCTTTCATTTTTTCAGTTGTATATTTATCAAAACATCTAAGTTCTGATTTTTCTGAACATTCTTTGATTAGAGTATAATTATCTTCTTTAATGTCGACTTTAACATCTCCTATTTGAATAACATGAGAAAAACCTGTTATTCCAAATTCTTTTAATATTTGTTTTGCAACAGAACCAACAGCTACTTCTATGGCTGTTTTTCTAGCACTTGAGCGTTCTAGGACATCTCTTAAATCTTCTAAGTTATATTTAACTGAACCTGCATAATCAGCATGTCCAGGACGAACTTTAGTAAATGATTTTTCTGCGATTTTTCTTAAAACCTCGACATCATTAAAATCAACTTCAGAATTGCACATTGGAAGTTTCCAATTTTCAAAGTCTTTATTTTTAATTTCAAGGCAAATTGGCGCACCTGTTGTTTTGCCAAATCGTACTCCAGATTTTATTTCTACGGTATCTTGTTCTATACTCATTCTAAGTCCACGACCATATCCACCTTGACGGCGCTTTAAATCTTTGTTTATTTCTTCTTCTGAAATTTTAAATCCTGCAGGTATGCCTTCTATAATTGCATTTAAAGATTTGCCGTGACTTTCTCCTGAGGTTAAAAATCTGAATACACTTCCCATAATTCCCTTCCTTATAAATAAATTTGAGGTATAACCTCAAATTTATTATTTTGCATTAATTAGCATTTGAACTTTTGTTTGCATCATTTCTTCTGTTATTATCCATTTCCCATCTGGTTTTTGTTTTACAATCATATATGCTTTAAGTTTATAAGATTCTCCAGATGGACGTCTTAGAGATGATACTTTAAATGTATTGTTCCCTAAAGATGTAACGGATATATTTGTATAATAATTCTTATAGTTTCTTATTTTTGCAACTGCTTGCCCTTTTTTCATTTCACTAATATATCTTTGAGTATTTGTTTCTCTTGTAACTAAAGATCCATCAGGTTTAACTACTTGTCTGATAATTTTTGCATCAGGTGCATACATTGTTGTAATAATTGGATTATAAGAGTTTGCGGCGCTAACATATTTATTGAAAAAATTAAGAGCATCTTGAGATGTTGCAGCAAGTGATGCTCCTGCAAAAATTATAATTGATAATAAACCTAAGAATGATTTTTTCATTAATTTAGCTCCTCTTCAGGTAAAGTTCCCTTAACTTCAGCAACTTCATCGCAACCTAGTCCATATGTTTCATGTAATGCTACAAGAGCACGTTTTGCATCATTCTCATCAACTAGACAACTTACCTTAATTTCACTTGTTGAAATCATCTTAATGTTTATACCCAACTTAGCTAATGTTTCAAACATTGATGCAGCAATCCCTGGTCTATCAATCATGCCAGCACCAACAATAGATACTTTAGCAATATTATCATCTACTTGGAATCTGCTCGCTTTAATTTCTGATTTTAATTCATCAAGAGTTTTTAAAGTTTTATCTAAATCACCTTTATCAATAGTGAATGCAATATCATTAGTATTTTCAATTTTTCTTGCGTATGATTGAATAATCATATCAACAGAAATATTTGCTTCAGATAATTTTGTGAAAATTTTTGCAGCATGACCTGGAGTATCAGGTACATCACATACTACTATTCTTAATTGTGTTAAATCTGCTGCTACACCTGTAACCGGTTTATGAAGTTCCATATCATCTACTCCTACAATTAAAGTACCTTTGTTTTCAAGTTTAAAGCTGCTTCTTACTCTTAAAGGAACTTTAAACTGTTTAGCAGTTTCAACTGCTCTTGGGTGTAATACATTTGCTCCAACTCGTGCAAGTTCTAACATTTCTTCGTAAGAAACTTCTTCCAATCTTGATGCATTTGGAACAATTCTAGGATCTGTTGTATAAACCCCTTCAACATCTGTGTAAATATCACATCTTTCAGCCTCAAGTGCAGCTGCAAGTGCAACGGCAGAGGTATCTGATCCACCGCGACCTAATGTTGTGATTTCTCCATCTTCTGTTACACCTTGGAATCCTGCAACTACTACTACTTTACCCTCTTTTAGATGTTTTTTTAATTTATCAGTTTTTATATCGACAATTCTTGCTTTATTGTGAATATTTTCTGTTATAATCCCAACTTGCATCGCATTCATACTAACAGCGTTGCATCCTGCTGTTTGCAATGCCATTGCTAATAGAGCAATAGAAATACCTTCTCCGGTTGATAATAACATATCAAGCTCTCTGCTAGGAGGTGTATCCGATATTTCTTTTGCAAGTTTTACTAAATGGTCTGTTGTGTGTCCCATTGCAGATACTACGACAACAACATCATTACCTAGATTGCGTTCGTGCATTACAACATCTGCAACATGTTTTATTTTTTCTGTATCGGCTACTGATGTTCCACCGAATTTTTGAACTATTATACTCACTATTCCCTCGAAATACTTGTTAGTTCCTTATACTCTTCCTCAAAACTATAGTTTTCAGGATACTTTTCTTTAATTTTTTCAGCAATTGTTTTTGCTTTCATCCCATTATATCCATAAAGATTTCCTTTTGCAATATTATAATTAACCTTGAAAGACAAACATAATACTTCTAATCTCTCACCTGCAATTTTTTCTAATGTTATTAATTTTTTTATTGCTTTGTCATAATTTCTTTGCTGATATAAAGATTCTACATATTCTAGCATTATTTGAATATTTCCTCGGTCATATTCAAGTGATTTTTCATAATACTTATTTGATTGCTCAAAATCTTGAATATATTTGTAACATTGAGCAAGGCTTAAAAATGTTTTGGATTTGGTTTCTGAATTCTTTAAACATAAATTTAATTGTTTTATTGCTTCTGTATAATTTTTTTCTTCAATATAAATCTCTGCAAGAACTTTATTAGCCATATAATTATCTTGTGATATTTCGATGGCTTTTAGTGAATTTATTTTAGCTTCATCTTTGTTACCTATTAAAAAATTACATTTTGCTAATCTTGCATAGATTTCATCATTAGTTTCATTGTTGTTTAATTCTATTCCTTGTTTAAATTTTTCGATTGCTTGTTCATACTGATTATTTTTTTGTAATGCTGTCCCCCATGATAAGTATAAGAATAATGATTTTAAATTCCTATTTTCTGCTAGTTCATAAATATTTAATGCTTCGTTTATTTTGTTAACTAAAACGTATGTATCTCCTAGCAATAAATATGTTTCTATTTTAAAAGGATTGCAAGATAGTGCTGTTAATGCATATAAAATAGCTTTTTCGTAATCTTTTTTCTTGAAATGAATATATGCAACATTATGACAAGCTCCTATGTCTTTGTCAGAAGATTCTATTAAAAACATTAGTTTTTCTAATGCTGAGTCATAAAGTCCCATTTCAATTTCAACAGTTCCTAACATAAATAAACTTCTTGCGTCTTTAGGGTTGTATTTAATTGCAGAAGTGAATTTTTCTCTTGCTTCTTCATTCTTATGTTCTTTTAATAAAACAATACCCCAAAATAAATATGCTTCTGATGTTTTTTCATCTATTTCAATCGCTCGTTCATATTTTTTTATTGCATCTTCATTATTATTTTGAAAAGATAAGCAATTCCCCCAAAGGCATAATGCTTTTACATTTTTAGGATCTTTTTTTAATGCTTTTTTATAATATTCAATAGCTTTTGCATAATCATTTTTTGATTGTTGTACAACCCCTAAATTTACAAATGCGTCAGAAGATTTTGAAACAAAATTTATCGCATTATTAAGTAATTCTTCGGATTGTTCAATACTACCTTTCAAAAATAAATAATCTGCTAAATTTACAAATGCACGATAAGGTATTGCAGGGATTTTACCAATTTTAGTATATTCTTCAACTGCATTGTTTAATTTTCTAACTTCTTTAAATATTTTTCTTATATATTTGTTAGACAATCGACAACCTCTCTGAATGCACCACTTCCACCTTGACGAGTTGTAATTTGAATCCCTTCAATTT
>CASFGO010000023.1 GCA_949294335.1 uncultured bacterium | reverse complement strand
TGTTTTGATTGCATTTCTTTCTGCTTCCATTGCTGCTAAGTCTGTATCAAATTTCTTATCTTTTGCATCAATTTTTCTCATATCTGCTTCGTACTTAGCTTCTGCTTTTTTCAATTCTGTTTCATCTGAAACTTCTTGCATATTTGTATCTGTTGCAATATTAACTTCTTCTAAACCACCATCTGACATTGGTTTTTCAAAGACAATAAAACCTGCTTCTACTAAGTTTCTTAATACTTCGACACTTGTCAAATCAATTGTATCTAATTGATCTATAGCAGCTGTATCTTCTGCTGTTAAAGTAGCTTCTTGATAAGCATATACCACAGTCTGACCAGCAGCTGCTGGTTCTGCTAATTTATAATCATGACCACCGGTATTAAATATTTCACCTGCTTTCATATCATTCGCAACTGTAAAGGTAACTTCTTGCATATCGCCTTCAAAACGTGTCCAAGCGGCGTCATCTTTATTATAATCATACCAACGATTACCATTAAGAATTTTTATACTATATCCTGCATCCAATAATGTTTGAACACTTGCGTCTTTATATACCGCTGAACCATCTGCGCCTATGTGTTTGAATTGAACTTTTTGTTTGTTCAATGCTGTTTCATATTCTTTGTAAACTTGTGTTGACTCGTTTGCCATTTGCAACTTTTGAGCTTCAAGATTTTGCGCCTTGTACTCAATGTCATGCATTCTAGCTGTTAAGTTTAATAAACGAGCCTGTGATGCTGCTAAACCCATATTCCTTACTCCTTTTCCTGTTCTGGACACGCAGGTACAATATACCTGTAGTAACATATCCAAATTCTAATTCTATAATTCGTACTACGGCATACTCTGTATATAACTTTAGTATTTTTATTTATTTTGTTACATTTCTTAATATCTATATAATAATTAATTTTTCATTAAGATTATTAATTATTTAGTAATTTTGTTATACAGTTATATTGTTATATTAATAAGGAGGATACTATGAGCATTAAACCGTTAATGGACAGAATTGTTATTAAAGTTATTGAAGATACAGAACAAACTTCAGGCGGAATATTTATTCCTGATAGCGCTAAAGAAAAACCTCAAAAAGGTGAAGTAGTTGCAGTTGGAGAAGGTAAATTCAATGAAAACGGTGAAAGAGAACCTATGGATGTTAAAGTAGGGGATGTAATTCTTTATGCTAAATATGCCGGAACAGATATAAAAATGGACGGTGTTGAATATAAAATCTTATCAATCAAAGATGCATTAGCAATTATTCAGTGATCAAGAATTTAGTGATCAGGTGATTAAGAGGAATAATTATGTATCACAAAAATTGTGCAAGAACTAGTGATAAAGAAATTTTAAGATTTATCGATATTGCTCTTGGTTCTTCTGCAGAACTTGAAACACAATTAATTATTTCAGAAAAACTTAATTATTTAGATCCCCAAAACATACTGGAAAAACTTGATAAAATAAATGCTTTAATGTATGGATTAAAAAAGTATATACTAAAAAAATCTTGATCACTTGATCACCAGATCACTTGGTCACAGAAAAAAAGGAGAAAATAAAATGGCAAAACGTATCGTTTTTGAAGAAGAAGCTCGCAAGGCTTTATTAAAAGGTATAGATGCAGTAGCAGATGCAGTTAAAGTTACACTTGGGCCTAAAGGACGTAATGTTATATTACAAAAGAAATTTGGGGTTCCTCAAATTGTTAACGACGGTGTTACTATTGCAAAAGAAATTGAATTAGCTGATGGATTAGAAAATTCAGGAGCTCAATTATTAAAAGAAGTATCGTCAAAAACTAATGATGTTGCTGGAGATGGTACAACAACTGCTTCTGTTTTAGCACAATCTATCGTTAGAGAAGGTTTAAAAAATCTAACAGCAGGGGCTAATCCAATGTCTATGAAACGTGGTATTGACAAAGCTGTTGAAGTTGCTACACAAAAAATTAAATCAATGTCAAAACCTGTAAATACCAAAGAAGGGATTGCACAAGTTGCAACAATTTCAGCTGGTAATAACCCAGAAATTGGAGAATTAATTGCAGAAGCTATGTCTAAAGTTGGTCACGATGGAGTTATCACAGTTGAAGAATCTAAATCTTTCGGTACTAACTTAAAAGTTGTAGAAGGTATGCAATTTGATAAAGGTTATATTTCACCTTACTTTGTTACAGATGCAGAAAGAATGGAAGCAGTTTTAGAAGATGCTTATGTTCTTTGTGTTAACAAAAAAATCAACTTAATCTCTGACTTAGTTCCGGTATTAGAACAAGTTGCAAGAGATGGTCGTTCTCTATTATTAATTGCAGAAGACGTTGAAGGTGAAGCATTAGCGACATTAGTAGTTAACACTATGAGAAAAGTTTTAAGAGCAGTTGCTGTTAAAGCTCCAGGTTTTGGTGACAGAAGAAAAGCTATGTTAGAAGATATTGCGATTCTAACTGGTGGTCAAATGTTTACTGAAGAACTTGGTATTAAATTAGAAAATATCACAACTGATATGATGGGTAGAGCAAAAAGAGTTACTGTTACTAAAGATGAAACAACTATCGTTGTTGGGGATGAAACAAAAGTTGCAGTGGCTGAAAGAGTTAGCCTAATCAAAAAACAAATAGAACTTTCTGATTCTGAATATGATAGAGAAAAACTTCAAGAAAGAATGGCTAAATTATCAGGTGGTGTTGCTGTTATTGAAGTTGGTGCAGCAACTGAAGTTGAATTAAAAGAAAGAAAACTTAGAATTGAAGATGCTCTTAACGCTACTAGAGCTGCTAACGAAGAAGGAATCGTTCCTGGTGGTGGAGTTATGTTAGTTAGAGTTCAACAAGAACTTGAAAACAAACTAAACTCTTTCAACTTTGATTCAGATGATGAAAAAAGTGGATATAAAATTTTAATGGCGGCTTTAGATGCTCCATTAAGAGCTATTGCTTACAACGCAGGTGCTAAATCAGATGTTGTTGTTGACAATGTTAGAGCTAGTAAAGATGCTTACGGTTATGATGCTTTACTTTACAGATATGTTGATATGTTTGAAGCTGGTATTGTTGACCCTGCAAAAGTTACTCGTTCTGCATTAGAAAATGCTGCATCTGTTGCTTCTATGTTACTAACAACAGAAGCTGCTGTAATTGATGTCCCAGAAGAAAAATCTACTCCAGATATGTCTGCTGCTATGGCTGGCATGGGTGGTATGGGCGGTATGATGTAATTCGCTTACACTTTTTAACTTTCATACAAAGAAAAGAGCTGATTGAAAAATCAGCTCTTTTTATTTGTTTAAGATTATATTTTATTAATGACAGTGTCCACAGCTATGATGTTCACCATGATGACCTTCTCCGTGGTGATGTGAACAATTAGCTTCTGTTACTTTTGGTAATTCTCCGTTTAAGAATTTATTAACAGCTTCATCTGCAGAACCTTGCACACCTGCATATAAATCAATGCCAAATTCAGATAAAGCAGATACTGCACAACCGCCTATACCTCCACAAATTAGAACATCAATATTATCATTGTTTAATAATTCTGCTAATGCTGAGTGTCCACTTCCATTTGATTCGACAATTAAAGTATCTTGTATTTCATTATTTTCAACAATATAAACTTTGAATTGTTCTGTATGTCCAAAGTGTTGAAATACATTCCCTTCTTCATAAGCAACTGCAATTTTCATGATTTTACCCCTCTTTTAAAATTAGTACAAGTATATTATAATACATACAGATATGAAAAAGTATATTAGTCTATTATTAATTATGATATGTACAATTAGCTTAGTTTTTGCAGATGAAATTAAGCTTGTTCCTGATGAAGAAAATCCAATTGAAAAAAATATTAATTTAGAAGTTCCAAGCAAAGAAATGTTAGAAAACAATTCGCAAAAACTTGAGAACCATGGGTTTATTCTTCAAAATAGTATAACTCCTGTAAAAGGTGTTAAATATGATAGTCAAGTTATACCAACAGATAGACCTATGAAAAAAGATATTGTACCTAATGAACAAGAAGGAACTAATTAAACTTTGTCTTAATTTTGATGATGCAATTGATTCTTATCCTTTTGGAGAAGAACATATTGTTTTAAGGCATAAAACTAATAACAAATGGTTTGGTTTAATTTTCCACTTGAATAATAAATTATGCATAAATTTAAAATGCAATCCTATTGATTCAGTATTCTTAAGAGAAGAATATAAATCAATTTATCCGGCATGGCATATGAATAAAACTCATTGGAATACTATTGAAGTTAATAATATTTCAAAAGATTTGCTTGACAGTTTAATAAAAATGAGTTTTGATTTAACTAAGCCTAAAAAATAACGGGGAAGAGATATGAAAAAGATTATTTTAACTTTATTATTTATTATAATTTCACCATTGGTATCCTATTCAGAAGAATTACACGACATTCAAAATAGAATAGATAATGTTGGAACAAATATTCTAAATGCTAATAAAATCGAAAACAGGATAATATTTGTATATAGCCAAGAAGAAAAACAAAATATCCTTGATATGGATACAATGCTAGAATCCGGACAGGTAATAATCTATAAAAACATATATAAAAGTATTGATGATGACAATGAACTAGCAGCTGGACTTGCAAGAGGTATTGTTACTGCATCAAAATCATTTGATGGAATATGGGGTGGGACATTAACAGCTCTTCAAATTAAAGTTTCTCCTAAAAAATTTGAAATAGTTGCTGATAAATGCGCAGTTGATTATATGGTAAGAGCAGGCTACAATCCGATAGCATTAATTATTTATATAAATAAAACAGCCCCACAAAAAAGACACGATTTATTATCAAATAAGAATTTAGCATCAAAAAGATTAGCCATAATATATGAATATATTTATACTAAATATCCATATTTCCTAGCAAACAATGAATACATCAATAATAAATACTATCAGAATTTTTTATTAACTTCTATATATAATAGAAAGCTTTTAGAAGAAAAAATAAAAACAGGATCTATAAAAAAATTAAAATATGAATAAATTATTTTACATATTAATACTATTTTTAATTACACAAAACTTTTCACTTGCAATGCAAGATGATTTTGTAATGCAAACACTATCAAATAAAGAATTTAAGAAGCCACAAACACATACAATTTATAATTACGAATCAACAGAAAAAATTCCATTAATTATCACAGCTACTGAAAAAATAACATCAGAAGAAAATATATCAGAAGGTAATATTATCTCATTTAAAGTTTGTGAAGATGTAATATACCAAGGAGATATTCATATTGCAAAAGGAACGATACTTACAGGAAAAATAGAAACAACTATTCCAAGCGGGATGAATGGTATCCCGGCAAGTATAATTATTGGTAATTTTGATATTCCTAACATTAATCCAGATAAAGTAACATACTACTATGAAATAATAGGACAAGACAGGAGTTTATGGGTATACCCTCTTAAATGGGCATTAACAATACTTCCTCCAACAGGCTCTTTAACTAATTTTATTTTTGGAGGACATGCAAAATTAAATACAAAAAAGAAAATAAAACTTTATTATTATCCTGAATGGATTTAATTCTTTTATGCTATTATAAAAGAAAAAGAAAGGAGTGATTTTATGTATCACGTTTATACAGTAGAAAGAGAAAAACCTGATTTTTCTAAAACAGCAATGGGAGATTTTAGAGATTTTGATGCAGCTTTAGAAAAAGCTGAAAAATGCATCGAAAATAAACCTGAATTAAGATATATCATTGAAGAAACTGACGGACACGTTAACAGCTACGGAGATTTAATTGCTAACGTTGTTGTTGAAAGTGATTAATTAAATTAATAAATTTATAATATAAAAAAATAAGGTCTTAATGACCTTATTTTTTTTCTCGAATAAATGATAATACTGAATTTATAAATGTTAATGGATGAACAGGGCATCCCGGAATATACAAATCTATAGGATATTTTTCTAAAAATTCTCTATTTAACTCTGTACTATTTTGGAATACTCCACCTGATATTGCACAGGTTCCACACAATATAACAATTTTGGGATTAGGTACTGACTTATAACAATCTTCTAAAGCATAAGCCATATTTTTAGATATTGGACCTGTTATTACAATACCATCTGCATGACGAGGCGATGCAACAAAATCAATACCAAATCTTCCCATATCAAAATTTGCATTAGAACAAGCATTTAATTCCATTTCACAACCATTACAACCACCAGCTGAAACTTGTCTTAATTTTAAAGAACGAGAAAATATTGATGTAATTTCTTTTCTTACTTCTACTGCAATCTTTTCATATTCTTCAGGAGTCATTCCTTCTGTAATAATTAATTTATCTCTATTAGTTGATGCTAATTTATAATAATTAGTAAAATCAATTGCTTGAGCTTCACATATATTTTTACAAGCACCACAAAAAGTACATTTCCCCATATCTATTGATAATGGATTTAATTTTAATGCACCAGTTGGACATACATCTAAACATTTATTGCAATTAGTACATTTACCATTGCATAATGAAGGTAATCCTCTAAATTGTTTTCTCATTGGTGCATTAGGAATATCCGGTATAAATTGATTTCCTTGATAAATTCTTGATTTTAATGTATCAAACATAATATATTATTCCTTATAAATCATTTCCTGAGTATGACAAATTGAAACTCTTATTACATAATGGGAAATCTGAAATTCCATTATTTCTAACTGCTAGTGCTAAACCATACCAATTATTAAATGATGGATCTTTTATCTTATATCTTGATAAATTCCCATTACCATCAGTCATCGCAATATGAACTACTTCACCTCTCCAACCTTCTACTATAGATATTGCTAAAGAGTCTTTTGATAATTCTTTATTTGAATTAACTAGTACAGGTTCTTTTTCATAATCTTTTAGTTTCGCTAAAATTTTTCTAACCATTGATAAAGATTCTTTTACTTCTTTATATCTTAATTTAAATCTTGAATTAACATCTCCAACACCTTTAAATGGTTTCTTTTCAAAGTTTAATTCCTTCATCCATTTGTCAGGATAGTCAAATCTTGTGTCTAATGGAATACCTGATGTTTTTGCAGCCATTCCAACAAGTCCGATTTCTTTTGCTTTTTCTAAGCTTACGGTACCTGTTTTTTCCAATCTTGACATTACAGAAGAATTTTTAAGCATTGTTTTTGCCATTCTATCAACATCTTTTGCAACTTTATCAAGTGTCTTTAATGTTAATTTAATTTCATCTTCAGATATATCAAAATTTACACCGCCAACATTAATTAAACCTCGGCCAAAACGGCTTCCAGACCATTCAAGCATTGTATTAATAACTAAAGTTCTTGTTACACCAAAAACAGCAGAGCCCATTGCATAAGCAATATCACCTGCAACAGCACCCATATCACCAATTTGAATAGCCGCACGTTCCATTTCTAAGGCAGCTTTTCTTATTAACTGTGCTTTTGGAGAAATTTCTATATCTTTCAATAATTCCATTATTTGAGAATAAACCGTATTATAGGCAATTACACTATCACCACAAATTGATTCTGCTAATTGGTTAGATGGTTGTTTCACCATCATATCTTCAACACCTCTATGTTGATAACCTAGCATTATTTCTAAGTGATAAACAGTTTCACCATTACACATAAATCTAAAATGACCAGGTTCTATTACACCTGCGTGAATTGGACCAACTGCAACTTGGTGAACTTCATCACCTTTCATTTCAAAAAATTCATACTTATCTTGATTTTGTCTTACAGGCTTTAACCAAGGATGATTTAACGGCTCTATACCAAATTGTTCATAAAATTCACGTTCAAAAATATGAAAAGAAGGAACATCTTGAGTTAAAGATTCATAACTCTT
The DNA here is from genome assembly GCA_949294335.1 of uncultured bacterium. GTDB lineage: Bacteria > Cyanobacteriota > Vampirovibrionia > Gastranaerophilales > Gastranaerophilaceae > UMGS1585. The sequence goes on along the minus strand of CASFGO010000023.1, from coordinate 18,496 downwards.
TTGTTCTGCAGAAAACATTGCTGATGATATCAATAACTCACCGTTATCATCATCTGCCAATATTACAAATAATCTTGTCGTTCCAAAACCCCAATCTTTGCCAAAGAAACCAACAGGTCTTTTTTCTTGTGAAATAATTTCACTTCTTAATTGAGACATTTCTAGAGTTGGAATATCTAATAAATTAACTTTTGAATTATTTTTTGTAATTAACCAATTTGTCATAATATTATCCTTGTATTAAAAACCTGCTATCGCACATTTTATTATGTTATTCAAAAATGGTGGAATATAAACTCCTAATGTAAATACAATTATTAGCATAATAAATTGTGGTATATACATTATTCTTGAAACTTTTGATTTATTTTCGTTAACCAATTTTTCTTTATCAGAACTTAAATCTCCAAAAGCCATTTTAAGAACAACTTTTCCAATACCATAAAGAACAATTGTTAATAGCAACACGAAAAGTACGCATAATAAATAATGACCTTGAAGAATCATTGTTTTAATCATAATAAATTCACTTATAAATAAAACTGAGGTAGGGAAAGCACATATTGCTAAAAATGATAAAATCCATAACCAAGCAGTCTTACCATCAGCTTTCATTAATCCACTTACAGATTTAATTCTTTTTGTTCCATATAATTCCAAAACATTCCCTGATGTTAGGAAGAAAGAAGCCTTAGCTAGAGAATGCCCAATTAAATGTAAGATTACAGCATAATATGCAAAACCTCCTAATGCAGTTCCTATAGCTAAAATCCCCATATTTTCAATAGATGAATATGCTAACATTCTTTTATAATTTCTTATATGATAAACAAAAACAGCTGTTACAAATAAAGAGATAAATCCCATTATAAATAACATAAATCTTGCATAACCTGTACAATCTGCTAATGTCATTATTTTAAAAACTCTAACTATTACTAAGAAAGCAGAGTTCAATAATGTTGCAGACAACAATGCTGATATAGGAGAAGGTGCTTCTGAGTGGGCGTCCGGTAACCAAAAATGTATTGGCGCAAGTCCCATCTTAGCCCCAAAACCAAATAACATAAACACAAATGCTAATGTTAACCAATTATGATCAAATGATGAAGCACATCTATATAAGTGAGCAAAGTTTAAAGTATTTACACTTCCTGTTGATATGTTTAATAAAATAATACCAACAAATGCTAACGCAATACCGATTGAACATATAAACACATATTTCCAAGCAGCTTCAATTGCATGTTTTGTTTTATTAAAGTAAATAAGATAAGCACTTGATAAAGTTGTTGCTTCAACTAGTACCCAAGCAATTCCTAAATCAGTACTTAAAATTGTTCCAGTCATAGCGAGAACAAATATTAAAATCATCATTGAATAATTCCTAATTCTTCTATCAGGGTATTCAAATGTTTTAACATAACCATTATTATAAAAAGCTACCATTAAAAATACTAAAGATAAAACTATTAGAAATATCAGATTAGTATTATCAACAGCAAAATATGGTTGACTTGTTTCTCTTCCAATATTCAATGCTAATAATGTAGTAATTACAGAATGAACAATTGCATAAGCATTAACCATAAAACAATCAAATGTTTTATTTCTTATTATAAACATTAATAAACAAGCAATTATTGGAAATAATAAAATTGTATTAATCATTGTACTCATAGTCCTTTAAATCTGATAAATTAGATACTTCTAAATCCTTAAATTCTTTATTTATTGCATTAACAAATAATCCTAAAATATAAACAGCAATAAATACATCAAGAAGAACACCCATATTAACTAACATAGGCATTTCTTTTGCAACAGATAATGATAATAAAAATATCCCATTTTCCATTGTTATAAATTCAATTACATTTGAGATAATTTTATGTTTAATAGTTATTAACCATAAACTGATAACTATTGTTGCAACTGAAACTCCAAAGAATATTGGAGATATTAATTTCATAGATGAAACATAATAATTTGAAATTAAAAATCCAACTAAAAGAATTATGCTAGCTATAAATAAACAATAAAAATGAGGAATATTTGCAGCAACATCTCTATTAGAATGTGTTTTCTTTAAAACTTTATATAAAAATGCAGGAATAACAATTGATTTAAAAATTAAAGTTTCAACTGTTAAGAATGCAAAATTTAATAAATTCATGTGTTCTGCACCACAACAGCAAATTAAAAATAATAATACACCCTGAACAATTAATAACCTAATATGAGCAATTATTCTGCTAGTTGCGGCTAAATATAACATTGTAAGTCCGAATAAAATTATAAATCCGTTTACCATTATCTAACCCCCAAACATCCTTGCAACAATAAGAGATAACACAACTAATGCTAATGAACTCATAATAAATATAAATTCAAAAACATGTGACATTCTTATTCTTGCCATTCCTGATTCTATTGTACCTATCAATAATGAAACTAATACCATTACAAGTAGATATAATAGAATTGACACCCACTCAGATAAACTTGTAGGAATTAACATATTTGCAATTAAAGAAGATATTAGTAACATCTTAATTGAATTAGCCCAACTAAATAATGCTAAATCCAATCCGGAATTATCTAATATCATAACTTCGTGAATCATTGTTAATTCTAAGTGAGTTGCTGGATCATCAACAGGTACTCTTGATGCTTCTACTAAAATCATTATAAATAATATTACTGAAGCAAATAGAGTTATCAAAACGCCATATGTTCCTGCATTTGACAATAACATTGATAAACTATCAAAAGTATAATTTCCACTTAGTGCCATTATTGATGCTATTGTGATGAAAAATGCAGGTTCAACAATGGTTGTAAAACATGCTTCCCTTGATGTTCCCATTCCTTCAAAACTACTACCTGTATCCATAGCTGATAATAATGACATAAATTTACCTAAACTTAATGTATAAGCAAATATTATCAAACCTGCTGATACATTAATTAATGCTGAACCATAAGCTAACGGAACAAACATTGCGGCAAATAATATTGCTGAAAAATTTATAACAGGTGCTATTCTAAATACAACTGAAGTAGTTTTACTTATAACAAATTCCTTCTTTAATAGCCTTATAAAATCATATAAAGGTTGAAATACTGATGGACCTTTTTTACCTGCCCAAAAAGTTTTGGTCTTTTTAATTAACCCCATCATGATAAAAGGCATAAATAAAAGAATTATTATATTTAAAAATTTTACTATCATTTTTTTATCCTATCAATAAACTTCCAATTATAACCAATACTAAGAATAACAATCCATATTTAATATATGATTGAATATTACCACTTTGTAATCCTTCAAATTTTGATAAGAACCATTCATCACTTTTCAAAATTGGTTCAATTACATAAGCTTCTTCTATATCATCTATATGTAAACTAAAGTGTGCACTTTTAGGGAATAATTTTCTTGGTTTTTCTATATCAAATACTTTCTTAAATAAAGGCTTTAACATAGAAAGGAAAGGACTTACATATGATGATGCGGTATATTGAACATGATTATTACCTCTATCATAACCACATCCCCAAGTTTCATGTAAATCGATTTTACCTTTTGTCAAGAATAACTTAAGCCCAATCATAAGAGCAACAAAACCAACAAAACCAAATGCATAATGAGAAATTGTTTGCATTATAGAAACCGGTTCTGCCAAACTAATATTTATATTACCTAAAATTATACTTACAGGTTTTAATACGAATTCAAAAACAAATTGAGGGAATAAACCTATTGCAAGAATCAATATCGCAAGAATCCCCATTGGAATAAGCATTGATTTACTTGAATCGTCTTTAACATTTTCTGCCACTTCACTTCTAGGCAACCCTAAAAAAGTAATACTAAACATTTTTGAGAAACATAATATTGCCATTGTTCCAACAAGAGCTAAGCCTGATATTGCAAATAAGAATGTTACCATTGCAAAGAAGTTATGAATTGACAAGCCATTAAACATTCCGAAATATACTAAAAATTCACTTATAAAACCATTGAATGGTGGTAATCCACAAATTGCAACAGACGCTATCAAACATAATATCGCTGTTTTAGGCATTGATTTGATTAAACCACCTAATGATTCAATATTTCTTGTATGTGTTTTAACATATACACTACCTGCTGATAAGAATAATAGCTCTTTGAATATAGAATGGTTTAAAATATGTAAAATCCCACCTGCAAAACCAAGAACTGATACAATAGGATGATTATATGCTAATCCTAACATTCCAACACCAATACCAATTCCTATAATACCAATATTTTCTATTGATGAATATGCTAAAAGTTTTTTCAAATCTTGTTGAGTTATAGCATATAAAACTCCATAGATTGCAGTAATCAATGCGATTGTTAAAACAAAATATGAAATAAATATTGATGGTTTATGAACTAATGATAAAACTCTTAAAATTCCATATATACCTGTTTTTATCATAACTCCTGACATAATTGCACTTACATAACTTGGAGCTGCAGGGTGTGCTTCTGGTAACCAGTTATGCATAGGTACAAAACCTGCTTTAGTTCCAAAACCTATAAATGCTAATATAAACACTAAATTAGCCAAGTGCTTATTATGTTGTAAAACGTATGCAAATGTTGAAAAATCTAAGCTGCCTGATGAAATTGAAGCAATTGCAAATGCTATAATTATAAATAATACAGATAAATGCATAAATACTAAGTATTTAATACCTGCTTTTATAACTTCTTTCTTTTCATGTTCAAATATTACTAAGAAGAATGAACTTAATGACATGATTTCCCAACATATTAAAAACATCAATGCATTCTGGCATGTTACAACAGCTAGCATTGATGCTATTAACATTGGTAAAAATACTAAATGAGCATTTATATTTTTACCTTTTTGAATATAAGGTTTTAAATATCCTTTGGAATAAATAACTCCCATTATACTCATAACAGAAATTACTATAATAAAGAATGCTGATAATGGATCTATCACAAAATTAACATCGCCTAATAAAGGATTAAATTTCAATGTTTGTAACAAATTTTGTCCACTAACTAGAACATTAATTGCAGGTATTAAAGTTAATACTGATGCAATCATGCTTATTAATGAGACAACCATAATTTTAACATTTTTATTTGAAAACAATAGAGCAACAAAACCGCTCAACAAAAAAGTAATTATTCCAATAAAATAACTGTTCATTTTTATATCTTCCATCCAAAATTAAATCTAGAATCAAATCGTTCCTGTCAAAATAACACCTCAAAGATGTTAAAATTTCGGCTAAAAACTCTTTACAAGTTCTGTTTTAAATCTAACAAAAAATAAAGTCAAGTATTCGAAAAATTTAATTTAATTTTAATAAAAATATGACTTGCAAATAAAACTTGAAGGAATAAAATAACAAACGGACCAGATTGTGGTTCTTTTTATTTAGGACAATTAAAGAGTATTGTACCGAGCATTATAGGCCCAGTATAAACCGAGTTATTAATAACTCGGATTAGTTGTTTGTATACAAATTAATTTTAGAAAAGGAGATAAAAAAATGACAGAACAAAATTTAGATACCAAAGATTGTATAACTCCTAATGGAGTTGCACATGAATTGGCTGACAGTGTAATGCCTATGAAGGCAGGATTCAGAAAATCAAAAGCATTCGTATTAGCAATCGCAGCTGGTGCATTTATTGCTTTTGGGGCACAAGTTTCATTAAATGTAATGACAGGAACAGAAGCTATCAGTTGGGGGATTGCAAAACTTGTTGGTGCTATGACTTTCGCAACAGGTTTGATGATGGTTGTTTTGACTGGTGCTGAATTATTTACAGGTAATGTTATGATGACATTTGCTGTAATAGAAAAGAAAGTTAGTATCTGGAAGTTATTAAGAAACTGGTCTATTGTATATGTAGGAAACTTTGTTGGTTCAGTTATCTTAGCAACTTTAATTTATTTCTCTGGATGTTCACACAATTCTCACGAAGCATTAGGAGTTTTAGGTTTAACTACAGCATATACAAAGGCAACTTTACCATTTGTTGAAGCATTTACAAGAGGGATTCTATGTAACTGGTTAGTATGCTTAGCTATTTGGATGGCTTCATCATCTAGACACGTAATTGGTAAAATATTTGCTATTTTCTTCCCAATCATGACATTCGTTGCTTCTGGTTATGAACACAGTATTGCAAATATGTATTTCTTAACTAATGGCTTATTTCTTAAACACACACCTGCTATAGTTGCTGCATCAGGTTATTCACCTGAACAGTTATCTGCATTAACATTAAAATCATGCTTTATTAATAACTTAATTCCTGTTACTTTAGGAAACTTAGTTGGTGCGATTGTATTTGTAGTTCTTTTATTCTGGACTGCATATTTAAGAGATGACCATAAAGAAGATTAATTATGTATTCATGGGGGGATTTTATATCCCCCTATTTTAAGAGAACATTAGCCGTGAAAAAGATTTTATTTATAGTTGGGATATTATTAATAACTTCATCATCAGTATTTGCTGCTGATGAAATTAAGCTTGATACAAATAGTTTTATTCCTAATGTTGTAGCACAAGTTAACAAAGATAATCTGGATGCAACAATAAAATTACAAAGTGGAGCAAATCAAGACCGTGTTGTTGATATAAATTCTCCTGATTTTAATCCTGAAACGGTTCATAAACATTTGCATGTTTATGATGAACTTGCAAGAACTGCTCACGATGTTTATAATTTGCAAATAGAAAATACTAACGAACCGGCATGTTTATTAAAAGAACCACTGACAAAACATTTTGAACGAGGTCCAATAGACAGTATTCACACTTGGGGTGTCATCCAAATGAATAATGCTGTTACTATTCCTGAAAATGGTGGTGGAAATGATAAATTTAATGTTGGATTAATAAATGTCTTAATCGACGGTAAATTTAAGTCTGAAAAAGAAAATTTTAGAATAATGTTTGATCCAACCCCTCAACATAATAGAGGCTTTATGCAACAATTTATTCAGGATTTATATATTGAAAGCCATAGAATTCCTAATAACGTAATTTTATTTGGTAATTCCCGTGTTGGTGGTGGGATTGAAGCAACTCAATCACCTTATACTTTACCATTCGTAAATCGTTCACAAATTGCTAGAAACTTAGGAAACATAAGAAAATTTGGGGTCAGATTAAAAGGTAATTATGCTTTAGTTGATTATGATTTAGGCGGTTATAGTTCTGATACATTCTTTTCAGAATTTTTCCCTGGGGTAGAATTTAATGGTTTATTAAACTTCAAACCACTAGGTCTAACTGATGGTCGCTGGGGGAAAATGAGAATTGGCGGAGGTGTAATTGCAGGAGATAGAAACGGTCAAGATTATTTTGTATCTAGTGCGTATTTTGGATATGAATATAAAAAATTCTGGACTAGATTAGAATTTGCAGATTCTAATGGTTCAAATGGTGGAGATGGTTTAACATCAAAACAAAGACAAGGTTGGTGTGCAACAGTTGGATACCACTTAACTAAAAAATGGGAATTACTTGCTAGGTATGATGAATTTGATCCTGATAAAAATATTGCAGGAAACAATAAAAGAGAATATACTGCTGGTATCAACTATTACATTAAAGGACAAGCTTGGAAACTTATCTTAAATTATGTATTCTGTCAAAACGAAAATGCCGCTGATAGCCACAGAATTATCGTCGGAACACAAATTGCAATTTAATTATGTAATGTACTTACTATAAAATCTATAAGCTTCAAATGTATCTGAAAAATAATCTGCACTCATGCCAGCTTTTAGCTTTAATGAATTTAAAAACTGTTGTTTATCAGGCAGTTGCTCCCAAACAGATGGTAAATATACGGCCTGATACCCTTTATCTTTTATAATAATCCCATCCTTAAAAGGAACTATTTGACTTAATAAATCATCTTCATCTTTAAAATTCATTTTTGAAGGAGCTGATAATAAAGATACAGCAATTGATAAATCTTCAATTTCATTCTTATCTAATGGATTAAACCTTGGATCATTAAAAGCTGCAGCTCTTGCATTATGTATTAAATCCTCTCTTAGTGTTTGATGAGCTATAATTGAACCTATGCAACCTCTTAGATTATTTTGTTTCTCTAAAGTTACAAAACTTGCCATCTTTTCATCAAATACACTTGGCAAATCTATATTATTAATATTTCTATCTTCCAATTTAGACATTATTGCTTCATGACACAAAGATTTTATTTCTTCTGAATAATATTTTTTTAAATATTCATTAACTTCACCTTCATATAAGAACCAACCGCCATAACCAACAACACGGGATTTATCACCTGTTGCATTTGATGAATTAATTAGTCCATTTCGAATTAATGAATATTTTTGACTAGATGCAAAAGCAGTTAACGCACAAATCCCCACAGCACCACATGCCTGCTTATATGAAAATTGAGAAATATCTCCTGTTTCAATCATTTCTGCTGTCATTAAATCAATTTTTCTTGCATCTTTATCTTCAAGAAAATGACTCAAATCAGAAGATATAACAAATCCAATATCTTCATTATTCCAATAATTCATAATTATTTCTAACACAGAATTAATATCAGCCTGCCCTACTAATATTGGAACAATAGTAATATTATTAAATATTGATTGAATTAAAGGCAATTGAATTTCAACAGAATGTTCTTCTGCAAAAGCTTCATCAAAATAATCAAGGAAAAAGTTTTCATTTAATTCTTGATTAATTTCTTGATTAATTTCTACATTACCTAATGGTGTTTCCCACTCATTATATGAAGATATACACAAACCAGAAAATCCTACCCTATGAGTCGGTGCAAATATAAATAGAGTCTTTATATTTTTATCTAAAACACTTAAAGTATCAAAAGCTAATTGTCCTGAATAAACTAAACCGGCATGAGGAACAATTACAGCTCTTGATGAGTATTTACATTCTATTTTTGAATTTTGTTTAAAATTCTTTATTAAACTATTTAATTCTTCTTTATCTGCAGGATAAAAAGTTCCTGCTACACTTGGTGATTTAATTTTATCCATAAAAGCATTATAATACATTTTATGAAATATCAAAACATCTTAAATGATAAAGTTACTCAATGCACCATCTGTCCTAGAAATTGCAAGTTAAAAGAAGGACAAGAAGGTTTCTGCAAAGTAAGAAAAAATATTAACGGGGATATAATCTTAGAAACATATGGATACAATACAGGCATGGCAATAGATCCTGTAGAAAAGAAACCCCTATATCATTTTTATCCAAATAGTAATGTTTTATCTTTTGGAACAAATGGTTGCAATATGGGATGTCAATTTTGTCAAAATGCACATATTACAAAAGTACCCATAAATTATAATAATTTATACAAAGTATCACCAGAAGAAATAATAGAATACGCAATAAAATATAATTGTAAAAGCATAGCTTTTACTTATAATGATCCAATTGTATTTTTTGAATATGCTATAGATACAGCGAAACTTGCAAGAAAATATGGAATAAAAACAATTGCAGTAACATCAGGGTTTATGAATATAGATCCAGCAAAGGAATTCTTTAGCTATATGGATGCTGCAAATATTGATTTAAAAGCATTTAATAATTATTTTTATAAAAAAAATTGTCGTGCCCAAATAGAGCCAATACTTGATGTAATTAAATATGTAAGCAATAGTACAAATTGTTGGTTAGAATTAACAACTCTATTAATAGAAGGAGAAAATTCTTCTAATGAAGAAATAGAATATGAATGTAAATGGATACATGAAAATTTAGGAGATATTATTCCTCTACATTTTAGTGCTTTTACTCCTCGCTATAAAATGTTGGAAACTCCTTCAACTAAAATTGAAACCCTAATGCGAGCTTATAATATTGCCCAAAATATAGGCTTAAAATATGTTTATACAGGGAATATAAGAGATATTAATAGTTCCAGTACATATTGCAGTAATTGTCAATGGCCTATAATAAAACGAGATGGTTTCCAAATAATCGAAAATAATTTAATAGGAAACAAATGCAAACATTGTAATACAATTTGTGATGGTTGGTTTTAATATTTTAAATAAGATTTATTTTTATCATTTGGAAAAGTTATTTTATTTTTTTCTGCAATTTTTTTATAAACATCTTTAGATACAGTCTTAAATTCATATTTATTATTGAATTGGTCAATACCAACACCACTACCACTACTAAAACTACCTTTTCTTAACTCCCAATCAAGGTCTAATAAAGTACCATCATTGCAAGCTAATTTCATAACAGCATCTACTCTATCATTCTTTAAAGTTATACTCCTAGAAGGAGCATTTAAAACTACCAAACCATCGCATTCTTGATTAGAATTTAATTTATATACTTTTACATCAGCATGTATCATATCTCTACGATTAAAGGCTCCATAATATATATTTTCAGGTGTTGTAGAAACAATATATTTGTTACAACCACAAACTGATATCATTATAAATAGAAGTGTTATTGTAAAAAATAAATTCTTCATAATTTAGCCTCATTGATAATTGGAATATTAATACTATACATATTTTTTAAATCAAATGACACATTTGTTATTTTAATATTTTTCAAATTATAATTTTTATCAACATAGAAAAGAATATTATAAGATTTATTTGGTTCAAGTCTTATTGGCAAATCCATGTTTTTAAATAAATTTTGAGAAATTTTAACATTATTTCTAACAGCTTTATCTGTTGGAAGAGACATTCCTACATATATAGCTGCTGCTACTGGAGCTCCTAAAAAGAATGTGAAACCAGTAATTGCACCTGAAATAATTGCTCCAGGTATAGCAAAACTATAATATCTCCCCATATCTCTTTTTCTTGTTTTTCTATATATATCGCGCCTAGATAAAGATTTTACTTCATCTTTTCCATCAGAAAAGAATATTTCTGTATTAGAAGATAATAATATTGGTTTTGAATTGTTATTTGTTATAGTAACAACATAAGGTTTATAATGTTTTAAAACTGTAACTTGTGAATATTCTGGATTCCTTACTTGCTTACCAGAGGATGAAATATTTCCAATTGGCATACTATAAACTGACGAAACATTATAAAAACATAAATAAAATAACATTAAGCTAAATATGTAAATATTTTTCATAAATATGACAATAGCATATTCCAATTATTCTGTCAATTTTTAGGTATTTAATATATAATACTTATTATGAAAAAGAAAATTTTTGCCAATATCGCACTATTTTTAACTGCTTTAATTTGGGGGCTTTCATTTGTTGCTCAAAGAGCAGGCATGGATTATGTTGGACCATTCACATTTAATGCCGTCAGAAGTATTATTGGAGGTTTTAGCTTATTACCTGTTATATCTATTGTAAAACTAATACAGGAAGATACAAGAACTAGAGAAGTAAGGCACCAACAACATGTAATGCTTGCAAAAGCAGGAATTCTTTGTGGTTTGGCTTTATTTATTGCAATGTCAATTCAACAATATTGTATGTTATTTTCACCTGCTGGAAAAGCAGGATTTATAACAGCACTTTATATTATATATGTACCATTAATATCTATGTTGTTTTTAGGTCAAAAATTATCTAATAATGTAAAAATTAGTGTAGGGCTTGCTGTGATAGGTTTATATTTATTATGTTTTAAAGAAGATATAGGTGGTTTTAGCTATTATGATATACTTTTACTAATCGCTGCGTTTTTCTATGGTGTTCATATTCTTGTAGTAAACTATTTTTCAGATAAAGTTAATGCTGTAAAAACATCATGTGTTCAATTTTTCGTTGTTGGACTTCTATCTTTGCCATTGATGTTCTTATATGAAACTCCAAATTGGTCAAGTATTATTGCTTGTAAAACCCCAATATTATATGCAGGTATCCTAACTTGCGGAGTTGCATATACCTTGCAAATATTTGGACAAAAATATACTGCACCTGTAATTGCATCTTTAATTCTTTGTTTAGAATCAGTTTTTGCAGTTCTTGGAGGTGCAATGATTCTACATGAAACAATGACAATAAAAGAAACACTTGGTTGTGTACTAATGATTACAGCTGTAATTTTATCTGAACTTAAGTTTACGAAGAAAGAACCTTTACAACCTCTTCTGCAAGAAGTAGAGCAGACTGTGGATTCTGTCCGGTAATAATATTTTTATCTACACATACATGCTCAGACCAAGGGGTTGCATCTTCAAATCTTGCTCCAAGTGCTCTTATTTTACTTTCTAAAAGAAATGGAACATCTTCATATTTTCTAACAATTTTTTCTTCTTTATTAGTAAAACAAGTAAGTTTTTTATCTTTTAATATAGACTCTCCATTTTTATCTTTTGCTAGGATTAATCCTGCAGGGCCGTGACATACAGCAGAAATTATTTTATTTTTATTATAAAAATATTCAACAACTTCTTTTATTAATAAATCATTAGCTAAATCAAACATAGGTCCATGTCCACCAGGAAGGAATAGAACATCATAAGATTTATAGTCTATTTCTGATAAACGGGTTGTATTTCTTAAAAGTTTAATACAAATATCCCATTCTATCGGATTTGAACAAGAAAGACTTTGGATATCAATAGGAGATAACCCTCCTTTAGGACTTGCAAGTGTTATATTATAACCTGTATCTTTAAAAACTAAATATGGAACTGCAAATTCTTCTAACCAAACACCTGTTTCTTTTATCGCAGAATCTTCTGAACCTGAATAATTTGTTGTTATAATTAATATTTTAAACATTTTATAAAACTCCTTATATCACATAATAAAAAAATATTTAGATTAATAAATAGTCAAACTGGTTATAAAATTAATGTACACCAGATTAATAGAAGTCTTTCTTTAAAAGAATAATATAATTTTATGAATAAATTTAAAATTATATTATTGGCATTTATATTTACAATTTCAAATTTAAAAGTAAAATCAAATGAAATTCAAGTTGCAACATTTGAGCAATTGATAAACTCTTCACCTATAAATGGAGATACAATTAATGTAATAAATAATTTAAACTCATATGAATCAATAAATAATAACTTTCTAAATTTAGATATAAGTTTTCAAGGAAACAATCACTCTCTTGATGGTAATAATTTATTTAGTGGTTTTATTTTAAATAAAGAAAGCCTATTTAACCAATTAGAGATAAAAAACTGTAAAGGTCAGCGTTATACTAATTCAAGCTTTGCAGGCGCTGTTTTTAATAGTGGTGGAGAGATGAATATACAAAGTTCCTCATTTAATAATAATTTTGTTGATTCAAATGGTTTGAATTTTGGTGTAGGAGGCGCAGTCTATAATCTTAACGGAGGCACAGTAAATATTAATAATTCTATATTTGAAAATAATTATACAAATGGAGCTTCTTCTTATGGAGGAGCAGTTGCAAACGGATATCAAAGTACAAATGAATATATGACAATAAATAATTCTATTTTTAAAAATAATTATTCATATGGGAGTGCAATTCCTTATGGAGGAGCTCTATATAATCAGGGAATAATAGATATTAATAATACATTATTTGATGGTAATTATGCAAAAGGTGAAGATAGGACATTTGTTTATGGAGGATCAATTTTTAATATTGGAAACATGACTATTAATAATTCGACAGTAACTAATAGTAATGCAACAGGAGGTAATAATTCTTATGTATTTGGAGGAGCAATATATAATACTGGAAATTTAACAATTAATAATTCTGATATTAATAATAATACTGCAAATTGCGATACATATGCCGATGGTGGTGCAATTTATAATTATGTTAATTCAACATTAACAATATCAAATTCAACAATATCAAATAATAAAATATCAAGTAATGCTCAATTCGGAGAAGGTGGTGCAATTAACAATCTGGGAACACTAATTATAGAAAATACAACTTTAGAAAATAATTATGGCTATAGTGGAGAACAAAATGATATTTATAACAATAGTTCTGGCGTAATAGATTTTAATTCAAATGGCACGACAAACATACTAAGTGGAATTAAAGGAACTGGAACTATTAATAAAAACGGTTCAGGAGTTTTAAATTTAGGTGGTATAAATAATTCTTATACAGGAAATCTAAATGTAAATGATGGTACAATAAATTTACTTGCTGATAGTAGTTATTTTAATGTGCAAAATACAAGTTTTGCAAATAATATAAACTTTAATATGCAAAATGGTGTTATTGACAATGTTAATTATGGTAATTTAAATGTATCAGGAACAGCTAATATTTACTCTGATGTTAACTTTAATACTAATACAATGGATACAATATCTGCATCAAGTTTTTCTGGTAGTGGAAAATTATTTGTTCCTAATTTAGGAATTGAAGGAGTTCCTCAAGGAGAATATATAACAATTCCATTTGCTGATTCAACATTAAAAGATTATATTTTATATAATACAAGCACTATTAATACTCCTATTTATAATTATCAAGCTAGTTATAACTCATCAAATGGTGATTTTGATTTTAGAAGAAATGGATTTAATCCTTCAATATTGAATTCATCTGTTGCAACTCAATTAGGTGGTTATTTATGTATGTTAGATACCTATAAAAATGTATTCTCTAATCTTGATATGGTTATGATTATGCCACCTGAAGAAAGGATAAGTTTTGAATTAAGAAATAAATCTGCAAATGCAAACAATTTAGTTTCGCTATCACCACTTGTAATGCCAGAACAAAATAATGGAATATGGTTTAAACCATATTCAACATTTGAAACAGTTGGATTAAACAATGGTCCTAAAGTTCAAAATATTAGTTATGGCAGCCTTATTGGAGGTGAAAGTGGCTTACGAGAATTAAAAAATAAATGGTATAACTTATACGGAGGTTATGTGTCTTACAATGGTTCCCATCAATATTATCAAGGAAACGGAATTTATAATAATGGTGGTTTATTAGGTGCTGACACTGTTTTTTATAAAGGGAATTTTTTCACAGCTTGGACTGCTAATGTAGGAGCTAATGTTGCAGAAGCTAATACTAATTATGGAAAAGATGAATTTGCAATGTTAATGGCTGGAATTGCCCAAAAAACAGGGTTTAATTTTTATAGTAGAGAACGTCATTTTGTTATTCAACCAAGTATCTTAACATCATATTCATTTGTTAATACATTCAATTATCATACAGCATCTAATGTTGCAATGAATACAGAGCCACTACATGCAATTCATATAGAGCCTCAAATTAAATTAATATGGAATCTTAAAAATTTTTGGCAACCTTATGTTTCAGTATCAATGAACTGGAATATTATTGACAAAACCAAATTCCAAGCCGATGATGTATTTTTACCAAATTTATCAGTAAAACCATTTGTTCAATATGGTCTAGGGATTCAAAAACGTTGGGGAGAAAGATTAACAGGTTTTGCAGAAGCTATGATAAGAAATGGAGGAAGAAATGGAATTGCATTACAAATGGGATTTAGGTTTAGTATTTAAATAGGAATTTTCTTTTGTTCTCTGTTGTTAATTTTAGCCTTTTTAATAAATTTAAATAAGTTAGTATAATAACCAAATCCCATTATAGAAGCACCTACAACCCAAGCAGCAGGACCAGCATAAAAGACACTATAATAACCATATATTGGCGCAAAGAATATTGCAATCCCACATCTTACAAATAATTCAATAATACTTGCCCATAAAGGAATTTTAGGTTCTCCCATCCCTTGTAAAGCATTTCTATGTATAAATATTTGTCCTAAAAAGAAATAAAATAATGCACTTATAAATAAATAATTTTTAGCAATTTTTAAAATATTAATATCTTTAGCTCCTAAGAAAAGTGCTACAATATCTACACCCCAGAAATGCATTATAAACCCCATACAAATACTTATTATTAAACATACAAAAGAGGTTTTTCGAACTCCTTCATGAATTCTTTTAAATTTATTTGCTCCATAATTTTGAGCAACAAATGCAGCAACAGCAACCCCAAATGACATCATAGGCATTGTTGCTATTTGTTCAATTCTTAATGCCGCAGTCATTGCAGCAATTACATCAGAACCAAAACTATTACATACGCTTTGAATAACTAATATCCCTAAACCAATTATTGAAAATTGTAATGCCATTGGAAATCCTATTTTTAAATGGTCATAGATAAAATCTTTATCTTTAACCGTAAATTTCCAATCTGATTTTTTTAAATGTAAAATAGGAAATTTTATTTTTACATATCCAATACACATTATTGCTGATATTGCTTGAGAAATAACTACAGCAATTGCTGTTCCCGGAACCCCCATATGTAAATTTAGAATAAAGAATAATGCGAGAACAATATTTAATAAAGAAGCAAAAATTAGAAAATATAGAGGAGTTTTACTATCTCCTAATGCTCTTATGACACTTGCTAATAGATTATAAATATTTACTACTACCAAACCAAAAACAACAATAAAAATATAATCATAAGCATCTTTATAAATATTCTGTGGTACATTCATCCAAGCTAAAACAGGATGCATAAATATAATTAAAAATAATGAGAATACTAAAGTAAAAATTGTACTTAATAAAGTAGATGCAGTAACTGAACGCCTAACTCCTTCTTCATCTTTTGCACCAAATCTTTGCCCTGTAATTACAGCAAAACCATTTGTTAATCCTACAATGATAAAGGTAATAAAAAAGAATATTGGAGATATAGCCCCAACAGCTGCTAGAGCATCAATACCAATAGTTCTTCCAACAATTACAATATCTGCAATATTATATAGTTGCTGAAATATATTACCAATTAAAAGAGGAACAGAAAACCAAAATATAAGGCTTAAAGGACCTCCCTTTGTCATATCATTAATCATAGTGTAAAACCTTATTGTTTCTTTTCTATTATTCTAATATAAAAACTACTAAGTTTGTATTAGAATAATAGTATTATGAAAGCTGATTTACATATACATAGCAATTTTTCAGATGGAAGCGATACAATC
This sequence comes from uncultured bacterium, assembly GCA_949294335.1. Taxonomy (GTDB): domain Bacteria; phylum Cyanobacteriota; class Vampirovibrionia; order Gastranaerophilales; family Gastranaerophilaceae; genus UMGS1585. The sequence continues at coordinate 1,462 of CASFGO010000023.1, read as the reverse complement.
CCTGAATTAATCAAAAATATTCAAGATGCAGGTATAAACATTTTTGCGTTAACTGACCACGACACAATAGAAGGTCTTGCAGAAATTGAAAAATACCTGCCTAGTAATATTCAATTCATAAAAGGGGTTGAATTAACTTGTAAAACCAAAGATATAAAATGTCATATTCTTGGATATAATATTAACCCTGAGAATAAAGAATTAAATGATATAATCGCACAAGGGAAAATCCTAAGACGAAATAAACTAGAAAAAAGAATCGCTTATTTAAAAGAAGTCTGGGATATTCAACTAACAAAAGAAGAATTAGATTGGTTATATTCTAGACCTAGCGTTGTAAAAACACATTTTGCAAACATTTTAGTAAATAGAGGTCTATCTGATAACAACCTTGATGCTATGAAAAAATATTTGGATGGATGTAAAACAGGGAATTCAAGATTTGATGGAGATGAAGTCATTCAAATAATAAAAAATGCAGGGGGTATTCCTGTTTGGGCTCATCCATTAGGAGGCGAAGGAGAAAAACATTTATCGAAAGAAGAATTTTTACCTAAACTTAAAACAATGATAGAAAGTGGTATCAAAGGTTTAGAATGCTATTATTCAAGATATAATCAAGAAGAAATTGAACTTCTTGTATCGTGTGCCAAAGAAAATAATTTATTAATTACAGGTGGTAGTGACTATCATGGCAACAACAAGAAAAATATTACACTAGCCAAATTAAATCAAGACAATAAACCTATTGAAAGCAATAAATTAACCCTAATTAAATCTGTTTTATAACCTTAGCAGGATTTCCTGCAACTATTGTATTTTTAGAGATATTTTTTGTAACAACTGAACCTGCACCAATTATTGCACCATCTTCAATAATTATCCCAGGAAGAATTGTTGTATCAGAACCAATCCATACATTATTTCCAATAATTATTCTTTTAGGAATCATTGTTGCTCTATTACCTGGATTAATATCATGGTTTAAAGTTGCAAGAGTTACATTATGCCCAATATAGCAATTATCACCAATTGTAATACCTCCTTGATCTTGAAATTTGCAACACGCATTAATAAATACGTTTTTCCCAACTGTAATATTTTTTCCACAGTCTGAATAAAAAGGAGGAAATAATCTAAATGACTTATCTACATTTTTACCAGTTAACTCAGAAAATAATTCAACTATTTCTTCGGGAGTATGATATTTATTATTAATTTCCATAGTAATTTTAATAGCTTCTTGAGCCATTTCATGAAATGTATCAAATAGATTGGAACTTTCATCCACAATCCTTTGATTATTCATATATTCAAAAAATTTCTCTAAATCCATATTTTCTTATCCTAAAATTATTATATATTATAATTTTAGTCCTTGATAGCAACTATCAGTCAAGGGGTAAATATTTATTATAATAAATATACTTAATATTCTATTTTAGAATTTATTTTATTAATT
>CASFGO010000022.1 GCA_949294335.1 uncultured bacterium | reverse complement strand
GTAGTGAATTGAGCATTAATTATAGCTACAATTTTAGTAATAGCTATTATACATCCACACCCTAAAACCCTTATAAATAGGCTATTATACCCCCCCCCCCCGAAAGGTGAAATACACTCACTGCAAGGGTTTACAGTGTTTAACATACAAAATTCATAATTCAATCCTTTTGAATAGAACAATTATTTTATCCCTAGGTATTAAAGTGATAGTATATATACATTAATATTATAAACTATTTATATATTTTTGCAATATTTATTAAGAAAATTTACGGGCTATATGTACTAAAGAAGAAGGACTTAATATTTTTAAGTCCTTCTTCTTTTAAAACTTATTTGTGATTACACAGCGTAAACACTAACTTGTTTTTTATCACGTCTGTGTGGTTCAAATTTAACTTGACCATCAATCAAAGCGAATAATGTATCATCTGAACCGATACCTACATTGTTACCAGGGTGAACTTTTGTACCACGTTGTCTAACAATGATATTACCAGCTTTAACCATTTCACCACCGAATTTTTTAACGCCTAAACGTTTAGCTTCCGAATCACGACCGTTACGGGTAGATCCCATACCTTTCTTATGTGCCATTGTTTATTCTCCTTTGTAATTATTTCCTAATACCTTATGCTTCTGTAGATTCAGCTTCTGCAGCTTTTTTAGAAGCAGTTGTTCTGATTTTGTTAATCATTACTCTTGTAAACTCTTGTCTATGACCACGTTTTAGTCTATAGCCTTTTTTAGGTCTTTGTTTGTAAACGATAACTTTTTTAGCTTTACCGTGTTTTACAATTGTACCTTCTGCTTTAGCATTTGCTACATAAGGTTGACCTACTTTTGATTTTTTGCCATTTACAATCATAACAACTTTATCAAAAACAACAGAAGAATCAGCTTGACCTTCTAATAATTCAACGTCAACGTAACGACCTTCTTCTACTTGATATTGTTTGCCACCAGTTTCGACTATTGCGTACATTTTAGTATCCTTTCTTTTTGAGGAATCGTAACCATTTAAGGTTTTCTAAGACGATTAACCTATCTAACACTATTTGGATTACACATAGTAACCCACAATTTAAGAATATTATAAAAGAAATCTAATGTCAAACACGTTCATTATAAAAACTAAATGATTTTATACCATTATAAATTGCGGCATTTCCCAATTCTTCTTCTATTCTCAAAAGTTCGTTATATTTAGCTAATCTATCACTTCTTGAAAGAGAACCTGTTTTAATTAATCCACAATTTGTTGCAACAGCTAAATCTGCAATAAAAGTATCTTCTGTTTCTCCTGAACGATGAGATATTATTGTTGTATAACCTGCTTTTTTAGCCATATCTATTGCAGCCATTGTTTCTGTTAAAGTTCCTATTTGATTTAATTTGATTAATACAGAGTTAGCAACATTTTTTTCAATGCCTTCTGCAATTCTTTTTGTATTAGTTACAAATAAATCATCACCAACTAACTGACACTTAGAACCTAATCTTTCAGTTAAAAGTTTCCAACCTTTCCAATCATCTTCAGCAACACCATCTTCTATTGATATAATTGGATATTTATCTACTAAAGATTCTAAATAATCTACCATTTCTTCTCTCGTAAAAGAGTGATTCATGCCAGCAAGATTATATTTTTTATCTTCAAAAAATTCAGATGATGCAACATCCAAACAAATTTTTACATCTTCAGTTGTATACCCTGCTTGCTTAATAGCTTCTAATATTAAATCAAGAGCTTCTTCATTTGATGAAATATTAGGAGCAAAACCACCTTCGTCGCCAACTGAAGTACATAATCCTTTTTCTTTTAAAATATTTTTTAAGGTATGGAATACCTCTGCGCCTATTTTTACTGCTTGTTTAAAAGTCTTTGCACCAACAGGAGAAATCATAAACTCTTGAAAATCAAGCGCATTATCAGCATGAACACCACCATTTAAAATATTCATCATAGGAGTTGGTAAAACTCTCGCTTCAATTCCGCCTAAGTATCTATATAATGGCATATGGTATCCTTGAGCAGCTGCTCTTGCTATTGCTAAAGAAACACCTAATATAGCATTAGCACCTAATCTGGATTTATTATCAGTACCATCTAAAGTCAACATTAATGCATCTAAATCTTGTTGATTTGCAGGATTTTCACCAATCATTTCAGGCGCTAAAATAATATTTACATTATCAACAGCTTTTGAAACACCTTTTCCCATAAAATCAAATTGATTCCCATCTCTAAGTTCTAATGCTTCGTAAACCCCTGTTGAAGCACCTGATGGAACAGCGGCTCTTCCTACTACTCCACTTGATAACCTTACATCAACCTCAACAGTTGGATACCCTCTTGAATCTAATATTTGTCGTGCACTAACATCTTCTATAAATAAGCCCATAAAACACTCCTTGGATTTTGTGTGAACAGATTATATTATTTCACTTTTTATGCAATATGTAAATAAGTATCCTAAACGATTATTTTAAGTTATAATATTTTAAAGATAAGAGGTACATTATGAAAAAAAGTTTAGTAAAATATCCGTTTTTAACAAAAGATGTAGAAGTTTATGAGAGAGAAAATGGACATAAAATTGTTCTTGCTCACAAAGAAGGTGGCTTAGTTAATATAAGCACTTGGGTTAGAACAGGTTCAATAAATGAAACGGATAAAGATAATGGTATCTCACATTTCCTAGAACACTTAATGTTTAAAGGAACACATAAACATAAAGCAGGAGAATTTGATAGAATTTTAGAATCAAAAGGCGCTATAGTTAATGCTGCTACTTGGAAAGATTATACTTTCTACTACGTAACATTACCTAAAGGAGAAAATAACAAAGATTTCTACTTGGCTCTTGAATTACACGCAGATATGATGATAGATCCTGTACTTCCGCCAGAAGAAATTGGTGCTCCATTTAATTTTGAAGATAAAACTGTTACAGATAAAAGAGAACGACATGTTGTTATTGAAGAAATTAGAATGAGAGAAGATCAACCTTGGACTAAAGTATACAATGCCGCTAATAGAGCAATGTATACTAACCATCCATATAAAAGAGATGTTATTGGAACTCCACAAATTATTTCTCAAGTTCCACAAGAAGAAATAATGAATTATTATAAAACATTCTATTCCCCAAATAATATGACAACAATTGTTGTTGGAGATTTTGATAGTACAGATGTTCTAGAACGCCTTGAAAAACTCTTTGATTTCAACGGACGTCCTGAACATATAAACAAAAACTATGAAATTGATACACCAACTCAAGAAACAAAATACCTTGAAAATACAGCTTGTATCAATACAGCATTCTTAATGTTTGGATACTTAGGAACTCCAGCAAATAATATCAAAGATAATATCCTTTTAGATATGTTATCAATAATATTAGGAGAAGGCTCTAGCTCAAGACTTTATCATAATCTAATTGAAAAACAACCAACACCTATATTCAACATGATTGATGCTGAACATTATCTATTTAAAGATGGTGGCAATTTCTTTATCCAAGGAAACTTTATTCCTGAAAAGAAAGAAGAAGCTATTGAACTTGTTAAACAAGAAATAGAAAAAATTAAAAATGATATTACCGAAGATGAGTTTAAAAAGGCTAAGAAAAAAATTCAATCGAGATTTGCATATAATGCAGAAACAGTTTCTGAAATAGGAGAAACAATAGGTTATTATATGACTGTATGTAATAATTTAGCACTTGTAGAAGATTATTTGAATATATTGAACAATATTACTATTAGTGATTTACACGATGCAGCAATTAAATATTTTAATATTAACAATGCTGTTATATCTGTATTAATGCCAGAAAAATCATCTAATTAATGCTGTTTTAACCAGAATTTATTAATTATAATATGTATTATGAAAAGATTTATAATACTACTATTTTTTATATTTATATTTACACAGCCTGCAAATGCAATCAAAATAGGCTTGATTCAAAATGAAAGTAAAGCATATTTTGGAATCGCAACAGAAGGACAAATTGTCGATACTTGCACAAGCAAACAAATAATTCCATTGTGTAAACTTACGACATATGAAGTAAAAGGTAAACGTAACCATATAGAAATAAGAACTGAAGATAGCGAAAAGATAAAAATAGAAACTGATAAAATCACGATTAGGACATTTGATTCCAATTCATATATTTGTGTAAAACAGAAATGGTATAGAGGAACAATTCATATAGTTAATAATGATGGTGATTTAACTGTTATAAATGATGTAGGTATTGAAGATTATGTAAAAGGTGTAACTCCTGCAGAAATGCCATCATCTTGGAATATGGAAGCATTAAAGGCACAAGCAATCGCAGTTAGAAGTTATGCCATAGCAAACTTAGGCAAACATGCAAAAAATGGATTTGATTTAACAGATGACACTCAAGATCAAGTTTATAATGGAGTACTTGCAGAAACACAGGCAACAAATCAAGCAGTAAAAGAGACTGAAGGCCTAGTTTTAACATATGATAACAAAATAATCTCAACAATGTACTCTGCCTCAGCAGGTGGACAAACAAAGTCAGCACTTGAAGCTTGGGGAAATGATATACCATATTTACAATCTGTAAAATCTTTTGATGATGAAACAGGAAAAAGAGGGCATGGTGTCGGCATGACACAATATGGGGCTAAAAACCTTGCAGATATGGGGTATAACGCTTATCAAATTCTTGCATATTTTTATACTGGAGCTCGTTTTGCAAAAATAAATTCGGAAATATATAAATAAAAAGCAAAAATCGGGCTAACATGCCTAGTATATTTATGTTTCAATATGTTAAAATGCTTGCAAAATCAATTCAAATGTGTATAATAGGATAATGAAGTGCTTGAACATAAGAGTTTAAGCCGTAACCGTTAGTAGAAAAGGAGACTTTTATGAACAAAGAAGAATTAGTAAAAGAAATTGCAAAAAAAGCTAGCGTATCTCAAAAAGCAGCTTCTGATATTTTATCAGCTACTTTAGAAGTTATTGAAAAAACAGTTGCTAAAGGTAAAAAAGTTACTTTAGTTGGTTTCGGTACTTTCGAAGCTCGCAAAAGAGCTGCTAGAACTGGTCGTAACCCACAAACTGGCGCTGAATTAAAAATCGCAGCTAAAACAGTTCCTGCTTTCTCAGCTGGTAAAAAATTCAAAGAATTAGTTAAGTAATTAACTTTTAATTCTTAATCAAAATTTTAGAGGAAATGGATTTATTCTGTTTCCTCTTTTATTATTTAGAAAAATCTCGTTTTAATTTAGATAAAATATTCTTCAAGCACAATAACAAAATAAAGCTTAATAAGAAAGAAGATGAAGAAAAAGCAATCCAAAATGCAAGTAGATGATGCTCAAAATGCAACGCACAATAATAACCAGCAGATACCCCTACTATTAAATAAGCAATTAAATTAGAGAACATTACAATATTAGTTCTTTTGAGCCCTTTTAAAATCCCACCTATTGCAACTTGTAAACCATCACTAACTTGAAAAGCTGCCAAAACGTACATAACTGGGACTATTATTTGAATTAAACTTTCATCGACAGTAAAAACTGACGCAAAAAATCTAGAACAAGTTGCATACATAAAGCTTGCAAATAACATAAAGCAAAGTGTTATAACTATACCATTTTTAATATACGAAATTAACTCATTATAATTCTTAGAACCATTTGCAAACCCAACTTTTACAGCAATCGCATTTGATAATGCTAATGGAAACATAAAGGACATATTAGCAAGAGTCATAATAATATTTTGAGCAGCTGCATAAATTCCATTTATACGCCCCATTAATATAGCCATCGAATTAAATGATAAAAACTCTATCACAATTGCCATAGAAATAGGTGCACCAATTTTTAAAATTTGCTTATAATACTTTTTATCGCAAAAATCCTCAAAATTAAACTTGTAAAAACAAAAGGCTAATAACCCAAATCCCGAAAAAGCTCTTGCAACTAAACTTGCAAGAGCAAGCCCAGCAGCCCCCATTTCAGGAGAACCACAAAGTCCGAAAACAAATATAAAATTTAAAATAACATTAATAATTACTGATACTAACATAAGAAAATTCGGTATAAACACTACCTCATAAGCTTGCAAAAATTCTTTTAAGGCGACATGAAGAATCATACCAAATGACGAAAATGAAATAATATAAGTATATGTTTTTATATCTTCCAATAAGTTAGGAGCATATCCTAAATACTTTAAAAAAGGGATATATCCTAATGTTATAAATAAAAGTAAAAAAGAAACCAGAATTGCAAATCTTAATGTTGGATAAAAATACTTTTTAGCTTTACAGCCCGCACCCCTAATATTCGATAAGAGAGGTGAAACACTAAGCAATAATCCAACACCAAGCATAGAAACAGTAGCATGAATCGCTGTTGAAATACTAACAGCAGCCAAAGTATTTGTTGAGTAACGACCTGCAACAAAACAATCTCCTGCATTAATCAAAATTATACCGATATTTCCCATAAATATCGGTAAAGCTAATTTTATAAGTTCTGAAATATATTTTTTGTTAATTAATTGCATACCTTACCTTTAATAAACATACAATCACCGTAACTATAAAATCTATATTTGTTCTCAATTGCAGTTTTATATGCATTAAAAATAAAATCCTTACCTGCTAATGCTGATACAAGCATCAATAGAGTTGATTTAGGTAAATGGAAATTAGTTATTAATTTATCAATTACCTTAAACTCATAAGGAGGATAAATAAATAAAGTAGATGCAGATTTACACTCTTTTATACATCCAAACTCCTTGTAAGCAGACTCTAATGTTCTTACAGTTGTTGTACCAACTGCGACAATTTTTTTACCTTGAGCTTTAGCATTATTAATTAAATCAGCAGTTTCTTTTGATATTTCATAAGTTTCTGAATCCATTTTGTGTTCTAAAACATCATCACATTTCACAGGTCTAAAAGTACCTAAGCCAACATTTAGAGTAACATATCCAATTTCTACCCCTTTAGCTTTTAATTTTTCAAGGATTTCAGATGTAAAATGTAATCCTGCAGTAGGAGCAGCAACAGAACCTTCATTTTTTGCATAAACTGTTTGATATCTATCATAATCTAATGCTTTTAACTCATCAGATGACATTTTACGTTCGATATAAGGCGGTAATGGAACATTTCCTACTCTATCTAATATATGATATAAATCTCCATCATATATTAGTTCAACAAGCCATTTACCTGCATCTTCAAGTTCTGATAAAACTTTAACTTGTAGTTCATTTGAAATTGTAATAATAGTCCCAATTTTAACTCTTTTAGAAGGTTTTATAAGAACTTCCCAATTTTTAGGAGTGTTAGTTTCTTTTAGCAAGAATACTTCTATCTTTGCTCCTGTATCTTTTGTTCCAAACAAGCGCGCAGGAATAACCTTAGTATTATTCAGAATTAATACACAATCGTTATCAATTTCATCAACTATATCGTAAAAATGAGCATGCTTTATTGAATTATCATCAGGATTAATAACCAACATTTTAGAGAAATCTCTTTTATCTGCCGGATATTGAGCAATCAATTCTTCAGGTAATTCATAATCAAATTCAGAAACTAGCATTATTCTTTAGCCTTTATTTGTTTAGCATTAGCTACATCATCATCGTCGATAGATGCTTTCTTTTTAGCATCTTCTAGCTCTAATTGTCTATTTATAGCCATTGTTTGAATAACTTGAACAATGTTACTAGAAATCAAGTATAAAAGAACCCCTGCAGGAATTGGAATGAATACGAATGTACCACATAACATAATAGGCATGAACATATTCATAGATTTCTGCATAGCAGCTTGGTTAGGATCCATATCTTGATTTTTAGTCATAGACATCATAGCTTTTTGAGCCGCAACCATTGTTAAACCAAACAATAGAATCAAAGCGAGAACATCAAAGTGTAAGCTTGTTTTAACAGCTTTTGACGGAACTGTTGCTGTTAAAATACCATCTTTTCTTGTAAATGTAATATTTTCAGTTTCTTTAGTTTGTAAATTAGTAATAGTAATATCAGCTTTTTGAATTTGGTCAAGTTGACTAAATTTAAGAGCAAGACTATCAAGACTAACTTTAAAATCAATAGGTTGTCCAGGAACAAGTTCACCTTGAACAACAACAGCTTTATTAGGTTTTTCGATTTTTATGTTATCTAATTTTTCATTTTTCAAATAAACAGTAGCAGATTTTCCAGTAATAAATGTTGAGTAAGCAGAAGCCCCCATAACACCATTATTTGAGATACCTGCATTAGTTCTTAGAGTCGAATCTAAGCTCTTAATAAATAAGAATGGAGCTTGACCAGCCATTTGAATAAATTGTGGACTCATTAAAGATGAATACAAAAGAATAAATATAGGCATTTGGATTAATAGAGGAAAACAACCAGCCATTGGGTTGAATTTGTGCTCTTTGTAGAAATCCATCATTTTCTTTTGCATCATTTGAGGATCGTTTTTGTATCTTTCTTGAATAGCTTTCATTTTAGGTTGCAATAATTGCATAGTTCTCATTGAACGTTGTTGAGAAACACCAAGAGGCCACATAGCCATTCTAATAATCACAGTAAGTAAGATAATACCTAAGCCATAGCTACCAGTAATATCAGATAATATTTTTAAACATTTAATAGTTAAAGTAACGAAATCCATACTCTCTTCCCTGTCCTTTTAAATTTTTATAACTACATGCCAGCAATTAAAAAAAATCAATTTCGGCATAAGTAAAAAATACATTAAATAAAGGCTCAAGTCAAATAAATAAAAGAAATAAAAAAAATACTTTACAAAAAAAAATTATTTGTTACTATAATAAATGTGAGGGACGCAAGTCACCACAAAAATTGAAAACTAAATATAAGTTTATAAGTTTTAAAAGATATTCCTCAGTAGCTCCTAGGCGAGCAGGGCGAGCGAAGTTCAAAATTTGGAGCAAGCTCCACCATTGAGGAATTGACAATTAAATAAAGTTTTTAAAAGATATTCCTCAGTAGCTCAATGGTGGAGCAACCGGCTGTTAACCGGTAGGTTGTTGGTTCGAGCCCAACCTGGGGAGTATTTTTTTATGAGTTAATTTTATTTTGAACCCAAAGGTTGGGGCGAGAACCAACACTTGGTGAGAGCCCAGCGGGAGCGAGCTGAGGCTGAAGGGACTGACGAAGGTCAGTTCCGTAACGCCGTTAAACGCGAGCGAAAAGAGCGAGCTGAGGCTGAAGGGACTGACGAAGGTCAGTTCCGTAACGCCGTTAAACGCGAGCGACCAAGAGAACCTAGGAAGTATTTTTTTATTTGCTAATTAATTTTAAGCTAATTGATTTGGTAAAGTATTTATTTGAAGGATACTTAAATTCTTTATAGCTTTATTTATAGGATATGGTATAGGCTCTGCATTAGTATCATGAGGATTTACCAAATAAATATATTTATCATCTGAATCAACTACAGTATATGCGTGATGTGAATATAATTCATTATTTGAATCTCTAAACGCTATTGAATAAACTTTGTTTTTGCCTTGAAGAGTTCCTTTATCTTGTAATATACTTACAAGTTGATTTCTTTGTTGTTTTGATAGCTTAGTATATTCTCCTGTAGAATTATCATAATTGTAACCTTTATATGAATCTAAAGTTCCACCAAGCATCAATTTTATAGCATTTCCGGGGAAACCTCCTTCTGAAACACTTCCAACATTATTATAATAAGAATATAATTTAGGTTTTTGAACCGTTTTTGAGTCTGAATTTTTTATATAATTACTTAAAACCTGATAATTATGTTCGCAGTCCTTTTCTGTAGGTTTTTCAGGTGTGATAGGGGTCGAACGTTCAATATATTGCTTTATATTCTCAAGAATCTCATCATTTAAATATTCCACATCATATGGAATCAAATAATTTTCTTTGTTTTCACAGTCAGAATTTTTATAATAATTCAAAATTATTTCTAAATCATCATTTGTCATATCTTTAGAAATCAAGTCTAAACTTGGTTTTTCAGGAGGTATTGGTTCTGAATTTTTAACATAATCAAGAATATTTTCTTTTTGTTCTCGTTTTAATTTTTCTATATAATTATCAAAATTTTGAAAAGCTAACTCCACTGCGACAGCATCAGGATCTGAACTATAATATTGTCTTGAAGAGATATAACCATTTTGCATATTTGAATTTACTAATCTTGTTCTAGACTTTAAGATACCTTGAATAACATGTCTATCAATCTTAGAAACAAAAGGTTCATCTTTTAATCCATAAAAGGTAACAAGCACATTACCTTCTTCATCCCTTTTAACAACTTGCTTAAACATCTCTGGATTAGCAATACTAACACCATAAGCTGCTGCTAATGCCCAACAAGAACCAAATCGCCCTTGTTTATTATTTATTTTGCCATCAGCTAAACCAAACATTTTATTTATTAGAACTTTTTCTTCTTCAGTTAAATTTTCAGCTGAATCAATTTCACTAATAGTAATATCATTATTTTGCTCTGTATCTATTTTTATAAGCGAGTCTAAAATTTTATTTGCAGTTGATTTAAATTCATAATTATTAGCTATAGGAGCAGAAGAAGTTAATTCAATCCCCATAATATTTGCAATTTTATTCAAAACTTCGTCGTTAGAAGTATTTGAATTAATATAATTTTTCACCTCAAGTATAGATACAGAACCGTCTTTATTGGAATCAATAAATTCAAGTTCTTTATCACTAAATACTGAATCAAAAACTTTTCTTTCTATTGGTTTCAAAGATTTATCAACAGCATTCTCTGAATTTACAACACTATTCACTTTCACATTATTAATTTGTTCGGAATTCATTAAAACTCTCTTGGATATAAGCTTACATTAATATAAAACTATTAATTAGATATAGAATTTCATAATCATAAATAAATTTAACAATACTTAATAAGAGATATTAACTTTATAGTGATTTTTATTTTTATTAGTATTAAAATAAACTTATAGTTGTGAGGAGGAGTATGAATTATCCTAATTTGGAAGAATTAATTGAAGTAATAAGAGTTCTTAGAAGTGAAAATGGTTGTGTTTGGGACAGAGCTCAAACCCATGAATCACTTAGACCTAATATGTTAGAAGAGGCATACGAAGCAGTTGATGCAATTAACAAGGGGGATATTCTAAATCTTAGAGAAGAATTAGGAGATGTTCTTTTACAAGTTCTTCTTCATTCTCAAATTGCATCTGAAGCAAATAATTTTAATATAGAAGATGTTGCAAAAGAATTAAAAGATAAACTTATCCATAGACACCCTCACGTATTTGGTTCTGATAAAGCAGATACTCCTGAAGAAGTTATACAAAATTGGGAAAAACTTAAACAAGAAGAAAAGAAAGATAGAAAATCTCAAATGGACGGAATCCCCAAGTCTCTTCCTGCACTTGTTGCAGCACAAAAAATAAGTAAACGTGCGGTTAAGGTCGGTTTTGAATGGGATAAAGTTGAAACACTTCTTGAATGCATTAAATCTGAATATGACGAATTTAAAGAAGCTGTAGATAAAAAAAATACCTCTTCTATGGAAGATGAAATGGGAGATATATTATTTGCAACAGTGAACCTAGCAAGATGGTACAAAATTGATGCTGAACAAGCATTGTTAAAAGCAAACCAAAAATTTATGAAAAGATTTCGTAAAATGGAAGAACTAGCTACAAAACCTCTTGAAGAATATACTTTTGAAGAGTACGATAAACTATGGAAACAAGCTAAAAAGGAGCTTGATTAATGATTGATTATAGTGTTTTAAATGAATATGAAATAAGTGATATTGCTGAAAATCTTGCGATTGAAGGTACTGAAAATAGTTTATTTTCATTATCAGAAATAATGGATTCTGTATTACAAAATAAGCTAAACATTAGTCAAGATTTAAAAGATAAAATTATATCTAATATAAAAAGTATTTTATCAAAAAATGAAAAAGGTAATATTGGACTTGCACAAATAAATCCAATTGCAGGTGATATTGAATATAACGCTAAAAAAGTTATAAAATATATCAAATATGCTCAAAGTTTAAACCTTGATATGATTGTTTTTCCAGAATTAATCCTTATGGGATATCCTATTGAAGATACAATTGACAGGCACCCAATTATTGTAGAAGAAAACATAAAGTGGCTTAAAGAAATTGCTCACATAACAGGCTCAACAGCTGCCTTAGTAGGATTTATAGAGCCTAGAAAATATAATCTGAATACTGGTAAAAATTATTATAATTCTATCGCCATATTACAAAATGGAGAAATAAAAGGAATTGTTAGAAAATCTCTACTTCCTACATATTCGGAATTTAATGATTATAGATATATTGAACCATCACCGGTTGTCGGGGTTCAGCCTGATTCTACATTATGCCTTTTAGATGAAGACTCTGTTGTTGACTGTGATAAAACAATAACAATAAACAATGTGAAATATGGAATTTCAATTTGCGAAGACTGTTGGAACAATAAAGATTTCTTTGATAGAACTCTTTATTCCAAAGACCCAATAGAAGAACTTGCGCAAGAAAAACCTGATGTATTTGTCAATTGTTCAGCATCTCCAAGTAGAGCTAAAAAAGAACAATTAAAACATAACATGTTATCATTCACAGCAAACTCTTACAAAATCCCAATGGTTTATGTAAACCAAGTAGGTGCAATTGATAATAGTTCATTTGAAGGTTCAAGCAGGGCATTCTCTCCAGATGGGGCATTAATCGCTAGAGCAAAATCTTTTGAAGAGCAATTCCTTATTGTAAACCCACTAAAGAAAATCGGAAAGATTTATCCGCTTACAAAAGGATTAGAAAAAACTCTTACTGAACAAAAAGTTTTCACATTAGAATACGAAAACGACCTTGAAAGAACATACAGAACAATTACTCAAGGAATTAAAGATTATTTCAACAAAACAGGATTTGAAAGAGCTGTTCTTGGACTTTCAGGAGGTTTAGATTCTACTGTTTGTGCAGTTTTACTTGCTGACGCTTTAGGTAAAGAAAATGTTTTTGGAATAAGCATGCCATCTAAAATAACAAGTAATGAAAGCAGAAGTGATGCAGAAATTCTTGCTAGAAATTTAGGTATTAATTTTGCAGAAGTTCCTATCAAGGATATGGTAGATACAACAAACAAGATGTTTGTGACATTATTCAATGAAGTAGAATCAAAATGGGATTGCAGATATAAACAATCGTTTACACAAGATAATATTCAAGCACGTTCTCGTGCAATGTATCTATGGGGTATAAGCAACGAGTTTGCAAAATGTTTACCAATTGCGACTTCTGATAAATCAGAATTATACATGGGATATGCAACAATTAACGGAGATATGTCAGGAGGGTTTGCACCTATTGCAGATGTACCAAAAACAAAATTATTTGCATTTGCAAGATGGCTTAATAAGAATAGAAAAGAAAAAAATGCTATTCCTGAAGCAATCATACTTAAAAAACCTGGTGCAGAATTAGCAATAGACCCTAAAACTGGTAAACCATTAATTGCAGAAGATGCGCTTATGCCTTACGAATTTTTAGACGAAATAATTTGGAGAGTTGAAAATAAACACGAACACTATTGGGATTTAATGAATACAACTTTCCAATATGAAAAGAAAAATTTTGTTTCTAAAGAACAAAAAACAGAATGGCTTGATAAATTCTATAGAAGAATGTCTACAGCTCTATACAAATGGTCAATATTGCCACCATCAGTAATTGTTGAATCTCGTTCTATTAACAAATATGATTACAAACAACCAATTACATCTTCTAGAATCAACTATAAAGGTTTATCAAGAGATGAAATCAGAGGAATCTTAAACGAAACGGTTTAAGAAATTTGTTAATAATACTGGAATAAATGAAGCATCTAAATCAGTAAAATCAAATACTAATTCATTAATTCCTGCAGATATTAATTCATCAACCCTTTCAAAATCATGCATAACTTTGTCTTCAAACATATGCATACGACAAAAACCATCGCAAGTAAATGGTATTATTTTCTTCAATGATGGATCTTTTAATGCAAAATTACCTTTATGACAAGGAGCTTTGCAAGATAATCTTGAAATTACCGCACTATCGCTATTTAAAGGACAAAGCCCTGATGATGGAATACGTTTATTCCCTGCTATTGTATATTTTTTATTTGGAATAACATTCTTAAGTTTTTTAGCTGTTTTAATTACATTATCAATATTTTCAAATGATGTAAAATCAACAGTATCAATAGGGTGCAAATTATTTAAACAATTAATAGACATACTATTTAATAAATTAATTGCTTGTCCTATTTCAATTGGAAATCTATTCAAATCAGAATCATTAATCAAAGCCCAAAAATATCCAATATTATTAATAATAATTGATGCTGGATGAGGTTCCATTAATACTAAGCTTTTAACATACTCATAAACCCTATCAAAATCTCTTTCAATAAGTATTCTAGGAGTTGAAAGTTGGAATTTTATATCATGTTGAGAACAGAATTTTTTAACCTTCATTATAATTTCATTGAAACTACTTTTGGATAAATCAGCAGTAGAAAGAATCTCACCGTATTCTATTGAATAAATTGGATTATAACCAAGTTTTTTAATAAATGATTTAATTTGATTAATTTGAGCCAATTCTGTTAAACGAAGATTAATTCTTGGTAGATTTTCAATAGGTTTTTCAAGAACTTCTTTCTTTAATCTTGAACGCTTAACTTCCCACTCAAAAGGAATAATATTCCTACTAAACTTAAAATCACGCCCAGCAGCACTTATCATATCACCTGAAAAATGGTTTGTTTGATAAATACTGCGTCTTACATGTTTGAATGGAAGTTTTTGATTCTTAAACATCTTTGGCTTATCAAGAATTTTTTCTACTAGTTCTAAACCGTCCAAAATATCCTCAGAAGTTGCAAACTTACCTTTTATAACAACACTATCTATTGCATCTAGTTTTTCTAGTTCTTCTGCACACCAAGGTAAATTATCAGAATCAACGGCGAGAGATAGATTAGTATATTTCTTAATCTTAGCAATATTTTTCATATAAATTTCTTCGGTTACAATTAATTTATTAACCTTATGGAAATTATTAACAAAATCTATCCCTGATAAATTATGAATATCAAAATAAGAATCAATAATAATATCAAATGGAAGGTTATAACATTTAATTGCCTCAATAATAGCAAAACTGTTTATAAAAATGCCATCAATATCAGTTTTTCGAAGGTATTTAATCATATTTTTGATTTCGATTAAATCTTCTTCTGTAATATTATGTTTAAAATTCACATATATACGACAATTATTTTTATGAGCACTTTCTATAAATTCATTGAAATAATCATAGTTATTAAAAAATTTATGGTGATAAACATAAAAATCACGACAAGAAGTATGTGGTAAAAAAGCCTCTATATCTTCCGGTTTCTTAATAGGTGCAACTATTGATATCTTCTTCATAGACTTATTATAGATATTCTATTAAAGAAAATCAATAAAATTATTAACTTAAATCTTGTTGATTTTTAAATAAATTAAATAAAGCCAACTGATCAGTAACTGTTTTCATATCTTCAACAGTTCGAGAATTTTGCCATAGTTGGAATGTTAAATCTGAATCAATTGTATTTTTAGTATTTTTATTTTGGGTTAATGTAGTCTGTTCATTAAATAAAACTTCTTGATTAGATTGCATTTTTTTAGCTAACAAATCTACTCGATTACCAATAAAACTTTCTTGATTATCAATTTTAGTTTTATCATTTGGATTAGTAATTGGAGTTCCAAATGTTCCACCTGAGAACGTAGCTAAATCACCAACGCTATTATTTTGATTAAAAGCAAGAACTCCTTGATTTGCCTTATTCCAAATAGTAAATTCAGACAAAGTATTTTTATAATTTTTATTTGCACTCCAAACAGTATTAGATTGAGTTTGAACTGTATCAGATGCAGCATACCAATCTTTAAATAACTGAGTTGATTTTGCACGACCATCTGCAAACTTAGCTTTTAATTCCTCAAGTTTATCCTTACTACCTTGAAGACTTGCATCTATACCTGCTTGAATATCTTTGTTTCGTTGTTCAATTTGATATTTTATATATTCAGTCTTTTGTTCTGGTGTTAAACTTGCAACATCCGTTGGATTTAACATTGAATAATCTATACTTTTGTTATTATCGACTGCCATATAATTATCCTCATAAATATCCTATATATATACAAAGTATATACTCGTCAAAAAATTGACTTTTTAAACAATAATTATTAAGAATTGTTAAAATATTCATCGTTTATTTTTTCAACTTTTTTACTATAATCAGAGGTTATTTTTTGAGGTTTTGATTTTGAGATTGCATCTAAGAAAACCTTATCAGTAAAATCCACATCACACCTTGCTGGAACTATTAAACCTGATTTTGTCATTTTTTCTATATTGTTTTTTGAAGATAAATATTCTACAAATTTTTGAGCTGATTCTTTATGCTTAGATGATTTTGATATCGCCCAACCTGAAGCATCACAAGGTACTATCCCTGGGAAAATCACTACTCCCCAATGGAATTTTGCATCTATTGTATATTTAGGTACAAGCCAACGTCCAGATAAATGCATTGCTATTCTACCTTCTAAAAACATTTGACCAAGAGTTTTTGAACCAACATCGGATTTTGATGGGGCTACATGGTATTTATTTACAAGATTTTTATAAAACTCCATGCCTGCATTTATATTATCGATGTCCCCACCCAAAGTTATTATATAAGGCATTGCATAATATAAATCTTCTTCATAACTTATTCCAAATGTATTTTTATTAGTTAGTTTTTGAGCTATCAATAATAAATCATTTATCCCCCAATTTGGATTTGGATATGGGATATTTTGTTTATCAAAAATATCTTTATTGTAGTAGATTACAAGATTTGAGACATCGCGAGGGACAGCTAGTAATTTATTGTTATATGATAATGCCTCTATTGATTGCTTATAATATTTAGAGGTATCAATATAAAAGGGGGCTAAATAATTTGCATAAACAGGTAAATTAAGGTTATTTATAAAAATAACATCAGGAGCTAGGTTTGATGCAAAAAGAAGATGTATTTTTTGAAAATAATTTTGTGGAATGTGAAGTAATTCTATTTTAATTTTAGGATTATTTACCTCAAAATCCCGAATTATAGGGGTTAAAATACCCATTTCTGATGCAGAACCCCAAGTTGAAAATTTAATAACTTGAACATCAGCTTGTTTTTGAGTACAACCTGATAAAAATAAACAAATTAATACAAAAAATAGAACTAATCTTTTCATCATAAATCAATTAAATGGCTCATTTTTTTATCAGTTACTTCAATTACCATTTTATAAAGTCCAATTCTAACAATATAACGATATGTAGATTCAGACAATTGCTCAGCAGGTTTTATATAAATATTGTTATTAACAAATTCATCAAAGGTTTTTAGAACAAATACTTCGTCTTTGATATAACCAATCAAAGATGAGAAATTTTCAAAATTTACTAAATAGAACCCACTAACACTATTAACAGGAGTATGAGTAAGGACAGTTAAACCATCAACGGTTGTTTCATATTCGCCTCTTAGTTCATCAAATATAGAATCATCTTCATTAGATTCTTCAGTTTCAATAGTATCTTCATCAATTGTTATAGTATTATTTCTTAGTTCATCAAATATACTGTCATCATCATTATCTTCAAATTCATTTATAAACCCATCAGGTTCATAATCTATATCAACCGATTCTTCGACAGGTTCTTCTACTTCCTCTGTTTCTTCTTCAACCGATTCTTCGACAGGTTCTTCTACTTCCTCTGTTTCTTCTTCAACCGATTCTTCGACAGGTTCTTCTACTTCCTCTGTTTCTTCTTCAATCAGTTCTTCAACAGGTTCTTCGACTTCTTCTGTTTCTTCGTCAATTAATTCTTCAACAGGTTCTTCGACTTCTTCTGTTTCTTCATCAATTAATTCTTCAACAGGTTCTTCAACCTCTTCTATTTCTTCGTCAATTAATTCTTCAACAGGTTCTTCAACTTCTTCTGTTTCTTCTTCAATTAATTCTTCAACAGGTTCTTCAACTTCGTCTGTTTCTTCCTCAATTGATTCTTCAACAGGTTCTTCAACCTCTTCTATTTCTTCTTCAATTAATTCTTCAACAGGTTCTTCAATTTCATCTGTTTCTTCGTCTATTGGTTCTTCATTTATAAAATCATTAATATCCTGATTAAGAGGATTTTCATCAATCGTGTCATCATTTGCAGAATTATCAAGCATTTCAGAGAAAGAAACATTTGTTTCTTCTAAAACTTCAGCTTCACTATTTTGAGCAAAATCATTTTCGTTTTCTACTTCCTTCTCTAGTTCATCTTCTTGAACTTCATCTGCAATATTTCCTACAGGAACATTAACATCCTCTTGTTCATTATACTCCTTAACTTTTTCTATTTGCTCTTTAATTCTTCTATTCATTAAAACAATAAAGAATATAACAATCAGAGGAAAACCTATTGCAGATAAAATTAATAAAAGCTTAACCAAATTATTTTTTAAATTTATCAAATCGGATAAATCAGCCAATTTATTTTTAGCTACTGAATTTAAACTATTTAAAGAATTACGTAATCTATCATTACAACCTATTGATAATGATTTTAACTTATTAATATTAAATAAATTCTTTTTAGATTCTTGTTGTGTTTCATTGTTTATAGATTTTGCTTTTGGTTGTTCTAATGCCTGAGGTTTCACCTGCGCAACTTGTGGTTTCACAGGTTGTGTTACCTGAGGTTTAACTTGAGTAACTTGTGGTTTCACAGCTTGTGTTGCTTGAGGTTTTACCTGCGCAACTTGTGGTTTTACAGCTTGTGTTACCTGAGGTTTTACCTGCGCAACTTGTGGTTTCACAGCTTGTGTTGCTTGAGGTTTTACCTGCGCAACTTGTGGTTTTACAGCTTGTGTTGCCTGAGGTTTCACCTGCGCAACTTGTGGTTTCACAGGTTGTGTTGTTTGAGGTTTTACCTGTGTAACCTGTGGTTTTGCAGGTTGTGTTGTTTGAGGTTTTACCTGTGTAACCTGTGGTTTCACAGCTTGTGTTGTTTGAGGTTTTACCTGCGCAACTTGTGGTTTTACAGCTTGTGTTGCCTGAGGTTTCACCTGCGCAACTTGTGGTTTCACAGGTTGTGTTGTTTGAGGTTTTACCTGTGCAACTTGTGGTTTTGCAGGTTGTGTTATTTGAGGTTTTACTTGTGCAACCTGTGGTTTTATATCCTTCTTAATAACAATCGGCGCATTAGAAACATTTACCCCTGCTGTTGCATATATTGATATCGGCTTTGGAGATACAATTGTAATTTTTGTATAACCTTTCGCACCACCATCAACATATGGATGTGTATTGATTGTAACACCTGAAATATCTCCTGAAACATTATTCAAAAGAGGCTTACCTGTTAAAGCATTTTGAGTTTCTGGCAACAAAATTACATATGTATTATTTTGTTTTTCATTTACAAATACAGGACTATTATAGGGCTTAGATGTAACAACTTTAACATTCACACAGCCTGCAGCATCCTTATTGAACTTTAAATTCACAACACTATTTTTAAACTCATCCCCCAATACAGGATTCAAAGTTATCAAAGCTGCACATAATATTAACGCTCTTTTTGCAAATCTACACTTCATTCCAAAACCATTTTAACACAAGATAAACAATTATGTACAATTGTAACAAATATTTGAAGTTGTGAAATCAATAAAAAAAAAACAAACTTTATATAAGAGTAAGAGATAAACAAGAGAGCAAAATTAAATTGCAAAATTAATCCATTAGGATTTATCTCAAAAGACAATCAGAGTAATAACATAAAAAAGAAAGGAGTCAGTTTTTGAAAGTTACATTAAAGAATAAAGATGTAATAAAAATCAAAATCAGTCATAGATATTTTGATACATGCTAATAAAAAAAACTGATTTAATGGCTACACAAGACTGAGGAGAAAAACGTTTAAATAAAAAAATAAAAGATTAAAATCTTTGGGAGCGCAAGATGAGTACAATTTCACAATATACATTTACAAATGCATTTAACACAGATAAATTAACACAAAGACAAGTTCAAGAAATGGGTGTACAAAGCTATACCATCCAAGCAGCAGATACTGATGGAAATGGCGAATTAACCTTTGAAGAAATAATAGCTAATACAACTCTTTGTGATGAAATAATGGCATATATTGCATCAACAAATGCAACTACTCAACAAGCGGCACCTAAAGAAATGGAACAAACACCTCAAAAAGAACCTAGTATTTCTTATGAGGCATAATATAAATAAAATTTAATAAAAATAAATTAGCTAAGACGTATCAAAATTGGTACGTCTTAGGTTTTTATTGTATAATCACTTTATGGGTATTTATTTTTTTTATGGGGATGAAGATTATCTAATCGATGAAGAACTAAAAAAGTATAGAGATAAACTCGATTCTAGTTTTTCTGCGATGAATTATACAGTATACGATAACCCCAATTATCCTGATTTTATAGCAATTTTGCGAACTCAACCTATGATGTTCGGAAAACTTATGGTAGTTATTAATTGTGAAAAAATACTAACTTCCAGCTATGAAGATAATCAAATCAAAGAAATATCGAATGCATTGGAAGATAATACAGAAAATCTTGATGTATTTTTTGTAGCTAAATACCCAAGAAACGAAGGGAAAAAACCTGATTCAAGAAAAAAGATATTTAAAACTATATCCAAATATAATACAAAAGAATTTCCAACAATTAAAACTTATAAAACAGCAGAACTAACAGCATGGATTAATAAAGAAGCAAAAAAACATAAAATAATCATTGATAACGATGCAATTCAAATTATGATTGAACAAATAGGCAATAACCTAAGAGAATTTTCTGTTGAAATAGAAAAACTATCTTTATTAGCATACCCCGAAACCAAAATTACAACTAAAATGGTCAACCAAATCTGTATATCAAATCAAGACCTATTTAATTTTACGGACTACATAATGAAGGGTGAAAAAGGGAAAGCTTTAACAGAACTTAAAAGACTTCTTGATAAAAAACACCCACTAGAAATTCTTGCTGCAACGCAAACAATGCTTAGAAAATGGATTTTGATAAAATTAAAATCATCAAATCTTCCATCATCAGAAATATCAAAATTAGTTGGTCAACATGAATTTGTTATAAAACAAACAATGCAAAAATTAAAGAACACACAATTAAAAGACTTAGTTCACTTAAAAGAAACACTAACTGATGCTGAATACAAAATCAAATCAGGACAATCAATAGATATTATTTTGGAGGTTGAAAATGCTATTATCAGATAAATATCCATTTTTAACTGATTACTTTGAAAAAGGCATAAATAACAAACTTAGTAACAAAGGAGTTCCTATTGCTCACAGTTTATTATTTTGGGGGCGAGACTTAGAATCTCAATACATAATAGCAAAAGAAATAGCAAGATTACTCAATTGTACGGGAGATCACTCTGACAACTGCCAATGTCTTAATTGTCGATGGATTAGAGAAGACCAACATCCTGCTGTACTAACAATATCAAAAGTGGATAACAAACCTGCAGATGATGATACTAAAACGGTTATATCTATTAAACAATCAGAAATGATTAAGAATTCTCTTATGACAACATCTGAATTTTATAGAGTATTTATATTCTGCGATAAAGATGATGAAGGGAATATTAAAGGCTTAAATCCACAAAACTTCCAAGAAGAAACTGCAAATTCAATGCTAAAAATAATTGAAGAACCAAATGACAGAATTATGTTTATCTTCTTAACTTCTAATAAAGAAGATATTATATCAACAATAATATCTCGTTCGCAATGCTTTAATATTTCAGGCGGAGAAAGAGATAATTTTAGCTATGACTTAATTAACAACCACTTTTCAAAATATTGGGAATATCAAAGACAAGATACTTTTGATATTGCAAAAAACTTATTTGAATTATCTAAAGAAACCACACCAACTAAACTTCTTGAAGAAATACAAAATTATATACTTGCGACTTTAAAATCTAATCCTAATAACACAATGTTAATTGAACATATAAAAGAAGTTGAAACATCAAAAAAACAAATTGAACTAGGCATGAACCCGCAAAATGTATTTGAAAATCTATGTCTTAAATTAATTAAATAAACTCATCTAAATTTTTAAATTTATCAAAGAAATATTCTAACCTAGTTTTATCATTTAAATACCAGTACCCTATCAATGCCTCAAAAGAAGTAGATTGTCTATATTCAGTCTGATTATTACGTCTCCCTACTGGAATAGATGCATTTCTTGCCCGTCTTGCTATATCTTGTTCAATTTCGGTTAATTCATCATTAATCGAATTTAATAATTCAGCTTGATAACTTGCTCTAACTCTATCTGTTGTATAATTATGTACCAATTTTATATTTGGAGATTTAAAAACAGTATATTCTCTAACAAATAACTCCCAAACAGCATCTCCTATATGTGCATAATGCCTTAATGAAATATCTTCCATTAACCTACCAACTCTCTATACATTTTCAAGTATTCTGCAGAACTTTTTTTCCAACTAAAATCAGAATTCATTGCAGATTTCCTCATTGCATTAAATGTATATTTATCTTTATACACACCTATTGCACAATTTATTGCTTCTTTCATATCCCAACCATCATATCTCCAGAACTTAAATCCTGTAGAATTATCTAATGGATATCCAACGACAGTATTATCTAAGCCTCCTGTAGCCCTTACAATTGGCAATGAACCATATCTCATTGCAATTAATTGACTCAATCCACAAGGTTCAAACTTAGATGGCATTAAGAAGAAATCACTACCTGCATATATTTGATTTGCTAAATCGCCCTTATACCCAACATAAGTTCTAATATTTTCTGTATTATTTGATAACCATATGAATAAGTTTTCATACTGAGAATCACCTGAACCCAAGAAAATAAAGTCTGCAGGTAAATTTTTTAAATCATTTTCTACTTGTCTTATCAAATCAATACCTTTTTGTGGAACTAATCTTGAAATTAATGCTATTAATGGTCTATCAGGATTATACTTAAGTCCAAAATATTCTAAAATTTTCTTCTTATTTTCTTCTTTACCTTCAAGAGAATTTACATCATAATTTTTAAATAAATTCTTATCAGTCTTTGGATTGAAAACTTTATAATCTATACCATTTAAAATACCAACAATCTTATCTGTTTTACCTCGCAAAGTATAATCCATTCCTTCACCAAATTCGCCTGTTAAAATTTCTTCTGCATACCTTGGAGATACTACAACAATTCTATCTGAATAATTTATTGCACCCTTCATCCAATTAACTTTACCATAATGTTCACAACCCCACTCATTAAATACAATATCCTTTCTCATATTAGAAAAATCTAATACACTTTCAAACCATTCTCCTTGATAAGCTAGGTTATGAATTTCAAATACATTCTTTGCTTTTGACCAAAATTCATCGAATTTATAATTAGCTTTAATATATAAAGGAATCATTGCGGTATGCCAATCATTTGAATGGATTATATCAGCTCTAAAATTCAACTGTTTCGCATATTCAAGCGTTGCTAAAGAAAATGCAATATATCTTTCATGCTCATACTCAGGATCCATCCATCTTGGATAAACTTCTTGAAAACAAGAAAAATACCAATCATTTTGAACAAAAAATACATTGATATCAGTATCTGGTAATTTACACATGTGCAGTTTAAACTTATGAGGTTTACATCCAAAAGTAATCCACATTTCTGAATTATCTAATTCTTTAATTCCATATTTAGCCTTATCAATACAACCATGCAAAGGAGTAAAAATTGCAATCTCGGCATCTTTTTCCAAATATTTAGGTAAACTTCCAACTACATCTGAAAGACCACCAGCTTTTGAAAATGGAGCAACCTCTGCAGCCGCAAATAAAATTTTCATAAATATCTCCTTTAATTTACTTCACTATTTTCTTTTATTGAATCATTAATGTTTGCATCAACAAGGTTGGTTTCATCACCTATGGTATTAGTAATATTTTCTATATTATCATTTGTATTAGTTTGTAATGATTCATCTTCTTTATTTTGAATATGAGCCTGTTTGTAACCTTCAATATATTCATCATAATTAATAAGTAATTTTTGCAAATATTGGAAGTTAAACTTTTCACAAGCATAATTAATTTTATACAAGATAGGTTCTATATCAGTATCTGGAACATTTTGAGAAACTATTATATTAATCTGCAATATATATGATAATATTGAAATAGCCTTTACATCAGACAAAGATCTTGCAATTGCAACTATATTATCACCAATAAGTTTAGAGGCATTATCATATTGGTGTAACTCATATTTTAAATTTGCTTTGAGCCACATAGCGATTGTAGAAACAAGCCCCATACCAGATTTCTGAGCAATTGTATATACATCATTAAATATGTGAGTAGCTTTTTCAATTGAGTCTAATTTTTGATATGAATACCCAATTAATAAATCACAAACTAAACTCCAAGTTGGCTCTTTCATAGTCCTTGCAACCAATTTAGCTTGATATATATTTTGTGCAAATTCATTAAAATCACCATTGAATTGCTTAATAGCAGAAATAAACAAACCTAAAAGCTGTGAAATTGGAGTTATATCACTTATATTTTCATTATATTCAAACTCTTCATTATGGAACAATTTTTTTAATTGGATGATTAATTCTTTCCCTGGAACATCTTCTGAAAACATATAACTTATTCGTTCAAAGAATTTTTCCAAAGAATTATCACAAACAATAACTCTTGCTAATGCACCATATACCAGAATCTCCATAAAATAATTTACAAAAGCATCTCGAGAAACATTGCTTTGCCCAAGCTGAATGAATAGTTCTTGGTTAATTGAACCTATAATCTTATCTAAAACTTCAATACATTGTTGAAAACGCCCTGCATTAAATAGAATTTTTACATTAATACAAGAATAAAAGAAATATTTAGATTTAACATTTGCATTTCCTTCCGATAATGCAGGATTTAGCATCCTGATTAATACATGGTGCAAACTTTGCTGAGCTAGAATATAATTTTCACCCATCAAAGCTGAATCTAACATCAATGATGATGTATTCATAATCATTAAATCATCTTTTTTACGCATACAAGCATCAAAAATCACCTTTGCAATTGCATATATTTTATGAGATGGATATTTATTAATATACTTACTTAATGTATTATATATATTTTCTCTAGCTTCTTTTAGTTCTGGTAATAATGTTTTAGATGGTATTTTTGATATCAAGCTTAAAAAGCGTTTACAATTTCTTAAATAAGCATTGAAGTCACCATGAGATATAGCATACTGCGATAGCTCATATATTGTAGGCAAAGACTCTGTTAATAGTCCTAAAGATTTTATTACATCAATAGTTTTAGCATGCAACTTTTCAAAAATATTAGTAGTTATAAGCTTAACTAAATCATCAGATAAAAATTCTTTTATACACTTTTGTAATATTCGATAATTTTCAACCTCAATAATAAAATCTTTAGCCGTAATAAATTTCTTATCCCTTAATGCATTAAGTGCTTCATTTAACTTATCAATACCTAAATCATTCAATATACCTATAATCATATTATTGCCTAAAAAAGCAGCATATGCTAAAACAAAGCAGGCATTTTCCTCTAACGTCTCAAATCTCTTGATAAATAACTGTTCCAATGTTGTTGGGAAAATAATCGTTTTTTCAGAACTTATTCTTAACTTACCTTCATGAGAAACAAGAATATTTTTATCTTTTAAATACTCTATTGCTTGCTCAAAATATAAAGTACAACCTTGAGATAACTCTTTTATCTTATCAAAATAAAAGGAATCCTTAACTTCTGAAATATCTTCCTCAATTGTTTCTAATAATCTGTCAAAATCTGTTTTTAATACAGTAATTTCATGATAAGCCTCCATGTACAATAAAGAATTTATATCATGATGAACAAAATATGTCTCTGGAACTGTTACAACAAAAGATATACCCCAATTTTCAAAATTATCGATTAAACTCATTATAATCTCTAATGAAGTTTCATCAATTAAATCAAAATTTTCGATAAAAATTATTGAACCCTTTTGAATTTCAATAAAATTAAAGAAAATTTCCATATAAATTTGCAATGCATCCTTAGGATCAATATCCTCCATAGAAGCGTGAATAAGAAGATTGTAAATATAATCATTTTTATCAAAAGAGGAAATCTTCTTTCTTGAAAGGTTATCTAAATTAGCTAGTTTTGTATCAATACATAAATATGACGCAATTAACTCCTTAAAACAAGCATAAGGATCATATACAAATCCATCAGTACAAACAACATGTAATACGTTTTTACCTGTAGCTGATAATGTAGATTTTATTACCTGAGAAGATATAGGTAATTTAGGAGAAGATTTAATTGCGATAAAACTATCATTTGATAACAAAGTGCGTATCTTTTGAGGAACATCAATACCTTGAAGCTTAATAAATTCACACTTTGTTGATATATCTATAGCTTTATCTGCATATAAATCAATTACTTCTTCTTCCTGTGTTAAATCAGAAATTTTTGGTAATTCTTTGGGTTTTGTAAGGATATTAGATTTTTCCTCCTCTTCCTCATCAAATATTGGTGTTAATTGATCTTTTATTGGAAATTCATAAAACTCAAGCAGTTCATCATTTACCTGAGACGAATATATCATTTCTAATTTATACTGACGAGAAATTATACTATTAATATACTGATCTGTTATTAATTGAAGCCCATCAGCATAATCTTCTTTTTTATTATCAGTATTTATCAACTTGATATTTAAACCGGTATTAAAAGATTCATTATCATTCTCTAATGTCCTTTTTAATATAGTCATTTTACAAGCAAGTTTAACACCCTTTGCCTTTTTGAACTTATAACTTATTGCTGCAACCTTATCCATTAGTTCAATTGCTGATTTTACAGCCTTATTAACTGAACTAGACATTGAAAACTCTTTATAATACTTAATTATAAAATTATTCTCTATAAGTTGAGCTCTATTATCTTGCTGTTTTGCATAATTAAAGATAAAACTTTTTAATTTTTTATAAAATTTATTAAATATTTGTTTATTCTTTAAAGCAGGCCTCAAATCTTCTAAATTCGGAAAAGTAATAGCTAAACAAGCAAACTCATCGGTCTCTGCTTCATTCATTGATATACTTTTGTAAGTACTAAATCCACACTTTTTACATGTCCCATTAATTGTTTTATTTAACTGCCCACAATTATGACATTTGCTAATTATAACAAAGCCACATTCTGGACACAAAGGAGTACGACTAAGCTTATGGCATATTGGACATTCTAATAAAAGAACTTTCTTACAATGCGGACAAACTTTGTCATGTTCACTTACTTCATTATTACATCTAGGACATTCCATATACGTATTATATTATCATAAAGACCGCTTGGCAAGAAAAACTACTAACTAAAAAGCTCCTCAATTAATTTCTTTTTATCAGATGAAATTTCTATAAATTTTACTGTTTTTTCTCGAGATAATTCTCCCTTTATAATTTTTATATTACTTTTAGGAATTCTTAATTGTTTTGAAAAATATTCAATAATAAATTTATTTGCCTTATTATCCACTGGAGGTGCTGTAATTTTTACCCTAATTCGTTCTCCATCTTTTATTATCTCATTTTTAGAAGAATTAGGAACAACTTTTATATCAACAATTAGACAATCATCTTTATATAAAAAAGCAGTCATTACAATATTCTCACTACACTTGTAACAAGTCCAATTATACTAACATCACTCAAATCAGAACAACTTAATATCCTATCACTATATGTCTTATTATCAGACTTCACAATTAATTCATCAACATTTTTTGAAAGTCTTTTTACAAAAAATTCATTTTTATAACAAAACACATAAACCTTATTATCTATAATTTGTTCACCATTACAATGCTCAACTAATAATTTATCTCCATCATTTATAAAAGGCTCCATACTGTCACCTCTTGCACAAATCATGGAATATTTTTTCCCTCTAGAATAATGAGAAAATAACATCTGAGGCATACTTATTACCTCTTTATCTTCAGAAAATACTATTGAACCACTACCGCAACTTGCAAAAACATCTGGATAATAATCTATTAATATATCATTTGAAGAGACACCTCTTACCTGATTTGTTATATTTACATTAAAATATTTTTCAATTTTTGCCAATTCTGATACTGTAAGTTCACTATCATTTTTTATTCTATTACTAATTGTCTGACGAGTAATACCCAAACTATTCGCAATCATTGTTTGATTAACTGGCTCACCTAAAGCAGTCGTCAACAACATTGTTAAATTTTTAATTTTCATATTTAGAACCTTTTTGTAAAATATATATTGACATTTGTAAAATATTAGTTTACTATAATCTTACAAATGTATTTCATTAGTTTACATTATAATATACAAATGTAAATGTCAAGCTTATTATAAAATTAGGGGAGAGTATTATTATGTTGTTAAAAAGAGGGGAAAAAATTTGTGATGAAAAAAAATTATACATTATTACAGAAAAACTTAAACCTTGGATTGTTATTCAATGCTTAAAAAAAGAAAACTATATTATTACAGATAACCAAGCTAAAACAATTGCTCTTATCATTGTAAATAAAGCTAAAACACTGAATATCCTGGATGATATCTTAAAAAAAATAAATTTATAATTAAAACTTTTAAGAACTTATTATATCTAAAAGGGAACTTAAAATGAAAAAAAATATACCTAATATCTCAGAAGAAAGCTTTAATATATTATATACAAAATTCGGGTATTCAGCATTAGGATATTATTATGCAATAATAGAAGAATTAAAAAATAACAATCTTAGTTATAAACTAAATAAATTAAAGACTTTAGCCAGAAAATTAAAAATAAAATACTTTATTTTAAAAAGTTTTATAGATGAATGTACCACAATATACGACAAAAATGGAGTATCACTATTTTCAAAAAATAATCATTTATTTTGGTCAAATCACTTACTAGAAAACAATATTGATATTACGTCTATTATAAATAGAAAAAGAAGAGGGCGAAAGAAAATTTCAATAAAAAAAAGTATTAAAATTACTAATGCTCCATATGTTAACCTCACAGAAGAACAGATTGCAAAACTAAATTATAAATATGGAACACTATTTATTAAAAAAGCTATTGAAATTTTAAACAAATGGTTAAAAGAAAACACCAAAGAATCAAAAAAATATATTAATAAAAATAATTATGGACATTTTAGAAGTGATAGTTGGTTGATTTATCAAACTAATATGTATTTTGCTGGATTAACAGAAAAAAATTCTTTTAATTAATGAACTTTTGTAACAAATTATATTTTTTTATAGACAAAGTATACATCAAAGATATATACTTATATAGTAAGATTTAATCAAGGGATATTAATTATTTTTATCGTTTATTATAAATAATAATTAAGAAAACAAGTATCTATATGAAATTGTAATAGTTGTTAGGCTGTCTATGACAGTCTTTTTTTTATTACAAAAGCAATAAATTATTATCTTTTTATTACCCAATCTTTTTGAATAAGCTCATGTAGCATATAAAAAGAGCCACAAATTATTGTTAATACGTCATTAGAAAATTTAATATCTTCAATAGATTTTAATTCTTTTGAATAATAAATACAAATATCTTGTAACACTTCAACAGGACAAACATTTTCTGAATTAAATTGATAAAAATAGATTTCTGGTGGATTATCTTCATATCTATCAAAATCAAATAATAAATCAACCATTTTACGATAATCTTTTGTTTTTAAACACCCAAATATAAATCTTTTTTTAGTATCAGGGAAATACATATTAAGGTTTTCATTCAATACTTTTATCCCATTAGGATTATGAGAACCATCAATAATTAAATTCTTATCTTTTACATATTGGAATCTACATATATGATTTACACGCATTAAACCTTTAATAATAGTATTATCATCAATATTTTTGAATAATAACCTAACAGCTTCAATAGCAAGTGCTAAATTCTCTTGTTGATGAACACCTTTTAAAGATAAAGAATTAAAAAACTGAGGTTCAACATACGGAGTTGTTAAAACAAACATTGAATCTAATTCATCAGCTCTATCCTTAATTGGTTCATAAGGCTCAGAAGTTATTACTGGACAACCAGGTTTAATAATCCCAGCTTTTTCATAAGCAATCTTATCTTTTGTATCACCAAGTCTTTCTGTATGATCTAAATCAATATGAGTAATGATAGAACATAAATTTTTAGATATTACATTCGTTGCATCTAATCTTCCACCCAACCCTGTTTCTAAGATAGCAACATCAACATTATTATCCGCAAAATATTTAAACATAGCAACAGTAAGAATTTCAAATTCTGTTAAATGAATATCATTTTTATCTGCTAGTTCAATAACTTCTAATATATACTTAGCAAAATCATCTTGAGAGATATCATTATCGTTAATTTTTATTCGCTCAGTATATTCAAAAATATGTGGACTTTTATACAGCCCTGTTTTAAAACCTGCAGCTGTTAATACCGCACTTAAGATTGCTGCAACAGAGCCTTTACCATTAGTTCCTGCAATTTGAATACATTTAATACTTTCTTGAGGATCTCCCAATAAATATAATACCTTTTTAGTTCTATCTAAACCTAAATCAATAAAAAATTTACCTTTTGAAGTTAGTAAATTAATAGTTTCTTCATACTGTGTCATACTAATGTTTCTCTAAACTTATTTCCCAACCATTTGCATTTTCATAATTGTCATTATTAGGCATTTCATCATTATTTAAAGTATTTTTAGGGATATACTCTTCTTCCTCTTCTGCAGGAGCAACAAAAGGAATTCTAAATCCAAATGTAGCACCTTCACCTAATTTAGACTGAACAAAAACTTGACCGTTATGATGTTTTTCTATTGCAATTTTAACCAAATGAAGTCCAAGACCTGTACCTTTAACAGTATGGGTATCATTTTCAACTCTGAAAAATCTATCAAATACTTTACTTTGATATTCTTCAGCAATACCAGGACCTTGATCTTCAACACTAACTTCTAAATAATCGTTAACTCTTGAACGTTCTGCTCTTATTTTAATTCTTTTTCCATCTGGAGAATATTTAATTGCATTAGAAATAATATTTGTTAAAGCTCTTGTTATACATTCTTTATTCAACATAACTTGAGGTAAATCAGGTTCAATCATGATTGAAAATACTAAATTATGTTCTTCTGCCAATATTTTAACTTGCTCAACACAATCATTTATAATATCGACAATATTTTCAAGACTTTTAACAGGTTTTAGATTCTGAGACTCATAACGAGAGAAATCAAGTATATCATTTACCATAGTATTTAAACGAATAATCTCTTGATTCATTACACCAATAAACTCTTTTTGAGTATTGAAATCAAAATCATTCCCATAATTATAAAGAGTATCAATATAACTTCTCAAAACAGTAACTGGTGTTCTTAATTCATGTGAA
This sequence comes from uncultured bacterium, assembly GCA_949294335.1. Classification (GTDB taxonomy): domain Bacteria; phylum Cyanobacteriota; class Vampirovibrionia; order Gastranaerophilales; family Gastranaerophilaceae; genus UMGS1585. The sequence goes on along the minus strand of CASFGO010000022.1, from coordinate 9,394 downwards.
ACATTCGAAATAAAGTTTGAACGCAATTGTTCCATTTCAACTTCTTTAGTTACATCAATTAATACTATAATATAACCTACATATTCCCCATTCCTTGAAAACATAGGAGATATAACTGATTTTATAACTGTTTGGGCAACCTCAATATTGAATGACAAAGGGGAATTCTCCATATCATCTAGTGGAGTATCTTTAAATAACTCAATTTTTTCTTTAAAACACAATTCTCCATTTGTATCACAATATTGTTGAATTTTACTGTTAAGAATATCTTCATCTGTTACTTCTAATAATTTCTTACCTTGTTCGTTTATTAAAACAACAGTGTCATGATTATCACATACAACAACACCATTAGCAATACTCATTAGAACAGCTTCAAGTTTATTTCTTTCTAAAGTAATGCTCTCCATTGTCTGTTCATTATACTTACTCAAACGATTAGACATTCTATTAAAAGCATCACATAACTCTTGAATTTCTTTACTTGAATCTTTGCATTCAATATTATAACCAAATTCACCGGAAGATATTTTTTGAACACCTTCATGTAATTGTTTTAATTCTCTTGTAATAAGAATTGTATCCATAAACACGATTGCAATAACAGCAAGCCAAGCAACAATAAAAGCAAAAACTAAAGAAGCACGTGTCGTTGTTGAGATTTTATCAATGATTGAACCGGACAAACCAACCATTACAGACCCAACAATAGTAGAGTCAATTCCCTTCTTTAGAACCATAGGGGAACTTACAGATATTTTTGCATTCTGAGCTTGATTATAATAGCTATCACGACTTGAATAAATTATATTTGAATTTGCATCTCTAAATTCAATAAAAGCAATATCATTATTGCTTCTTAGGATAGAATCAGAATGTGCTCTTAAAGTTTCAGCCTTCGCAGTTTCCGGAATATCTTTAGTAATTTCAACACTTTCAATCGCTAAAGTTTTAGATAAAATTTGACCAAAATTTTTATAACCTGTATTAAGATTTTGTTGGATATTTAATACCGCAAGTCCGGCAATAAATATTAACAAGATTGTACTTAATACAAAACCTTGAAGAATAAGTTTTCTCTGTGCTGTCATTCCTTTAAAAGCCAATTTATTATCCATACCCCGAATTATACCATGTAATACTATCTAGAGCAAATAACTCTTGCAACATGTACCCCTGATGCAGAAGCTTGAATCAAACCTCTAGTAACTCCGGCACCATCACCAATTGTAAATAAGTTTTTGACTCCTTCTGTTTCTAAGTTATTTGTTAATTTAACTCTTGCTGAATAGAATTTAACTTCAATACCATATAATAAAGTATATCTTGAAGCAGTTCCTGGTGCAATTTTATCTAATGCAAAAAGCATTTCAATAATACTTGTTAGCTGTCTATACGGTAAAACCAAGCTTAAATCACCAGGAGTTGCACATTTTAAAGTAGGTTCTATAATACTTGATTTGATTCTATCAGGAGTAGAGCGACGACCATCTAATAAATCGCCAAATCTTTGAACTAAAATTCCACCACCTAACATATTTGCTAATGATGCAATTCTTTGACCGTATGCAATTGGTTCTTTAAATGGTTCTGTAAACTGTTCACTTACTAATAATGCAAAGTTTGTATTTTTAGTTTTAATATTTGCATAACTATGACCGTTTACAGTTGCAATACCGTTATAATTTTCTTGAACGACTTCTCCATTTGGATTCATACAGAATGTTCTTACTGCATCACCAAATTTTGGAGAGTAATAAATTAATTTTGATTCATATAATTTATTAGTAATAGGTTCAAATACAGGGGCAGGAAGCTCAACTCTAACTCCTATATCTACAGCATTATTAACCATGCCAATTTTATTTTTAGCAAATTCATGTGTTAACCAATCAGCACCTTCGCGTCCCGGAGCAATAATTGTATATTCAGCTCTTATTGTTTCCCCATTATCAAGAACAATACCTTTTACTTGCTCACATTCTACAATTAAATTCTTTGCTGAAACATTATTTAAAATAGTAATTTTATCCATCAAATAATCTTGCATATTTTTCAATACGTCAAGACTTCTTTCTGTACCTAAATGTCTTACAGGAGAGTGAACTAATTTTAACTCTGCAAGTGCTGCTTGATGTTCAAGTTCATCAAATATTTTTCTATCAGTCCCAAAAACTTCATCTGTAGCACCATATTCAAGATAAAGTTTATCTGAATAATCAATCAAATCTTCAACTTCTTTTCTTGACATATAATCAACTAAGTGACCACCAACATCAGGAGTAAGTGTCAATTTTCCGTCAGAGAAAGCACCTGCTCCCCCCCAGCCACAAAGAAGTCCACATTTTTTACAAGAAGGACATTTTGCATAACCTTCACGCAACAAACATTTCCTATCTTCTATTTTGTCACCTTTTTCAATTAAAACAACTTTCCAATCTGGTTTTAGCTTTACTATTTCAAGCGCAGAAAAAATCCCAGCTGGGCCAGCACCAATAATTGCAACGTTATACATAAGTCCTCTCCTAAGTTATCTATTACTTATTTACGATAGACTAAACATAAGAAAATATAAAGTAAATTTTAATTATTATTACAAAGTATACAAAATTAACATGTTTATAATATAATCATCATGAGGATTATTTATGTTTAATGAAACAAAAACGCATGAAATTACTGTCGATACAGTAATACTAACAATTAAAAACGATGAATTAAAGGTGTTATTAGTCAAAAGAGACAATGAACCATTTAAAGGTAAATGGGCAATCCCAGGTGGTTATGTTCGCATGTCTGAAGATTTAGATGCTGCAGCCATGAGAATTCTTAAAGAAAAAACTAATGTAGATAATATTTATTTAGAGCAGTTATATACATTTGGCGATCCTTTAAGACACCCTGTATCAAGGGTTATAACCTGTGCTTATTTTGCACTTATTAGAGCAGAGGACGTTAATGTTGTAAATGCTGATAATGTTGCATGGCATAAGGTTGATGATTTACCTGCTTTGGCATTTGACCACAAGGAAATTATTCAATATTCTTTAAAAAGAACAAGAGAAAGATTAGAAATGTGTCCTGTTGCATATCAATTATTAAATGAAAAATTCACATTAACTGAAATGCAAAAAGCATACGAACTTATTATGGGTAAGAAGCTGGATAAAAGAAACTTCAGAAAGAAAGTTATCCAAACTGAAGGTCTTAGAGAGTTAGAAGAATTTTCTAAATCTACATCTAAAAGACCTGCCAGACTATACACATTTGATAACATCAGACTGAATTCAAAACGTGCACATTTTATTAAAAAGGAGAAAAAATGTTAGGATTTGTTTGGGCAGTTCAAGTTTTATCAGCTTTATTACTTATATGCTTAATATTATTACACTCACCTAAGGGCGATGGAATCGCAGGATTTGGTGGTGCATCTCAAATGTTTGCATCCCAAAAAGGTGCAGAAAAAAGATTAAATAAGATTACTGCAATAGTCGCTGTAGTATTTCTTGTTTGTGTATTTTTATTAGGATTTGGTATCGTTAAATAATTAATGAACGAGATATTTTCAAGAAATGAACTTTATTGGGGTAAGACAGCACAAGAGAGGCTGTCTTTATCGCATGTTGCAATATTTGGATTAGGCGGAGTCGGAGGATATTCTGCTGAAATGCTTGCAAGAGCAGGAGTCGGAGAATTAACAATTGTTGATTTTGATAATGTTTCAAAAACAAATATTAATCGACAAATTATTGCTCTTAATTCTACTATTGGAGAGAAAAAAACAAAACTTTTTGAAAATAGACTAAAAGACATTAATCCAAATATTAAACTTAATATAATTGACGATTTCTATACAGAAAACAATTATAATTTTTCTGCAGATTTTGTTATTGATGCAATAGATACAATGAGATCAAAAATTTCATTATTAGAATATTGCGTAAAACAAAATATACCTGTAATAAGTTCAATGGGTGCAGGAAACAGGATTGACCCTACAAAGCTATATATTTCTGATATTTCCGAAATAAAAAATAAAAAAGCACCATTTGTTTCTAATGTTTTATATCAACTTAAAAAGCGAGGAATTGAAACAGGTATAACAGTTGTAACAAGTGAAGAAACACCAACAGTTCAAGAAAAAATCTCAGAGGTTGAAAATATAACAACAAATTCAGGTGAACAAATTGAGTTTACAAAAATTATTCCATCTTCAACCCCATTTGTTGCATCAACAGCAGGTATATATATGGCAAGTTATGTAGTTCAAAGGATAATAAAATGAATATATTAGTTACAGGAGCATCTAAGGGAATTGGTGAAAGTATTGCGAATAATATTGATGGGAATATTTTTGCAGTAGGAAGATGCGAGGAAAGGCTTAAACAATATCAAAACTATTTAGTATGTGATTTTGAAAAAGATGTTGAAAAACTTGGCGAATACATCAAATCAAATAAAATTGATATTATCATTAATAATGCTGGGGAATACATATATAAAGAAGCGGATTCAAACACACTCGAAGATATCGAACGATTAACAAGAGTTAATTTAGAAATCCCTATGTACATAATTTCACAAGCATTACCATATATGAAAGAAGAAAAATGGGGTAGAATAATAAATATCGGTTCAATATCAGGAGTAATGGGCGAAGCAGGAGCAAGTATTTATTCAGCAACAAAAGCAGGTTTAATTGGAATGACAAAAGCGATAGCTCTTGAAGTTGCTCAGTACAATATAACCATAAACACAATAAATCCTGGTTGGGTAGAAACAGATTTAGGAAATTCTTCTGTTGAGAATTCCGAGTTTTCAAAAGAAGAAATTGTTGACTGTATCCCACAAAAACGTTTTGTACAACCAATTGAGATTGCCGGCATGGTAAAATATTTAATATCAGAAGAAGCCAAAGGAGTTACAGGTCAATCAATTAACCTATGTGCAGGCTTAAGTGTTGGATATTAGTCAGGATTTTGCATAAAATCAACAAGTTTAATATATGCATCATTCAATGTTTCAGGAAACTCATCTGATTTTAGGATTTCCATTATTTTATCTTTATGACCTGCACCAATTAACATATCAGCTTTATAATCACCTGCAGGAGCATAAACTGCTGCTTGAAGAAAACGTTGTTTTTCATCAGGAACATCTTCTTTAGGCATTTTTAAAACTTTTAATTGATATCTATCAATAGGCAATTTAGAATTAGTATTTTTAAACTCTTCATAAACTGGAGCGAAATCACCGTATTCAGGAACTTCTCTTTCTGCTCGTTCTGTTACAGCATCAATCATATCATAGACTTTATCTCCATAAGTTTTTTCAGTATCCATTTTATTTACTCCATTTACTGAATGAAAATTTATATTACTTGTATTATTTACTTTATTATTCATAATTACCTCTTTAATAATATAACATATTTTATTGATTAATATAAATATCAGGATTTAATTTTTTTGCTAGATAAGCAACAGTTTCAGGGAAATATCTTTCTAAATAATATTTTCTAAATTCCAGCCCTTCTCCTTGAGTTGGAGTTGAAAGAATATTATTTGTTTCTGCTACAACTTCTCTAAGGTTTTGGTTCCCTCTTGATTGAAGATTATCTACAGATATAAAATAAGAAATGAAATCTCGTTGCAATGTTGGGAATTCTTTCATAAATGCTTCACGTTCTCTTTCATAAATTTGTATAAATTGATTATCATTTCTTATTACATTCTTATAATCGTCGGAATTAAGCAACCAATCCTTATTATGTCCAAATTCATGAAAGAAAGTAGAAATGCCTTTATGCCCTCTTCCAAACTCTATTATATTCGCACCTGCAATATAATGAGCATTACTAGATTGCATAGTTCCTAAAGAATTTAGTTTTGTTTTAACCATATTGAAAAACTCATGACCTGGTATTTGTTTTATTATATTCTTAAATTCATCATAATTATTTAAGGTAAATTCATCTAAATCAAAGCGAACTTTTTCTCCTTGGAAATTTGTAACAGTCATAACATTTAAGTCATCAATTTGAATATCATATTCTAAACCATTAATTGAACTTTTAAAATGCTTATCATCAATAACATCAAATGTTCGTTTTTCATGAAGAAGGACATTTCCTGAAGAATCTGTTATTTTATATTCACTATTATATGAACCATTATTTTTATGATATGAGTTAAATTCGGTTCTTGTCCCATTAAGTGAAACAAAATCTTTATTTACAGAAATATTTCCATATAAATCTCTTTGAATAGAACTTAATGGATAAGTATTACCTTCATTATCTCTAAAACGGACATCCAACATTCCATTGATACCTGACTTAGATACATATTCAGTACCTATTTTTTTACCATTTGAATCAACTAATATAGTTATTTCAGATTGTACATTTCCATTCTTTTTAATTACTTTAGTCGATTTTCCTCTTTTTGCATCAACTAGTTTAGTATAAACATTATTATATCTATTATTTACATTTCTATTCTGAACTTCATATTCACTTTTTTCTAGAATATTTTTAGGATTTATTTCAAAAACCTTTGTTGAATTATCTTTAAATCGCATAGTTTGACGAACAATTCCTTGCTCTACTTTTATATCAACAGTAACAAGATTTTGTTTATCTTCTACTGGTAAATTATTAAAGTTTTTCATATATGCCTTGAATATATTATCATTAAATGAGCCATCACTCATTGTTGACCTATATAATGTTTCTTGTATTGCATTATCAGTAAATTTTGCATTTATCATCTGAGTTGCAAGCTGATTTTTAGTTTGATTAATTGTTCCATCTTCATTTTTAATAGCTTTATAAATAAGCATAGCTTTTCTCAAATGCACAATATTATTAACTTGTATATTAGGATTATTCTTTTTTGCCAAAGCAGAGAAAGATTGATATAAACCTATTAACGACTTTAATGATGTAGAATTTGGATTATTTTTATTTCTAATTGCAGACATTATGTTATGAAAAGTATAATCAACATATACAGAATTTAAATTTGGTTTTTCAGTCGTATAAATAAGATACATTAAACCATCATTAATATCTGAATTAACCTCGCCTGTTTTAGAATCTTTCGCAAGATTAATTATTCTAGCTAAATTATCACGCCTCATCGATGAAGTAGTTAATACATATGCCAACTCAACTGAATTTTTATCAATACTACCATCATTTTTTAATAAGGTACTAAATATTTGACTCATTTCCTTTTTATTTAGATTCTTAGTTTTTTCCTCTGGAAGCTTATGAATTTTAAGGGATAAATCAGATAAAATATCAAATGCATCTGGAGATTTATTCAAATCAACATTTTGCATTGTATCAGTAATTAATTCAATATTTTCCCAGCTTAATCCTGAATTATGTAAATCCATAACTCTTGATGCATAAGAAAGATTAACTTTTGTACTTGATTTATCATAAGGTAATGCTAAGAAGCCATTAATACCTTGGTTTGTATCTAGTCTTGAAATATTTAAAAACTGATTAAAATCTTTAAATATTGAATCATCAATAACTCCATCATTATTTTTATATTTATTTATAAAATCAATTATAATATTGTCTTCAATACCTTCAGATCTAAAATATTCTGCTAGGATTAATAAATTATTCTTTATATTACCATCTTTATCCATACAGGCTTTGGTTAATCTTTCAAATTCAGTTTTATTACCATCACTTCTTGGACTAAGTCTTTTGGATGCTTCATAACGATCAATTGTAGAATTTTCAGTTATCATATCTAAATCTGATTTATATGAATGAGATGTCACATTATCTTTTGTATTTCTGATTAATCTTTCATTATATTCTTTTAGGGCTTCTTCTTGAGTAATTTTTCCATTTTTTAATCTATCAGCAACATCATGTAATAAGATTAAGTTTTCGGCTCTTAGTCTTTCGTCCATACCTTTTGGTAGTTTAGGTTCTTCAACTTTAAAGCCTAATTCAGTTAATCTTAAATATTTATAATGAGCTGTTAAATATGCATTATACTCTTTATATAAATCATCAGGCATTATTTTTTTGTTTGTTAATATTTCTTTCATTGGTTCATATAAAGGAGTTAGAACAACATCTTTACCAATAATATCTTTACCAGTTCTCAAATCATAAGGAACATGTTCACCTTCACCAAAATCATTTAATTTATCACCACGATATTGCCATTCAAATATATCTCCATCTTTAGTTTCAAAATTCATTTGTAAAGCTGTATATCCTGATTTTCTTATTTTGGTTGAAGCTTTATCTGTATATACATCATTAATAGATGCTCTATCTTTTACGTCTACAACTCTACTAATTATAGGAAGTTCAATACCCTTTTCAGCAGCATGAGACCTTAATTTATTTAATTGACTTTCTGTAAAATATGGAATACCATCCTCACCCATATAATTAGCAACACGAGTTAATTTAATATCGGCAGTTCCATCAGCCATTTTATCTACAATTTTCATTAGTCCTTGTAAAACGTAATCAGACTCTAATTCTACAGCTTTATTTATAGCTGATTTCGTATCACCTTTTTCTAATAATTCTTTAACTTCAGGATGATCTGCAAACGATTTAGATTCATTAACAGTCCTTACCCCTACTGAATCTTTAACGCTTCTTATTGCATCTTCAAAAGACTGATCAGGATTTTCTATTAAAAATGTTCTGAGTTTATCATGAAGACTTTGTAACCCCTTACTTCTATGCTTTAATGTCTCAGATGTTGCTAAACCTGCATCAAGCATAGATTTAACAATATTATCTTCTACTGATAATGCATTATTTCGTAAACCTTCTGCAGCTTTCCAAACTAATTCTTCGCCTTCTGGGGTCAATTTTTTATTATTAGATTTTTCTCTATCTTTTACCTTATTAGGATCAATATAATCTACTAAAGTATTAGCCTTAATTTTTAATTCGTCAGATGTTATATCAGGAACAAGCTTAGATATAGATTTCAAATTAGAAGGTATTTTTCTAAGACCTGGTTCTTCTAAAGACTTTCTTACTCTACTAGCTGTAGGATTAGCCATATTTCTATTATGTAATAACGTTGCGTCAGTTATATTATCATTCATTCTTACAGGAGCATTAGCATCATCAATGTCATTTAAAACTTCATCAGTAGAAAAATCGCGACCTTTTAGCATAGAATGTTCATCATTTAAAACAGTAGGTTTACCATTTGGGTCATATTCAACCATTGTTCCGTCAGGTATCAATTTTATATTTCTACCCTCTGCAGATTTTTGTGCTGCATAACCTAATAATCCCATTACTAATTCTTCTGGATTTTTGGTTTTAAATTCTACTCCATCTTTGTTTGTTGTTGTATATTCTATTGTCCCATCAGAAAGG
>CASFGO010000021.1 GCA_949294335.1 uncultured bacterium | reverse complement strand
TGTAAGGCTTAGCAATCTAGCTTGAGATGCTGACATACCCATAATCAATTCTCCTATAATTTTTCCTTATGGTATTGATTACGGCATTGGTACTATATATCTTTAGCTTTTTATAGCATTTTGTTACATTTGTTTACAAAAAACTTATTTTCTCAATATTAATAATTTGTAAAGAAATGTAACATATATAATCTTAAAAAAGCAATTTTGTATATACTAAATACTTTAATAATATATACAGGGTATAACTAGAAAGAGGAAAAGGAGAATATATTATGGCAAGAGTATTAATTTCAATGCCTGAACAATTTTTAGGCGAAATCGACAATGTAGCAGAAAACGAAAATCGTTCTCGTTCTGAACTTATTAGGGAAGCCCTCAGAACTTACATTCACAGAAACAAAATTAGAAATTCTGCATATGCAGCACAGAATGCTGAAATGTTAGAAGCATTGTTAGATTAAATTTCTTGCCGTAAAAATGTTTGAAAGTAAGACTAGGATTTATTCTTAGTCTTATTTTTTATATTATAATTTAAACAATCATGTTAACTTTTGTAAAAAAAGGATTTGGGCATGGTACATGATTAAAACAAATATAGTATAATCTCTGTATCAACTATCCCCAAATCTCCTCCCAAGATTATGAAATACTAGCTGCACCAAGCAGCTTTTTATTTTGCTTATTTTTTTGTTTGTAATGATTATTATGCCATATAATCAAGTTGTTTAGAGATATTTTTCTTTTTTGATTCAGCTTTATTAAGAGTTTTTTCTGCTGAAGCTTTAACTCTATAGTCTGCACTTGATGGATCTTTAGGAGCCATTGCAGCTTTAATAACAGTTTTTGCATGGTCTATTGTTTTTTGTAACCCATTTTTTGTAGGTTTTTCAGGCATATTTGGCATTGCAATAGGTACAAAACCACTAACAGGAATTCCTGCGCTGTTATTTACTATATGTATACTGCCTCCTAAACTACCTGCAGCTGCTTTGTGAGCCGCTTCATGTTCATATATCTCATTATAATTTTTTTTAATTAATTTTTGTTTTGTTTGTTCAATTTTTTTTGCAGCAACTTTACTGCTGTTGATTGGTTGTTTTATTGAAATTTTTACCATTTAATACACTACCTTTTTAAGAACGTGTTTTTATTATAACATTTTATTTTTTTCTTTAAACCCTGCATGCTGAAATTTTTAAATTATTTAATAATTCCGTATTTTTCTTTTAGGGCAATAATTTTAGAGTATGAATCTTCTATTTTCTGCATGAATTCTTGATTTTTCTCTGCTTCTTTTATTACGGATTCAATTGCCCCCAAGCCTATATCGTTTGCTTCTCTATATATAAACATGTTTAATCCTGCATAAATACCTCTTATACATGCTTCACCTGCTTCATATTGGATTCCTTTCATTACCATGTCATCTGAAATAATAATACCTTTGAAGTTGAGATTATTTCGTAGATATGAAAGAGCATTTTTACTTAGTGAGGTTGGAATTATTTCATTGTCGAAGCATGTACAGTGAAGATGGGCCGCCATAATCATATCGATTCCATGCTCAATACTTTTTTTGAATGGTTTTATATGGTATTTTTCCATTTCTTCCATTGATAGATTTATTTCAGGAAGTGTTTTGTGGCTATCAGCATTTGCATCACCATGACCAGGAAAATGTTTTATACATGGAATTATTCCATGTTCTTTGTATATATCAGAAACAATTTTGACTCCTTTTATTACATCATCTGGATTATTTGAAAATGCTCGTTCTCCAATAATTGGGTTATTAGGATTTGTGTTAACATCTGCACAAGGTGCAAAATTTAAATTAAATCCATATTCTTCTAATTCTTTAGCCATGCCTGTTGTTTGTTTTTTTAGAAAATTTTCTCCTTTTTCAAAAGCATACATTGCTGAAAGTCTTTTAGGGGTGATGTATTCGGTTCTTTCGACTCTTCCGCCTTCTTGATCGATAGATATAAATGGTGGAATATTAGATTTTATTTTAATTTCATTTATTAAATTAATAAGATTTTCTTTTGATGTTATATCTTTAGAAAACAGTATAACTCCCCCTAAACCTTGTTCTAAAGGGTTTTCTAACTCTCCTGTTCCAAGTATAAACATTTGGTATATTTTTTTTCTATCCATATATTTATTCTACTCAATAAAACAATTTTTTATAGTATAATATATTTATGGATTTAAAGAAGATTTTAGCAGGGGTAATAATTATTTTGACACTAATTACATTGGTTAGTGTTGATACTAATGTATCTGCAAAGAAGTCATCTCAAGTAAAAATGGAACCTGAGACCATTGAGGCTATGGCTTCTCAGGTTGATTCGTTGACAAAGAAAATATATGGTGGAGCTCTTTTATCTCCTCAAGATAATTCTGATCTTGTTGGAATAAAAATAAAGCTTGATAATCAAATGCTATTAGAACCTGATCCTGCATTAGCACCTTTATATTATAAAGTTGGGTGTATGTATAAAATGCGTGATATGACCGATGAAGCAGTTGAATGTTTCCAAACAGTATTAGAAAATTTTGGGAATACGGCATTAGGACCTAAATCTTATCAAGCGTTAAAAGATATGGGAGTTGATGTATCTCAATTTTCAAATTTAAACAAACCTAAAACTGAGGGTGAGGGAGAAGAAGAAGAAGAATAAGATTATAAAAATGCTTAATTTAGAATTAAGCATTTTTATTAAGTTTCTTTTGTTCTTGCTTGTTTGTTGCGATTAAGCCAGGGTCTACGTTTGTCCCTGATATTATTTTTCTCAAGGCAAATTGTGCTTGCGGTAATGCTACTGCTAATAATACGCTACTTATTGCAACATTTGCTGCGATGTTAAATGATTTTGCTTTAATTGCTTTATTTGCATATTTAATTATTCCTTTTTTGTCTTTTGGTGCTTGAGATGCAAAATCTTTCATTGTTTCAGATAATGAGAATAATTTTTTTGTATCAACAAATTCTCTTGGATCTCTAACTCCATTATCAAGGAATTTTACAATTTTATTTTTCTTTGCGTATTTTGCAAGTATTGATTTTGGATTGCTGTCAATAAAATCTAGTACTTCTTCCTCTTTATTTGGAAGCTTAAGTGTATTATTTTTAACTTTTACTAGGAATTTTTTATCAGCCATTATTTTAGGATCAAGTGCTGTATCAATTCCAAAAATTGCTTTTGTCGCTTTATCAAGTCCTTTTTCAATGTATTTAGGGGTAACAAAGTTTAGAACAAGCATGCCTAATGAACGGAAGCCTGTTTCTATTTTTTCATTGCGTCCTCTTGCTGTTCCAACTCTTCCAACTGCTAATCCGCCATCTGTAATTGCCATTTTATCAGTGTGGCTAAGTGTAGCAATTGTTGAACCTAAACCTTTAAAGCTTACGTTTTGTTGTTGTTTAAATGAATTCAATGATTTAAAGTTTTTGCTCTCTGGTTTTTTAGTTGGTATTGCTTTGACTTCTTTTTGTAATCCTTTTGATTTAAGTTTTCCGTTCTTAATATCTTTCTCTATTAAATAGTTAGTTAATGCAAAGTTTGATTTAGGGATAACATATCCCATTACTATCATTGGTAATATTAAAGCTACTGAATATTTTTTATTAGAAATCTTTTTATATTTATCTGCATTGTTTCGTACATTAATTAAATCTTTAACAGCTTCAGGTGCTAATTTTGCAAATTTTTTAATATTTGCTTCAATATTTTGAGCGTTTTTATATCCTTTGCCGTCTTTAGTTTTTTCTAATAATTTAAGATTAACATTACCATTAAGACCTGTTTTTTTCTTAATAATTTTATTTGCAATGGTTTCAACTAAAGGAACTCCTCCAATCCAAACAGCAGATGTAGCATATTCATCAATTGTTTTTTCTCTGGCGCAATGCATAGCCATTCTTTTGGAATCTTTTGCTGTTTGGTTATAGTTTTGAACTATTTTAACAGGTCCTTCAATTCCACAATCTCTTACGATTAAAGGATACACACTACTATTATTTCCAACTGCTGAAATTGCATTTATTAAAAGTGACATTTATTATAATCTCCTATGTAAACTAGCTAACCTTCAATCAATTTTCCCGAAGGGGCTACTTTACAAGAAACTGAATCACATCAAAATCTTATAGTCCCTTCGGGATTATATGATGATGACGATGTTCAGTTGTTAGGTAAAATTTACTCATAAATATTCCTTATCACTTCTCATCCATAATATCATAAGAAGTTTTTTTAGCAATACCATTGAATTACTTTTAGTATAAAACTCCTAAAAATTTTAATTGCTAATTATTAATTAAACATTAATTTTTGTTAATATTTACAAAAATTAAATTAATATGTATAGTGTGAATGGAGCAAAGATATGATTAATTTTGAAAAATTTACAAATTACTCGCAAGAAATTTTATATGCATCAGGTGTAAAGATGAATGAATATAAAAATCCCCAAATTCAACCTGAACATATTATGCTTGCAATGATTGAGGATAAAGGAATCATTCGTGATTACCTTACTGAACTTAAACTTTTAAACCAAGAATTTATAAATGCAGTGGTTGCAAGGGTAAAATCTTTCCCTACAATCTCAGAGATATCAAATACTCAACAAATTTTCTTAGCACCAGATAGTGAAAAATTATTATCTATCGCGCAAGATACATCTGTTGAATTTAAGGATGAATTTGTTGGAATTGAGATGATTCTTCTTGCAATGACTAAATTAGATAACTCTGCAATTCAGGAATTATTATTGAAAAATAGAGTATCAACAAATAGTGTTTTAAACGTAATGAAAAAGATTAGAGGTAAAAAAACTGTGGATAATAAAAATGCCGATGAAAATATGAAAGCTCTTGAAAAATATTCAACAGATTTAACAGAGCTTGCAAGAAAAGGTAAGCTAGATCCTGTTATAGGTCGTGATGAAGAAATAAGACGTATCATACAGGTCTTAAACAGAAGAACAAAAAATAATCCTGTGTTAATAGGTGAACCTGGTGTTGGTAAAACAGCTGTTGCAGAAGGTTTGGCTCAACGTATTATAAGAGGAGATGTTCCTGAATCTTTGAAAAAAGTTAAATTATGTGCGTTGGATTTAGGTGCATTAGTTGCAGGGGCAAAATTTAGAGGTGAGTTTGAAGAACGTTTGAAAGCTGTATTAAAACAAGTAGAAGATTCAAATGGAGAAATTGTATTATTTATTGATGAAATCCATACAATAATTGGTGCGGGTGCTACTGATGGAGCTATGGATGCAGGTAATTTATTAAAGCCAATGTTAGCAAGAGGAGTTTTGAGAACAATTGGTGCTACAACTTTAAATGAATATCGTAAGTATATTGAAAAAGATCCTGCGTTTGAACGTCGTTTTCAACCAATTTTACTTGAAGAACCTTCTGTTGAAGATACTATTAGTATTTTAAGAGGTTTGAAAGAAAAATATGAAGTACACCATGGGGTAAGAATCTTAGATAGTGCTTTGGTTCAAGCTGCTAAATTATCTGATAGATATATTACAGATAGATTTTTACCAGATAAAGCTATTGATTTGATTGATGAAGCTGCATCATCTTTAAGAATTGAAATTGATTCAATGCCTGAAGAAATAGATATGATGTTAAGACAAAAAATGCAGCTTGAGATAGAAAGAGAAGCATTGAAAAAAGAAGATAGCCAAGAATCTTTAGAAAAAATTGATAAATTAACTAAGGAAATTAATGAATTATCTTCAAAAGTTGATACTTTAAAATCTCAGTGGGAACTTGAAAAAGCATCTATTACAGGTGAAGCTGCAATAAAAGATGAAATAAATCAAGTTAAGACACAAATTGCAGAAGCAGAAAGAAATACTGATTTACAAACTGCTGCAGAATTAAAATATGGTAAACTTTTACGATTAGAAAAAGAATTAGATGCAATTCAACATAAAGAATCTTGTCCTAAAAAAGATCATTGTTTACTTAAAGAAGAAGTAGATGATGATGATATTGCAGAAGTTGTAAGTAAATGGACAGGTATTCCTGTTAACAAGCTTGTTGAAAGCGAAATGGAAAAACTTCTAAGAATGGAAGATTTCTTACATAAGAGATTAATAGGTCAAGATGAAGCAGTTGAAATAGTTTCAGATTCTATAAGACGTGCTCGTTCAGGTTTAAAAGATCCTAAACGACCAATTGGTACATTTTTATTCTTAGGACCAACTGGGGTTGGTAAAACTGAACTTGCAAAATCTCTTGCTGAATTTATGTTTAATGATGAAGACGCTATCATTCGTATTGATATGAGTGAATATATGGAAAAACATAATGTAGCAAGATTGGTTGGTGCACCTCCAGGATATGTTGGATATGAAGAAGGCGGACAATTAACAGAAGCTGTTAGACGCAAACCTTATTCTGTTGTTTTATTTGATGAAATTGAAAAAGCTCATCCTGATGTTTTCAATATAATGCTTCAAATATTTGATGATGGTAGATTGACAGATGCTAAAGGCAGAACAGTTGATTTTAAAAATACTGTTATCATTATGACAAGTAATATTGGTAGTGATATTATTCTTGAAGATTCTTTGAATGCTACTTTAGATGCAGCAAGTAATTTTGATGAAACAAAAGAAAAAGTTATGGCTGTATTAAGAGATAGATTCAAACCTGAATTCTTGAACAGAATTGATGAAACTATTTTCTTCAAGTCATTAACTTTATCTCAATTATCTCAAATAGTTGATATCCAAATGGAATATCTTAAAAACTTATTAAAAGAAAAAGATATCTCAATTGAGATATCAGAAGATGCGAAAGACTTGCTTGCAACAAGAGGGTTCAATCCAATATATGGTGCAAGACCATTGAAACGTGTTATTAGACAACTTGTAGAAAATCCATTGTCAAAAGATATTCTTTCTCGCAAGTTTGTCGATGGTGACACTGTATATGTTGATGTAAATGATGACGAAATCGTATTTTCTAAGAAATAATTATTTAAGGGTTACCTCAAGGTAACCCTTAAGACTATTTATTCTTTTTTAAGAAAATACTTTCAGAATCTTTAGGAACAACACAAGTAAAGCCTAAGAAATTTTTCTTAAGTTCAAAACCTGCAGGAAGTGTTTTTGTTCCAACTGATACATTCATAATATTAGGAACTATTACATATCCACCTTGTCCATTTGAACGGAATTTTACATTTCCATTTAATTTTCCTGTTTCATTTACATTCTTGATTTGTTCGTTTGTTAATCTTGAAAATGCTGCTCTCCAATAACCGATTTTTGTAGCATCCTTTGCTTTTGCTGCTATTTTTTCCCCACCTTTAAAATAAGTTCCAGTTACATTACGCGATGTCACTGCCTTTGCATTTTGCATTGCATTGAAAGGCATACCGCTTACGCTTCTAACCATTAGGTATCCTCCTTGTTATTAACCTACACTTAATATCACCAGTGATATTTTAATAAACCATTTTTTTTATAAAGTTTGCTATTTTGTTAACTTTTGTAAACTAAATAAATAAAATAAGTCAATTCTAAATAAAATAAATACTTTATATAAGAGTAAAGGTTAAGTTAATAATTTAAAGGTTAGGTTATACTAGGAGGTTTGTATGTCAGATCAAACATTAACAATTCCTAAGGCAAATCCAAATATGGATGCGCAGGGACAATTTCAATTCTTAAATAGACCAATGCCAAGTCGCTATTTTGAATCTGAATTTTCAATATTTGGATCACCATACAATGCTCCAATGGGAACAGCACCATCAATGACTGGTATGGGAATGCCAATGATGGGTGGAATGGGTATGATGCCTGGCATGGGTATGGGAATGCCTATGATGGGATGGTACGCTGATGAGGAATATATCAACAAATATGTTGATAATATGAAAATATTAAATAATGGAATGTATGATATATATACAAACAATGATAATAGACAAACACAGTTTGCATTCGATCAAAGAGGTAACAGAAGTGTTCTAGCAGCAACAGGTATTGATTTGAATGAAAGTCTTGTAAGATTAAAAACATATATTCAAGATAATAATATGCGTGCAGCATGTGATTTATATAAACAATTATGTGATACATATGAAGCAGCAGTTGGTGAAGAATATGATGATAATGGTAATAGAATAAGTAATAAACTTAAGTCGTTCAAAAATCAATTAGCAGCTAATTATCAACAAGTAAATGGATCAAATTTAGTTGCAGATATTGAGGCTCATGGTTCAGGTGAATTCTCGACAATGTTTGAATCTTGGTTTGGTAGCAAGCAACCTTCAGCAAAAGAAGCAATCTCATATATGACAGGTGATGCTCAACAATATGGCTTCTGGGCTCGAATCTGGAGAAGCATGACTAGAGATGGTGCTAAGGCTGAATTGGAAGAATCAACAAGTTATTAATCAATCCTATAAAAGTTAATTTAACCTTAAACCGGCAGATGAATCATCTGCCGGTTCTGTTATAAATAGATTTATTTATCTGTAGTTTGTAAACTGTAGAGGATAATCATATTTTTCTTCATTTCCTCTTAATAGTTTAATAACTTCCTGTAGGTCGTCTTTGCTTTTACCTGTTACTCTTACTTGGTCGCCTTGAATTGAGGCTTGAACTTTTAGTTTAGAATCTTTTATATCTGCAACAATTTTTTTAGCTAATTCTTGTGTTAAGCCTTTTCTTAGTTTATAAACTTGTCTTACATTACCACCTAGAGCATTTTCTACTGGTTGAGCATCTAATATTCTTATACTCAAACCTCTTTTAACTAATTTGGTTTGAAGAATATCATAAATGTTTCTTAATTTCATATCATCACTAGTTGTAATAGTGATTGTTTTGTCTGCTTCTAATTCAATATCTGAGTTAGAATTTTTTAAATCAAATCTTGATTGTAAATCTCTTTTTACTTGGTCAACTGCGTTTAAAAGTTCTTGTCTATCAAATTCTGATACGACATCAAAGCTGCTATCTTTTGCCATAGTAGTTTCTCCTTATCTCAACAATTTATAAAATACCACAAATAATATAAAGAATAAATTAAGTTTTATTTTAAAGGCTTGAAATCAAAAAAAAAAGTATTATAATGAGTGTGTAAATTACATTTAATAAAAAGGATTTTTGTATGAGTATTTTTGAAGCCGGAATGATGATATGCTTTGGAGCAAGTTGGCCTTTTCAAGTGGCTAAAACTTATAAAACAAAAAATGTAAAAGGCAAAAGTATTTTTTTCTTATGGCTAGTTGAAATTGGTTATATATGCGGAATGATTCATAAAGCTTTATATAGTCCTGATATGGTATTTTTCTTGTATCTGCTTAATTTTGTTTTAGTTGGTGCAGATATGGTTTTATATTATATTTATAAAAATCGAGATGAAAACAAGGCTATTGTTTTAGAACGTTCTTACGATGAACAAGGTCATTTGGTAAGAGTTCCGATAAGACATTAGACTTTATATTTCATATAAATAACATTCAACATAATGGTTCGGCTCAATTTCTTTAAGAGCCGGACTTTTTACATTACAAATTTTATCAATCATTTTTGTACATCTAGGGTTAAAACGACATCCTGATATTATCTCTTGAATGTTTGGAGGTTGTCCTTCAATCGTTTTAAGCTCTTTACCTTCATTATTTGCAGGTAGTGAGTTTAATAAAGCTTTTGTATAAGGATGTAAAGGATTTTCAAAAATTCTTTTTGCGGAAGCTTTTTCAACTATTCTTCCTGAATACATTACATTAATTTCATCAGAATATTGTCCAACCAGATTTAACTCGTGGGATATTAATAGTATTGAAGTGCCTAAATTTTCTTTAATTTCATTTAATATATTCATAATTTGAGCTTGTATTGTTACATCAAGTGCTGTTGTCGGCTCATCTGCAATAATTAGTTCAGCATTAGTTGCTAATGCCATTGCTATTATTGCTCTTTGTTTCATCCCTCCAGAAAATTCGTGAGGATATGAATTTAGTTTTTCTTTTGCTTTTGGGATTTTTACAATATCCAAAACTTCAATTGCTTTTTTTATTGCATCTTCTTTTGTAATACCTTTATTTTTATTAATAACTTCAAGTAGTTGATTATCTATTGTATATAAAGGATTTAATGATGTCATAGGGTCTTGTGGTATTAATGCAATTTTATTTCCTCGAATGTTTCTCATTTCAGAGTTTGATAATTCTAATAAGTTTTGATTATGGAAAATAATTTCTCCAGAATCTATAACTGCATTTTTAGGTAATAGTTTTAGTATACTCATTGCAGTCATACTTTTCCCACAACCTGATTCCCCAACAATTGCAACCATAGATTTTTTAGGAATACTTATTGATATATTATTCAATGTCTTATAAACACCAGATTCTAGTTTGAATGACATTGAATAGTTTTTAATTTCTAATAAATTCATAGTTTATATTATACATTAATGGTAAATGTTGTATATTGATTAAAAGAATGATTTATTGCTCAAAATTATTTGTAATAGTGTGTATATATTCTAATATTTGAGAGAAATAATCTAAACTAGAATCCCCGTTTAAAATGATATCCATATCTTTTCTTGCAGGGATGATGTATTTTTGACCTGCAGATAAAATATATTCCCAATGTTTAAGAGCATTTTCCATATCTTGGTTTCTTTCATCGCAAGCTCGTGTTAAAAATCTTCTTCTTCTTACATCAATATCTGTTTCAATATATATTTTTACATCAAATAAATCTTTTATTCCTTCATACATTGTTGCCATACCTTCAACAACAATAATTTTCTCAGATTTGACGAACTTTGATAGAGGAACTGAAACGCCTGTTCCATTAGGTAAGTATTCAGGGGTATAAATATCTTCTCCCATTGAAATTTTTTCTAAGTCTTGTCGTAACAGTTCTAATTGGAAGTTTTGAGGTGAGTCTATATCATAACCATTGTCTCTAAGGTTGTCAAAACCGCCATATTTAGAAATTAAATCAGAAATATCATTAAAATAATTATCAGTTGTAATAATTGAAACAGGTAATTCAAAATTTTTGATAACATTTTCTATTTCATTACAAATAGTTGATTTTCCTGAAGCTGATTCGCCTGTTATACCTATTAAAAAACGCTTATTAGGGTTATTAATAAGACGTTTTGAAAATCTGGCAATAAAATCCGGTTTAATATTTATGAACACAGGAATATCTGCTTTTTTATCATACGCAAGAATTTGTTTAAACTTCGTTTGGAGGTAAAACGCAAGTAATTCTCTACCGGTTTTTTGATTAAAGTCGGGTTTATATATTTTATCTTTTGAATGAATCTCTTGGGATATTAAATCAGAGATTCCATCTGTCATGTTATCGTTATTCATACTATGTTTCTCAACTATGTTATTATATGATACTAGGGACAAAAAAAATTTTCCAGTATTTATTTAAGATTTTTTTATATTATTATAAAAATATGAATAAAATATTAGTTGTAGATGATGATATAGCTATAAATGAGCTAATAAAAATTAATTTAGAATTAAGTGGTTATAATGTAATACAAGCTTTTGATGGTATAGAAGGGTTTGCAATTGCTAAGCAAGAATTACCATCGTTGGTCATTTTAGATGTGATGATGCCAGATGTTGATGGATATACTGTTGCTCAGAGAATGAGACAGCATCCTGAGTTGAAAAATGTACCTATTCTTATGTTAACAGCATTATCACAATTAAACGACAAGGTTAAAGGTTTTGATATTGGTGTTGATGATTATTTAGTAAAGCCATTTGAGATGGAAGAATTAAAAGTTCGTGTAAGAGCATTATTAAAACGTTCAAATCAAATTCCTGAATCTGTTGCTGTAAAAGAATTATTAACTTATAAGGAAATTACTCTTTTACCTGAAACATATAGTGTAAAAATTAATGATAAAATAGCAAAACTCACGCCTATTGAATTTGATATATTCAATTTATTATTCCAAAATCATGGGAATATGGTTTCATCAGCTAAAATTCTAAAGGAAATATGGGGATATGATCCAGATGATGATGTTGAAACTATAAGAGTCCATGTAAGACATTTAAGAAGTAAAATCGCAAAAATATCAGGTGATAAAAAGTATATTACTACTATTTATGGCGGTGGCTATAAATTAGATATTTAATTTACTTTAAATGTATGATTTGAATTATTACAAAATGTATTAGTATTATTATTGTTACTGTATTTGTATGGAGATATGTATATGAAGAAGATAATTTTAACTGCTTGTCTATTGTTATGTTCAGGTGTTGCTTTCGCAGATGGAAATGCTTTCACTCCTTTAAATTTTGATGAAGCGCCAAGTATTTCATCTTCTCAAACTCCAAAAGCTACTCCTGTGCAATCTGCTGTTAAGGCAACAGGTGTTCCTCAAGCTGAAGAAGCATTAGGGAATGGAAATATCCAAAATGCTATATTACAATTAGATAATGCTCAAGTTGATATTAGAAATGACTTATTAAATCTAAAAACTAAGTATGCTGATGTTGATGCTCAGTATAAATTAGTTAAAAATGAAAGAAATGCATTAAAGAAGCAAATTAATGCTGTTCAAAAAAGAATTAATGCGATTGATAAAGCTAAAGAAAAAATCAGAAAAAATATGATTTAGCTTTGTTATCAATATTGAATTACTTAAAAGGAAGGTTTATATAACCTTCCTTTTAAGTGTATTTAATACACAAATATCTTAACGTTTTGTAATAAATTAGCAAAAAATCCTTTGTACATTATTTTAAACTAAAAAGTGCGAAAGTGTGTATAGGGAAAAATTATGAAATTAAATTTATTTACTCCGTCTCAACCAAAGTTTAAAGGACGTCGTGAAGATAGAAATACAGTAGAACAATTAAAAAAAGACAATAATTATTCATTAACAGAAAATAACCAAATTAAAATAAATAAAGCAATTGATAATCTATCAAAAGAATCAGGAGAGAATAACGTTAAGTTTTTAATAGATGTTGCAGATGAGCTTAAATATGGTACAAATATTGATTTAGGCAAGCCATCAAAGAATGATTGGAAATCAAAATTACATAATGCAGCAAGAGAGTCAATGGCAAATTCAAATCCGATTGTTCAAGAAAAATACGCACCATTAATGGATAAAGTATTTAATACTAAAAAAGATTTGACTAGTGATGAAAAATCAATAATGACATCAAGGGATAATATATTATCTCGAATAGATATGAAACAGTTAGAACATGAAACAAATCCAAATGTAAAACGTGTAAAATCTAACTTAGATTATTTTATATCATCTTCTGAAACCCCTATAAAGCAGAAAAAATATGTGTTAAATAGATTAGATTACTTCATGAGTGATAAGTATAAAATAAATCCTCAATTAGAAGGAAAGAAAACACAAGTTTTGGCTGAAATGGTAAATGATTTAGTAATAGATACGCCGGAATCAAAAGTACCAAATGTAAAAGCAATCAACCAAAAATCTCATGGTATGTGTGCAGCTATTTCTATTGCCAGAAAAACTATGGCATATGAGGATAAGCCAAGTTATGTTGATAATTTATTATCAGAATTAGATAATACCCCTCATGTAATGATTTATGACAAAACTCAGTTAGGAAAAGGACAAAGAATTCCAGTTGATAAAGTTGATATTGATTTTGATGCTGCAGAGAAAAAAGGTTATCGTATAGTTGATGCATCAACGTTACAATGGATGAATATTGCTGATAATTATGGGGCTTCAAACAAACCTCAATTTAATTATGTTCCATTTGATACTGAAAATTTTGGTGCTGAATATGATAACCATTTTATGATTCCTATTGAAGATAATAATTTAGCGATTAAGCATAAGTATTATCAAGCATTATTAGTATCTAAAGAAGCTATTGGTAATGCTAAAAAAATGCAAATAAATAAAGATATTTCAATTTCGGAAAGAAGGCAAAATAATGAGAAAGATATGAAATATCTACAAAAAATTAACCAACAATTAAAGTCAGATGTTAAAGAAGTTTTACCTAATGCAACAGATAAAGAAGTTCATAATATTACATCAAAATTGTTATCTTTGAGAAAGGAAACATCTTCGGATATTGATAAAATAAAAGATGGAACCCAAAAATATCATTTTATTCCTAATGAAGAATCTAAAATGAAAGATAAAAAAGTAAAAGCTTTTCTTTTGAGTTCAAATGCTAATATTAATTCTTCTGAATTGGATAAAAAAGTAACAAATATAAGAGAATTGATAGAAACATCAAATTCTATCCAAAAAGATTTACATCCTTCAACTTCGCAGTCTGCAAAAATGTCACAAGCTAGAAGGCTTTATACTGCGGCTGCAGCATATAGAAACCACGTACAGGTTTCTTTAGCAGATAAAGATTACAAAAACGATAAAATGATTAAATATAATGTAAATGATAGTGAAACTTTATTATCTGATAATTTATCAAAAGTTATTAAACATATAGAAAAAACAGGTGATAAAACTTATATTAATCATTTTGCTAATGCATTAGGAATTGAACCAGAAAAAGAAAATGTTCTAGCAAACATGAAAGAATTAAAAGTAGGTGTTGATACAATTCTTACTAAAACTTTAGATGAAGGATATGGCTTATTAGGTTTTGGTGACAGGAAGCAAGCTTTGCTTTCTGAAGTAAGAGGCATGAAAAATTTAGTTGAAAGTGGAGATAGACAAACTTTAAATGATTCTGCTTTCACAATGGGATTGAAGAAACCTGATAAGGCAAAAGTTTTAAAAGGATATGACAAATATGAAAAAACTCTAGCTAAAGGTGCAACAGATAAAGAATATACAGAAATCTTTAATAAGTTAGGTTATAAGAGTCAACTACAAGCTTTTGCTGATACGTATAATTTAGTAATGCAAGCTGCAAAAGAACCAGAAGATGAATATAATCAAGTTATATTATCATCATTTAATCAAGCAAATAATATTCCAGAAGGAAGTTCTATTAATGAAACTAAGAAAAAAATTGCTGGAATAGGAAAGTCATTTAATAACTTATCCAATAATGTTTCTTTTGTTAGATCAATAATGACAGTAACTGATAAAAATAATAATATTCTTAATTCAGCATTTACTGCTGATGCAGTTTTAGATGTAATGGAGAAAAAGGGCGAAATTATTTCTGAAAAAGAACTTATTCCGTTACGTGATAGATTTGATAAAATTGATAAATTACGTTCAGAAGATGAATTTTCATCAAGACAAGGAAAAATTTCTGACCCTTCATTGTATAAATTATCTTCAGGAGAAAAAGATACTTTAAAACGAATAAGTAAGTCTATTAATAAAATGTATTCTGAAGTTAATAAAGAAGAAGCATTTGTTCTTGACGAATTACGTAAACCATTAGAAGAACATTCAAGAAAAGTAGGTGTAGCTACAGGAAATTATTGGGTTTCTCAAATGTCAGGAGGTTTGACTACAGAAAAAGAAGTAAAAATTATCCAACAAATGACAGATAGAAAATATCAATCAACTCAAGATTTTGAAAAGGCTGTAGATAAAATTAAGAATTCTCCACATTCTGGTGTTACAGCAACATCAGTATTCCACGATAAAATTGGTGCTCATGCTCAATATGTTGCAGAAATTTCTCCAATAAATGATAAAGATGTTCTATACCATGATAATACTTGGGGAGCATCTGAATTAGAAAATACTTGGGTCGATTCAGATGGAGTAAAACGTACTGACTATAGTGACCATAGAGGAGGAGAAACTGGTTATATTACAAATGACAAATATAGAAATGGTAACTATATTGAAGATATGATGTATAAAGGTGGAGAAGTTGTTTCAGAATCTCCAAAAAGCAAAGAATTGAAAAAATTATCAAAAGATAATGATGGTTATAAGTTCTCATCTGTTTTTGATGTGATTTTACCAGGTGACGATGGTACTGTTAAGCGTGTTGCTGCAAGTTTGAAAGATACTATGTTTATTCCATCAAGTGAATACATTGAGGATTTAAAAAATCTTGCATCTAAAATGACTCAATCTGAAATTAGAGAAGCAATGGATAAAGATAAGAAAGCTGGTGCATCATATCATCAAGAGTATGATAAGTTAGAAAAAAGGTTGTTTACAGATAATTTTAATAAGGGAATAGATACAGAAGCTGATTATAATAATTTATCTAATAATGACCCAATAAAGGTTAATTTTGAAAAAGTTGCCTTAACTCGTTCATTCCCTGATGGTGCAGATTGGAAAGAATTAGCAAAAGCTAATACTGTAGAAGAAGTAAAAGCTTTTGAAAAACAACGAGATGAAAAAGCTAGAAATTATTTTGATTATGCATTTGGTAAAGAACCTCAAGTATTGTATTCATATGCATTAAATAAATCTAAAAATAAAGCTTATTCAATTATATCTGATGCCTTAAGCAACAATAAGATTAAATTAAAAGACAAAGAAAAAGTCGAAATTATAAAAAATACAGCTGTATATGAAGGAGATGAAATCAAACAATTTGACGGTAGTTTAAAACATACAATTGGTTTTATGGTTAATAAAACATTAAAACAATTTGATAATGTTGTTCCTGATTCAGATTCTGCTCAAAAAGCAAAAGAAGAAATTAAGGAGAATTTAACAAAGAGTTTATCTGATGAATTGTATTTCAATGAAGAAGATGTAAATAATACATCTACAAAATTTAAAGCAATTTCTGGCTATATTGATAGAAAATATAATCCTGAAACTAATACAGATTTTGTAAAAGAATATAGACGCCTTCAAGATATGACAACAGAAGAATTTAAAAATGAAACTTCTGATGTTCAACATAAAGATTTAGGTATAAAAGATTATACCGGTTATGAAATGCTAAGACGTTTCAAGGCTTCAGATGAAAAGACTGAATCAACATTGCGTAATGTAATGTTCCAAAAAGAACTGCTTAAAGATGTTAAGTTGTCTGAAACTAAACCATATTATAAATATCATAAATTATATAAACATTTACAAGGTGCAACATATGTGAATACTAATCCTAAAACAGGTAAAGGTGGCCGAAGTTTTGATGATTTGTATAGGGACTTTAATATGTCTTTATCATCTCTAAGTTATGAAAAAATGTTTAACAAGAATAAAGATAGTGCTAGAAGAAAATATAATGTGTTCCCGGCTTATCCAAAAATTCAAATGCTTAATGATGAGGCATATGAAAAAGTTGAAGATAGTATTAACGATATGCTTTCATCTACAATTTCAACAATCAATCAAAAGAAAAGTACATTAAAGCTATATCAATTACATTCTAATTTAGCAAATGAAATTAATTCTATTCCAGATTCTTCAAGATTGTCTAAGAAGCAAGCAACTAGAATTAATAATTTAGCAGGAGAATTTGTAACTAGAGCATATAATGATCCAGATATTCAAAAATCTGTAAATTCCGCTTCTAGTATATTAGATTTAGATAAAAATGCTACAGGTGTTGATTATAAAAAAGCATTTGCTGGCATGGATCAAGAAATTAATAATTTTAAATTAATTTCTCCTGAAAACATAATAAAAGATAGCATTAAGAATGATGTTAGAAAATTGAATAAAAACTTTGATTCTTTATTAATCGCAATTACACCTAAATACAAAAATGATGTAAAAGAAGATTTTAACAATTTTATATCAGAAGTATTAAATGCTGATAATTCAAGATATAATTCAAGTGAAAAACGAGAATTCTTAAGCAAAAAAATTGATAAATATGCACTAAATAAGAAAAATTTTGGAATAACTAAAGCTAATTATTTGAATGGTTTAGATGCAGACATAAATATAATTCAACAGACAAAAGTTGCATCTGAAGATAATAAAAAAATGATTTCACAGGTTGGTAATGTTGTTAATACATTATCAGATGTTCTATCTGAATCAATGCCTGAAGATAAGAAAAATGATTTCAAACAAAATATAAATAATTTAGTAGCTTCAGACAAGAAACTTACTAAAAAAGAAATTCAAAATTCAATAGGTGGTTATTTAGATATTAATTCAAAAGCAGGAAAAGTTTTTGTAAATTCTATACACATGCTAAATAATTCAACAATATTAGATAAGAATTATTCTATGAATGTAAATAAGGCTTTTAGTAATATAAATACAAAAACAAATGACTTTATAAAAGGTAATATTCAACCAGAATACCAAAAATCTATTGGTGCATCAGTTGGAGATTATATAAAAACATCATTAAAACAGCAAAAAGAATTCAATCAAGATAAACTTCAAGCTGCAAATGATAAGTTGATGGCAGATTTCAAAAAATATTATATAGTGAATACACCGGATAAAATATTAGAAAATTATTTATTGCTATCAGCCAAAGATAGTCCAGCTCACTCTAAAAATACAGATATTGCTAATGATGCAAAAATGTCATTAAAGACAACGGAATCATTGTTAAATTCTGCACTATTAGTATCTGATTTAGTATCTGTTCAAGAATCTTTAATGGAAGCTGTAACTACTGGTAACGCAGCTGCTGTTGCTAGTAAATTTAGTAATTATGATGTGCCATTACAAGATCCACAAACAAAAACGATGTTAACAATGGATTCGCCATTAGCTATTGACTATATGG
The DNA here is from genome assembly GCA_949294335.1 of uncultured bacterium. Taxonomy (GTDB): domain Bacteria; phylum Cyanobacteriota; class Vampirovibrionia; order Gastranaerophilales; family Gastranaerophilaceae; genus UMGS1585. Next base: position 89,176 of record CASFGO010000021.1, on the reverse strand, counting down.
CTAAACATTTAATGTTGAACAATAATGATGATACTGCGGTAATGTTTGTTGATAAACTTGGTTTAGCTGATAAATTTATTAAAGCAGAGAATGAAATATTTGATATAAATGATATAAAAACAGATATTGATGATGTAGTTGCAATCATAGAAACGGCATCAGATATCCAAACTAAGTCAGCTGATGCTTTCAAACCATTATTAGATGCCTCAATAAATTATACTGATAATTATTTATCAGTAGTTGATAACGCTAAAAAAGAATTTATCGAAAAAACAAAAGATACTACTGCACAAGATTATGTTAAAGAATATCTAGAAGCATTAGATAATGCGAAAAAAGTTATTGATGCAAATCCAAATATCCCTAAAAAGGTTATTTTTGAACAATTTATAAATGCTATATCTAATAAAGTATCAAGTGATGCAGATGCTTCAATTCAAGATATTCAAAATGGACTATTAATATTAGATAAAATGTCTAGTTTAATAAACAAACTTGATATTCCAGAATATTCTCCAGCCCATAAAGAAAGAGAAATATTCAATAATAAATATGCAGAATATGAGGAATATAATAATAGTAGACTTTCAACTTTATCTCAAAATTCAAATCCATATATGCAAGTAATTACAAAATTGGTTTAGTATATGCATAATATATTGATATAGTAACAATCTGCAAATTATTTATTTGCAGATTGTTTACTTGTATGTAAAACTATTGTATAATATGCCCGAGGGTAATAATGAGTTTCTGGAAAAAGTTTGACGAATTTAGAAAACAAGTAAATAATATTGAATCTAATATATATACATCTAAAAAAGATTTTTTAGAAGTATATGAAAAGAATTTAAGACTTGAGGCAGAAATAGAAGAGAGAACTCAAGAACTTCAAATTGCTAACCAACGTTTGCTAACAGTTCAACACATTTGGCAAATGATGAATTCTTCCGAGCCTTTAACAAATGTTTTGGATTCAATTGTAAGTAGTTTGCAAGGTGAACTAGGTTATTTATATAGTGCAATTATTCAAGTTAAAGCAGATGATATTGGAGAATATATAAATATCATTGCAGATTCGTCTTGTGAATTTATTGATAAACTAAATTATATTTTTTCAAAATCTCTTTATGAATCAAGAATTAATTATGAACATACGGAAGTAAGAGATTATGCAGTAAATGCAAATCAAATTTATCAAAGTAGTAATCTTGATGAATGTCTTACCAATATGTTTCCAGAAATTGATAGAAATAAACGACTAAGATTGATAAAATCAACAAATTGGAAGTCTTATATTGTTGTTCCATTAACTCAAAATAATACTCATTGGGGTTCCTTAGTTGTTTTTTCTTCTCGAACAGATATGAGTGAATCAGAGAGGAATTTTTTAGATTTATTTTCAAAGCAAATAGAACTTGCTATTACAATTGCAAATTTATTCCAAACTGTAAAAGAACAAGCAATTACAGATAGTTTAACAGGCTTAAATAATAGACGTTATTTTGAAGAGTTTTTGCAAAAAGAATTATTACGTGCTCAACGTCAAAATCAAAAATTTACTATTGTAGGTATTGATTTAGATCATTTAAAACAAATTAATGACAAATATGGGCATGCATATGGTGATGTAGCAATAAGAACGGTTGCGACCGCATTAAAATCAAATGCTCGTTCTATTGATGTTGTTGCAAGAATGGGAGGAGAAGAGTTTAATATCCTTCTTCCTGGAGTTGATTCTCAAGGTGGAATGATTGCAGCAGAAAGAATTCGGAAAGCTATTGAATCCCGTAAAATTGATGTAATAGGGAATGTTACTGCAAGTATTGGTGTTGCTACATATCTTGAACACTCTGATAATATAAATGATTTATTAGAACTTACGGATCAGGCTATGTATTTATCTAAAAAGAATGGTAGAAATAGAGTTACTATGGCTACACCTTTACCAATGAGTGAGTCTTGGCAAAATATTGCTGTAGATACTTTTGTTGATATGATTTCAAAACATAGAATTCCTTTAGATGATAATATGAAAAATATTCTTTCACAAAGGTTACAAGAAGTTAGTTCAAATAATGAAACTTTATTTTCTATTTCGGATACTTTGTCAGAAATTTATAATCCAAATCATAAAGATGGTGTTGCAAAATCAAAAGCAATGTTTGCAGGTATGTTAGCTAAAAGATTTGATTTGTCAAAAGAAGATACTGATAGATTAAAGATAGCTGTTTTATTGTATGATATAGGGAATTTAATGATTCCTAAAGATGTTCTTCAGAAAAGAACTCCTCTAACAGAAGATGAAAAAGATATTATTAAAAAGCATCCTCTTATTGCTGCAAATGAGATATTAAGACCAATCTCAAATGTGCAAGATATTATTCCTATAATAGAAAATCACCATGAATATTGGGATGGAACAGGTTATCCTAATAATGTTTCTGGAGAAGATATTCCTTTACCTTCTCAAATGGTTTTAATAATAGATGCTTATTTTGCATTAACTCAACCTAGACCATATAGAAAAGCATTGTCAAAAGATGCGGCTATTGAGGTTTTATTAGAAGATGCAGATAAAAAATGGAGTAGGCATTTAGCTGATGAATTCATAATGCTTTTAAGAAGTGAATAAATATTACCCAATTGACCTACGTTACTTAGGGTTTGTTTATCATACTTTAGGTAATAATATAGTATTAGATTAATAATTCAAATTAAAGGTTATGTATTAATGAATAAAATCATCTCAGATTATATTTCTGCAGGAGTTTCTACTGCAACAATTGCAGCTTATCCGCAAAATAGTGTATCAGTTATTGCAAAAATAATGAAAGAAGTTAATTTACAATCTATTCCTGTTTTTGAAAGTCCTTGGAATAAAAAAATTATAGGAATAGTTCGCTATGATTCAATTAAGGAACTTGCTAGTTAATTCTTTTTCTTATAACAGAATTTGAACCTTGGCAAGAAACAAATAGCATGTTCCCTCCAACATGTACTGAATAAGGTTTTGGGGCGTTTGATATAAATACTTCTGCTTTTCCAAATTTTGATAATTTTAATACGTTATTTGCATTGAAATTTGCAATATACATATTTCCATCTGAATCACTTGCAATCGATATCGGGCCTTTTAATATTGAATTTTTAAAGAAAATTATTCTCTTATTGTCAGGAGTAACTTTAATTATTGCATTCTCAGTAAAGCTTGCAATATAAACATTCCCTTCACTATCTGTGGTTATTCCAGTTGGGCTTGTAATGTTGAGATATCCCCCGCTTTGTTGTGGCAATTTAGATTTTGTATTATTGTTTTTTGTTTGCTGAAGCCCGTGTTTCATCATTAATTCTTTTGCTTGAATATAATATTCACTAGTATTTGGAATCATTGATACATATTGACTTGCAGTAGTTCTGTCGCCTAATTTTACTGCAATTTTAGCAATTTTAAATGCTGCTTCATCATCGTCAGGTTTTCTAGTCATTATTTGCTTTAATACATAAATTGCTTCATCTCCTTGATTTAAGTAATCAAGAATAGAACCTAAATTGTAGTATGCATCAATATAGTCCGGATATAATCTTATGGCAGTTCTAAAGCAAGCAATAGCTTCTTCATACTTACCAAGTTTATACATATCAAGTCCATTATTGTATTCAAGTTTTGCATCAACAGGAATTACTGCTTCCTTCTCCTTTGAAAAAGCAGGAGTTGAAAGCAGTAATAAACCTAAAATAATGATTAATAATTTATTTTTCATGAATTAACCAAGTTCTTTTAATAGTTTATCATGTTTTTTAGCGAAATCTTTACCTCTAGAATTGATAGCAATTGCAAGGATTTCTTTAAGATTAATTGGTTCAATATCTTTATAGTTATCAGGAAGTCTTAATGACCAATTTTCATCTCCTGATGTCCCAGGACGGTTATAAACATCTTTAATATTAAAGAAATCTGTAAAGAATATTTGAATATTTTTTGCTTTACTTGCAAACATTTCAGCAAGTTTAATTTTTCTTAAAAATTCTGTATCATTAGTTAATCTAACAATAATATCATCTTTGTTTCCTTCAAAGTCAGCAAACATATCTTCTACAAGATTTTTAGCGTGTAAGTAGCCTTCGTGTGTGTGAATCATTGAATCAGCCCACATTGCAATAGGCTCATTGTCATGAGTTCCAACCATAGCCCAACAATCTTTGTCGATATTTTTACAACGATATGGGTGGTCTTCTTTTTCAGGTTTTACAAATTGAGTTAATCTCATACCTTGAAGTTTGTATTCTTTCATTACTGCAGCAACAGGGTTTGTTAATGTTCCTAAGTCTTCACAAACAATTGAATTCTTATCTTGTCCGCATTCTTTAGCTGCGGCAATAACAATATCTTCAATTAACTTTCCATATTTTTTTATTTGTTTTTTATCTAATGATTTAACTCTTTTTTCCTTATCAGATTCAAGAGTTTCATCTAAATCTTCTATTCTAGCAATAGCATATTTAGCTAATTCAGAATGTTCAGGTGATGAGAATAAACGACCAGCACCTTGTTCTGGTAAAGGTTTTTTGCCTGCTTTGTATACCCAAGGATCAATTAAACCAACAATGTGATCAATTCTAACTCCACCAGGGTTTTCTTCAAACATTTTTTTGAATAGATTCTTCATTAGTTTCCCGCCTTCTCCTAAAGAACCATCTTCATTATATAGCTTTTCAGGATCCATTACAGGGAATCCCCAAGCTTGACCATCTTTTGAGAAGTAATCTGGTGGACAACCTAGCATCCAACCTTCTAAGAATAATGATTGATATGCCCAAGTATCTCTATCTGAGAATGCTACTTGTCTATCTGCAATCATTTTTATACCGTGTTTAAGTGCATATTTTTTAGTTGCTTCAATTTGTTTGTATAAAACAAATTGGCAGAATTTATAGAAATTGATTTCATCTGCATATTTTTCTTTGATTTCTGAAATTCTTTTTTCTGAATTTGCTTTTTCTTCTGGAGATTTGGGATTTAGTAAATTTTTATCTAAATCAGATTTCCAAATAGGCCAATAATCATTTTTATGTTCAATAGATAATGCTTCATACAATGAATCATTGCATAACCAGAAATCATTTTTTTCTTTGTATTTTTCAAAATCTTTTTGGAATTTCTTTTCTTTTTTAAAGTTTTCCCAAGCTTCTTTTAATGCTTCATTTTGAGCTTTTGTTATATATGAATAAGCTGTTTTATTTGTATTTTTATTTGGATTGTTATCTACAACTTTTTTGTATGTTTCTTCTGAAAGAATATTATTCCATTCTTTGGTTGTAAGTTGTTTTAAATCAATAAATAGAGGATTTCCTGAGAAAATTGTTCCTGTATATGGAGATGAATCACTACTTTTAGTTTTACCAGCAGGCCCTAGTTGAATAGCATCAAATAATCCATCTGCATAATCTATAATTGCTTTACCTGCATTGGAGTTAATTGTTCCAAAACCTGTGTTTTCACCATTTTCTGATGGGAAGCTACTACCATGCATAATCAAAACAAAATTTTCTTTATCAAGAGCTTTTAACGCTTTTCTGATTAATTTTTTGTTTTTCTTACTCTCATCACATTTACAGAACATATTTTTAACTCCTTCTTTTAATAAAACGAATACTCTATTTAACTTATCAAATATATAAAAATTTTTCAATAGTTATATATTTCTTAGTTTTGTGATAGTATTTTATAAGAGGTTGGATTATGAGAATAGAAGCGAGAAATTTAGTAAAAGTATATGGTGATAGAAGTGTTGTAAACGATATTTCTTTCGATATGAATAAAGGTGAAGTTGTTTGTTTATTGGGACCAAATGGTGCAGGTAAAACTACAACATTTTATATGGTTGTGGGGCTTGTAAAGCCTTATAGTGGACATATATTTTTAGATGATGAGGATATTACTACTTGGCCAATGAATTTAAGAGCAAAGGCTGGTATTGGATATCTTCCTCAAGAAACCTCAATTTTTAGAAAATTAAATGTTGAAGATAATATTAAGTTAGTTTTAGAAATGAACGATAAGCTAACAGTTGATGAAAAACGCAAGAAACTGGAAGAATTACTGGTTGAATTTGGTGTTAAAAAATTAAGAAAAGCGCCATCAATAGCTTTGTCAGGTGGTGAAAGAAGAAGAGTTGAGATTGCAAGAGCTTTAGCTGCAAGCCCTGATTTTATGTTATTAGATGAACCTTTTGCAGGTATTGACCCTATTGCTATTGGTGAAATCAAAGATAACATTAGAAAAATCTCTGAGGATAAAGGTTTGGGAGTATTAATTACTGACCACAACCCTAAGGCTACTTTATCAATTACTGATAGAGCGTATGTTATATTTGATGGAAAAATTAAAATTCAAGGTCGAAGTGTTGATGTTGCTAATGATCCTGTTGCAAAAGAATTTTATTTAGGAAAGGATTTTCAACTGTAATGAAAATCACTATTTACGACAAGTATATATTCAAACAAGTTGCGGTAACTACTTTTGTTGCTATTCTTTTGTTTACGGTTGTTTGGATTGCGCCTGAAATGTTACTTAATACCATAAAAAAAATTCTAGCAGGAGAATATACTTTAAAAATGGGAGCGGCTTTCCTTACATACCAATTACCTCTAATTTTGGGTAAAGCATTTCCTGTTGGACTTTTATTAGGCTCATTGTTTACTTTTGACAAGTTAAGTAAGGATTCTGAGTTAACAATTTTTAGAGCTGTAGGACTTCCATTTAAAAGAATTATTGCACCTGTTGTTGTTTTAAGTCTTATTGTAACTTGGTTGTGTTTTTTGACATATGATAAATTAATTCCAATATCACAGCAAAAGTTAATGAATATGCAGTGTAGAAATCCTGTATCTCAATATATTTATACACAAAAAGATGAAAATAGTCGTCCTGTTATGTCTGTTATTGTTTCGAGATATGATAATTACATAATGAATGATGTTATTGTTTTAGATTTTTCTAAAAAAATATATGAGGATGTTCATGGAATTTCTCAAATATACGTTGCTGAATATGGTAATAGATTTAAGGATAAGTGGGTATTACATAATATTCTCGTTTATAATATCACTCAAGAAGGTATATTCCAATCAATCGGTCATAAAGATTCAATGGAAATTATGCACGGAAAAATTGCTGATGATATTGGAATTCTTATGGCGAATTCTAATAAAAAAGATAGAGAGATTACTAATAAAGATTTAAAACATTATATTGGCTTGCTAAAAGAACAAAAAATGGAAGAACCATATAGATTAATGTTAAATAAATATTATCAAAGATTTTTCCATCCATTTGTTTGTATATTATTAGCAGTTATGGGTTGCTTATTAGGATTTAGCAAACCAAGAGAACAAAGGCTTATTGGTTTTACTATTGCTATTGGTGCAATCTTTATTTATTATATTACGTTGCCATTTTTTGATTTACTTGCAGAAAAGGGGGTATTACCACCAATAATAGCGGCTGCGTTTCCTCCTGTATCATTTTTAGCAGCTTGTATTGCATTTTATAAATCTAAGGATATATAGTTATGTTTAAAAAGATATTATTCATATTAATTAGTTTGTTTTTACCTTTATGTTCATTAGCAGACGAAGCTTTTGATTTATCTTTTCAAAATGGAATTTACCATATTGTAATTCCATATAACCCAACTCATAATCATGTGAATTTTGTATTAGCAGATTCTTTAATGACCAATAAAGAAGCTCATAAATTAACTAATGCAGTATTTACAATAAATACAGGCTTTTTTGATCCTAATAATGGTAAAACAATTTCTTATGTATATACAGATGGTAAAGAAACGGAATCGCCTTTATTAAATGAAAATTTAATTAATAATCCTTACATAATGATGCATTGGGATAGTATTGCAAATCGCCCGGAATTTAGGGTAATGAAAGTAGGTAATAAGTATATTTATGACATTGTATCTCATAGTGTTCCTTATGAGGGGGAATTGATTACTTCTGCACAAGGAGGACCTTTATTAATACCTGAAGTTGATTTAGAGAAGGAATTTTTTGTTGTTAAAAATTCTATGGGTGATGTTATACGAGAAACAGCTTCAGTATTACATAAAACCGCAAGAACAATAATTGGTTTAAAAGATAATGATATTCATATTTTTATAATTACAGATAAAAATCCTATGACAATTCACGAAGCTAGAGATTTATGTATGACTTATGGATTGGATAAAGCAATGGCATTTGATGGTGGTAGCTCGACTTCTTTTGATTATAAGAAAAAAATTCATGTTGTTTCTACAGGTATCAAAGGTGATGATACAGGTCGAAAATTAAAGTCATTTATGATTTTTAAATAATGTAAAAATATTTATAATTTAAGCAAAAATTTTGCTTTAGTTGTTTTAACATTACTGTTCTAGGAGGTATAGTGATGTTAACATTTAATACTTTTATTCCAAAATTTAATCAAATTAAGCCATTCAATAATAATCAAAATGCTCCTAGTGTAAATAAATATCCTAATTTAGCACCATTACGATATGATACAGTAAGTTTTGGTCAAACAGACAAAGAAAAAGGTGATCCAACTTATGGTATTAATTATGCTACTGCAAAAAAAATAAATGCAGAAGCTATTGCTCCTGCAAAGTATTTGAATTTTCAACTAAATCAAATATTAGGAGATTTAGTTAAGCCTGAAAATGGTAAAGCAACTGTATCTCGTCCAATTGATAGCATTGTTGTAAGAGTTAAAACACCAAAATCAATAAAAGAAAAATCTGCAACAAGAAAGCTTCAAAATGAAAAAGAAGTTAAAACAAAAATGACAGATATCGTTGGCGGAAGAATTGTACTTGGTAAAACCGATAATGTTTCTGTAGACAAAGTATTAGAAAGATTATCTGAAGCTGAAGCATCTAATAAATTGAGAATTTTAGAGATAGAAAACTACCGTCCTGATCCAGAAATTGATGTCCATGGTAATATTGTTAGAAATTATGATTATGGTTCTGCTGCAGCTCTTAGAAAACTAAAATCTGAATGTGATAAAAAAGAAATAAGTATTCCCAAAAGAGATGAAGATCTTCCAACAGGATACATGGCAATACATTTATTAACTCAATTACCAAATGGTTTTGTTGGTGAAATCCAAATTATTGGGGAAGGTGTTTTAAAACTTAAACGAATAGAAGATATGTGTTATAAAGTTAAATCAGGTAAATCTCTTGATAAAAAATATGCTCCTATCGAAAAAATGTTAAAACCATTGTCAAATAAAGATGATATTTTATTGCGTAAGGAGTTTAATAAATATACTAGAGATTCATATATCTACCAAAGAGATAAACATTTAGGTCTTATTCCTAAAGGTAAAGAAGAATTCCTTCCTATTCCTGACTATTTGCCAAAGGAATTAGATTTTAATAATTTGGCTGCTAAGAAAAAAGAATGTGATGATAAATAAATTTAAAATAAAAGCCCTGAATAATCAGGGCTTTTAAACTTATTTACAAGGACAAGGTCTAGGACCAGGTTTACATCCTTGTTTGTGATGTTTGTGGAAGTTTTTTCTTGATTCCATTTTAATTTTATCAAGAGTTTTCTTTTGTTTATCAGTAAGAATTGATTCAAATTCTTTCATATTTTTTACTCGAACTTCATGAATTTGGCGTTTTAAAGAAGATATTTCTTCATTCAAAGTATCAATCATTTCAATTTGTTCTTTTTTGTTAATTTGGCTTGTTAATAAAGCTCTTTTTTGCTCTTGTTTAGATTTTAATTGTTCAAACAATGGACGAATTTCTTTTTGTCCCTGCATTCTAATTTCACGAGCTTTAACTTTTTGTTCATCTGTTAATTTTAAAGCTTTATCTAAATCCATTTTCTTAGGTGCTTGTTTATGACAACAAGGAGGTGGAGGAGGGCATCCTTCTGGACCAGGACCTTGAGGTGGTTCTGCTGCACTTACCATTGATGCTGTTGTTAAAATCATTAATCCTGTGATTATTAAACCTTTTTTCATCATATTTGTTTATCCTTTCTTTTAAAGTAAATCTATCAATTCATCTGCTAATATTTTTTTTGCATTATATAATCTCGATTTTACAGTCCCTATTGGGATTTTTAGCTTATCTGAGATATTTTCATAGGACAGCCCTTCTATTTCATACAGTATGATAATTTGTTTAAATTTTGGTTTTAAATTATTTATTGCTTTTTTTATTCGACGTCTTCTAAACTCATTTACGATTACCTGTTCCGGAACTTCTTTTTTATCGGTAATCTTATTTATTACTGTTTCGTCTGATGTTGAATTTATATCCACCTTTCTTTTTGCTGATTTTAAATAATCTTTTGATACGTTTTTAGCTATTGTGCAAATCCAGCTTTTGAAATTGCCACACTCTTTATACTTATCTGAGTTCTTCCAAACTTTGATAAATACTTCTTGTTCTAAATCTTCATTTTGTTCTTTAGTTATTAGTTTTATTATGTTTTTTACGTGTTCTTTGTTATTTTCTATTATTTTTCTGAAATTCATTGTTAGTCTACCTGTATGAGCCCGTAACTATCTGTTGGAAAACCTAAATCTTCCATTGTTAGTGGAGCTCCATACTTTACAGTATCTAATATACCGTATCTTAAATCGAGCATTTCTATACTTGCTCCACAAACCATAAACAGAAATAGTATGCAGGCAACTTGTAATGCTCTGTATTTTGGACGTTTGTAATCGTCTTTTACTTCTTGGATTAAATCTGAAACTCGCTGCATTTTTTCATGTTCTTTTCTGCAATCTTCACATTCAGCGATATGCTTATTCAAAGTTGCTTCGTCTGAAAAAATAAACAGAGATTCATATTTATCACATTTTTTATCCATTTGATTACCTCTTCTGTTTATATAACGAAATTTATTTTAAAATGTTCATTTTTTATTTTGATATTAATTAACAAATCTTTACATAGCTGAAAGTGAGAATATTTCGTATATTTCTTCGTCTGATAGCTCTGTAATAATTTTTTCGCCTTCATATACAGCTAAATCAGCTAATTCTTTTTTAGTTTTTAACATTTCATCAATTTTTTCTTCAAATGTTCCTAATGTAATCATTCTATGAACCATTACATTATTTGTTTGACCAATACGATATGTTCTATCGGTTGCCTGTTCTTCAACAGCAGGGTTCCACCATAAATCATAATGAATAACATTTGTTGCACTTGTTAAGTTTAAACCAGTTCCACCAGCTTTTAGAGAAAGAACCATAACATGAGAATCTTTGTTATTTTGGAATTCTTCAATTAATTTTTCTCGTTGTCCAATTGTTAATGAACCGTGGAAGAATAATGGATTCTCATTACATTCATCTGCAATAATTCTTGTTAGAATATCACCCATTTCTTTGTATTGTGTAAATATAAGTGTTTTTTCATTGTTGTTTAATATTGAATTTACTAAATCAATACATTTTTCCATCTTTCCTGACATTTCTTTTGTCATTTCACCTGCTTTTAAGAATTGGTATGGGTGATTGCAAATTTGTTTTAAAGATGTAATAAGTTTAAAGATATTTCCTCTTCTATTTACACCTGATACTCCTGCAATTTTACCCATCATCTCGTTAAGAGTTTTTTCATATAGCATTGCTTGAGCTGGTGTTAAATAACAATAATCATTAATTACAACTTTATCAGGTAAGTCTGAAATAACTGTTTTATCTGTTTTTAAACGCCTTAAAACAAAAGGTGAAATTGACATTCTAAGTTTTGATGCCCTAGATGTTTCTTTAAATCTTTCAATAGGTATAGCATAGCTCTTTTGGAACTCTTTTAATGAGCCCAAATACCCTGTATTAATAAAATCAAATATACTCCATAATTCTGTTAATCTATTTTCAACAGGTGTACCTGTCATTGCTATTTTAATATCAGATTTTAGTATTTTAATAGCCATTGTTTGAGCGGTATCAGGATTTTTGATATTTTGAGCTTCATCAACAACTATCATGCCCCAAGTTTGTTTTTTCATTTCTTCTGTATCTATACGCATAATTGCATATGTTGTTAAAATGACGTCGTTTTTGAGATCTAGTTGTCTATCTAATCCATGGTATTTTGCAACTTTTAATTCTGGAGCGAACATTTGAAGTTCCTTCATCCAGTTACCCATTAATGTTGTTGGGCAAATTACAAGAACAGGCTGTTTAAGCTTGTTTTCTTCTTTTAGTTTTAATATTAAACTAATAACCTGAATAGTTTTACCAAGCCCCATATCATCTGCCATACAACAGCCAAAACCCTTTGATACGTTTGTCCAAAGCCATTTTAAACCTGTTTGTTGATATTGTCTTAATTCTCCATTTAAAGCTTCAGGAGGTGTGATTTCTACAGCCTTAGCAAAATCTTTAATAACATTTGCATATGCTTGATCATAATTGAAGTCGTAATCTTGTATTCTTCCTGACATTGATGCATGTAAAAGTTGCAATCTTGTCATTTTCTTATGGTTTGCATTTAAAATTTGTTCTGCAAGTTTACGACCTTCTTCTTTATCTATTAATATATATTTATCATTATATTTGACAAGGCCAGTATTGGTTTCCACAAGCTTATTAAACTCTTCTAATGATACTTTTTCATCTCCTAAGGATACTTCATATGAAAATTCTAAAATATCATCTAAAGATATTGATGATGATGATACTGTATTAAATATTTCCATTAAATCATCAGAACGTTTTTCTTTTACTTTTGCGTTGATTGATGCTCGTGGAACAATTATATTTGTTAATTCTTCTGGTAATATAACTTCAATTTGTGCTTTTTGTAAATAATATGATGTCTGAGCTATGATTTTGTAAACTTCACTTAAATTTAACTTTAAAGATAAATTTTCTTCATCTTCAAATAATTTTTCTAATTCTGGCATATAACGAAGTGCAAAATTTAACTGTTTTTCAATAATTTTTGCGATATCAGAGGAATTTGCATCCCAAATTTTATCTTTTACATATAATTCATCCATTAGAATAGTTTCATTATTTTTTCTATTTCTAATATGAATTTTTAATTCAAAATCTTCACTATTATCGATTTTGTTTATTTTAAAGAAAGGAATAACATCGTATTTGCCTAGGTATAATTCATCAAACCATTGAGCAAAATTTTCAGCTAAATCTTTGCCTTTCATTAAAGATTTTTGTTCTAAGTCTTTTAATAAATAATTCCCAGATTTTACATCTTTAAATCTATAACTTTTTATATGTAAGAATTTGTATACAACATAATTTAAGTAGTCATGAACAAAATCTGTTACAAAATTTTTAGGTTTTTCTCCTTTAATAAATAAATTTTCTGGGATATTTTCTTCTAATTCATTTATAATACGTGCAATTTGCTTAGTTTGAATAATTGGTTCATAAACGATTCTAAAGAAATTACCTCTTACTTTTACGGTTGGTATAAAATATAGCTTTTCAACTAATTTCATAACAAATTGAGTAAGTTTATTAAAGTATACAAATGTTGGCGTTACCGCACTGAAATCAAGTATTTCATCAAAACCTCCAAAATAATCTAAAACTAAATCCAAAGGCATAACGTAACCGATTTCACCATTTACTTCTTTAGGTGTAAATCTAAACATTGAGCCTTTGGATTTTAGATAAAATTGAAAGTTATTTGTAGGTGTTACAAAAAATGATAATTTGCCACCTTCATTAATTAAAAAGAAATCTGTATTTCTGACAGGAGAATTTGGGCTTAAAAATATTCCTGCAAATTCATCTTCAATCAATTGGTATATCAAACTCAAAGTAAATCTAAAATCCTTGTTTTTAAACCCTTCAGGATTTTCGCTAAGGTTTAAAAATAGTTCATCTACATTATTTTTTTTGAATGATAAATCGATATCTAATGATTTTGTTTCTGTCATATATTCCTTTACTTAATTAATGAGTCACATTCCATTTCTTCCGGTTTTTCAATTCCGAATAAATCAAGAACTGTTGGTGCAACGTTACATAATGCTCCATCAGACTTTAATTCTATTTTATGATCTGGATTTATAACAACGAATGGAACAACATTTGTTGTATGTGCTGTCTGTGGTTTACCTGTTTCTTCGTCAACCATCATTTCAGCGTTTCCATGGTCTGCTGTTAATAACATTGTAACATTTTTTTCTTTACATTTTTCAGCAATTTTACCAACACATTCATCAACAACTTTGCAGGCTTTAGTTGCAGCTGCGATATCTCCTGTATGACCTACCATATCAGGGTTAGCAAAGTTTACTAAAATAAATCTATAATCTTCATTATCTAGTGCTGCTAAAACGTTGTCACATACTTCATAAGCACTCATTTCAGGTTGCATATCGTAAGTTGGAACTTTTGGAGATGCAACAAGTTTTCTTGTTTCATGTGCTTGTGGCTCTTCAATTCCGCCATTAAAGAAGAATGTAACGTGAGCATATTTTTCTGTTTCTGCCGTTCTAAATTGTTTTATTCCATTTGCCTCTAAAACATCACCTAAAATATTTACCATTTTAGTTTTTTCAAATGCAACTGGGAATGTAAATGTTGCATCATAACTTGTCATTGTTACATAGTAAATATTTTCTAATACTTTCTTCCTGTTAAAACCATCAAAATCTTTGAAATTGATAGCTTTTGAGATCTCTCTAGCTCTGTCAGGACGGTAATTGAAGAAGATAATTGCATCATTATCTTTGATTCTTGAATCGTCGCCATCAATTACTGTTGGTAACACAAATTCATCTGTTTCATCTTTTGCATAAGATTGTTTTACGGCTTCAATAGATGAACTTGCGTGTTCTCCTTCTCCTAAAACTAAACAGTTATAAGCCTTTTCTACTCTATCCCATCTGTTGTCTCTATCCATTACATAGTAACGTCCAATAACTGATGCGATTTTTGGTAGGTTATATTTCTTTAATTCATCTTCAATTGGTTGTAAATATTCACAAGCACTTGCTGGTGGTGTGTCTCTTCCATCTAAGAATGCGTGAACATAAACCTTAGTTAACCCATTATCTGCAGCCATTTTAATTAAAGCTTCTAAATGGTCTAATGATGAATGAACTCCTCCTGTTGACACTAAACCATAGATATGCAATGCTGAATTATTTTTCTTTGCATGTTCTATTGCTGCTAAAAATTTCTCATTATTAAAGAATGAACCATCTTTTATACTTCTATTTATTTTAGATAAATCTTGGTAAACAATTCTTCCTGCTCCAAGGTTTAAGTGACCAACTTCTGAATTTCCCATTTGACCTTCTGGTAATCCTACATATTCACCATCTGCATGTATAATTGTTGATGCTTCATTTTTTATTAAATTGGGTACATTAATTGGATGTGCAAGACTTGTTGCATCGTGTTCTGGATGTCCTGCATTACTTATTCCCCAACCATCCATAATACATAATAATACTCTATTTGACATAATTATCTCTTCCTTTTCTATTGAGATAATTTTATCAAGAAAGCATTTTGATTTCAATATTAAGCAGCATACATAATATTACTTGTTGAGAAAAAGCCGTAATCTTTTGAATAGCCGATTGTTAATTCTAAATCAGGCATTGAATTAAATCCTTTTTCTGCAACTTCTTTTAAGAGTCTTTTGCTGTAATCATAAGCAACATTTTTAAAATCTTGCGGGATAAGTGTATCTTGATCTATTCCTTTCTTAACTAAAGAAAGAATGTTACGTCCTTCTTCTGTGTAAAAATTCCCGTTTCGAAGTGTTAATTCTGATAGGTTTTCTCCTGTTAAATTTTTAATGTTTTGATATGCTTTGTATTTTGTTAGTGCTTCTTGGTTTACACTTCCTGAATTCTGTAGAGTGTAATTGAATAATTCTTTTGCGTTTTCTCCTTCTTTAAGTATTTCATTTACTTTGGATAAGTTATCACTATTTTTTAATCCTTCTATTGAGATTAAATATTCATATGGGTCAAATGATATTAGTAATGTATCTCCATCTTCAACATTGATACCCTTTTTATCTAATAAATTTTTCATTTGTGTACTTATTATTCTTTGATTTGATTCTTTGTCTTTTAATAATTGGCTTTCCCAATCTTCTGAATTCCAATTTATTCGTGGATCATCTAAGTTAGAATTTTGATATGTTCCATATAATGTTGCATTTAATTCATTGTCATACATTGCACGAGTCGCATCATCTGCATTCAACCTATCCATGTATGATGTCTCATTTTCTCCAAAATATTTTTTACCAAGTAATTCGTATACATCATGTACTGTTGCACATTTTGAACGATTATCTGCTGCCACAACAGCTAACTTTTCCTCAAATTCCCTGATTGCAATATTTTTTTCATTATAAGGGTCTTCATTCATGCTATGCAAACTGTTTGCATTTTCATTGTACCTTGCAATCATTTCTTGATATCTGTCTTGAGGTGCAGATACTGACATACTGTACTCAGTATTGTAATAGTTGTAATATCCCATTTCAACCATATTTTACGCCCTATATTTTTATATCCTAGTTGTTGAAAATAAATATTATATATATAATATTTTAATATATGTTTTAATAAATTCAAGTGTTTCAGACGATTTATTGTTACAAATCGTGAATAATGTAACAATAAGTCGTGATAAAAGTCACTATTCGATATCTAGGAATTTATGCACCTGTGGTATAAGGCGTATTTTTTTATATTTAGATGAAAATTTATCAAAAACATCCATTATTGTTTTGTTGGTTATTGATAATTCATTACCAATCATCCTTGGTTGCAAAATTAATTCTAAATCATACATTTTTGCAAGATATACACAACTTTCTATCTCTTTGTCTGTTATTTTATGGTCGAATATTATTTTGGCAAAAACTTTTTTCCCATCACAGTCATACTGGCGTGTAATGGCACAATCAATTTTTGAGTGTTTTATTACATTAAAGAATTTGTTATGAAGTTCAAATGAATTTTGTATTCCAGAACAACTTGGAAGCTTGATATCTGCTGCTATTACATCTATATACGGTAAAACTTTTTCTAAATTCTCCGTAATTGTTGCATTTGTTTCTAGATAAAATTTAGTTTTAACTTTTGGTAAAAATTCAGCAAGAAATTCATTCCAAATTAGCGGTTCTCCTCCTGTTAATGAAATATAATTGATTGAATTGATGTTAAATTTTTTATTTATATAATCGTATAATTCATCAGGTGTAAATTCAAAAAATGTATCTCTCTCATTTATGTTGTGAGGTAAAAATGGAGTATCACAATAATCACAATTAAGGTTGCAAGCACAAAATCTTATAAATAATTGTTTTGTCCCAATATATAATCCTTCTCCTTGTATTGATGAAAAAATCTCTTTAATTTTTGCTTTATTATTTGTATTATTCATAAATTTTCTCTCTTATATTTCTATTAGATGCAAGTTTTAATTTTTCATAAAGTATTCTTTCTTCTGCAGTTAAATCTTTTGGAATTTCAATTGATATTGTTACAATCATATCACCTTTTTTGCCATCTTTTTCTAAGCCTTCTTTGGCTAATCTATATTTTTGCCCATTCATTGTATTTGGCATTATTTTCATTTGTACAATACCTTCAGGTGTTTTTACATCTACGGTACAACCTAAGACTGCTTCATATGGCTCTATTGGAATTGTTTGTAATATATTTAAACCATCATATTGGTATTTTGAATTTTCTGTATCAACTTTTATGATAAGATATAAATCCCCGTTTTTGCCTCCATTAAGCCCTTGATTACCTTCTCCGGCTATTCTAATTTTGGCTCCGTGTTTTACTTTTTCTGGTATCCTTACGGATAATTTTTTATGTACAGAAATTTCTCCTGCGCCTTTACAATAGGCACATATTCCACCATTGGCAAATTTTCTTCCATGACACTTTGGACAAGGCTCTGTATGAAGTATATTTACACTCCTTGTTGTTCCTTGTAATGCTTCTAGGACTGTAATTGTTATTTCTGATGTTATATCTTTACCATCAATTTTTTTTGCTGAATACTTTGTTTGTTTTGGTTTTTCTGATTCTTTTGTTTTCTTTAAAAAACTTTCCCAAGCATCTTGAAAGGCATTTTTATTATTTTGTTGATTTGTCTTTGTATTAGTATTGGTCTTTGATTTTGTATTATTTTCTTTTGATTCTGTTTTTTTGTTTGTTGTACTACGACTTGTTTCTGTATTATTATTTGTTGTTTTTGTTTCTTTTTCGGTATTATTTTTTTGCGATTTTGCTTGGTTGAAAATCCCTCTTATTGCATCATATTTTTTTCTTTTTTCTGGATTTGATAATATTTCGTATGCTTCATTTATTTCTTTAAATTTGCTTACGACTTCTTGAGAATTGCCTGCAACATCTGGATGCCATTTTCTCGCAAGTTTTCTAAAGGCTGATTTTATTTCAGTATCAGTCGCATCCGGTTTTATTCCCAAGATTTCATAATAATTTTTTCCCATACTTATTATATTAATTCTTTTATTAAAAAAATCTATTATCCGATACTAATAGTCTTGATTACCACCTTCATCCTCATCATCTTTTAGTGATGATAAATCTGCTGAATACATACCGTCAAAATCCTCTGGTAGTAAGTCATTATCTGGCCATACTGTTCCATCATCAAATCTGCATGCGTTCAAATTATAACTTGTTGATAAATCTGAATTTGTTAAATCTGTTTCTTGTAAAACACATCCTGCCATATCTGCTTCATGGAAATTACAGTAATCAACAATTGCATAGCTAAAGTCTGTTCCATTTAGTATTGATGATGTAAAATAACATTCTGCTAAATTAGAACGAGTAAAATCAGAGGATGTTAAATCGCAATTTTCAAATTTTACGTTTGTTAAGTGTGAATCTGCGAATGTTGATGATGATAAATCTACATTTATAAAGTTTGCATCTGATGCTGTAATATTAGAAAAATCAACTTCTGTTAAATCTATTCCTGTAGATTGATTATCTTCAATATATTGGTTAAATTCTGATACATCTTCTTGTAATAGGGTTATTAATTCATCTTTTGTTAACATAAAATGTTTTCTCCTCTAACTGATTATTTTGGTTTGCAATGCAAGTAATACTGCTTGAGTTCTATTAGTAACTTTTAGTTTTTTGAAGATTGTGTTCATATGAGTTTTTACAGTTACATCTCTTACGAATAATTTCTTTGCAATATCTTGATTGCTTGCTCCTTTTGCGACTAGTGATAATACTTCTTTTTCTCTTTCGGTTAATGGTTCAATGTCACCATCAGGTTTAATTGAGATATCCATTGATGGTGCTTTTTCATTTTGCCATCTTGAACGTCTTAAAATTGCTTCTATACGAGCTAATAAGTTTGGAAGTACAAATGGTTTTACGATATAGTCATCTGCGCCTATTTTTAGTCCTGAAACAATTTTATGTTCTTCACTTACTGCTGTTATCATTATAACAGGAATATATTTTGTATTTTTATTGTTTCTTATTGCTTTTAATGTATCCCAACCATCCATGTTTGGCATCATTACATCAAGTAATATTAAATTAATTGATGCATAATCTTTTGATAAAATATTAAGTGCTTCTACTCCATCATTTGCAACAATAACATCATATCCATACATTGGTAATGCTTCTTGTAAATATTTTGGATTATCATCTACTATAAGTATTTTTGCAAAATCTTCCATTATTCCCTCAAACTATATTTTCTTTTAATGCTTTTATCGCGGCTTGTAACCTATCATCTACTTCTAATTTTTGTAATATACTTGCAACGTGAACTTTTGTTGTATTAACGCTTACAAACAATTGTTTTGCGATTTCAATATTACTATACCCTTCTGTAATTAATTTGAGAATTTGTGCCTCTCTTGATGTTAAATTATATAACTCTTTTGCATCAGTTAAATCATTCATTTGGGTGTTTGTTGCCGCTTTTAATACAATATTTGAAATACTTGGATCAAACCAAGATGCGCCATCTAATACAGAATTTACTACTTGTATTAGCCTATCTAAATTAATCTCTTTTGAACAATATGCGTTAGCACCTGCTTTTAAGCTATTAAGTACATCTTTTTCATCTGTATGGGATGTTAATACAACTATTTTTACATTTGGATTAAGTTTTTTGAGCTCTTTTGAGGCTGTTATTCCATCTATTTCTGGAAGTCCTAAATCCATAATTATTAAGTCAATTTTATTTTCTTTTGCGATGACATAAGCATCTTCTGCGGATTTTGCTTCAAACAATGTTTTTACATATTCTACACCTTCAAAAGTTGTTTTTAAGCCAAATCTTGTTAACTCATGATCTTCTACTATTAGGATGTTGTATTTCATTTATTTGCAACCTTGTTTATTATTCTATCACTACTTTTATAATTATTTAGTTCTGCTTCTTTTTTCTTTAAGAGGCTTTGATAATAATAGTATCTAAAATTATTATCGTCAAGATAATTTGCAACTGCTAAATAATCTTTTGCTAATTTTAGGTTGCCATTATCAATCATTATTCTTGCTAAATCAATCCATCCTTCTTGATAATTTGAATTTATTGCAACTGATTTTTTTAAGTAATCAATTTCTTTTTCTGGTGTTGTTAGTGCAATTTTGTAGTATGCAATATATGAAGTTCCAAAATTATCTATTAATTCTTTATATATATCTGTTGCATGTTTTGTATTTGATGTTTTTATATATGATGAAGCCATTTTTTCCAAAGCTTCTTGTTTATATTCTTTTTTAGATGTTGCATCTTTATAGTATTTTATTGCTGATTTATAGTCACCTTTTTGAAATGCGATATCTCCTAATGTGATTAGACAATTAGGGTCTGTTTGAGTTATTGCATAAGCTTTTTCTGCATATTCTTTTGCTTTATTATAATCTCCTTGTGCTAAGTAGCATCTGCTTATCATTGAATACATTTTTGAATTATTTTTTTTGTTTTTGGTTATTGAGCTCATAAAGATTCTATTTGCTTTTATGTAGTCTCCTTCTGTGTAGTAAAAATTTCCTAAATGGTAATCTTTATCATTTGGTTTAGTTGCTAACAGATAAAGAGTGTATTCATTTGATGCTTTTATCTTATTGTTTATGCTTGTAAGTTGAAATTTTTCAGAATCAATTTCTTTTAACAACTTTTTAGTTATCTTACCTTTTTTTTCTGTGGTATATATTTGAGCTTTTAATATTTTGTAGTTAAGGTTTGTTGGATGAATTTGCGTTGCAATATCAATATATTGCTTTGCTTTTTCAATATCATTTAATTTGAAATATCCAAGAGCAATCATATAATTCGCATAGTCATATTCTTGGAGAAGTCTAGGATATCTTTCTAATTCTTGTACGGATTCCTTTGCCTGGTCATTGTATACAATATTTGAATATAACTCGGCTAATATGATAGTGTCTTGTTTATTTATATTTTTTTTAGGATAATAAAATCTTTTAGTTTCATCAATATTTATTTTTGAAATATCTAAATCTTCAATTTTACTATATGCTAAGTTTGATAAATCAAAAAAACCAAATTCAGCTGTTTTATTTGCTAGTAGTAATAAATAATAATCACTTTTTGAGTTTTCTGTAATTAATTTATAAAAATCGTCATAAGAAATTTTTATATTCAAATTCTCAAATTTGTTAATAGCATTTGCAACATTTTTTTTAAATGTGATATTTGAACTTTGTTTTTTTATAGGTTCAACTTTGATAATATCTGTTTGCAAAACAGGGTCATATACCATTTCGGAATTTACACTATATGAAATTATTGCTACTAATATAAATGTTATTATAAACTTAATTTTAAGACGCATTTACAAGGTTTCCTGTATAGTAAAAGTTGAATTTGTTAACTAATTCACTATTTTCACCTGCATTAAGTTTATTATATAAATCTAGTAATGTATACTTTGAAAGAATATTTTTATCCTCTTCACTTAGTACAAGGTGATTTTCTGTTAAGAATACTTCGGTAATCTTATCAAGAGTAATTGATAAAAATTTATCTACAACATTTTTATCAAAATGTGTTCCTGAATCTCCTATTAATATGCTAATAACCTTAACAATAGGCATTTTATCACGGTAATGTCTTTTTGATGTTATTGCATCGAAAACATCTGAAACAGCAAGTATTCTACCTCCAAAAGGTATTTCTTCGCCTTTAAGGTGTCTGTAATAACCTGTGCCATCGTATTTTTCGTGATGTGAACATGCAATTTCTGTTATTAGTTTGAATTCATCTGACATGTTAATTTTTTCTAAAATATTATGAGTTATTTCAACGTGTTGTTGAATATGTTGATATTCTTCAGGTGTTAGTTTCCCTTCTTTTTGGAGAACAGAATCTCTAATTCCGATTTTTCCAATATCGTGTAATGCTGCGGCTTTTTGTATAATCTCAATATCCTCTTGCGGAAGATTAAATGCTTCTGCAATTAATGTCGAGTACATTCTAACTCTTGTAGAATGACCTGATGTTATTTTATCTCGAGCATCAATAGATGCACCAAGTGTGCTTATAAAGCTATCAAATATTTTCTTTTGTTCGTTTAATAGTTCTTCTTGTCGAGCAAATAATGTTGCATTTTCTAATGAAATACCTGCACTTGAACCTATTGTTACAAGTAAATCTTCATCTTCTTCGGTAAAATATCCTGTTATTTTATTAAGAACTTGAAATACACCTATTGTTTCTTGTTCTATATTCTTTATAGGCATACAAAGTATTGTTTTGGTTTTGTATCCTGTTTCTTTATCAACATTTTTATTAAATCTGCTATCAGAATATGCATCTTTTATATTTATTGTTTCCCCTGTTTGAAAAACATGCCCGGCAAGTCCTTTATTTGATTTAAATCTTAATTCTGTACTTCCTAAGCCTAGTGCAACTTTTGACCAAAGTTCATCAGTTTCTTTATCGTATAAGTATACAGTACATCTATCTGCTTGGATTGCTTCTTTAGTTTCTTCTGCAATTGTTTGTATAAGTTTATCAATATTTTTTTCGGCAGCAACTGCTTGACCTATTTTAACAAGAGCTAAAAGTGGATCTTTTTTTACTTCTGTTGTGTACATGCTTCCGTTTTTTATTCGGTTAATTTTTTCAATTAATTGTGATAAAAAATCTACTTGATTATTTCTTTCTGCGAGTTTTTTAGCATTATTGTAATGAAGAACGTATATGTTATTTTTTTCACAGTAATTAATGTAACCTAGTATAAATTCATATAAAATTTTACTTTCAATATTTTTATCATTTATTAATAAAATATTTGTATCTGCAAAATCTTGTAAAGCGCTATCAAAATTATTGTTAATATACTTTATAAGACCATTTAAAATGCAAAAAATACTATTAAATTCACTTTTATGTGAGAATGTTTTTCCTTCAATAATATCATCTAATGACTTAAGAATATATTTCTTTATACTCATACTGCCTCAAAATAATTGTATACTCTTTCGATAATATATATCATTTTACTTAATTTTTCAAGATTTTCTACTACTAATATTTGATTCAAATTGTTTAAAAGTATCTTTACCAACTAGCTGTTCTAATCTTGATCTTGCATCTGCATAATCTCCTTTAGCTTTTGCTAATTGGTTTAGTGATTCTCTATAATATGCATCGGTTATTAATATTATTTCTCTTGCTGAATTTTGTGCCTTATCATAGTTTATTTGCCTTTTTTCTGCCATATCTTGTGTCATTTCAAATATTTTTCTTGTTGTCATGTAATCAAAATATGCATTAACAACTTTTTGTTGAAGCTCGTCGACTTTTCTAACAAGTATAATCATATCTGCATCATTAACTTTAGTGTATTTATAGTTTAGTGCTTTTGTATCTTGTGACATTATACCAAGAGTATTTCCTCCAATTAATGAAGCACATGCTAGTAGTGGATTGCCTGTTGTTGCTCCAACTAAACTTGACATACTTGCAATACTTGTTAAAACTTTTTTTATGGCGCTATTGTCGGGCTTGTCCTTATCAGGATTTGCAAGCTTGTAAAGTGCGTATTTTATAGTATCACTATTAGTTGCTGCTCCTTGCCATAGTATTGATAAATCTGCAAGCATAATATCATAGTCAATTTCTAATGATTGAGATATTTCTGATGAAATCATTTTGATACTTAAATCTGCATAGGTTAGATTTTCAATATTTTTTTGTTCTTCAATTTTAATTTTTGCTTTTTCAATTTTAGATGTTGCTTCTAACTTATTTTCAATATCATCAGTTGCGCCAACCCTGTATGCAGGTTCTTTTACCGTCGTTAAGTCATCGTATGTAATAGCGCCAGAGGATAGATTTTGTATTAATAATATTAGAAGTGTTATAGCTATTTTCTTCATTTTACCCCCTCTTTAACAAGAGCAGAGCTAAAATCATATTGATATATTGATAATTTATCTACAGCTGTTTTGCCTGCAAGTCTTTGTAATGTTGAGTGATATTTTCTTGCGAGCTGTTCTTCTTTGTATTCTTGTATTCTTAAATTGTCGTATAGAGATGATGATATAGCAATATCTAATAAATCATTGTTTTCAAGTGCTTTATCATAATTTTTACTATATAAAATCATTCTTGAACGTGTATCTTTCAGTGCATTAAGAGAATTTTTGTAATTATAGTATGTAGAAATAATTGTATCTTGCAAATCTTCAATTAATGCTGCTAATTCAATAAGCTCAGTATCAGTTAAAGGAGCTTCTTGTGGGACATTTTTTCGGTTAATCAATGACTGAGCAAGCCTTCCTGCAGAAAAAGCTGATGTTTGTACTGCCATGTTGCTTGACATCATACAAGGAACAAATGATGCTCCTGTAACTATTGCAGATAATGTTTTGGACATTAATGAAGCGTGAATTCTTCTTTCACTTTCAGGAGTTGCAAGCTTTTTTAGTGCGAATTCAATAACTTTATTATTTTCAACTGTACCTTTCCATAAGGTTTCAATGTCTGTAACATCTTTTTCTTTTTGGAGTTCAATTAATTCATCAAGAACTTTAGTATCACTAATTAATAAAGAACCTTTTATTGTTTTTTGTTGTTCCGGTATTTTATATGTTTCTTTAGGCATTTCACCTAAATTAATCTCATCTTCTGCAAATGAGATACTTCCAAATAATATTAATAAAAAAACAACCAGCACTTTTTTCATATTAAATTTATATCACATTAGAAAATATAAATCCAATGGTCTATAAATATCAACCAAACGGATGTTACCATTGATAATCCAAAAATATACAATCTTAATGTGGAGAGAGGTAAATGAAGATAGATATAAAAACTTCTGGTAAAGAAGTTTCTGATATAGCTGTGAAAGTAGATAGAAAAGAAAATAACTCTGAAGCATATAGATTGTGCGTTAGAGGTGATGCTTTACGTTTTGCAAATCTTCATCAAGAATCTGTATCCAAGTATTTACAATCAATTATGATAAAACGTAATAATCCTGATTCTTATTATGGATTAGGGGTTTCATATAAGTTTTTAGGGAATTATGATAAGGCAATTGAATGTTTATTAAAAGCTTCAGAACAAGAAGCAGGACATTTTGAAACTTTCTATGAGTTGGGTATTTGTCATCTTTTAAATGGAGAACCTTGTAAAGCAATTGATGCATTAATAAAAGCAATTGTTATAAATCCAAATAATAATGATGCTCAAATCCAATTAGCATTGGCTCATGAGCTTGTAGGTGAAGAAGATTTAGCAATGCTAATTTATGATAAATTAATTGAAACTAAACCTGGTTATTTAAAAGCTTATGCTCATAAGGCATCTTTATTGATATGTAATGGCAAATATTTTGAAGCAAGTAAGATTTTTTTCAAAATAATTAAACTAAATGCTAACTATCATAGGGCTTATTTAGGCATGGGGGTTTGCTTTGAAAATATGAATAAGAAAACCGATGCAAAACGCTATTATAAAAAATTCTTAGAATTAAAGCCAAATTCAAAACATGCCGGTTATGTTCAATCTAAGCTTGATAACTTAAGAAAAAAACAACCTGTTACAAATCCTTTAGAAATTATAAAATTTTAATTATTCAATAAATCTTTTTCTGATATAATTTAATTAACAAAGTTATATTAGGAGAAAATATGAACGAATTATTAAAAAAGAGTGCAGCAGAGCAAAGCAAAGCCTTAAGAAATAAAGAGGTTTCTGCTGTTGAATTGACAAATGCTACAATCAATAAAATTAAAGAAATAGATGAAAAATTAGGAGCATTTAATTCTTTAACAGAAGAAACAGCATTAGAAACAGCAAAAAAAGTAGATGAGAAAATAGCTAAAGGTGAAGAACTTCCACTATTGGCAGGTATTCCCTTAGCCTTAAAAGATAACATGAATCTTATTGGCTCAAAGACAACTGCGTCAAGTAAGATTTTAGAAAATTTCGTATCTCCATACAATGCTACAGTTACTCAGAAATTATTAAATAACTTAGTACCAATTGTTGGTAAAACAAATTTAGATGAGTTTGCAATGGGTTCATCAAATGAAAACTCAGCATTTAAAAAAGTTCATAACCCTTGGAATTTAAATAAAGTTCCAGGAGGTTCTTCAGGTGGTTCAGCGGCATCAGTTGCTGCTTGTGAAGCTACCTTAGCACTAGGTTCAGATACTGGTGGAAGTATTCGTTTACCTGCGAGTTTTTGTGGTATTGTAGGGATGAAACCTACTTATGGTAAAGTATCAAGATATGGTTTAATAGCTTTTGCATCATCTTTAGACCAAATTGGTCCATTCTCAAGAACTGTTGAAGATGCTGCTAATTTATTGGAAGTTATTTCTGGATACGATAGTCATGATTCGACATCACTAAATTTACCTGTAGAACATTATTCACAATCTTTAAATAATGATATTAAAGGGATGAAAATTGGGGTTGTTAAAGAATTAATGGGAGAAGGAGTTTCTCCTTGTGTTCAAAAAGCAATAGAAAATGCTATAGAAACATATAAAAAATTAGGTGCTGAAATTGTAGAAGTTTCTTTGCCAAAAATAAAATATTCAATTGGTATTTACTATATCTTAGCAACTGCTGAATGTAGTTCAAACTTAGCTAGATTTGATGGTGTTAGATATGGTCATAGAACAGCTAATCCTGAAAATCTTCTTGATATGTATTGCAAATCAAGAGCTGAAGGTTTTGGAGATGAAGTAAAACGTCGTATAATGTTAGGAACTTATGCTTTAAGTTCAGGTTATTATGACGCTTATTACAAAAAAGCTCAGCAAATGAGAAGACTTGTAACCGATGAATTTGTAGAAGCATTTAAAAATGTTGATGCATTAATAGGCCCAACTTGTCCTAATACAGCATTTGATTTAGGATCAAGAGCAGAAGATCCATTAGCTATGTATCTAACAGATATAGCTACAATTTCATCTAATTTAGCAGGTATCCCAGCAATAAGTGTTCCTGCAGGTTTTGATGTTGATGGTATGCCTATCGGTCTTCAAATAATGGCACCTCAGTTAGCTGAAGCTAAATTATTCAATATTGCATATAGATTTGAACAAGCTAATGATTTTTATAAGTCTTTAGCACCTGATTTATGTGCTTGTTGCAAGTAATTATTATTTTTTATTAATACTAAAAAGGAGTATCTTATTTTATTTGATACTCCTTTTTTATGAGAATAATTTGAATGATAAGTCTACGTTGTCTTGTATTATCTTTTTCAAGTCATCTTGTTGGGTTTTAATAGCAGTTCTTTCTGCTTCTAGTTTGGAAAGTTCTTCATCTGTTCGACTTTCTTTTCTATTTATTTCTTTTAATCTTGCTTCGTATGTTGCTTCTGCTTTTTTGATTTCTTCTTCATCAGGAATAACTTCTAATCTTGTATCAACAGTTGTTGATGTATCAATAAATTTATTAGTATAATCATCAAATACTTGAATTTGTACAAATCCTTCATTTAAAACATTATGTAGCCATACATTATTATCTAGCATATCATCTTGTAAAACTACATAGTTTTCGTTTTCGTCTGTACCTAAGTATTCGTTAGTTGTGTATGTTGTATTTGATTTATTAACATTTTCTATAGAGTAGATATGGATGTATTTATTAGATGTTGTATCAAATACTTTTTCATCTTTAATTTCAGGAATTTCATCAATTCCTTCCATTTTATACCATTGATTAATATACCATTGTGCTTCATTTTTATTAGTAAATGTAGTTGTTTGGATTGTTTTATCTCCAAGATCAATTTCAGGTGGAATACCATTTATATAGTCTTCAAGTTGTGGTTCAATTGGTTCTTCACGTAGAGTTGGAGCTTGTGGTTCAGAAGCTTTCCAAGCAATATGATCTTGATCATATAATGTTTGATTGAAACTCATAGAACCTGCTAAACCTTCTTGGAAATCTGTAACGCTATTAATTACTTCTTGTTTAGTAATTCCTTCTGTTGTATAGTTATCACATAGATAGAATAAATCTTTAGCCCATTGTTTAATTGATTTTATGGTTCCGTCAGGGTTCCATTTGCTAAGTAATTTTTCACCTTTAGATGATGTTTCTGTTACATCGCAAGTTTCTCCAGTTTGTACTGCTACTTTAAATGTGTTTTCATCATCTATTTTTTTAGAGATTTCTGCCATAATTGCAGCATTACTTTCTCCTGTAGTAAGTGTGTCATTGTGCATTCCTGCCCAAGCAATGTCTTGAGTTTTATCAATTGTTATACTATCACCTGTTGATGTGGTATATGTATTCTTTGTACCATTGTACCAACCATCATTAATCATATCTGATTCAGATGAAGTATAACCTTTACCTTCTGAGTAATCTAAAATATGTGCTAAAATATGCTGATAACATCCTAAAGAGCCTCCTAATGCAGAAGTATAGCATGATGAACCTGCTTCTAAGAATTTATCACCAAGGTTTTCAGTAGTATTATAATACTTAGGATCGTTAGGGTCAGGTTCTTTAGCTTCCCAACCTGGATATTCAACATCTTCCCAATATTCATAGTCTTCTATCCATTGTTCTTTTTCGTTCTGCCAGTTTTCATGATCGATTTCCCAGTCAGCATGATCTTTTTCCCAATCTTTTACTGCATTTTCATAGTCTGGGTTTTTTATAATATTCGGAACTGTATATTCTACATCTGAAATAAGTCCAAAATGATTTAAAAATTCACTAAGTGAAGCTGTTGATTTGTACGCATTATTTTGTGTTGATGATACAAGGGTTTTACCATCTTGAGTTTTTAATGAATATTGTTTGCTAAGGGTGTCATATGTAAATATTTTGTTTGCGGTTAATAAAGTATCCCCAATAGTTCCGTCTTCAAGGGTGATTAAAGCATTTGTTTTAGTTGCATTTAAAGCATTTAAATAGGTTTTATAGGCATAGTCAGACTCATTCGCCATACGAAGCTTATCAGCTTGTAGACGCTGAGTTTTTAATTCGATATTGTGCTGTCTTGCTGTCAATGACAACAGTCTAGCCTGTGATGATGACATACCCATATTGCGCGCGTTCCTAAAATATTCCTATAATTCGGTCAACGGTATTTGTGCTAAAAACTTTAGTAGTTTTCGCTATCTCTCATAAAAAATTTACAACTCTTTACAATATAATAAGTGTAATTTCTACAACGCATATATTGTGTAGGTTTTACACTATTTAGTTTTGTAAATTTATTGTTATTATTGTGTTTTAGACGTTGAAAAAGGTTGTAATATAAGTTATAATTATAGTGTAAGGATACAAGGCAAAAAAAATGAGTGCTTGACCTGAAGAGTGTTATGCCCCACACCACTCTCTAATAAAAAAGGTATCTGCGTTACTTAAAAGAAAAGGTGACACATATGGATACCACTTATTTGCGACCGAATGTCGAAAAACTCCTACTGATAGGAGTAAATTTAGCTTTGCTCTATGGGTTACTATCCTCTCAGAGTATCTATGTAATGGCTGAGAATGTTCGGATAGTTAATGGAATAGTTGCATCTCCGATTATTCATAACATTCATCAAGAAGAACAAGTTATTACACAAGAAGTAAGAGAAGAGAATAAACTATTAGAATTTAATCAACAGATTGCCCGCAAGTATAAGAATGGATCTATTTATACTATTGATGATGGGTTAAAGCATATAAGAATGACTAAGTATTATAATGGTAGACCAGTTCGCCTTAATATTGTAGAAACTGACTTAAGCATAAATCCTGAGTTGAAAATTGCACCGGTTATGGCTTCAAATAAGTTGCAAAGAAAGGCGTCTATTGCTTCAATGGCAAAAAAAAGTAATTCATTAGTTGCTGTAAACGGTGCTTTTTTTAAACCACAAACAGGATGTCCATTAGGAACTTTAATGATTGATGGAAAAATATATACAGGTCCTATTCATAATAGAGTATCAATGGGATTTTTGGAAGATGGATTTGCAATGGACAGATTGCAATTTAATGCGACATTAAAGCGTGGATTTGATAAAATTCAGCTTGATAATATAAATCAACCAAGAATGTTATCTACTCATTTAATTGTTTACACTCCTGATTGGGGTACATATTCAACTATTACTCCAAAATATGGAAAGCAAGTTGTTGTAAAAGATAATAAAGTTGTTGCAATAACAGTTTCACGATGTGAAATCCCTCAAGGTGGATATGTTATTGTTGGACCTGCAAGCAAATTAAATGAGTTAAAAGTTGGAGATAAAGTAAGTTTAGATGTGGCTACAGCACCAGATTGGAAAGGTGTTAAGCATATAATAAGTGGTGGACCTTATCTTGTAAAAGATGGAGAAGTTTTTGTTGATATGACAGCTCAGAAATTGGGTTGTATTGGAGGAAGAAATCCACGAACAGCTATCGGTTATACAAGAGATAATCATGTAATATTAATTACAGCTGATGGTCGAGAAGGTTCATCAATTGGTCTTACTTTAAATGAACTTGCATATTTAATGCAAAGTTTGGGTTGCGTTAATGCAATGAATCTTGATGGCGGCGGCTCAACTGTTATGTTTGTTAACGGTTCTGTAGTAAATAAGCCGGCAGTAAAAGGAGGAATTGCATTATCAAGTGCAATCGGTATTTATAAGTAGTTTACCCCAGAAGATATCTTCTTAAGCCCTGTATTTACCGCAGGGCTTTTTAGTATTCTTTTGTAGATGGTATTATTATTTTTTTTCATGTAAAATTTAATTTGTACATGTTAAGAAAGGGAGTTTATCATGGCAAAAGAAGAAAAAGAATTAGCTGTTATCGAAAGAAGTGACACTGAGCAATTAAAAATTTCAATCAGTGAATACAATGGTAAAAGCTATTTGAATATGAGAATATTTTTTACAAATGATGGAGGATCTACTTGGATTCCTACTAAAAAAGGAGTTACATTTACTCCAGATCAAATGGAAATCTTAAGAGATGCTGTTGATGATGCAATGAAAGAATTTATGTCAGAAGAATAATTATGAATTACGCACTTGTCCTTGTAAATATTAAAGGTTTAGGTGTTAAGACATTCAGTTATATAATACCCGATGATATCAAAGATAAAATTAAAATAGGTCAAGCAGTTCTTGTTCCGTTTGGTCGTCAAGGTTTAGTTAATGCTTTTGTTGTCGGGTTTTCTGATTATTTGGATGAGTCTATCAAGGCTAAAAAAATAAACAGAATTTTGGATGAAACACCTTTGTTTTCTTTGAAGTACCTCAAGCTATTAGAATGGGTTGCTAATTATTACTGTTGCGATTTTGTGACAGTTTTAAATATGGCAATTCCTATGAAGCTGATTGATAAGAATGCAAAGACAGAATATTCAGTTGAATATGTAACATCAAAAGGTGCGACAAAAAGACAAATTGAAATATTGAATAAGCTACAAGAAACAGGGCGTTTCCCTTTAATAGATTTTGAGAGAGTTGCAAAAACTACACGTGCAACGATGAAAAAACTTGAATCAATGGGGTGTGTAAAATTTCATACTGATGAAATTTATAGAAACCCTTTATCAATTTTTTCGGATATTAAAAAAGAGCCTTTATCAAAATTATCGGATATACAAGAAGAAGTTTATCAAGGTATAAAGAAAAAGATAAATTCTCCAAATCCAATTTTACTACATGGTGTTACGGCATCTGGTAAAACAGAGGTTTATTTTAAACTTATAGATGATGTAATAAAACAGGGTAAAAATGTGCTGTTTTTAGCTCCAGAAATTGCTTTGGCATCACAACTTACAAAAAGATTAGCGAGAAAATTTGGAACAGAAGATGTTGCAATTTGGCATAGTAGTATATCAGATGGTGAAAAATATGATGTATGGAAAAGACTATATAATAATGAGATAAAAATTCTTGCAGGCGCTCGTTCTGCAGTATTTGCGCCGTTACAAGATATAGGTTTAATAATTGTTGATGAAGAACACGAGTCTGCTTATAAACAATCAAATCCAGCTCCAAGATATGATGCTCGAACAATTGCTAAAAAATTATCCCAATATTACAAAGCTCCATTAATATTAGGATCTGCAACTCCTGATATTTCAAATTATTACTATGCAACGAATAACAATAATCTTTTTGAGATGCTTAAAAGATATAACAATGCACCAATGGCAAAGATTAAAGTTATAAATATGCAGGAGTATTCAAAAGCTGCTTATAAATCAGTTATATCAAAACCTTTGCAAGCAGAGATTTCTGATACTTTAGCAAAAGGTAAGCAAACAATTTTATTAATAAATAGACGAGGATTTTCAACTTATACACAATGTAGAGCTTGTGGGCAAGTCATAGAATGTCCTAATTGTGCAATTCCAATGATATGGCATGCTGCAGATAAAAAATTGAAATGCCACTATTGTGGTCAAGAAAGTTCTTTCCCTGATGAGTGTCCAAATTGTGGTTCTGATGCTTTAAGAAATTCAGGTATGGGAACACAAAAGGTTGAGATGCTTATAAAAGAACTTTATCCTGATGCTCGAGTAGAAAGAATTGATAGTGATATTTTAACAAGGAAAAATGCTCATATTGAAGTCTTGAATAGATTTCAAAAAGGTGAAATTGATATTCTGGTTGGAACACAAATGATTGCAAAAGGGTTAGATAATCCAAATGTAACTTTGGTTGGTGTGATAAGTGCAGATGCAAGTTTTAATTTACCTGATTTTAGAGCAGCTGAAAGAGGATTTCAACTTCTAACACAAGTTGCAGGTCGTGCAGGTCGTGGAGAATATTTAGGTGATGTTATTTTCCAAACATATAATCCTGATTTTTATGCTTTAGAAAGTGCAAAAGAACAAAATTATTCAAAATTCTTTGATACAGAAATTACAGCTAGAGAAGAATTTGATTATCCTCCGTTTAGTCAAATTATAAGGATTATAGTTAGCTGCGAAAATAATTTTAGAGCAGAAAAATCAGCTATGGAAATTGCTATGAGATTAAATACAATGACTGATAAGTTTGGTTTTTCTGAATATTTATCAGTTTTAGGTCCTTCTCCTTGCGTTATTGAACGTTTAAATGGGTTTTACAGATTCCAAATTCTCATAAAAAATAAATTAAATGAAAAAGGTCATTCATTTGTTTCAAAATTCTTTGATAAAATTACCATGCCAAAGGATATAAGATTGGCTATTGATGTTGATCCGATTGATATTTTATAAGTTTGTTTGAGTTATAATTTACCTATGGAATTATTGTATTTAGAGGAAGTTGATTCAACAAATGCTTATGTAAAATCCCATGCCGGTGAGCTAAAAGATTTTACCGTTGTATATACATCTCATCAAACAGCAGGAAGAGGAAGATTATCAAGAAAGTGGATTGATACAGGTTCTGATAATATTTATATGACAATTTTCTTGAAGCCTTTTGATGAATTTAAGCCAATATATTCAAATCTTACCCAGTATTTATCAGTAGCACTTGCACAAACATTGGAAGATTATGGTGTAGAAGCGAAAATTAAATGGCCAAATGATGTTTTAGTTAATGGGAAAAAAATTGCAGGAATTTTGTCTGAGACCTCAATGCAAGGAAATAAATTCTTAGGTTTGGCATTAGGTGTTGGGATTAATTTGAATACATCTCAAGAAAGCCTTGATAAAATTGATAAACCTGCAACTTCTCTAGCTGTTTGTTTGAATAAAAAAATTGATAGAGATAAATTTTTGCATGCCCTTTTAGAAAAGTTTTGTTTGTATTATGATAAATTTATAAATGAGGGCTTTTTGTATATAAAAGATGAATATATCAAAAGGGCATCATTTTTGAACACGAGAGTTTCCATCAATGTATTAGGCGAAATACACGAGGGAATAGCAGTTGGATTAACCGATGATGGAGCTTTGATTTTAAATAAAAATAATAAAAATCATGTATTTTTAATAGGAGATATATTATGAATGAAAATTTAGCAAATGGCTTAGCCCTAATGGTTATAGGGATGGGTACAGTTTTATTCTTCCTATGTATAATGATTTTTTGCATGGATATCATGTCAAAAGTTGTTATTTGGTTGAATAAAATATTTCCAGAAGTTATTCCAGAGACAACCGGTTCAAAAAGAGCAGTTAAAAGTTCAAATGATGAAGAAGTTGCTGTAGCTATATTATCAGCAATGATGAAAAAATAAGGTACTTGTCTTTAGAGTATCTTTTTTTATGCTTAAAATTTTTGTATTAAAGAGAGGATAAAGAAATGACAAAAAAACTAATTAAAGTTATGGATACTTCTTTCAGAGACGGTTTTCAATCCGTTTATGGCGCAAGAGTATTCGTTGATGATTTTCTTCCTGCATTAAAATCAGCAGTAGATGCAGGTATCAGACATTTTGAAGTTGCAGGTGGAGCTAGATTCCAATCACCAATTTTCTACTGTAACGAAAATGCTTTTGAAACTATGGATAAAATCAGAGCTGCAGTTGGTCCTGATATCAACTTACAATCATTAGCTCGTGGTGTTAACGTTGTAGGTTTAGATTCTCAACCAAGAGATATGATTAACTTACACGCAAAAATGTTCAAAAAACACGGTGTAACAACTGTTAGAAACTTTGACGCATTAAACGATGTAAACAACTTAATTTACTCAGGTCAATGTATTAAAGATAATGGTCTAAAACACGAAGTAACAATAACAATGATGGAATTACCAATTGGATGTACAGGTGCTCATGACGTAGAATTCTACGAAAGAGTATTACGTTCAATCTTAGATGCAGGTATTCCATTTGATAGTTTAGCATTCAAAGATGCTTCAGGTACTTCTTCACCAAGAAAAGTATATGAAACAATTAAACGTACAAGAGAAATCTTAGGTGCAGATGCTCACATTAGATTCCACTCTCACGAAACAGCTGGTACAGGTTTAGCTGCTTACTTAGCTGCACTTGATGGTGGTGCTGATGGTATCGACTTAGCAATGAAACCAGTTTCAGGTGGTACTGCTCAACCAGATATCGTTTCTATGTGGCATGCATTAAAAGGTACTGAATACGATTTAGGTATCGATGTAGAAAAAATTATTGAAACTGAAGAAATCTTCAAAGAATGTATGAAAGATTACTTCTTACCTCCAGAAGCATTAGCTGTTAACCCAATGATTATTTCTTCACCATTACCAGGTGGTGCTTTAACAGCTAATACTCAAATGATGAGAGATAATGGTGTAATGAACAGATTCCCAGAAGTTGTTGCAGCTATGAAAGAAGTTGTAGAAAAAGGTGGATTTGCAACATCAGTTACTCCAGTTTCTCAATTCTATTTCCAACAAGCATTCAACAACGTTATGTTTGGTAATTGGAAGAAAATTGCAGAAGGTTATGGAAAAATGGTTCTTGGTTACTTCGGTAAAACACCTTGTGAACCTGATGCTGAAATTGTAAAAATTGCACAAGAACAATTAGGTTTAGAACCAACTACTGAAAAAGTTGTTGACTTAAACGATAAAGATGAAACAAAAGGTATTGCAGCAGCTACAAAAATGTTACAAGATGCAGGCTTAGAAGTTAATGATGAAAACATCTTCATCGCAGGTGCTTGTAAAGAAAAAGGTATTATGTTCTTACAAGGTAATGGAGTTATCGGTGTTCGTAAGAACTGTCCTGAACAAGCTTGTGCTCCTGTTTCTAAAAACGGTAGTGAATACACAGTTAAAGTTAATGGTAAAAACTATGCTGTTAAACTTGAAGGTGATAAAAAAGCTACAGTTAATGGAAAATCTTATGATATTTCTGTTACAGAAGGTATTCAACAAGCAGCAGCTGCATCTGGTGATGGATCTCCAGTTAAAGCAGCATTACCAGGTAACGTATTAAAAACTTGTGTTGAAGTTGGTGATACTGTAGAAGAAGGCGATGTACTTTTAGTTTTAGAAGCTATGAAAATGGAAACAGAAGTTAAATCTCCATCTGCAGGAACAATTCAATCAGTTGATGTTGCTCAAGGTGATAAAGTTATTACTGGTCAAGTATTGGTAACTTTAGGTTAGGAGGCTTGAGATGCAAATAGCTGAAGGTTTAATGAATTTATGGCATTCAACAGGGATATTTAATATGATATCCCCTGCTGACCCAACAATAACAAGTCCTGTTGAACAATTTTTACATCAATTTGGACACCCAATCATGTTAGTAATTTGTTTATTCTTAATGTGGTTAGGTATTAAAAAACAATTTGAGCCATTGTTATTGGTTCCAATAGCATTTGGTGGTTTTTTATCAAATATTCCTGTATGTGATATCGCAGGTCCTCATGGATTCTTAGGTATCATTTATGAAGCAGGTATTCACCAAGGTTTATTCCCATTAATAATCTTTATGGGGGTTGGTGCTATGACAGACTTCGGTCCTTTGATTGCAAACCCTAAAACTGCATTATTAGGTGGTGCTGCTCAGTTTGGTATATTTGGTGCATTATTATTAGCACTTTGTGTATTTGGGTTTACATTACCACAATCAGGTGCTATTGGTATCATTGGTGGTGCTGATGGTCCTACTTCAATTTTCGTTACTTCAAAATTAGCTCCTGAATTATTAGGTGCTATTGCAGTTGCAGCATATTCATATATGGCTTTGGTTCCGGTTATTCAACCACCTATTATGAAATTATGTACAACTGAAGCTGAACGTAAAATTGAAATGAAACAGTTAAGAGAAGTATCAAAAAGAGAAAAAATTGTTTTCCCTCTAATGGTACTTACACTTTGTATTTTCTTATTACCTGATGCTTGTCCATTACTTGGTGCTTTAGTATTTGGTAATTTAGCTAAAGAATGTGGTGTTGTAGAAAGACTTTCTGATACAATGCAAAATGCTTTAATTAATATTGTAACTATTTTCTTAGGATTATCTGTTGGTTCTAAATTATCAGCAGAACAGTTCTTAACAATCCAAACATTATTCATCCTAGTATTAGGTGTAATTGCATTCTCATTAGCTACTGCAGCAGGGGTTATAATGGCTAAGATTATGAACTTATTCTCTAAAGAAAAAATCAATCCATTGATTGGTTCAGCAGGTGTATCAGCTGTTCCTATGGCAGCTCGTGTTTCTAACAAAGTTGGTTTGGAATACAATAGCCAAAACTTCTTGTTAATGCACGCTATGGGACCTAACGTATCAGGTGTTATCGGTTCTGCCGTTGCAGCTGGGGTTCTTTTAGCTCTTTGTCACTAATACAATTAGTTTATTTATAAAAATACCTCATCTTTGGATGGGGTATTTTTGTTATAATTGACTTATGAAAAAGATTTACGGGATATTATTAATATTTACTGTATTATTGGCATTTATAATCTATGTAAGATATGCTGAAAACTTTGTTCGTGTAGTAAAAATAAATGCTCCTAATTCTATAGTTTTAGATAATGATAAGTCTATTAATTTTGATATATGCGTATTGTCTTTCGCTAATAAAGAATTATGTAGAGATGTTGCTAATCGGCTTGGTGTTTCATATGAGGATATTTTAGCTGTTGGGTATTTGGCTGATAAGTTCGCTGATGATAATCTTTTAGGGAAATCTATTGTTTTAGAGGATTATAAAAATAAGCTATATAAATCCGGATTTGTTATAAAGAATGGATTACCTGTAAATACTGAACAATTTAAATACGAATTAAAGTATGCAAGAAAACAAAATTTTGTAGTTTATAATTTAAAATCTAAAAAATATCATAAATTAACTTGTAAATATGGTGCAATGGCCCATAATATTGTTATAATTCCTAAACGAAATTTGTCAGAAGGTGCGGTTCCGTGTAAGTTTTGTTTGGATAATAAGAAAAATATTAAATCAGAAAAAACAAATGTTTCAAAAATTATAAAACCTTCTTTAGTATTAAAAATACCTTATATTAAAATCCTATTATCTGATTATACGACTAATTTGAAGGTTTCAAATGAATGTAAGTCTGATATATGCAAAGAGATTTTATCTCAGATAAATTCTTCTAATCAAACAATTGATATGGCAATTTATGGATATGAGCATGTTCCAGCGATTGAGTTTGCTCTTTCAAATGCTATGAAACGTGGTGTTAAGATAAGATTGGTTTATGATAGAAATTTGAATGGTGGAAATATTTATTCTGATACCGATTTTATAGCTAAATTTATCCCTAATTCTGTTTCGGATGTAGATAATGCAATTATGCATGATAAGTTTTATATATTTGATTCAAAAAGAGTAATAACTGGATCTGCGAATTTAAGTTGTACAGATATGTCAGGTTTTAATTCTAATAGTGCAATATTAATAGATTCGCCTTCTGTTGCAAGAATTTATAAGCAAGAGTTTGAACAGATGTATAATGGGAATTTTCATACTGCAAAAGTCGGAGTAAACAAAAATGATATTATTCTAGGTAATACAATTATTTCTATATATTTTTCTCCTAAAGACGATGCATCTCATAAAGCAATTATTCCTTTAATAAACTCTGCTAAAACATATATATACATGCCAGTATTTTTGATAACCGATAAAGAAATTACATCAGCATTGATATCAGCTAAGAAGCGTGGCGTTGATGTTAAGGTGATTGTAGATGCGGTAAATGCAAAAGGAAAGTCGTCTAAACATCAAATATTGAGGAATAACGGAATCTTGGTTAAAACTGAAAATTATGCAGGGAAATTACAT
Organism: uncultured bacterium; assembly: GCA_949294335.1. GTDB lineage: Bacteria > Cyanobacteriota > Vampirovibrionia > Gastranaerophilales > Gastranaerophilaceae > UMGS1585. The sequence goes on along the minus strand of CASFGO010000021.1, from coordinate 49,952 downwards.
TCAAAATCAATAATTATTGATGATAAGTATGTTGTAATAGGTTCAATGAATTTTTCATATTCCGGAAATTATAAGAATGATGAAAATTTGGTTATTATAAAAAATAGAGAAGTAGCAGTATTTTATCGGAAATTTTTTGAATATTTATGGGGTAAAATTTATAATTTTTGGTTAACTCATGATGTATCTGCAGAAAGTATTTATTCAATAGGATCTTGTTCAGATGGTATTGATAATGACTTTGACGGAAAAGTTGATAGTGAAGATGAAGGATGTAAGAAGTTAATTAAAACTAAGTAAATGTTTTAAATGTCGATTCAATATTATCTTTAGCAATTTGTTTTAGCGATTCAATTTCTGTTTGAATAGCACTTCTTTCTTCTTCAAGTTGGTTAAGTTCTGTTTGAAATTTGTTTTCTTTACTAGTTATAGCTTCAAGAGTTGTTTCATATTCACTATCTGCGACTTCTATGTCATGATCATTTGAAACTTCTCTTAAGCCAGTATTAGAAGAAGCTGTTATATTATCAAATTCTTGAGTTTCAGAATTATATACACCTAAAACTACTTGAGTGTTTTTAATCATATTATTAACCCAAGTTGCACTTTTAGCATTTTCATCGGATATTTCTTTACAACCGCCTGCGGATTTTATTGCATTGAATATTTGTTCATAATATCCACCTTCATCAGGATTTATATATTCTGTATGAGTTGAAGAATCCTGAGAATTAAAGTTTGCTAAGTGTTCTCTATATTTTTGATAATTATCTAATGTTTCTTCAACTGTTGCACAATCAAGATTGTTATTTGTAAGTAATGTATTTAACTCATTTTGACTGTTTGCAATTGATATATTTGCTTCTGAGTCCATAATTTTAGTTGCTAATTCTAATAGAGCATCTCCTATTGTCGCATTTTCTGTATTAGTATATGAATTTACTAATGATTGTGTTGACTCATTATATATGTTTGTTAGTGCTCCATTATTAAGCTTGTATGAACCTCCATTCAATAACATTGTTAATTTAAATTTATCACCAACAGTTTGTCTATCTTCTTCATCTTTGCCTTCTTCTGTTGTCTTGTTGTAACTTAAATAAAGTTTTTCACCTGTATTATTAACAGCTGTAAGTGATTCAACATTATTAGGGTTATCAAAAATACTATTAATATTGAAACTTAAGCAATAATCAATTATTTGTTTTGTTTCACCTGTATAGTATGTAGTATTTTTAATATTATCTAGATAATTATTTAATTCTATTAGTTGAGAATTATTTGTTGATATATAAACATTAGAAGAGTTACTATTTTTGCATGATAATGCTATTGTTTGTATGAAATCAGCACTTCTATATATATCACTTTCAACAGGTGTATTAATTTCACCTTTCAATCTCGTATATTCATCCATAAAACTTTTTGAATAAGGTATAACATTCCAACCATTTTCGATATCTTGATTTAATTGATCAAGTGCATTTATATACTCATCTGTATGAACATCTTTTATATAATAAACTCCAACTTGGTCAAAGAATTTAAATATATCGTCACCAGCTGCGTTATAAGCATCACATATTTTCTTTGGTTGGTATAATAAACCATCATTTACATCTTGTACAAAGTAAACATTACCGTTTGCTTTATCATCGTGTGTATATTTTGATAAATTATTAAAACTACCATCAATCCAATGTACTTTACCATCACTGTCAAAGGTTTTCGTTTGTAAACTAGTAGCATCAAGTGCATTAATATATTTTTCATATGCAGTATCTGAATCATTAGCAAGACGTAGCTTTTGTGCCTGTAAGTATTGCGCACGATTTTCTATCGTGTGCTGTCTTACAGTTAAGCTTAATAATCTTGCTTGTGATGATGCTAATCCCATTTCTTAAGAATTCCTAATTAAAATAAATAGTACCGTACAATATCGTTAACGGTACTATTTTGTTTATTCTTTAGATATTTTAAACTTTTATTTACAATTCTTAATATAATCAATTAAGCCTAAAAGTGCATATTCATAAGATTTTTCTTTAAATCCTACAACTTGCGCAATTGAAACGCCTGAGATTAATGATGTGTGTCTAAATTCTTCTCTTGCGTGGATATTTGTCATATGAACTTCAACTGTTGGAATTTGTTTTGCAGAGATTGCATCTCTTATTGCAACGCTTGTATGAGTATAGCCTCCTGCATTGATAATCATGCCAGTTGCATCTGTTGTTTGGATTTTATCTATTATTTCACCTTCGTGGTTTGATTGGAAGGGTTCTATTTCAATGTTATATTCAGATGCCATTTGAGTAATTTTGTTTTCTATATCTTTTAAAGTTACATTTCCATATTTTTCAGGCTCTCTAGTTCCTAGCATATTAAGATTTGGCCCATTTAGTAATAATATTTTCATATTTAGCTCCTATTTATGAATTTTCTTTTATGATATTATTATAAATATGAAAGATATTCAAAATTTAACAGATAATAGAGGGGTAGAGATACAGAAAGTCGGTATAAAAGATATCGAGTTTCCTCTAGTTATACAGCGTAAAGATAAAGAAAATCAGGAAGTTTATGCTAAAGTTAAAATGAGCGTAGCACTTCCAGCTCATTATAAAGGGACTCATATGTCTCGTTTTGTTGAATGTTTGAATGATTGGAGAGAAAAGAATCTTTTAGGAGTTGATATTGAAGGTTGTGCACAGGATTTAGTTGAGAGATTAGATGCAAAATCTTCTTATTTAAAATTTAAGTTTAAATATTTTGTAGATAAAAAATCTCCCGTAACAGGTATATCTGCTCCAATGTGTTATGATTGTTCTTTTGAAGGAATTTTAAAAGATTATGGCGAAGAAGATGAAGAATATACATTTTTGTTAGGGGTTAAAGTTCCTGTAACAACTTTATGTCCTTGTTCAAAAGAGATTTCTGATTTTGGCGCACATAATCAAAGAGCAATTGTATCTGTTAAGGTTTCTTATGATAGAGATGAACATATTTGGATTGAAGATTTGATTAAAATGGTAGAAGATGCTTCATCTTGTGGGCTTTATTCTTTATTAAAAAGAGAAGATGAAAAATATGTTACAGAACATGCTTATGAAAACCCTAAATTTGTAGAAGATGTTTTACGAGATGTTGTTTTAGCTTTAAGAAATAATGATAAAGTTGATTCATTTGAGGTTGAATGTGAATCAATCGAAAGTATCCATAACCATTCTGCTTGGGCTTACCAAATAGAGGGCTAACTGCGTAGCAGTCCCTATGGTTCGGCTATTTCTCCTATTTGAACTTTGTTTATTGCAAATCTTGTGAAGAATTTATTTATTGGCCCATACAATTTTAGTCCTGCAAGGTGTATAAGTTTGTTATCTCCTGTAACTATTGTTAAACTCTTATTTTTTGCATTTGTATCAACGATTGTTGCAGGTTCTGTATATGGAGTTGTGTTTTCTGTAATTGTTATTTGATATGGATTTGGCACAAAAACATATTTTCTAGTAAAGAAATAAGTATTACTCCAAGGGTGAATGCAACGAATTTGAGCAGATGTTTTTTCTGCTGTTTCTTTGAATGTAATTTGAGCATCAAATTCTGTTGAGTAATATGTTGCGTTTGCTTCGTTTTGAGCAATTGGAAATATTACATCTTCTGATAATTTTTCTAATAACTCACATATTGCACCACGAGCTTTTAATACAGTTTTGGCTTTCAGTTCTTTCCCTGTATCAGATTTTGTTATTTCAACTGTTCTTTGGTCAAGAATTGCACCTGTATCAAAATTTTCATCCATTAAGTGAAATGTTACACCTGTTTGAGTTTCTTCATTAAGAATAGTTCTCATATAAGGGTTTGGACCTCTATATTTAGGAAGTAACGATGGATGAACATTTATTGTTGCGATTTTGGGGATATCAAATATTTCTTTTTTTATCTTTTCACTCCAAGATGCAACAATCATTATATCTGGATTTAATCTTAATAATTGACGTCTAAAGCTTTCACTATTTGCACTATTGGCTTTGATTTCGTGAAGCCGATAGCTTTGTACATAGTTATAATCACAGTTTGGGTTGAATTTATCTTTTAACCATCTTAGAGGGCGAATATATTTAACTCTATCGTGTCTGAATACACCAACGATTTGAGAACCTGAGTCAAGTGTTCCTGCTATCATATTGGTAAACATTTCGCCATAGCCGATTATAACTACTTTTAGCATTCTTGAATATCCTTATTAATTTGTTCTTTTAACTCTTCTACTGAACTGAATTTTTGTTCTTCTCTTATTTTTTTTATAAATTTAATTTCAATATTAGTATTATATATGTCTTTGTCAAAATTTAAAATATGTGCCTCTGCAACAGGTTCAATATCATTTCCAATAGTTGGTTTTTTCCCATAGTTTGTAACTGCTTTTTTGTTGAATATTGTTGTTGAATAAACTCCATATGGTATTTCTATAATGTTTTGAGGATATTTTATATTTGCAGTTGGAAATCCTATTGTTCGTCCAATATGGTTTCCGTGAATAACTGTACCATTTATAGAAAACTCATATCCAAGCATTTTATTTGCTTTTTCTATTTCTCCTATTGAGAGATATGATTTAATTTTAGAAGACGAAATAATTTCATCATCCATTGTTTGAGGGGAAATTTGTGTATATTTATATCCGTATTTTTCTTGATAATATTCTAAAAGTTCAGGATTTCCTGACTGTATTCCATTGAGTTTGATTCCAAATGTATGATTAAATCCTGTTGAAATGTATTTGGGGTTAAAATATTCAACAAGCATTTTTAAGTATTCTTCTCCTGTTTTTTGTGAAAGTTTACTTGTAAAATCGAGTTCAAAAAGATAATCAACGTCAAGCTCTGATATAAGTTTTGCACGCTGTTCTCTTGTAATTATGTATTTGCAATTCCCACCAAAAATTTCTTGGGGATGTCTTTGAAATGTTATTACAGCTGATTTTGTGTTGTTCATTTTTGCAAATTGAACAGCTGATTTAATAACTGCACGATGCCCGGTATGTACTCCATCAAAGAAACCTAGAGCAAGCGATGTGTTTTTTAATTCTATATCATTTGATAATTCTTCTAATATTTTCATAAGCTAATTATAATACAAATACCTCATTAAACTTTTGTTCCATAAATTTATCAAACTCTTCTTTTGAGTTTGTTCTTGTACAACGATAATGAAATTCAGGATTAACATTTGAAAGGTCTGATTTTGCCATTATCATCGCAATTTTAGGTGAATGAACTCTTTTTATTATTTCATCTGCAGAAAGTGTCTGTTGGCAATAGTCTTTAAACCATTCATGGTTTAGGATGTTAGAAACAATTTTTTCTTTTATTTGGGAATCTTTAAGGATAATTTTAGCATATTCGGCACTTACAAACTCATGCCCGTAATGGATTATTCCCCCATTTTTCCCTATGTCATGTAGTAGAATAGAATATTTAAGTATAGTTTTGTCTTCATCTGAAAGTTCTTTGTATAAAGAATCTTTTATTGCTGATTGCAGGGTTTTAATTGTATGAATATCAATTGTATAAGCATGGGTTTTATGTTGCTGTTTTTCAATTATTCCTACAAATTCAGGGATTTCTTTGAGAATGTTATCGAAATATTCTTTTAAGAATGGATTTGTAAAAGTTGTTTCATTTTGTGTTAGAAACTTAACAACGTATGGCTTTATGATTGATTCTTGTGGTATTTTTAAAAGCCCGTCAAATCCATCAATCCCTTTTGTAATACCGCATTTATTGTATTCTGTTTCATCTGCATTTTCAATATCTTTGATGAAATCTTTCCTTGAATACTTCAATGGTATATTATTTATTTCAAACTCGACTATTCTATCCATAGATATATCATAGCTTGAATGAGATTTTTTTTGTACTTTTACTTTAATCTTTTAGTTGTATAATTTATTGTATAGGTTTAAATTAGAGGTAGTTTATGCAAAAAACGTTGGAAAGAAAAAGTGTTAAGACAATAGACTTTAATTGTGATTTAGCTCAAGGATACGGAGTATATCGCAATACTAATGAATATGAGTTTTTAGATTATGTAAGTTCTGTTAATGTGTCATGTGGTTTTCATGCCGGAGATCCAATGACAATAAAAAATGCTTTATTAGCAGCAAAAGAAAAAAATGTTGTAATAGGTGCGCATATCGGATACCACGATATTCAAGGTTTTGGATATAGACCTATAGATTTAACTGAAGAAGAATTAGAGGCTTTAGTAGTATACCAAGTAAGCGCTCTATTATCTTTTGCAAAAGCATATAAACTAGAAATCGAACATGTAAGACCTCATGGTGCTATGTATAGAAGAGCAGGAGAAGATTTTAGATTTGCAACAGTATTAGCTCGTGCAATTCAAAAAAGTTCTCAATGGCTTACATATGTTGCTCCTGCAGGTGATGTTACAGAAAAAGTCGGTGATTATGTAAAAATCCCTGTAGCTCAAGAAATTATGTTGGATAAGGTTTATACCCCTGATTTAATGGTTGATTATGAAGTTGCTGATATCGTTGATACTGAAGCTTCTATTAAGAGATTACAACATTTCTTGCACACTTCTCAAATAGATAATAATACAGAAGGTAAGAGTTATGTAGAAGCAAGTACAATCCATTTTTCTAATAAACATCCTAATTCATTAGAAATTTTACAGCGTGCAAAAATGTTAATAACTCCTGAACCTGTAAATTATGGCAGAGTAAAAGCTTCAGGATGGGTGGATTAGTATGAAAAGAGTAACAAAGAATTTAATGAAAATCCCTAAAGATGCAGGTTGGTTAGTTCCAGGTTTGGAAGTAAAACGTTGGTTTGCCTTAATCTTTTTAGGTTCTGTGTTTATAATGTTGGGTATTTTGACATTATCAAGTCCACGATCAGTATATAATTTCTTAAGCTATATGAAATCAATGGCATCAGCTGATGTTTTGGCTGTTGTAGTAATAGTATTTGGTGCAATACTATTTTTCAAAGGTTGGCAAAAAACAAACCTTTCAATGCTTGATTTAAGAAACGGCAGAGAAAAAGAAACAATGCTTGAGGCATTATATCGCCGTAAAAAACTTAATAAAGGTCCTAAAATTGTTGCCATTGGTGGTGGTACAGGGCTTTCAATGTTATTAAAAGGGATTAAAAGTATTACAAATAATATAACAGCTGTTGTAACAGTTGGTGATGATGGTGGAAGTTCCGGTAGATTAAGAGAAGAATTAGGTGTATTGCCACCGGGTGATATTAGAAACTGTATCGCGGCATTGGCTGATGATGAGGATTTGGTTACAAAATTATTCCAATATAGGTTTAAAATTGGTGAAGGTTTAAAAGGTCATAGCTTTGGTAATTTATTCTTAACAGCTCTTTGTTCTATTACAGGTGATATGGTAAGAGCAGTTAAAGAGTCTTCTAATGTATTGTCTATTAGAGGAAGAGTATTGCCTTCAACATTAGATAACATGAAGCTTGCTGCTGAAATGGAAGATGGTAGAATTATTCATGGTGAATCAGCAATACCTGAAGCAGGTGGTAAAATTAAACGTTTATTTACAGAACCTGCTGAATGTAAAGCATTACCGGAAGTAATTGATGCTATACATGAAGCTGATTTAATTATTATGGGACCGGGAAGCTTATACACAAGCGTTATTCCAAACCTTCTAATCAAAGAAATAGCTCAAGCTGTTGCGCAATCTCATGCCAAAAAGATTTATGTATGTAATATTATGACTCAAAAGGGTGAAACAGATAATTATTCTGTTGCAAGTCATATTAATGCATTAATAAATCATGCCGGTAGCAGAGATATTTTAGATGCAGTATTGGTTAATAATGTTTTACCTGATGAGATTTCACCAAATTACGCAAAAGTTGGTTCATATCCTGTAAATCTAGATATGGAAAATGTAAATCCAATCGGGGTAAAAATTGTTACGGGAAATCTTTTAGAAGAAGAACAAAGTAAAAATGGTTTAATAAGACATAGTTATAGGCGTGTTGCAAGAGCTATTTATTACTGGTATAGAAAACAAGTAAAAGAGCATAAATAATGATAAAAAAAACAACAGTAAGAACAATAAATAAATTAAAATCAGACGGTCAAAAAATAACAGTTTTGACCGCTTATGATTATTCAACAGCAAAATATCTTGATGAATCAGGAGTTGATATGATATTAGTTGGAGATTCCTTAGCAAATGTAGCTTTAGGCTATGATTCAACTCAAAAAGTATCAATGAATGAAATGTTGATATTTACATCGGCTGTTGCACGAGGTGTAAATAGAGCATTAGTAATAGGTGATATGCCTTTTATGTCATTTAATGTTTCTATTGAGAAAGCAATGGAAAATATAGGTGATATGATAAAAGCAGGTGCGTCCGCTGTTAAATTAGAGGGATATAGCGATTATATTCTTGAATTGATAAAAAGATGTACAGAATCAGGAATTCCTGTTGTTGCTCATTTAGGCTTTACTCCTCAGTATATCCATACAATAGGTGGGCATCAAATCCAAGGTAAGACTGATTCTGAGACAGAAGAAATATTATATAAGGCTAAAAAATTGCAAGAAGCAGGAGCATTTGCTCTTGTATTAGAAATGGTTCCTGAAGAAAGTGCAAAATATATAACAGAAAACATAGATATTCCAACAATTGGGATAGGTGCAGGCAGATATTGTTCGGGGCAAGTATTGGTAACTGATGATTTGTTAGGTAAGTTTTCAGATTATCATCCGACATTTGTTCGTCAGTACGCAAATTTAAAAGATGTAATAACAAATGCTGTTAAAAATTATGTTTCAGATGTTAAAGAGGGTAGTTTCCCGTCAGAAAATGAAGTATTTCAAATAAAAAAAGAGGAAGTTAAATGTTAGTTCATAAGATAGATGAAGTAAAATCACAGATTAGGGAGTGGAAAAAAGAAAGTTTAAAAATAGGATTAGTTCCAACAATGGGAGCTTTGCATGCAGGACATGCCAGCCTAATCAAAAAAGCTGTTGAAACTTGTGATAAGGTTGTCGTTTCAGTATTTGTAAATCCTATTCAATTCTGTCCTGGAGAAGATTATGCAGAGTATCCTAGAACGTTAGAAGAAGATGTAAAATTAGCAGAAGGAATCGGGGCTGATTTAGTTTTTGCTCCATCTCCTGATGAGATGTACGGTAAAGGGCAAAGACTTTCAAATGATACATTATCATATATTGTTCCACCATTTTTCTATGTAGATAAATTATGCGGTAAATCTCGTGTGGGACACTTTGACGGTGTTTGTACAGTTGTTGGAAAATTATTTAATATAACTCAAGCAGATTGTGCTTTCTTTGGTCAAAAAGATGCTCAACAGTTGGTTATAATAAAGAAATTTGTTAAGGATTTGAACTTTAATGTTGAGATAATATCTTGTCCAATCGTAAGAGAAGAATCAGGTTTAGCATTAAGCTCAAGAAACAAATATTTAACAGAAGATGGTAAAAAAGAAGCATTAGTTTTGTCAAAAATTTTGAATAACATAAAAGCTTGCTATGACAAGGGAATAACAGATGTTAATGCTTTAAAAGAAACAGCATTTTCTTTTTTGACAGAAAAACACGATATGGAATATTTAGAATTTGTTGATAAAGATGATTTAGAAGATAAGACAACAGCTGATGATAATACATTAGTTCTTATAGCATGTAGAGTAGAAGGTGTAAGGCTAATTGATAATATTATATTAGGATAAAATATAGTTGTATTATTTGATAAAAATAAAAGGCTGACATATTGTCAGCCTATTTAATATACATTTACTTACATTTACTTAAAACTTACCTAATTCCCATCAATTAGTTATTAATCTAATAATGCGTCTAACAATTCAGCATTTCTTTGAGCATAAGCTGAAGTTCTAACGCGATTTCTATGAATATATGTTCTTAATGCTTCACGAATTAATTCAGAACGTGAACGATTTTCATTTTCTGCAACGTTATCTATTTCATCTAAAAATCTTTCTGGCATTGATATTAAAACTCTTGACATAATTTAATTCCCTTTATTTTTGTATAAGATATTACTCTTAGTTCCCGCTTACATATATACAAAGTATTTAAAATTTAAAAAATTGCTAAAATTATACATTTGAAGTTACATTTGTTTACAAAATACAAAAAATCCTTGTTTGTAGTACGATATAGGAAGTTAGTTCTTTTAGGGAGGAAGTAATGTTTAGTACAGAAATTCATTATGAGGTAGTTTCTTTTTCTGTTGGAGACACGAAAGCAGGAACTAAGATGGGTAAACTTCAATTAAAAGATCCATCAAGCGAAGCTGTACTTAATTGTGTCCTTTGGGAAGAAGCTCTTAACCGAATGGATTTAAAATTATTCAGAATAGGCAATATTGTTCGAATTGTAACAGCTTCATTCAATGAACGATTTAATAACTGTTTAATTACATCTCTTGAACTTATTAAAGAAGCCAAAATGGGATTAGCTGAAGAAGAACGTGAAAGAGCATATAATGATCTTGTAGGTTATATTAAATCAATAAATGATGAGAAGTTAAGAGGATTTATATTAGATTTCTTTGAAAAAAATTCAGAAAAAATAAAAGTCTCTCCTGCTGCAAAAACAATGCATCATAATTATATTGGTGGGTTATTGGTTCACACATTAGAATGTGTAAAAATAGCAGAAGCCAATATTCAAGTTCTATTTCAAGATATAAATAGGGATGAAGCTATTGCAGCAAGTATTCTTCACGATATAGGTAAAATATTTGAATATACAATTGATGAAGAAAATGGAATGATAGATTATGATGAAAATTTCCAAAAAGAATGGATTACACATTCTCAATATGGATTTTCATTATGTATGTTAAATGGATTTAATAGAGTAGCAAAAATGATTGCAGCACATCATGGCAGAACTGACTGGGGTGCAATTGTTGATTTGAGTGAAAAAGATTTAGAATCTTATGTATATTTTATTCACCATATAGATGACTTATCAGCAAAATATGGTAAAACAAGCGTAACAATGCTATAAATAGAAAGGGAAATATGAAAGTTAGTGTAAAAGTTCCGGCAACATCGGCAAATTTAGGACCAGGTTTTGATTGTCTAGGTATTGCATTACCGATATACAATACTGTAACAATTGACGAAACAGTGTTACCAGGAACAGGTGTAGAGATAAATATTCTTTCTCAAGATGAAAATTTTGATGATTTAATTATTGATCATATCCCAAGAGATGAAAATAGTATTGTTTATAAAGCTGTTGAGTTACTTTATAATTCAATAGGTCAAACTCCTTCTGAATTGAAAATAAATATTCAAACAACAATACCAGTTACTAGAGGTTTAGGTAGTTCAGCAGCTGTAATTGTTGGTGCATTAATTGCAGCTAATCATTTATTGGGAGAGCCTGCAGATGAATCTGCATTGTTATCAATAGCAACAGAAATAGAAGGTCATCCTGATAATGTAACACCAGCTATTGTTGGTGGTTTAGTATTATCCTCTCAAGAGGATGATGGGAGTATTCTTTATCGAAAAATACAATGGCCTGAAGAATGGGCATTAACCGTTTGTATTCCAGATGTAGAACTAGCAACAGAAATTTCTCGTTCTGTATTACCAGAAAATGTCCCAATGCAAGATGCTGTTTATAATACAAAAAGAATGGGTATGCTAATGCATGCTGTTAATACTGCTGATGCTGAACTAATGAAAGCAGCATTAAATGATAGATTACATCAACCATATAGAGCTAAATTGGTTCCTTGGATGGATGAGATAAATAAATCAATAAGACATGACGATGATATATTTGGTTGTGTATTAAGTGGTGCAGGTTCAGCTGTTTTAGTTATATCAAAACAATCTGCAGCAGATAGAGCAAGAGCAAAAATTTCTGAAGTTATGGAAAACTTAAGTGTAAAAGCTGAAATTAAGACCCTTAAAGTTGAAAATAATGGCGCAACCATAATTTAATCCAATTGTAATAATTGTAAATATTTATTACATCTTGCTAAAGAATTCTTGAATATTTACCGTAATATATAATGAATGAATTTAGTTACTTTTTGCGCACTACTAAATTTCATTTGATAGGGTAAATAAAATGGGAATGTCTTCATCACAAGCAAGATTGCTATCCTTAACGAGTAGGATGCATGACATAGAGTATAAGGCTCAAAACTTAGAGGCTCAAAAGCTCCAAATGGCTAATGAGTCAGATGCCGTATACAAAGAATATGAAAATGCCCTAAATGCTACAAAAGTGCAAATAAAACAATTAAATAGTGATGGAAGTATTTATTATAAAGATGCAACATATAATTTATTAATAGCAAATGGATACAAAGTAGAAGTTAATGGCGAAAAACGAATTCCTGTTGATCAAGCTACAGCTGACAATTTTGTAGCCGCAGGTGGAAGTGAAGATTATTTCGTAGCATTACAAACAGGTAGAGTTACTGAAACTAATCAAACAGTTGATGGATTTAAAGAAATCTATACTGCAGAACAATTTATGAATATGTCAACAACCGGTAAGTATAGATTAATGTCAAATATTGATTTAACAGGTAAGAATTGGACTCCTAAAAGTTTTGGAGGAACACTTGATGGAAATGGTTATTCAATAACAGGTCTTACAAAAAATTTATTTTCTTCATTAACAAATGGTGCAAATATCTCTAACCTAAGTTTAGGTGGTGACATATCTACTTCTTCATCTAATTTTGGAATGTTAGCAAATACTGTTTCACGAGCCGTTAATATTGAAAATATTTCTTTATCAGGAAATATTTCATCTACTTATCAAGGTTCAAGTTCTAGTCCTGGATTTATTGGAGCATTAATTGGTTATACTAATTCAAATTCAGACTTAACTATAAAAAATGTTAGTTCAAATGTTGATATAACAAGTACAAGTAGTTATGTTTTTGCTGGCGGAATATTGGGGAAAGTCATGAATTCTGATTTAGTAGTTTCAGGTTCAAAATATAAAGGAACTATAAATCTAACTGGAACTAGTAAAAATACTGATACTGAGCAATGCGTTGGCGGTATAATTGCTGTATATCAGGCAGATAGTGGTCGTGGATCAACAGAAATTACAAATTGTTCATCAGATTTAGTTGCAAATACTACATTTGCATATAGTGGAACAGTAGGTGTTGGAGGTATTGTAGGTGCCGGTTGGGGTGGTAATGCTTCTGATCACATAATCTCAAATTGTGAAACAAATTTAACAAGTAATTCAGAACTAAATAGAGCAGGTGGAATTGGGGGGTATTTGCAGGGGCAAGTAGAAAATTGTTATTCAAATACAAATATTACTAATTCTCATGCTGATGCTGTAGCAGGAGGTATTGTTGCTGCTAATTATGGAAATGTAAATAACTCTTATTCAGATGTTTCTATTACAAATAATGTAACATCTACAGGTAATGGAACAATTGTTGGTCATAATAATACAACAGGTTCTGTAACAAATTCATCATCATCAAATACTTCAGTTAATGAAGTTGGCAGAAATAATGGTTCAAATGATATAAATTCTGCAGATAGAACTCAAATTACTTGTAATGCAACAGGAGCATCAACATCAGTTAATGAAACCGTTGATAATGCAGGAGCTCAAGAAGCTAGAAATCTTTATCAACAAATGAAATCATTTGGATATTTTGTTGGTGATCAAGCAAATAATCCTGTTGCCGGTTATGAAGATGATTCAAGTTGGTTATCAAGTATGTTAATAGAAGGTTTGGTTGCATTATTCAAGTTAGATAATACAACAGGTGAATATTATCAAACAAATATCGCTACAGATACTAATTTACAAGAAGTTCAAGATGAAACAGATTTAAAAAAAGCTGAAGCAAAATATGAAGCTGATATGAGAAAAATTAATTCTAAAGACAAAAAATTCGATACAGATTTAGCAGCTTTAGAAAGTGAAAGAAATGCGATTAAAACTGAAATGGATACATTAAAAACAGTTATTAAAGATAATGTTGATATGACCTTTAAATTATTCTCATAGAGGTAGGGTAAAATAGTAGGGGGAAATATTAATTTAACCTATATTCTCGTTATTAATTTGGTATTCTGATTCATCAATATTAAATTTTTTTATAAGATATTTTGCAACAACACTTCTTTTTAAAAACGCGCGGGGGATACCTCTCCTTAGATGATTAACTGCCGTATCTCTATCCCAATTCGTATAATCTGATGTTATTTGCATATCTTTATACTCTTGTAAAAGCTCTTTAGTTTTGTCTACACTGGGACTATTCATAATTGGAACGGATATTTTTTTATCAAAATTTTTTTTATTAAAATCATGTTCTTTTATATGTTCTTTATCTGTTATATATGGAGATATCAATTTGTTACTTTTGGAGTCACAATTTGATATTTTTGAAATCATATTTTGTAACTTCAACTTATAATAATTATGACGTCCTCTTTTAGCTTCAATAATATCAATATTAATAAGTTCGTTAATTGCTCTTACTATTGATAATTTGCTAACTCCAATAGATAAGGCTATGGTACTTTGTTTTGGAAATACAAATTTTTTCTGTGGGTTATAACACTTTGATAAGTATAACAATACTAATTTTGATATTGGAGAAATGTCAAAATTAAACAAATTTGATAAAATATAATTTGTTAATTGGTAAGATGTAATCATAATTTAATTATACATAATGTAAAGGAAGTATGTAAAATGTTACACATAAATTTACATCTAATTAAATTAATTATTTTTATCTTGATAAAATATCAACTATTGCAAGTGGGATATATTTTAACAAATCGCTTGCAAGAACGGAGTATTCAGTTAACATACTAGAAGCAATTTCTCCAGTTCTTCCGTGAAGATACACCCCAAGTTTTGCTGCTTCAAAGTTTGACATCCCTTGAGCAGAAAGCCCTGATATAATCCCTGTTAGTACATCTCCTGAACCAGCTTTTGATAATGCAGAATTACCTGTATCATTGATATAGATTTCCATATCTTTTGAACAAACAACTGTGCTATGTAGTTTTAATACTGTTGTACAATTATATTTTTTAGAAAGTTTTTTTGCATAATCTACAGGTTTTTCAATGATTTTTTCAACATCAACTTTTAATAATCTTGATGCTTCCATAGGATGCGGAGTTATAATTAGATTTTCAGGAAGTTTAGAAGGTTTTTTCTTAGCCAAAATATTAAGTCCATCTGCGTCAATAATTACAGTCTTATCAGTACCAGCTAATGTTGAAATAATTGATTTAAACAAAATAGATGTTCCTGTTTCTACAGACAAACCACAACCAATAGATACAACATTGAACTTTTCTATCGCTTCTTTTACATTCGCAATTGGAATATATACAATATCAGGTGATAAATTTGCGACAACGTTCATAGCCTTAGGAGAGCTAGATAATGCAACATAACCGCAACCAACTTTTAATGCAGAAACTGATGACAAATAAGCTGCTCCTGAATAATTTTCAGAACCTGCAATATTTAACACTTTTCCAAATGTCCCTTTATTAGAAAATTCAGGGCGTTCAGGCATTTTAAAGTCCATTTTGTCTTATAACCTCATAAGCTGTTATCGCAACGGAATTAGAAAGATTTAAACTCCTTTGACCTTCTTTCATTGGTATTGTAACAGCATTTTTATCAGTAACATATTTTTCAGGCAAACCTCTTGTTTCTGGTCCAAATACGATAAAATCACCGTCTTTATATTGAATATCTGTATATAGTCTATCTGTTTTAGTTGTTAAATAATAAAAATTGGCATCAGGAAATTCTTCGAAAAGTTCTTCCATCGTATCAATTTTATGTAAATCAACACTATCCCAATAATCTAATCCTGCACGTTTTGTGTATTTGCTACTTAGTGAAAACCCTAATTTCCCTACCAAATAAAGACTAGCACCACAACAAGCACAAAGTCTTGCGATATTGCCTGTGTTTTGTGGTATTTCAGGTTCATATAAAACTATGTTTAATTTATTTTGTTTCATTTATAACGTATTTAGCCTCAATAAGTACAGGTAAACCTCTTACTACACAGAATACAATAGCTGCAACAGCTAACCAGAATCCAATGTTAAAAATTAAATCTGCGTTTGGAATATTAGGTATTTTAGCTGCAATTATAACTATAAATGCTAAAACTTTAGCTACTGCATAAGATATTCTCATAAATTTTGAGCCTGTAATAAACTTACAAATAGGATTAACTTGCATGCCAAATGGGGTTAAACCTTTTTCCATAGCTGCACTTCTAATTGTATCAGTAATGAAACCTCTAGTAATTGCAATAAGTGGGAATAAAATTGATAACCACCCCATAACTGCAAAGAATATCCAATAAGAGTTTTCTACAATTCTGTCACTCATTATATCTAATAAAGCACCGAATTTAGATTCTTCGTGTAATAAACGAGCAAGAAAACCGTCAAGTCCATCTAATGCAAATGCTAAAATTGTTAGAACTAATGCCCAAACATAAGCTGATACAGACGTAGGCATTGCCATCATTAGATAAAGAGCAATAAACATTAAAAATACTCTAAATATAGTTACAAAATTTGCCATAAAAACCTCTTATATTTTATCTTCTTTTTTTATTACTGAAACTGTTTTGTACGAGAAAGAGCAAAGTGTCTTTCATTTAAGGCATTAACTTTAGCACCTAGCATAACTCTTTCAGCTTCTTCTAATATTTTAGTAACCATAAAGCCATTATCACCATCAGAACGAGCTTTAGTATGGTTTTCAATACAACTTACAAAGTGCTGACATTCAAGCTTCAATGGTTCAATTTCTAAATAATCAAGAGGAATATCTTTTACAGCACTTCCTGGTTGATTATCATATAATTTTAATTTGTTTTCAGCAACTGTATCATCTAAAATAGCAGTCGCTTTTGTTCCTCTAACAAGTAAAGTTACATGTTTTTGAGGTGTAATCCAACTATCAGAAATATATCCGATTAATCCATCTTCAAACTCAATACCGATATGAGTTATATCCATAATAGTATTATCTTCTGTTGAGCAACCTAAAGCAGATATTACTTTTAATGGAGCTTTACCTGTAACATAAGAAATCATAGAAACATCGTGTGGAGCTAAGTCCCACATAACACTTCTATCATTTTTGAAGTAGTTAACATTAAGTCTATCTGATTGTGCGTAAACAATATCACCTAATTCTCCAGCTTCAATTAACATTTTTAATCTGTTAACAGCAGGATGGTATAATAAAAGGTGACCAACCATTAAAACAAGACCTTTTTCATTAGCTAATTCCATTAAATCTTTAGCTTCTTGAGCAACAGTTGAGATAGGTTTTTCTACATAAACATTTTTACCTGCTTCAAGTAATTTTTTTACAATACCATAATGAGTATGGCTTGGAGTTACAACTGTAACACCTGTAATTTCAGGATTATCAATAATTTCTTGCATATCAGAAATCACATTGATATCAGGATAAAGTTCTTTGATTTTTTCACGAACTTCAGCATCTAAATCACATACAGTATGTAAAACATTTAAATTATAGAAATTACGGACAATGTTTTTCCCCCACATACCGTAGCCAATAACAGCAACTTTTTGATTACTCATTCTCAACTTCCCTCTTATCTAGTTAAATCTAATTTACTTAATTATAATACGTTAAAGATTAGATTACAAGCAGGGGAAATGGGGTAAAATATATTCGACTAAGAGGTATATATATTTACCTCTTAGTCCTTTTTTTATGCTAAATAAAAAGGATTGTCTAAATCATTTTCTTTTTTATTTTCTGGTTCAACATAATCATATTGTGTTTTAATAAAGTCTTCTTGATATATTTTTGAGTTTTCTATTTTATCCATTCTGTTTTCATATTTTTCTTGTCTACGTTCTGATTCTGGGTTATTAAACATTTTACGTTTTGCTTTTAGAGCTCTACGTAGGTTTTTTCTACCTTTAAATACTTTGAATGAACGCATTTCTTCTTGAATAAGTTTTAAATCTTCTTCGTTTTTAGCTTGTTCAATGTGTTGTGTTATTTCCATTCTTTCTAATGGTGTGATTTCACGTTTTTTGCCTGTTTCAGGATCTCTGCCATTAACTAAATTACTTTGTTTGATTGTTGCTTTAACTGTTGATTTTTCTTCTTGCGGAGTTTCTTCAACAGGTTTTGTATCAGGAGTAGTAACAGGAGTTTTACCTCCTTCAGGAGTTGTTACAACAGGAGTAGTAACAGGAGTTTTACCTCCTTCAGGAGTTGTTACAACAGGAGTAGTAACAGGTGTTTTACCTCCTTCTGGACTTGTTACAACAGGAGTGGTAACAGGAGTTTTACCTCCTTCTGGAGTTGTTACAACAGGAGTGGTAACAGGAGTTTTACCTCCTTCTGGAGTTGTTACAACAGGAGCGATAACAGGAGTTTTACTTCCTTCTGTAACTTTTTTCGCAACATCTGCTGTTCCTGTACTTCCACCTGTTCCAGTTTCATCACCTGCTTCTGTAGCATCGCCTGTTCCAGTTCCATCGCCTGTTCCAGTTTCATCACCTGCTTCTGTAGCATCGCCTGTTCCAGTTCCATCGCCTGTTCCAGTTTCATCACCTGCTTCTGTAGCATCACCTGTTTCAGTGCCATCGCCTGCTTCGGTACCATCACCTGTTTCGGTACTTCCACCTGCTTCAGTGCCATCGCCTGCTTCGGTACCATCACCTGTTTCGGTACTTCCACCTGCTTCAGTGCCATCGTCTGTTTTAGTGGCATCATCAATTGCAACTTCTTCTCCTGAATTTTCAGAATTTGTTGCTTCATATATACCATATGCAGCACCTCCAGCAACAATAGTTCCTATTACTGCTTTACGAGCTTTGTGTGATGATTTATTACTTTCTTCTGTTTCAGGTAATTCATTTTCTTGCTTATTTTCGTAAACCTTAGGTTCGTTATCTCCTTCTGTTATAGTTAATTTATGTGATTTATCATCATAAATCGCTTTTGAGATAACATTACCTTCTGCATCTTTTAATTCAAATTCTTTAGTTGCAGAGTTATAACTATATGTATCTTTAACATACCAATCATCCGCACTTTCATTCCAAGTGTATGTTTTTAATTGGGATGGTTGACCATTATCATTAATAATTGCTATAGAATAATCACCATAATATTCTTCATGACGTTTTATTTGTACCCCATCATCAGCATATACGTCTCTATTTGATAAGCCTCCTTTAGAATTATAATTATTTACTTCTAGTAGTCTTTCTCCGTCATTAGAATAAATTTCTGTTTTTACTCTTTTATTACCATTCCAAGTGCTAATTTCAAATGGTTTTGTTTCCCCAGGTTTAGTAAACTTCCAAGTTGATTTTTTGCCATCATATGTAGCTTGATATGTGTTACCCTTTTTATTAATTCCTGTTTGTTTTACAAGTTTACCGTCAGCATATGTTTCGTATACCATATTACCATTTTCATCAAGGTATTCTGCACTTACTTTTTTACCTTTGTGGTATAGTTCTTTACTTGTAACATTATTATCTTTATCTCTTGTAACTACTTTTTTATCATCTCCGTATTTGGTGGTTTCAATAGTTGTTCCATCTTTTTCAGTCTTAGTTGAAACATGTGGGTTTTCAACAGGTTTAGCAAATGGATCATCTATTTTATTATCCCAAAAACCAGTTTCATTATTTTTAGTGAAGTATTCGTAATGACCTTCTTCTCCTGTACGATGTAAGACTACATCTCCATCAATATTATAGAACTCTTTTAGAGTATGGTCATAAGGGCCAATAATAATACGGCCTCCATTATTTCCAGACTCCTCAGATATAAGAGTCCCAAGTTTCTCATTGTATGTATAATCAATAGGTTCTTCTTTCCAAGGAACTGTTTTGCTACCTCTTACTTGTTGATTTTTGTTATTATATTCTATAGTAACAGTAGTTCCATCTTCTTTAGTAATGGTTTCAGTTCTTGCGTTTCCAAATCTGCTTTTGTATTCAATTGTAGTTGTAGTTCCATCTGGATTATCTATTGTTTTAGTTTTTCCATGACCAATTCTTAGATGATTCTTAGTCCCTTTCATAAGACCTGTTATTTTTTCTTTGGCTAGTCTTATTAATTCTTCTCTTTCTCCTTTGTTTTTTATTTTTTTGATTTGTTCAACAACCTTGCTATAAGATTTTGTATCAGTTATCTTTCCTATAGCTTCTTTTATGTTTGCAATAGTGAATTCAAGGTTGTCGTAGATTTTGCCTGATAAACTATTATCATTAAGTGGTCTGTTTCTATTAGGAAGTGTTGCTGAGCTATTGTTTATGTTACTAACGTTTGAGTCAATATCAACATCGTCAACATTAATGTCAATGTCATCTCCACCGATGTATGGGGCAGCTGTATCTTCAGGTTGTACAGGAGCATCAGCATCAACATCTCCTGTATTAGCAGGCTCTTCAGGTCTTACAGGTGTATCAACATCAACATCTCCTGTGTTAGCAGGCTCTTCAGGTCTTACAGGTGTATCAGCATCAACATCTCCTGTGTTAGCAGGCTCTTCAGCTTTTACAGGTATAACATCATCTGCCTTAGGTGCAGGTGCTTCTGATTCTATTTTGAATGGTTTATCGCTAGTTGTGAAGGTGTGGTTTGTTTCATCATATACACCGTATTTTACAACATTGCCTTTATCATCTTTTAATTCAAATTGTTTTATTTGTAGTTTATAATAATAAATATTTTTATTATTAATATAAAAATTTAATTCACCATTTTGTTTTCTGTGAATTGTACCATTAGGTGTCCCATCAGCAGTATATATTTTTTCAGTTATAAATTTAATACTACCATCAGGATTTTTATAAGTAGTTTTTAAATCTTTACCTTGTTTATCAAATGTATACTCATATAACTCATATATATTTCCATTTTTATTATATTTTACAGTTGCAATATTCTTTCTATTCTTATTATAAAAATCTAAATCAATTCTTCCATCTTCATATTTATCATATATTTCAACATTATCAGCATGAGATTTAGCAAATGTTTTAGCTTCCTCTGCAGTTTGTGGGATATCAAATTCTTGATCGTTGAAGAAGATTTTACCGTTTTCGATAGAACCTTCTGCTCGTTGTGGTGCTACAACTTCAGCTTTGGTTGTATCTGCTGGTTTTACAGGTGAGTCTGTTTCTACTTTGCCTGCGTTAGTTGTTTCAACAGGTTTTGCAGGTGCATCTGCTGTTGTTTTATTGTTCATAAAATCTAGAAATTCTTGTTCATCAAATATATTAGTTCCTCTATTATCCCAATAATTTATAAAATCACGACATTTTTGTTCTGAAACTTTTCCGTCAAAATGGAAAGTAATATTATCTCCACTGCGACCAGAAATTGAAAAAACGATTGATGTTGTATTTGTGTTATTTTGATAGACAATACATCTGGTTTGACGGAGCCAACTGAAATTTCTATCAGTTGTTTCGATTTTAATATAATCATAATCACCCAAATTACGGTCATTTTTTACACTTTTCCAATTCTCTGTAGCATCATTATATAATACATTTCTCATATCACTACAATTTTTTACGAACTCCCAATTAGTTTTTCCAGTTGCTCCTGCAATATCTTCTAAACCATTATATGTTCGTGTCAATTTATAATTATTAGGGGTAAATGTTTCTATCTCTTTTGCTACATCATCTGTTTTTGTTTTTTGTGTATTGTTTTTATTAGTTTCTACTTTTGTTTCTTTTGTTCCTTCTGTTCCTTTTTGTCCTTGTTCAACAGATTTGTCCCGTGTGTCTGATCCCACAGACCTGTCTTGATGTCCTGTTGTATCGCCTTCGATTGAACCTTCTACTCGTTGTGGTGTTACAACTTCAGCATTAGTTGTATCTGCAGGTTTTGCAGGTGCGTCTGCTGTTGTTTTATTGCTTGTATTCTTACTTAGATTATTAAAATAATCTGCTGTTTCTTCTTGGATTTGTTTTCCAAAAGCATTGCAATTATCAATATCTTTTGCATTTTTAATTAAGTTTTTTGAATTTAGTCTTTCAAATAAAGCTAATGCATCTGCTTCTGATACTTCTCCTTTTACTATTATATTTAAAGTTCCAGGTCTATTAAATGAGTCAAGTATTTTTGTAGTTATAATTGTAAGATTATGTTCTTTATTATATGCTGCTATTACTTCATTTTTATCAAGAAAACGTACACTACTATATAAGTCAAAACTAGTCTTTTTAGGTAGATTGGTTCCACCTACCCAATTCCCAAAGCCATTATAATTAGCTTTAACTGTTATATCTTCAGGTTTAATATTTGAAATATTTGTAACTGCATCTTTATTTCTTAAAAATTGTATATCTCTAGTGCCAATCGGTTTATCAAATTCTCTAAATTTTGACTTCGGTGTTGTAATGTTAGTTTTTGATTTATTTATTTTGATAAGTTGTTCATTAAGCTTATTGATTATGCGTGATTTCATAAAATCAGTATCAGGAAGCTTACTAGCAAATTCTAAGGCTTCTTGAACTTCTTCTTCTGATGTAGCCATAAATAATTTAGCATAATTAACATTGTCGTATGTTCCAAATTTTGCTTCAGATTCTACTTTTATTTCTTTTGTTCCTTCTGTTCCTTCTGGTCCTTCTTCAACAGATTCGTTCCGTGTGCCTGATCCCACAGGCCTGTCGCTATCTCCTGTTGTATCTCCTTCGCGAACTGGGTTAGATCCTCTATCTTCTTGTCCATTATTTACCTCTTTATTCTTATTATATGTTTTTACAGCTTCTGTACCAGCATCTCGTGCTTCTACTTCTAATACTGAGTTTTTATAATCATTATACAATTTCATGTATTTTTGACAAACTTCTTGTTGCTTTTTGTCATATTTACTTATGATTTCTTTAACTTCATCTGATGTTTTACCTTGAATATCATCTACAAATTTATTAATCTCTTTGCTATGTGCTTGATAAAATTCTTGACGTGCTTTATCTGCCTTATCCATAGCTCTGTATGCTTCAATATATTTTTTATCATCAGGTGTTTGTAGCTTTTTACCTACTAATTTTACATATTTCTTGTGTTGTCTTGCATGTTCTGCTTCGTGCATTAATGTATTTACAAATGCTTCTTCATTATTTTTCAATGCATTAATATTCAAAGCAATTTGTCTGCCTGTTTTCTTAGATACTGTATGAGATCCTCTTGCTGTTTTTGTTGCATCATCTAATGCTACAACGGTATAATCTTCTAATCCTTCTAATTGGTCTTTAAATTGTGCAAACCAAGGATTGTTCTCAAGCATTTCACCAATTGTATTGCCTGTTTCGGTTTTAACAGCATCTTCAATTTGACTCATGCCTTGTCTAAATTCAGGTGATACCTCTTTTTCTTCAACTTTATTTAATTGATAACTATTTTCTGTAGTAGCTGCATCTGTTTTACTCTTAGCTTTTAATCCTTCAGCAGTTATTGGTTTACCTTCTAGTAGACTTTGTGATTGTTTTACATCTGTGACTAAATCTGCTTTGATTTCTTTGCCTAAATCTTTAATAGTTCCTTTAGTTGGGGTTGATGATATACCACTTTTTAAGTGACCAACTGTATTGAAGCCTGCTGACATTAACATTGATTTTACAAATCCTGCTTCGTCAATTTCACCATTCATACAGTATTGTTGTGCTAATGCTTGTAGTGCATCACTTGAAATTTCTCCACCTGCTGCTTCTACTCTTGTTACCCAATAGCTTATTCTATTTGCTTGGTGGCTATTCAAGTTCATAACTTTGCCTAATGTATTTTGTACAAATTGTTTATTCTTCAATAATACTTCTGCATTTGTTGCAAATTTTTCTGCATATTGACCAACTTTAACTCCAACGGCACCTAATGCTCCGTCCCAAATTGCTTGTTCCATATCTTGGGTGAATTCATCATTTGTTAAACCATTAGCATCTGTTGAGTGTTCTAACATATTTAATCCTGCTGATGTCCCACCAACAGCTGCAAATATTGCTAATGATCCATATCCTGCTGTTAATATTGTTGCTCCTATTGCTGCACCTATATTAACTATCATTACACCAGTACTTACTGTTGTTAGATAATCTTCTAGCATTTCATCTGTTGGTTCTTGCCCAAATGCTTTTTTATATTCTTCTTTGAATCCTTCTAGCTGCTCGTCATATCCGTCTTCTAATAACTCATTTATCTCATCGTTTTGTGTATTTGATGGGATATCTTTATTAAATACTTCTTTGCTTATTTTTGAATAATCTTCTTTTAAGCTTTTTGCTATTTCTGCTAATTTATCTGTGCTTAGCTTTTTACCTGTTGAGTCTAAAATATTTGTTCCATTATATTGTAAACCTAGTGTTGCTAATGTAATGTTTGGGTTTAATTTTGATAATGCTGCAACTCCATTGTATACTGATATTGTTAACTCATTTTCATCTTTTGATTTTAAACCGTTATTCAATTCAATCCAACTTGATGAAATTATATCTTTGGCCATATTCATTGCAGCCATTCTTTCACCTTGTTTAGCAACATTTTCTATAGCTTTAGAATTGTATTCTGTTGTTTCTTTACCAGATACATTATTAATTGTTGCACTTAATGATCCTGGTGCTCCTGTTACAAACATTGACTGACGTTCTTTGAATATTTCTTCAAAAGTTACTGGAACTTCTTTGCCGTCAACAAATTTTGATAATTTACCTTCAGAGGCAAGTTTGTATAATCTTAAAGATTCTTCCTCATGTGCAATTCTTGCTTCAATATCATCTCTATTTGTGCCTAGATTGTATGCTGATGCAATGTAATCAACTGCAGCAGATAAAGATCCTTGTGTATCAAGTGCTGCTTGATAGTCTTCTTTTAATTTATTTAAGTCTGATTCTATTTTATTGATAGTTATTTCATAACCTTTTTTATCATTTTTAGATATAGTTTTTACTGGAGTTGATGATTCCAAGTATAAATTATCACTAATATCTGTATTTTCTTTATATTGGTCAGCAATAAATTCTCCTAATATGCCACCATTGAAATCAAAATAAGCAGCTGTTGATTTGTATTTTTCTTTATCAGTGTTGAATTCATTAAGAACTTTTGCTAATGATGTATTTGATTTATGTAATTTTTCATCAACTAATCTCGCAATCTTATCATTAACAATTGCTCTTACTCCATTAGCTTTAATGTCAAAGTCTTTGTTTAATAATAAATTTGTTGCTACTTCTGCTGCTTTTTCATCTGTTAAAAGTTTTTTCTTAGCTAAAATTGAATTTGCAATATCTTGTTCTTCTTGTGTTTTTCCGATTTTAGCTAGGTATGCGTCTATATTGCTATAACCTTTTGTTGTTAAAAGTGTATTTACAGCTTTTAAGACTTCTTTATCTTTTATATTTTCTAAAGCATCTTTTATATTATCCATATCCCCTTCAAGGATTTGTAAAGCCGCTTGTTGTGCTCTTAAGGATACTGCTTCGGTTTTATTATATGCACCTTGTGAAATCATCATTTCATTGAATTTTCTGATTTCTTCATGATTTGTTCCAACCCCTGCAAAACCATCTAGTTCGTCATACATTATTGCTTGGATTGCATTCTGACCTTTTATTTGTCCATTTATGCCTTTTTCTTTACAATATTTTTGTAGCATTGCATTTATTGCAACTCTGTCTTGTGGGGATTTTATACCTTTTAATGCTTCTTTTAATTCTTCAACATCTGTTCCTGCGCCTTCTACGGCTTCAATTAGTAAATCTGCGATAGCTTGTTGCTTTGTTTTTCCTTGAACTGCACTATTTTGAGCCATTATACCTTTTAATGATTTTAATTCATCTTCACTAACTTCACCAACTAGGTATTCTTCTAATGTTTCATTGTGTGCATTTTTTATTATCCTTTGAACTTCTTGATATACTTTTTTAACATTTATTTCATCTTGTGCTACTTTCCCTGTTGATTTTGGTGTTTTTATTAAATGGAGACCTCTTTTAATTTCATCCTTATCTGTGCCCATTCCATCTCCACCATCTCTTATAATTCTTGCTGCTAATCTTGCTTGGGCTTTTATTGCATCATCACCTTTTAATACGCCGTTTTGTATCCATTTTTGTACTAATTGTTCTAAATACTCAAATGAATTATCACCGATGCTATTTTCATCTAATTCTTCATATAAGAATTTTTCAACAGATGAATACATATCATCTGCTTTATATCCAGCTGCTGATAATTGTTTTTCTAATTCTTTTAATTCTTCTGCATTATCTACTTTGGACATTTCGGCTTTTATTGCATCATTATCATTCCATCCATCTGTTGCTTTTTTCAAGTTTTTTGCAATAATTTTGGCAGATTTTGCTTGTACAGACTCTTTTTTAACTTTTACAAGTTGTCCTTTTTCATTCTTTTTGACTCCTTCTTGTTGAAAGAAGTATGATTCTTTTATTTCATTACCATTGGCAGCAAAATAATGTCTAACACCATTCTCTATTGTGTAGTATCTGCCTGATGTAGAACCTTTTATGTAGATTTTATTTGACTGAATCTTGCCATCTTTATTGATTTTTGCATTCTCACTTTGTAAGAATACAGCTTCATCTATTTGTTTCTTTTCTTTATTGAAATAAACTCTTTTTCCATTAATAATTTGCCAATAATTCCCTGTTTGTGAATTTTTTAATTTAAATGTTTGTTCAGTCATTACTACACCTCAAATACACTTATTCCTAATTATTTTGTGTAAACGGATGTTTTATCTTAATCTTTAGTAATACAACTTACATTTTTACATAAATTAACAAAGACTCTATGTTCAATAGAGTCTTTTGTTAAGTATTTTTATTTTAATATGCTTTAGTTTTTAGATTTATCAAGGATTTTTTCTTTTCCCCAACTAAATGAGTTTCTTATTTCAGCACCGACTTTTTCTATTAAATGGTTGTTGTTAGCTTCTCTTAGTTTTTGGAAATTTTTACCACCTGATTGAAGCTCATTCATAAATTCGTTAGCATAAGTTCCGTCTTGAATATCTTTTAAGATGTTTTTCATTTCTTCTTTAACTTCTGCTTTAATAAGTCTTGGGCCTCTTGTTAAATCTCCATATTCAGCATTATTTGAAATTGAATAGTGCATTGCATCAATTCCGCCTTCATTAATTAAGTCAACAATGAGCTTTAATTCGTGGCAAACTTCAAAATATGCCATATAAGGTGAATACCCTGCATCAACTAATGTTTCAAATGCGGCTTTGATAAGTGCAGTGCAACCACCGCATAAAACAACTTGTTCTCCAAATAAATCTGTTTCGGTTTCTTCTCTAAATGTTGTTTCGATAATACCTGCACGACCAGCCCCAATTGCAGCAGCATAAGATAGAGCAACTTCTTTTGAATCCCCTGTTACATCTTGATATATTGCAATCAATGATGGAGTTCCTTTACCTTGAACATACTCACTTCTTACAGTGTGTCCAGGAGCTTTTGGGGCTACCATTATGACGTTTATATCATTTGGTGGAACAATTTTATTGAAGTGAATATTAAATCCGTGAGCAAACATTAAATATTGCCCTGCTCTTAAGTTAGGCTTAATTTCTTTTTCATAAACTTCAGCTTGGATTTCATCAGGAATTAAAACTTGAATAATATCAGCTTGTTTAACAGCATCAGCAATTGACATTGTAGTTAGTCCATAATCTTTTGCTTTTGTATCAGAAACTCCGCCTTGTCTTAATCCTAGAACCACATCGCAACCAGAATCCCTTAAATTCATTGATTGTCCGTATCCTTGTGAACCGAATCCAATTACTGCTATTTTTTTTGTTTTTATTAAATTTGTATCAATATCTTTATCTAAATAAATTTTTAAATCGCTCATAAGATATCTCCTAAACTCTTTCGCAAGCTGCGTCAATTAAACCAACAAATAATGGATGAGGTCTGTTTGGTCTTGATTTGAATTCAGGGTGGAATTGAGCAGCAACAAACCAATCATTTTGTGGTAATTCAACCATTTCAGCTAACATACCATCAGGTGACATGCCTGAGAATACCAAACCTGCATCTGAAATCTTATCAATAAATTCGTTATTAACTTCGTATCTGTGTCTATGGCGTTCAGAAATTTTTGTTGCACCGTAAGCTTTTTCAGCTTTTGAACCTTTTTTAACGATACAGTCGTAAGCGCCAAGTCTCATTGTACCGCCGTATCCTTTAACGTTCTTTTGTTCTGTCATTAAGTCAATTACAGGGTAAGTTGCACCTTCATCAAATTCTTTTGAATTAGCATCTTTTAATCCTACAACATTTCTTGCGTATTCAATTACTGTACATTGCATACCAAGACATATTCCTAAGAAAGGAAGATTGTTTTCACGAGCGTAGCGAATGGCATTAAGCTTCCCTTCGATACCTCTCACTCCAAATCCACCAGGAACTACCAAGCCTTGAACATCAGAAAGCATTTTTTTACATTCATTATAATCATTGCACTCTTCTGAATTAATCCATTTAATTTCAACTTTTGCTTCATTTTTATATCCTGCGTGTTTTAATGATTCTACTACTGAAATATAAGCATCCGAAAGTTTTGTATATTTACCAGCAATAGCGATTTTTATTGTTTTTTTAGGGTTTTTAATTCTTTCAACAAGTTGTTCCCATTCTTTTAAATCTGCTTTTTTATCAGGTGTTTGAAGTAGTTTAAGAACAACTTCTGCGAAGTTTTGTTGTTCTAAAACTAGTGGAACTTCATAAATTGATTTCATATCACGACATTCAATTACCGCATCTTTAGGCACTGAACAGAATAGAGCTAATTTTTCTTTTTCAGTTTTAGGAATTGGTTTAGATGTTCTGCAAACCAAAATTTCAGGTTGTAAACCGTAACTTCTTAATACGTTAACACTATGTTGAGAAGGTTTTGTTTTTAATTCGCCTGAAGTTGGTAAATATGGTAACAATGTACAGTGAACATTTATAGCGTTTCCAACGCCAACTTCTGTTTTGAATTGTCTAATTGATTCAATAAAAGGTAAGCTTTCAATGTCCCCTATTGTTCCGCCAATTTCAATAATTTGAAAATCAGTATTAAAATGTTTTTGCGCTTTTATAATTCTTGATTTAATTTCGTTAGTAATATGAGGAATAGTTTGAACAGTAGCACCTAAGTAATCACCTCTACGTTCTTTTTTAATAACGGTTTGATAAACACTACCAGATGTAACATTACTAATTTGGCTAAAATTAGCATCAATAAATCTTTCATAGTGTCCCAAGTCAAGGTCGGTTTCTGCTCCGTCATCTGTTACAAAAACTTCACCATGTTGGAAAGGGCTCATGGTTCCAGGATCAACATTTATATAAGGGTCAAATTTTTGAATCGCAACACTAAATCCTTTTGAACGTAATAAACGTCCTAAAGAAGCACCAATAATACCTTTACCTAGTGAACTTACTACACCACCTGTAATAAATATAAATTTTGTCATAACATACTCCCCATTTACTGAAATGCAATCTTTCGAAAAGCGAAAATTGTTTACGTACGTAGCATAAAAAAAAGAGGGAACAAGTCCCTCGTTATCTCTCTTAATTTATTTTTGGAACTTTGAAAAATCCGTTTTCTTCACTCGGAGCATTTTTCATAAGTTCTTCTTTTGTTTGCTCATATTTAACAACGTCATCTCTCATAACGTTAACAAAGTCAATTGCGTGAGCCATTGGTTCAACCCCTGTTGTATCAACTTCATTCATTTGATCAACGTATTTTAAAACATCACCCAATTGAGTAGTAAATTTTTGTTTCTCTTCTTCTGTTAACTCTAATCTTGCTAATTTTGCTACATGTTCAACATCTTTTATTGTAATCATTTCTTACTCCAATTAATATATGAATATTTTAGCATAAAAAAAATATTAACAATACATTATTAACAATTATTTACCAGCATACTTGCAATTATATATTTAGTCCGTACAATAGATATTAACCGAGATATAGTGCGTTGGTATGCCTATCCGGTATGAATAAAAAAAGGAGAAATAAAATGCCAAAGATGAAAACTCACAAAGCTGCTGCTAAACGTTACAAAGTAACAGCATCAGGCAAAATTCAAAGAAGACATGCAGGTATCGGCCACTTGCTTCAACACAAATCCGGCTCTAGAAAACGTAAAATTTTCGGAGATATCGCGATTGCTGATAGCCAAGTAAAATTGGTATCTTATGAGTTACCTTACAAGAAGTATTCAAGATAGGAGTGTTGAACAATGAGAGTAAAACGTGGAAATGTATGTCGTAATAGACACAAAAAAATATTAAAACTAGCTAAAGGCTTCAAAGGCGCAAGAAGCAGAATATTTAAAGTTGCTAACTGTGCTGTTATGAAAGCTTTAAAATACGCTTATAGAGATAGACGTGCTACAAAACGTAATATGCGTCGTCTTTGGATTGTTAGAATCAATGCAGCTGTTAGAGCTCAAGGTATGAGCTACTCAAGATTTGTTAATGCTTGCAAAAAAGCTAACATCTTAGTTAACAGAAAAATGCTTGCTGATTTAGCAGTTAATGATAAAGAAGCATTTGCTTTAGTTGTTGAAAAAGCAAAAGAAGCTATTGCTTAGTTATTAATCGAGTTTATAAAAAAGAGATTTAGGATTCTCCTAAGTCTCTTTTTTGTTATATAATAAGCTTGAAAGTAGTCGGATAATCGCGCTTGAAAAAGTGAGGAAAGTCCGTGCATCTAAGGACAAATCTCCGGAGAAACTCCGGACGGCGTGAGCCGGTGGAAAGTGCCACAGAAATGAAAAGCGAAGCCGGTGTGAGCCGGAGTCGGCTTGCGATGAGCAAGACGAGCAGGGCGAACACTACGCCACTTTGCTAGACTGCCGATGGAAGTTATTCACAGGCGATGGTGCAACGGTGAGGTAAGAGCATCACCAGCGATATCGAGAGGTATCGGCTAGGTAAACCCAGATAGGATGCAAGATAGAATTGAAGGTTTTAAAGGCTGTCCGCCAACTTCTAAATTATCGCTTGAGATTATGAGTAATTATAATACCAGACAGATGATTATCGAGAAACAGAACACGGCTTATGAGCTACTTTCTTTATAAAAATAGGGTATTGAAACTAATCAATACCCTATTTTTGTCGCTATTTATATATTTTATTTTGCTTTTTGCTGTTTTGATAATTCGTGAGCACCAATCAGCATTCCGCCTATACCTAATAAAATTCCACCAACAAACGTATCTTTAACTGCTGTTTTAATTCTTGTTCTCTTTATTGCTTTTTTTATGATTGAAAAGGCTTCTTTTGTTGTATCATTTGCTTTTTCAAATTTTTTTGTTTCTTTGTTAAAGTTTTTCTTAATTAGGTTTTTAGCAGCATAAATATTAACTTTTTTATCTACAACTGTTCTATCTTGTAAATGTCTTAATTCTTTTTTTAGTTCAGGTTTATCTTGGTTAAATATTCTATCTAATGCTACTTCTGTTGTTTCACCTTCTTTTTTTATTATCGCATTTGATAACTCACTACTTTTTTCTATTCTTTGACGAAGTTCATCCGGTTCAGTTCTATAGTCTAATAGTGCTTCAAAAAACTTATTAACTTTTGTTAGTTCACTTTTTTCTTGTGGTTCTAATGTTTTTTCCATTTCTTTAGAAACCTGTTTTACAAATTTATCACTTGGTTTATCGTTTTTTAGCCAACTTTTTTTTGAATATCCTGCTATAGCTCCAACTCCTGCACCTAAAATGAAGCCTTGTTGTCCTTTATCTATTGTTTTTTGTCTAATTGTCTTTGCATTATTTTTATTTGCAGTATGAATACTGCTTACTGACCCTACCATACTAAACACTCCTTTTATCCTTCGAGACGATTATTATTGGTTGACTCTCTGTTTAACTATTATAACAGAGATAATATTAAATATAAAGTATGTATTCACATATATTTACATTTTGAGTTAAATATCGAAGGTTTAATAAAATCAAGGTTTTTAACTCTATAAATACTATAATCAACATTATTTGTTTTGTAATTATACATGTTATTAATTACTGCTAAATCTTCTTTTGTATAGCATCCTAGTATTATTTTATCAACTTCTTTAATTAGCTTTGGAAATGATAGTGCATAAGCCATTTTGGGTTCAGGAATACTTGTTAGTATATGCTTTATTTCTCTAAAATATTCAGGAATTTGATATTCATTTAATAACAATACCCCTTGTAAGAATGTTGAATATGTATGTATTTCTATGCCTTTTCTTTTAATTTCCTTTAATAAGCCTACAAATCTTTGATCTAATAAATTAAGTGGTAGATGTACTATATCAATATCAATCATATCAATGATTTCTATTAGTTCACTTGGGTTTTGTACTCTTACACCTGTTTTATAAACGTATTCCTTATCTTTAAAATCTGTGATTAAATCCCAAACTGTTAAACCTTGGTCTGATAATAAATCAGTTGCATCTATGATTAGTCCATATAATTCAATATAGCCTAATCTTTTCTGTGTGTTATAAAATTCATATTTAATATTTTCGAAATTTTCATTTCTTGTAAGAGTTTTATTTATGGATATTGTCTTGGTTGTTATATCAAAATCATCGATCCCGCATTGACCTAATATTTTTTCAACTATTGAATTATTTGCTGAAATACAAACAGATGATATACTGTTACCTTTAGCAAACTCTAAAAGATTCTGTATATCATCGTAACTGCATTTATAATTTGAACCGAATTGCGCAGCTTCTAATTCGATTTTCATTATTGTTTACCAGTCATGAAAAAATTGTTTGTACTTCCATCAATACCTGTACTAAAGAAGTTTTGTGGTCTTGATGTTAGCATACTTGTCTTAAATTGTGGCAATCGTTTATTTTCTTCAAAATTTGGACGTTTTTTGCCTTGAAACATTGTTTTTGCTGCTTGAGTATTAAGAAATCCTAATGTATCTTTTAATTCATCAGTTCTAATCAAATGCTGTGTCATATTTGTACATGCAACTTGTTCTGCATTAATTAAAAGATAATTATCTATGTAATCACTAATTTTTGAATGTGAAGGAGTCATATAATATGAAGTAGAATAATCTTCAACTTGTTTTTCTTCTCTTTCTAATGCAGATTGTAAGCGTTTTTCTTTTGCTTCATCTTGAACAAATTCTTCTAAAAATGAACTATGCCCATTAGTGTCAGCGTTGCTATTTGTTGAATTCTCTTTTATAGCATACTTGTCATGAGAAATAAAATTGTTAGAATAAACTCCAAGTGTCATTTTTCATTTCCTTCTAGTTCACACTACTATATATAATGACACTACGGAAAATTTCCATTTTTATTTAGAATTATTAAGTATTTTCATCTATTTAGAGGATAATTTCATCTCCAACTGCCATTAACTTAACTTCTTTCCCTTGTTTAGTTACATCAGCCGCAAATTTACCTACATTAGCTGATATTGCGTTAAATGTATTATAGTGCATTGGAATAACTATATCGGCCCCAATCCAATCTGCAGCAATTGATGCTTGTTCAATGTCCATTGTATAAACTCCGCCAATTGGAAGCATTGCTACATCAGGTTTAAATACTTTTTTTAGTGTTTTCATTTCTGAATTTAGGCAAGTATCACCTGCATGAAAAATTCTTTTCCCTTCAATTTCAAATAATATTCCTGCAGGGCAACCTGCATATATTCCATCTGGAGTAGAGCTTGAATGAAATGCAGGTAAAAATATTGCACGCCCAAATGAATAATTTATCCATGATCCAAGTCCTACTGGGTTTGCATTTGCTTTTTGAGCGGAACAGTAGTTTGCCAATTCAAATACAGCATTAATTTTCGCTCCTGTTTTTCTTGACAAATCCAATGCACTTCCTAGATGATCTCCATGACCGTGGGTAACAAATATGTCTGTAATTCCTTCTCTATTATAGTTTGGATAGCATACTAAGTATGGATCAATAAGTATTTTTGATTTTTCAGTTATTATTTCGAATGCACTATGGCCTAAGTATGTAATTTTCATATTTGCTCCCTTCTTTTTGGTTATATTATAATATCATTTTTTAATGTAGAATACAAATATGGATAATTATTCTAAATACATGAGAACTTGTTTTAAACTTGCAAGAAAAGCTGAAGGGAAAACATCTCCAAATCCTCTCGTTGGGTGCGTTGTTCTTGATAAAAATGGGAATAAAATTTCTGAAGGTTATCATAAAAAGTATGGTGAAAATCATGCGGAAAGAGATGCGTTATTAAAATTAGGTAACGATGATGCAATTGGTGGAACATTAATAGTAAATCTTGAACCGTGCAATCATTATGGGAAAACTCCACCTTGTACTGATTTAATAATTGAAAGAGGTTTAAAAAAGGTTGTAATATCATCAACAGATACAAACCCTATTGCATCAGGTGGAATAAAAAAACTTAAGAGTGCTGGAATTGATGTTATTCAAGGGGTATTAGAAGAAGAGGGAAATGAATTAAATGAGGTCTTTTTTACTAATATGAATAAAAAACGATCTTTTGTAGCATTAAAAACAGCAACTACTCTTGATGGAAAAATATCTACTTCTGGCGGGGATTCAAAATGGATAACATCTGATAAGGCTAGAAAATACGCAAAAAAATTAAGAAAAAAATATGATGCAATTCTAACATCTTCATCAACAGTTCTTGCAGATAACCCTGAGATGAAGCATAAAACAAAAATTGTTATTGATAGACATCTAAAATGCGATTTATCAAGTCAAATTTTTAAAAATGGTAAAATATACATTTTTACAGAAAAAACTCCTTCAGGGGTAAATGAGTACCCTAATATCGAATTTATTTATAATAATGAAATAACTATTGATTTTATATTAGAAGAATTATTTAAGCGGAAAATTATGTCTGTATTTGTAGAAGCTGGGGGTAAATTATTAGGCTCTTTTGTAAAAGAAGGTTATGTTGATAAAATTTATCATTTTATTGCTCCTAAAATTACTAATGATAATTCTGCAAAATCGGCTTTTGATGGGGATACTATTTCATTAATATCCCAAGCAAAAAGATTTAAACTTGTTGATATGAAGAAGTTAAATCCTGATGTTTTGTTAACTTATAAGCCACTTTAATTGCTGAGACCATTGACTGATGATTTGCAATATTTTTACCTGCAATATCAAATGCTGTTCCATGTGATGGTGATGTTCTTAAGATAGGTAGTCCTATTGTTGTATTTACTGTGTTATCACCTGCAACTGATTTTATAGGTATTAATCCTTGGTCATGATACATTGCTATATAACAATCATAAGGTGCTTTTTCACCTTTGATATAATTTTGTACCGCATCAACAAATAATGTATCTGAAGGCATTGGATTAGTTATATCGACACCTAGTTTTCGTAATTCTTCTGATGCAGGGATTATTGTATCAAGTTCTTCTCTGCCTAAAATACCGTCTTCTCCTGCGTGTGGGTTAAGTGAGCATAGAGCAAATTTAACTTTTCTATTATAGAATTTTTGTAATCTTAAAACTTTATCAATAATCATTTCTTTGCTAATTTTAATATCTTTTAAAGCTAGGTGTCTTGTAAGTAAAAATACATCAAAACCATCAGAAATAAATAGCATTTCAGCTTTTTCGCCATTATTTGATAAATAATGTTCTAAAACTTCTGTTTGACCATTAAATTTATGCCCTGCTAAGTGCATTGCCTCTTTTGATACAGGTGCTGTAACTATTGCTTTGGGAGAAAGTTCACAAGCTAATTTTAATGATTGAAAAGAAAACTCCCCTGCTTCTTTTGATAACTTTCCATATTCAAGATTTTTTACAGGAATATCGATAATTTCATAATCTTTTTT
Organism: uncultured bacterium; assembly: GCA_949294335.1. Lineage (GTDB taxonomy): Bacteria > Cyanobacteriota > Vampirovibrionia > Gastranaerophilales > Gastranaerophilaceae > UMGS1585. The sequence continues at coordinate 13,960 of CASFGO010000021.1, read as the reverse complement.
TAAACCTGTTACTAATTCTTTATTTGAAATAATTACAATATCATCAACAGGCAAACAAAGTTCATTGAGTGCTTTTACTGTAATTTCTGCCCCAATTCCGTTATAATCACCTGTTGTTATAATAATTTTATTATGATATTTGTTCATGTCGGTTAATATATTTGATTATATCAATTAATGTTGTTGAATTACCTAAATTCCCTGATTTTGTAATAAGAAGTTGATCTTTCTTATCAATACATAGAGGAATCGCAGGTAATACTTCATCAATTAATGTAAATTCCATCGCATTTATTGCTCTACAACACTTGTAAGAAGTTTCACCACCTAATGTTACAAGTAAAACATTCTTTTTATCCATAACTTTTTGAGTTAGTTCTGCTAAAAAGTCAGTAATCCTACTTGCGAATGATGTTCTAGTTAGACCTGCATTTAATGAATCATCAGAAAAACCGTCAAAATTTTCAACTAAATATGAGGAGTGAACAAGAACTGTATTTTCATTTTTAAGACTATCAAGAATAATTTCAACCATAGAGTCTTTAACACCATCTAAAATATTTTTTTCAGTTAAAGCTATTTCATAAATATTATCAAAATCATCTGAATTTTTTAGTTTTTCAATTTGATTACTATTAGTTGTTGTAGCGCTACCAGAAACAATTAGTTTCGGTAATTTTGGTATTAAATTAGTTGTAAATGAAGTTTTTTCCGGAACCCAAATTTCTGATAAAACTGATGCTGCAGCAGCAGTTCCTGCAGGTAAAATATTAAATCCTGATTTGTTTATAGCAAGTATTATTTGCTCAATATCAACAATTGATGCAGCATCTGCAACAATTAGTTTTTTACCGGATTTAATTAACTCATTAATTTTCATTAAAATAGGGCCGGCACCGTTCATAATTGTTTTTAATTCAATGTGAGCTACTAAATCAGCTTTTTCTCCAAGTTGATTTCTTAATAATGTTGGAACATGTGATTCTAATATTGGAGAATGTGGATCTTGAGCTAATTCTGTTCTACCAATTGGTATCCCTCTCAACAAATGATACCCTCCAACAGTAATTCTTCCTTCTGAAGGGAATGCAGGTATAATAACTGCAGCATCCATTTCAAGTGTTTCTACCATTGTTAAGGTTTCAATTGCTATATGACCTCTAACTGTTGAATCAATCTTTTTATAAAAGTGTTCAATATTTAATGATTTTGATATCGATTGGACAGCTTTTTTAACTTTTTCACAGGCCATATCAGGTGATACATTCCTTGATTCAGTAGATGCAGCCCAAACTCCTGTTTCTGTTGAAATTTGTGTAATTTCATTGTAATCAAGCAAGATATTTGTACTAACACCTCGTTTTTGAAATTGAAGTGCTGTATCATTTGCCCCTGTTAAATCATCTGCAATTATACCTATTTGATTTGAAAATATCATTATTCAGCGTCTCGCTTTGATCCTAGTAATCTAACATTATTAGCAACAATTAAGAATCTTTCTCTTTCTTCTCCTGATGCATCTTTCCATTTATTAGTTTGAATTCTGCCATCAACAGCAACTAAACGTCCTTTCTTTATGTATTCTCCAGCAAATTCAGCTTGTTTATCCCATACATCAATGTTAAACCAATCTGTTACTTCTGCTTTTGTTTTTGAATCCCATCTATTAACTGCAAGTGAAAAAGTTGTTCTAACTTTCCCTGATTCAAAATATTTTATCTCAGCATCTTGTCCTGCTCTACCAACGATTACTGTACTATTCATTAAGTTTCTCCCACAAAAAAATTTACCTTGAGAATATTTTACCACATTATAAAAAACTGCTCAAAAATATGTAAAATTTTCTTAATAAACACCTCTAAAATAGCAAAAATATTCTATTTTATGTATTAAAATAAATGAATAGATAGTGTGTGTAAAGGGGTTAAATATGACAGTTAGTTTTAGTTCCGTTAGACCTGCATTTAGAAGTAATAATACAACTACTCATGCTTGTGAACATCATGTATGTCCAACTTGTGGTAAACCAATTGAATGTGCAGAACCTCAGCCACAAAAGAAAAAAGGCTTCTTTACACGTGTAAAAGACGGTTTTATTAATTTTAGAAAAGGTTGTATTGACTTCTTCCATATAGTTGGTGGAACTGCTAAAGGTATTGTACTTGGTTCGTTATCTGCTGGTGTAGTTCTTTGTGGAAATGCTCTTAAAAATACTATTAAAAAAGCTCCTAAGACTCTTTCATTAGGGGGAAAAGTTCTTGCAGGTATAGTTGGTACTGCTGTTCTTGCATATAATGTTGTCAAAGCTAAACTTAATGCTAATCAAGAGAAAGCTAATTTAGACCATAGATGGGAAACAGGTCACAATGTATAATGAATAATAATATCAACAATAACATTAATTTTGGAGCTACAACACACGTATATTTTTTTACTAATGATGGTAAAAGAATTGTTTCTGATGAAAATATGAGAAAGTGTGAAAGATATCTTGTAAGACAATTAAACGGAGCTAAAAATATTAAAAACAGGAATAAAGAACTTGTTGATACTTTTAGATATGATAAAAAACATTTTGTCGGAGATAAAGATTATTCCTTTATTTCAAAAGTTCGTTCTGTATATGATAAAACAAAGGCTTATGTAAATATTATTACAGGTCATGATGTTAAAAAAGTAGACGAATGGGGCAAAAAAATTGGTGAAGCCAAAGCTTTATCAAAACTAAGAACTGGATCTGTAAGATCATTTGAAACACATGATGCTATTAACCAATATAACAGAAAAGCACTAAAATATTCAGAAGAACACGGAATCTATAAAAATGGCAAGCGTCAAGCTTTCGGAATTATTTTTAATCCTAAATACAATAAAAAAGGTAACCTGACCGGCTTTGAGTACAACCGTTCAGGCTACTTTGATGAAGACTTTATCAAATAATTATTCCATATTTGGTTTGTTTTGATAATTTTCATCTTTTATTACCATAACTTTTTCTTTAATATTGTCAGGTAGATTATATATTTCTTCTGAAGTTGAATTCATTGCAATTGTTAAAGGAGTTATTAAATTATTTTTATAAAAATATCCTTGAACTTTTTCATTTGATCCTAAAAACATATTTAATAATGTCGGTGCTGGTAGTGCACTCAATTTATTAAGAACTATTCCTTCATAAGGACTATTTTGGAGCTTGTTATTTGAAATTAGCTTTGTTAATATTTGCATACCACGTTGAATACCTAATTTTTTTTGTTTTGGTGTTTGTCCTTCTTTTTTATTTATATCATCAAATGTCTTTATTGTTAACTCTTTTACAGCATCATCGTTACCTGAATCAATTGTAGAATTAATTACCTTTGTATAATAATCTGTTTCATTGTTATTAATTGGGTTTGTTTGGTTTTGGTATGATTTTGGTTGAACTGTAACTGATGAATCTGTTTTTGAATATGTTGATTCTAGTTTTTTTGCATAACTTTTATCTAAATTTTCTTGTACTGAATCATTATAATAATTTGAGTTTTTAAGATTACTTATTGCTCCATTTCTTTGAGATTCGTCTTTAATTTGATATGCATTAGATGCTAACATATTCATTGCACCAGAACGGTTTGTGTCGTTAGCATTATCCATAACATACTTATATGCATCTGATGCTAATTCTACTTTATATGCATTTGCTGCATATAAATTTACATAGTTTTGGTTGTATTCTTCCTCGGTAATAATACCTTTGTCTACTTTATATTGTTCAGATGCATCGTATATTTTATATGCTTGAAGAGCATCTTCTTTTGTTTCAAATTTACTGCTATCAGTTGTTAATTCTATTGATGCTTCACTTGATAAATTAGTCTGTAATGTTTTCACGGTCATATCAAAGATTTTTTGACCTATTTTTGAGGTAAGTTTTATATCTTGATTTTTTAATAGTTCAGCATACATAGTACGAGTTTTATTATCATTTGCGGATAAAACTGCTGCACCAATAATGCCTGTTTGAACTCCTGAATCTAAATTTTCAATATTATTAATAAGTATTTTTTTACTTTCATTATCACCTTGAGCAAAATATTTGCTTAATTCAATAATTTGTTCTTTTCTTGCTGCTAATTTTGCGTATTTATCAAGTTGTTCAGCTGTTAAATCTTTTCCTTTTAACCAACTAATTTCTTTTTCACTATCATCAAATTTACTATCACGCAGTCTTTTGACGTGTTTTAAGTAAATTGAATCGTTGTTATCTATTTTATCAATTTCACCTGTATCAATAAGTTTTTGAATTTCTGATGTAGAATTCTTTCTATTTGGAATTTTATATTTCTTTTGAATAGCATTTTCTAATGCGACTTTCTTTTCCTCTTCTGTTGAATATTTACTCAAATCAATATCAAAATGCTCAGCTGCAAGCTGATTTAAATTTTTCTTTTCTTTATTTTCAAGCTCAGCTATTGATTGAGAGATTTCATCATCAATACCTAAATATTTGAAACCTTGTGATACGTATTCTTTGAATTTTTCAGGCGTTAAATTATTGAAGAACTCCTCTTGTTCTTCTTTTGTCATTTTTTTTCTTGTTGTTGTTGGATCATAACCTTTTAAATAGTTATTGTATTCATTCAAATCCAATTCTTTGTTATTATTTACATCATATTTTTTAAATAACTCAAGAGTCTCTCCTCCAGCAGTTTTTGCTTGAGTTTCTGTTATAAAAGCAAATAATTTTATTTCTTCTTTTTCTTTTTTTACAGATTCTTGTTCTTTTGGTAATTTATATGTTGATTGATTGGTTGATGTAGAACCAATGTTTGTATTTGGTTCGCTAGTCATAATAATGCCACCTTATTAATGTATTCTCTCTTACTTTTATTTATAAAAAGTAAATAATCAGTTGGCTAATTTCAAGCATGCTTTAAATCGTTACATTACTTAACAAAATTGTTATAGTGTTCATTATAGAACTCATCAAACCTATCTTCAAGTATAGCCTGCCTTACAAGCTGTGAAAAGTTGACTAAAAACGTAATATTATGTATAGAAATTAATGCTTGTGCAGTTCCTTCGTTACATTTATACAGATGTCGTAAATACGCTTTAGAATGATTTTGACAGCAGTAACAATTACAATTCGTATCTAATGGACTTGAGTCGTTTTGATATTGAGCATTTTTAATCTGTTTCTTACCTTCCCAAGTAAAGAATGAACCGTGTCTAGCATTTCTAGTTGGTAAAACGCAGTCAAACATATCAACTCCTCGTTTAATACCATCTAATAAATCTTCAGGAGTACCTACCCCCATCAAATAACGAGGTTTATTCTGTGGTAATAATGGTGCAGTATATTCAACAAAATGATTCATTATATCTTTAGGTTCGCCTACACTCAAACCACCTATAGCATATCCAACTGCATCAATATTTGAAACAAATTCAGCACTTTCTTTTCTTAAATCTTCAAAGAAAGCTCCTTGACAAATTGGAAATAATGCTTGTTTATCATTTGTTTTAGCTTTAATACATCTTTCAAGCCATCTGTGAGTTCTTTCCATAGCCGCTTTAGCAAACTTATAGTCACAAGGGTATGGTGCACATTGGTCAAATGCCATAATTATATCCGCACCTATGTTTTGTTGGATTTCCATAGATACTTCAGGCGATATAAAATGCTTTTTACCATCTTTAGGATCTCTAAATTCAACACCATCTTCTGTAATTTTTCTAAGATGTGCTAATGAAAATACCTGGAACCCCCCTGAATCAGTTAAAACAGGCTTATTCCAATTCATCCAACCATGAATCCCCCCAAATTGTTTTACTAATTCAGAACCTGCTCTTAAATGCAAATGATAAGAATTAGCAAGTATTATTTGAGCGCCTGATTCATATAAATGATGATTAGTAACAAGTTTAACAGTTGAATTCGTCCCAACAGGCATAAATATCGGTGTTTTTATATCTCCATGGGGAGTATGTAAAATCCCAGCTCTAGCGCCTGTTTTTGAATCAACATGTTCTAATTCGTAACTAAAAAAGTCATGTTCAGACATCTATGAATTTTCTTCCTCTGCAATAAGCATTTCTAACATATTTGACCAAGTATCGCATAATTCATTTTCGTTGAAATAGATATTAGTTTCTCTATTTGCACTCTCAATTGAATCAGATGCATGAATTACATTATATTCTTTTACTTGAGCAAAATCGGCTCTTATTGTACCAACATCAGCAGTTGAAGGATCAGTTGCTCCTACTAAGTGTCTTACACTTGATACTGCATTATATCCTTCAACAACCATAGCAACAATAGGACCACTTGTAATATAGTGAACTAATCTTGGGTAGAAAGGTTTTCCATAATGTTCTTCATAATGTGCCGCTGCTTGTTCTGGTGTTACTTGTAATAGTTTTAATGCAATAATTTTAAATCCTTTATCTTCAAATCTGCTGATTATTTTACCAATAAGTCCTCTTTTAACCCCATCAGGCTTAATTGCGACAAAAGTTCTTTCTTCTGAGTTCATATCTCTCTCCTATAATTGCTAATCTTTTTTTATTAGAACACAAACAACGCATTATGTCTAGAATTTAGACTATTTAAATCTTCGCATTGTTTCCATCATTTTTTTCATTCCAAGCGCAGGGTTCATTCCTTTGAATTTGCCTAAATTCTTTTTCATATCTGACATACCTTTCATCATTGAACGCATTTGTTCAAATTGTTTGATAAATATGTTCAAATCGTGTAAAGAAATACCTGAACCTGCGGCTATTCTTCTTTTTCTGCTTGAATTCATTAACTCAGGATGATTTCTTTCTTCAGGAGTCATACTGCTTATCATAACTTCAATTTTTTTAAATTGCTTCTCTCCTTCATGAGAAATTTTTTCTTTATCATCCTTAGAAATATTTAATCCCGGTATCATTCCTAAAATTTGATCAAATGAACCTATCATTTTCATTTGTTTTTGCATTTTTAAGAAGTCATTGAATGAAAATTCTGCTTTTTCCATTTTCTTTTCAAGTTCTCTGGCTTCTTTCTCGTCAAAAACTTCTTGAGCTCTTTCAACAAGAGATACGATATCTCCCATCCCCAAAATTCTTGTAGCCATTCTTTCAGGATAGAAGTCTTCTAATGCATTAAGTTTTTCTCCTGTACCTGTTAATTTTATTGGCTTTTGTGTACAATATGCGACAGACAATGCTGCACCACCTCTTGAATCACCATCTAATTTTGTCAATACAAGACCTGTTAGATTTAATTGAGAATCAAATGTTTCTGCAACATTTACTGTTTCTTGACCTGTCATTGCGTCGATTACAAGTAATTTTTCTTGTGGGTTAAATATTCTATCTATTAATAACAATTCTGCCATCATATCCGTATCTATTTGTAGACGGCCTGCTGTATCTAATATCAAAGTATTAAAACCGTTTTCTTTTGCGTAATTTATTGCATTAGATACAATTTCTTGAACATTTTTGTTTTCATCTTCTGAATAAACAGTTGTATCTGTCTGTTGTCCTAAAGTTTTTAATTGAGTTATAGCTGCAGGTCTATATACGTCACAAGCAACTAATAAAGGATTACGTCCTTCTTTTTTCAATTTAACAGCTAATTTTGCAGAAGAAGTTGTTTTACCAGAACCTTGAAGCCCTAACATCATTATTATATTTGGATGCCCAAATGTATTTAGAGGGGAAACATCTTTTCCTAGTAGGTTAATTAACTCATCGTGAACAATTTTTACAAGTTGTTGAGAAGGATTTACCCCTTGAAGTACGTTTTCGCCTTCAGCTCGGTCTTTTATATTTGATATGAATGATTTAACTACTCTTAAATTAACATCAGCTTCTAATAATGCACGTCTTATTTCTCTTAGTGCATCCTTCATATTTTCTTGTGTTAATTCTTTTTCTCTTGCTGTGTTTGCAATAATATTCTGTAATCTGTCTGATAATGATTCAAACATTTTATTCCCCTAACTTAGCTGTCTAGTTTAATATAGTACACTTTATCCCATCTAAGGTCTAAATATTTTATATTTTTATCCAATAATTTTACCTGTGGTAGTAATGAAGGTAATTTGGTTAATTTTTTTGTTGCTTCTTCAAAGTTTACTTCGTCAACTGGACCAAGTCTTAAAAGAACTGATTTTAGTTTAACATAAACATCTCCTGGTGTCCTTAAATCAATATATTCTACATTTTCATCACTATAATATTCTATTGTTTTTGCTAATTTTTTAATAAAATTAAGTTTTGGCCTATCCCATTTTCTATAATCATCATCTTTAGTACAATATGCAAGGACTTTTACAGTTTTGTAATTAACTCTTAAAGGCATATATTCATGACCAATAAGCTTTCCATCGCGAGTAAAATATGATATTGGCTCAACTTTTTCATTTGGAGCAATAAGAATTGATGGAATCCTCTCTTTTATAATTATATCAAGCCTTGCTGGGCACCAAAAACGTCTTATATAAACATCTTGAATAGGTTCAATTTTTAAGATACTTGATTTAATTTCATCTGTTCTTATTAAAAAGATTGCTTTGTCTTCTATTTCAATTTGTCTTATTGCAGCCAAAATTTTATACGATGGAACTATTTTATTATTTGAAATTTTTAATGCAGGACTATTTAGCCTAGATAAAGCATCTTGTGGCAGTCTCCAGCTTTTCATATAAATAACGTGATAACAAAGATAAAGTAGACTAATTATTAATAACAGTCTAAGAATAATTCGAAAAGTTTTGATACGACGTTGAGTATGACGTATTTTCCTTTTCATTTTGGACTGTTTGAGCCTTCTTTTAATATTATATTTATTAATCTTTTTTATTTCTTCATCAGACATTATTTATTCAAACCTGCACTTTGTAGAGTCATATCTACTAATTCATCATAAGTTATTCCCATTGCAGCTGCTTGCGCCGGTAAATCACTTGTATCAGTCATTCCTGGACTTGTATTAATTTCTAAAATATAAGGAATATCTGTTATTAAGAAATCAACTCTGCTTACTCCTGAACAACCACAAGTTTTAAATGCTTTTACTGCAAGCTCTTTAACTTTTTTAGTCATTTCTTCGGAAATTTCAGCAGGTAATATAAAATCCGTCATTCCTTTAGTATACTTTGCTTCATAGTCATACCACTCATTATGTGGACGAAGTTCCAATATTTCTGTTGCAAAAAGTTCACCATCTTTTTCTAAAACTCCAACAGTTGCACTGATTCCTGTTAGATATTCTTCTATCATTATATCTTGGTTAAATTGTGCAGCATTAAAAACAGCTTTGGCAAGCTCATCTGCATTATTAACTTTTGCCATACCAAAACTTGAGCCTTCTGAAACAGGTTTTACCATCATTGGATAGTTTAAATCTTTAACTTTTTCATATAGGTTGTCGCCTTTAGTGATTAAAACTGATGTTATTAGTGGTAACCCCGCTGTTGATAATACTTTTTTGGTGTATTCTTTGTTCATACAAATTGCACTAGACATAACACCACATCCGGTATATGGAATTTTTAAGAATTCTAAAACACCTTGTATACAACCATCTTCTCCATATTTCCCATGCAAAGCATTATATGCGTATTCATAACCAATTAATTTTGTAGCGATATTTTCATCTACTTCTACTAAATCAACATTAGTATAACCTAATCTCTTAAGAGCTTCAAAGCAGTTTTTACCTGAACGTCTTGAAATCTCTTGTTCAGATGATAATCCGCCACATAGTACTGCTATTTTTGAATCTTTTTGTATAATTCCTGACATATCTCTTCCTCGTGTTTATTCATGTCTCCAATGTATCTTATTTCTGGTTCTAAATCGATTGTATAAGTACTTTTTACTTTTTTCTGCATTAAAAGCATAAGCTCTAAAACATCTTCGGATGTCGCATCTCCTTTATTTATAATAAAGTTTGCATGTTTTTGCCATACAGCAACTTTTGAAAAATTAAAATCCTTTACACCTGCTTTATCTAATAATCTTCCTGCAGAATCATGCTCTGGATTTTTGAATACACTTCCTGCATTTGGATAAGTTAAAGGTGGTTGAATATTTTTTCTAAATTCTAAATTTCTATCCATTAAGCTTTTTATTACATCAGGATTTTCTCTTTTTAAATCAAATTCTGCACTTAATACGATATATCTTCCTGTTTGTATTATTGAATGTCTATATCCAAAATCCATATCCTTGTTAGATAAATAAATTACTTCTTGAGTTTTATTGTCAAAAACGCAAGCAGAAGCTAAGGAATCAGAAATAGATTGATTATGCGCCCCTGCATTCATACATATATTCCCACCAATTGAACCAGGAAAACCAATCATAAATTCAAAACCGCTTAGTTTATTTTCTTGTGCTTTTTGAGATAGCAAAGGACCTTTGACTCCACAAGATGCGATTATTTTTGTACCTTTAATTTCAATATCACACATTTTAGAAGTGGAAATAATAGATCTTGAACAACCTTGAGATGAAAAAATTACATTAGAACAATTACCTAATATAATTGGATTATCTAAAGTTTTTAACAATGTTAAAAATTCACTTTGAGATTTTGGAAAATATATTTTTCTAACAATTCCACCAATTTTAAAACTAGTTAAATTTTTAATTTCAAAATTTTCTTTATATTCAATATCAAACACAATTATTCCTCACTTGCCTTTTTAAGATATTTCGCTAAGTTTGTAATTGTTCCTGCTCCTAATCCTATAACTATATCATTTTCTTTTAATGTAGGTAACAATTTTTTCGCAACATCTTCAATTGAACCAGACACATATTCAGCATTATGTATTTCTGATGCAAATTTCTTTGAATTGATTCCCTCTATAGGATTTTCAGAAGCAGCATATACATCAGTAACAATTAGTCTATCAGCATAAACTAATGAATTCTTAAAATCATTCCAAAAACTCTGAAGCCTAGTATACCTATGAGGTTGAAATACAGCAACTATATTTTTTGTTGTCATACTTTTTAATGATGACAATGTTGCTTTAATCTCTGTTGGATGATGAGCATAATCATCATATACAGGAATCTTATTAATTGTAAGCATTTTTTGGAATCTTCTTCCCATTCCTGTAAAAGTTGTTAAATGTTCTTTAATTAATTTTACATTTATTCCTGCTTCATTACAGGCAGAAATTACTGCTAATGTATTATATATATTATGTTCACCTGGAAGAACTATTTGGACATTGTCTAATAATAATTTATTTTTATGATAAACATCAAAAGTAAAATATCCATTCTTGAATGTTTTATTCTTTGCCATATATTCAGCTTCATCAAAGCCAAATGTTATAAAGTTATATCCTTTTAGTTTTAAATTTCCTTTGTTATCATTATTAATAAGTATTTTGGCATCAGAACGCAGATTTGATAGTAATTTTTGAAAAGTCTGAACAATTGATGTTAATCCATTTTTATAAAAATCTAAATGATCTGCTTCTAGATTATTGATAACTAGTATGTCAGGTCTATATTTAACAAGAGTTCCATCGCTTTCATCCATTTCAGCAACGAAGAAATTCCCATTTTTATCGTATTCTGCATTAGTATTTAATTCAGGAATAATACCTCCTACGACAAAAGATGGGTTATATCCTGCTTTAGAAAGTAAGTATGACGCCATACCACTTGTAGTTGTTTTACCATGAGTACCTGCAAATCCTATAAATTTCTTATCGGATCTTGATAATAATGCAAGTAAATCCGAACGATGATATATTTTACATTTTAATGATTGTGCTCTTTGTAACTCTGGATTATTAAACTTTATTGCAGAATTAATAACAACAATTGAATTTGGAGGAACATTTTCATATGAATGACCAATATAAATTTTAGCACCTAAATCTAACAATTCTTTGGTGTACTTACTTTCTGATATATCTGAGCCAGATACCTCTTGACCTTGCTGTATTAAATACTTCGCAAGCCCACTCATTCCAACACCACCTATTCCGATAAAATGATATTTATAATTCACGATAAAACTCCTTTTCTTTGAAAATTATATTACAAAGTATGTTAATATAAAAGTATGTTTGAATTATTGTCATTATATCTTGAATTTATTGAATTAGAAAAAGGTTTATCAATTAATTCTATAGAAGCATATCGCCGTGATATTGAATTTTTTATAGAATTTATGAATAAAAAAACTAATCTTGATGATATAACAAGACAAGATATAAGTGCCTATATAAGATTTTTGAAAGAGAAAAAGTATTCAATATCATCAATAACAAGAAAAATATCATCAATAAAATCATTTTTTAAATGGGCTTGCATGACTGAATATGCAACTTCAAATCCCGCATTAACTATTGAACTCCCTAAAAGACCTAAAATTCTTCCAAAAGTTATGACTATAAAAGATATAGAAACAATGTTGTCTAATAATTTGACAAATTTGCAAACAGTAATATTAGAACTCTTATATAGTTGTGGTTTTAGGGTTTCGGAATTAGTTAATCTTAAATTATCTGATATTAATCTATCATCAAAATATATTTTATGTGTTGGAAAAGGAAATAAAGAACGTATTGTCCCAATTGGTTCAAAAGCAATAGAAAAAATAAATATATATTTAAAAGATAGGGACTATTTTATTGTAAAGAACAAACTCAATACAAAAAAATTTCTAATTAATGAAGATGGAAGACTTGTTAATAGACAAGATGTTTATAACCTGGTCCATTCTCAAGGAAAAATTATTAATAAAAATGTATCTCCACATACTTTAAGACATAGTTTTGCAACACATTTATTAGAAAATGGGGCTGATTTAAGAGTTGTACAAGAGCTTTTAGGACATAGTGATGTTGCAACAACACAATTATATACTCATATAACCAAAAAACGTCTTAAAGAAGTATATTTTAAAATAAACAAAGATTAGTAAATAATATTAATCCTAGCCGAATAATTTGAATGTTCTGTCAACGTTGTCTTTTGCTACAGTTTTTAAAGTTTCCATTTCAGTTTTGATAGCATTTCTTTCATTTTCTAAGCGAGCTAATTCTATATCATATTGTTTGTCTTTTGCATCAATTTTTCTCATTGATGCTTCATATTCTGCTTCAGCTTTCTTAATATCTGTTTCATCTGTTACTTCTTGTAATGATACATTTGTTGCAATATTTGTATCAAATAAATCTTTTTCTTCTGAATCATATTGTGTAAATATTGCAAAACCACCATTTATCATATTAGTAAGCCATTCTGTTGATGTTGCTTGTTCGTCTTCTACAATAATATAGCCACCTTTTATTACTTGATAGTAGTTTAGCGCTTCTACTATATCAGGATCTGTCATATCCCATCCTGATTCATAAGTTTGAGCTTGGTCTTTTAATATTACACTGTATGTTCCAACTGTGTCTGTATAAACTTTTTTATCTGTAGGAATTGTGTAGTTAGAATTATTGTTTATTGCTGTATATATTTTTTCTAGTTCTTCTTTGTCACCATTCATTATGATGTTATTTAATTCTGCAAGTGCTAATTTACCTGCTGATGTATTTGTATCAAATTTAGCATTAACCCAATCTTCTACTTTTTGGATATCTTCTGCATATTTTAAATCAGTGTGGCCGATATTTCTTAATGCAGTATATAAATTATTACTAATATCTTCTGTTGAGCCTGTTGTTATTGTTGTTGTTTTTGTGGCATTACCTGTTCCTGTTGATGCATATCCTGTATATTCATAATCTTTTGTTGATTTATAGTTATCTTGATATGCTTTTGTTGCATCTAAGGAATTGTTAGTAACATCATCTATAATTGTTGTAATAACATTTGAGCTTCCATTTCTTGTTAAATAGTCATTCAAGAAATCATTAATACTAGCAAGTTTTAAAGAGTTTTCTACTAATACTCCCCCTGTATAGTTTGTATCTTCTTTGTAGAATTG
>CASFGO010000020.1 GCA_949294335.1 uncultured bacterium | reverse complement strand
TGTAAGGCTTAGCAATCTAGCTTGAGATGCTGACATACCCATAATCAATTCTCCTATAATTTTTCCTTATGGTATTGATTACGGCATTGGTACTATATATCTTTAGCTTTTTATAGCATTTTGTTACATTTGTTTACAAAATTTTAAATAAATATAAATCTTATGTTAGATTATAAAATATGAAATCTATAAATTCTAAATATTTATTAAAAAATACGTCATTAAAAAATGAAATAAAAAGTATGCGAATATCTTCGCTTCAAGAAGTTCGAAAATTATATGGTCAATTAGGAGTTGATATATATCAGGGAAAAAGAAATATTACAATATTAGAACCTGAGAAAAAGAGAGGTTTAAAATATTTTATTAATAAAGTTAGAGATTTTTTAGGAACAAGGTATCAAAAAGATTATGAGCCAAATGATTCATTGCATGTAGTTGTTATGAAACATATTTTTAATAAAGGTAAAGTTTCAGAGACTGATGTTAGGCAAGAATTTGGTGAAAAAGGTCTTAAAAAACTCAAATCTTTTATAAAATTAGGTTATTTAGAATGATAATAATTATAAATAATTTATCATTCTATTCGCACAGGCTTCTTTTGACATTTTCCATTCTCTTAATGAAAATCTGCAAACTTTAAGACCACATCTTTCAATAATTGTTTGTTTCTTCATATTAGGAATATTAGATTTTATATTATCTTCTAAACCATCACATTCAATAACAAATTTATTGTTTATAACTAGGTCTGCATTTACCCCACCAATATCAACTCCAGCACGTACTTTGTAACCGCCATCTCGTAAATATGTTGCAACCTCTTTTTCAAATGAGTTTTTATAAGTATTTTCATCAAATTCTGGATTTTGCTTTAAATCAAAATGGCTTTCATATTCTTTTATATATGAAATATAATCTCTAAACATTCCTTCAGGTAATTCTGTAGTATCTCTAGATACAAAGTTTATCATTTGACGTCTTGCACGTGTTATTGCAACATTAAACAAATTAGGTTTTTGCAAGAATGTTAAACTTTGTGGGAAACTATTATTGGCAACAGCCCAAGATGCTAAAATAATATCTTTTTCATCTCCTTGAAATGTGTGAGCTGTACCAATTTCTATTTGGTGTTTTCTTATCATAAAGTCTGATAATACTTTTGCAACTGAAATTTTTAATTGCTCAACCTGAGCTCTAAAAGGAGATACAATCCCAATAGTAATTGGGTGTTCAGGATCTTCTCTTTCTGAATCAACGATTAATTCATGTAAGCATTTTACAACTGCTTCTATTTCAGGTAAATTTCTAGTTGCGTCAAAATCAACTTTTCCTTCAGGTACTTCGATTAATTTTAAAGCTTTAATATCTGATGAATCCTGTTTCATTATTCGAATTCTATTTCCATAAAATTCCTTATTTGAAAAATCAATAATTGGAGGCAAGCTTCTGAAATGCTCATCCAATAATACAGGAGATGTTGAATAATAATTTGCAATATCAAACATTGAATTAGTTCTGAATCTCCACATTAGTTGATATCTGTCAGCTATTTCATATTTACTCATAAATGATTGTTCTTTTGCTTTTTCTAAGAACGATAAATGAGGTAATTGTTTATCGTCTCCAACAATTACAGCTTTTTTTGCTCTGTATAAAATAGGGAAACAGCTTGCTATATCACATTGAGAAGCTTCATCAATAATAGCGACATCAAATAATCCAGGTTTTAAAGGAAGTGAACCTGATACTGCATAAGTTGTAACGCACCAACAAGGAAAAGCTTCTAATAAAGGTTTGAAGTCTTCAGCTTCTAATAATCTATTTTGTAAACTTTTCTTTCTTTCAATCAAAGACTTTGAATGAATAAATAATCTTTGACGTTTTACTTGATCTTTTAACAAACTTCGTAATGAACCTCTACGTTTATTAGATAAAATATCTGTAACAAGTTTGCGTTGTTTTTTCTTTAATGTACGCATTTGTTCTATTATTACGTGAATATTTCCTGTATCTTGTATATCTTTTTCAACGCATTTTGCATCACAAATAAACGATGCTAATTCTAATTCATCTTTAAGTCGTTCCAAATTATCTTTTGAAACAAAGAAATCTTCTACTTTTATAATCTTTTTAATTTTATTTACAGCAGTATAGTTATTAAGTGCTGCTAAAAATCCGCTTTTTTCGATATTTTTTAATAATGAATCTATTACGTCCCCTAATTCTTTAACATTTTCTTTAGTCAAAGAAACTTTTATATATTTAGGATTCCCAATTTCTTTTCTTTTGTCACTTATTTTAACTCCTAATTCAGACCATTCTTTTTCTTTATTTATAAGAGTTTCAGCTTTTTCTTCCGCTTCATTAATAGATTTAAGAAGTTTTTTCATATCAGTAATATCAACAACTATACTATCTTCGGAACCTTCATTTAAATCTACTTTATTAGATAATAAATCTTGAAGTTGAAAACTTAATTGTTTTTGGTAGTTAATTCTTCCTGCTCTTAAAGCTAAATATGGAGCTCCTAATTCATTTAATCTATCAGCTACAACATCAACGGCTTTATCCATTCTTGATGCAACAAGAACAGTCTTACCATTTGCAATTAAATGAGCTACTAAATTTACAATCGTTTGAGATTTTCCTGTTCCTGGAGGACCGCAAACGGAAATTAGTTGATTGTTTTCTAAGTTTTCAATAACACTTAATTGAGATTCACTTAATGCTAAAGGGGTTACAGGATAAAATTCTGATTTATTTTTCTTTGGAATATCAACAGATTTTGACTGAATATATTCTTCATTTATTAAATTAAGTACAGTTTCTCTGTAAACTCCACTAGGCTTTTCAGAAATTTGCATTAATTCGTGTAAAACACCTGCTGTAACAGAAGGTCGTTTTGTTAAAATTATCGCACATTGATTAGTTAAAGTTATTTTATCAATCTTACCAGAGGATTTTGTTGGAGTTGTTTCTTCTTCTTGAATAGAATCATTATCATCTTCGTCATCTGATTTAGAAGAAGTTTCTTTTGATAAATTATCTTCTTCTAATTCTGCAGAATTATCTAATTTAACTTCAACATCTGGAATAATTGATTTTAATGTTGTTATAAATATATCAAGTTTTTCTTGTGTAATAGGTAATGTTGGAACAACATCTAAAAGACCTTCTATTAATTGTTCCATTTCTTCTTCGTCATCATTTTTTTGCATCAATGATGTTAATGCACCTGTATTCAAAGAAAGAAATTCATCAGTTAACATACAGTTTATATTGATACCATTTCTTTCTAACTTACAAGGCATATATAATAATGGGGTTAGAAATTCGTTCTTTTTGCGACTCTTAGAATTTCCACCAATTAGGAATAAATATCCGTATATAAGATATTTTTCTTTTTGGTTTAATTCACTTTGAATCATCAACTCAGTAAGTTTTGGGTCGCTACCGTCAAATTTTTGATACTCAATACCAGTTGTAAAAAGTTTATCTTCTTCCTTTAAAAATAACCATTTATTATCTTTATCAGATTTTAAATTCCTAAAAGTAGAACTTTTTACCTCTTCTCTTACACAATCGTGTAAATATAGAGATAATTTTTTAACAAAACTATTATTAAATGCAGAATTAATTGCGCGGGTAGCTTCTTGTAGCATAAAATCTTTCCTCTTGATTATTCAATAACAAAATTATACCACAGAATACAACTTGGGTAAATT
Organism: uncultured bacterium; assembly: GCA_949294335.1. Classification (GTDB taxonomy): domain Bacteria; phylum Cyanobacteriota; class Vampirovibrionia; order Gastranaerophilales; family Gastranaerophilaceae; genus UMGS1585. The sequence goes on along the minus strand of CASFGO010000020.1, from coordinate 4,363 downwards.
AAAAAAATAAATAACATTTAGTAAAATAATCTCATACATTTAACCTAAATTTTTCAAATAATATATCCTTTATAAATATCCGTGAAATACTCAATGTCGTGCTATTTGGAACGAAATTGTGACTTGAAAATTTATTAAATATTGTAACATTATTCAACAGGATTAGTTCTTAGGTATTATTTTTTATAATCGTTTATGCTATATATTAGAATAATAGATTGTGACAATATATTACTGCAATCATTAAATAAACGGAGGCTAAAACAATATGTCAGTAGGTCAATTTGTATTTATGTTACACAGTCACTTGCCGTACTATAGAAAAGCAGGTATGTGGCCATTTGGGGAAGAAAACCTATATGAATGTATGGCTGAAACATACGTTCCACTATTAAATGCTATTTCTGAATTGTACGATGAAGGGATAAAAGCAAAATTAACCGTAGGTATAACTCCGATTCTTGCAGAACAATTAAACGATGAGCATCTACAAAATGGATTCGTTGAATATATTGATTCAAGAATTGCCGCAGTTAGCAAAGATTTAGAAAGATATCCAGATCCTAAAGTTGCTCATTCTCAACATTTAAAATATTTAGCAAAATATTACTTTGATTTATGGAACAAATTGAGAGATGATTTTGTTAATAAATACGAAAAAAATTTAATTAAGTATTTCAAGAAATACCAAGATTTAGGCTGTATTGAAATAACAACATCAGGTGCTACTCACGGATTTTCTCCATTATTAGCAACTGATAATAACTTAAATGCACAATTTAAAGTTGGTTCAGATACAACAAAACGATTATTTGGTAAAAAAGCATCTGGTTGTTGGTTACCAGAGTGTGCATATAGACAAGGTTATGAATTTATTGGCAAAGATGGTAAAAAACATTGGAGACCAGCTATTGAAGTTACACTTCAAAATAATGATATCAAATATTTCTTTACAGAATCTCATGTAATAGAAGGTGGTAATTCTATCGGTAATAGACGTGTAATTGGTGTATATGGTAATATTGAATACATTCCTCTTCCTGAAAGAGAAGCAACAGGATATGATACATATTCTGCATATTGGTTACCAGATGCTCAAGTTGCGGTTATGGGTAGAAACGACAGAGCAGGTTATCAAGTTTGGTCTGCAGCTGATGGATATCCAGGTGATGGATGTTTCAGAGAATTCCACAAAAAAGATGATAAATCAGGTATGCATTATTGGAGAATAACATCGCCTACAACTGATTTAGGTGACAAAATGCTTTATGATCCAGTATTAGCATTAAATAAAATTAATGAAAACTCTGATCATTATACAACATTAATATATCATTTATTAAATGATTATAAAAAAGCTCATAATGGAAAAGATGGTCTAGTAATGGTTTCATTTGATACAGAGTTATTCGGTCATTGGTGGTTTGAAGGTGTTGAGTTTATTAAACAGGTTATTAAAAAGTTCAATACTTACTTACCAGAAGTAGAAAGACTAACAGCTGGTGAATATGTAGAAAAATATCCACCATCAGAAGCAATTCAAATTCCAGAAAGTTCTTGGGGCCAAGGCGGACATTTCTATGTATGGCAAAACCATTTAACAGAATGGATGTGGCCAATTATTCACTCTTGTGAAAAAAGAATTACTTCTATTGCTGCAAAATATGAAACAATTCCAGAAGATAAATTATTACATAGAGCGTTAAATCAAATGGCTAGAGAAAATTTACTTCTTCAAAGTTCAGATTGGCCATTCTTGATTACGACTTGGCAGGCTAAAGATTATGCTACAGATAGATTTAGAGAACACGTTGAAAGATTTGAAACTATTTGTGACATGATTGAGTCAGGAAATATTGATGATGCAAAATTAAAAGAAATTGAAAGTATCGATAATTGTTTCCCAGTAATTGATTATAGAGTTTATTTGCCAATTGAAGAAGGAGTTATTCCTCAACAAGAAAAGAAATTAGCTCCACTATATGTTGATTAATCTCAATAATTATATAAAAAGCTCCGAATTTTATTCGGAGCTTTTTGCTAGCTTATTAACGAACCATTGGGGTTTCGTTTTATTTCTGTTTCTTTTCCATTTTGGTCATATACAAAATCTGAGTATTTAACTACATTTCCATTAATATCAATATATATAGCTCTTGTTTTTCTACCGTTGCTATCATATTCGTAATTAATATAAGAGTAGTTTTGATTTTGATTAAAATTTGGAATAGCAGGATCAGGGTAATAATATTTTCTTATTAGTTTATTATTTGAATCTATTACTTCATCTTTTCTTCCTTTTATATCAAATTTAATAATATTACCATTTTTTAGAGTTTTTTCAGAATTTGAAGCTGCAAAAAGTTGTTGATTTTCCTCTTCAGGTGGTAACATTATTTTATTAGAAAGATCTGTACCTTTTTTCTTTGATACATCTAACCCCATTGCTTGATATATTTCGTTCATCTGTTCTTCTGATAATTTGATATTATCTCCTTCATTAATAAGATAACTTGTTTTATAACCTGCGTTTGTTTTATCATTTCCACCAGAATAAAGTTTTTCATTATTTTTTTGTTTTTCAGCTTGAATTTTGTCAAATACGGACATTACTTTATTCCAATCGATATCTTTGTTTGTATCAAATCCATTTTTTTTAGCTTCATCTAATATTATGTAGCTTAAACCTTTGTCTCCTTTTTTTACACTGTATTCAAAACCGCCCATTTTCACTCCTTTACACTTAGCAAAATTATTAACGGCTAAATATTTTTTTTTCTTTAGTTTTTTTTACATCGCTTTACATTCGTTGAATAGATATTATATTTAAGATATTCTTAAATAGTATTAGTTAATGTGGGTAGGGATATGGAAAATTACACAGAAAAAGATTTCGTAATTGACTTAAGCGAAACAAAAAATACTGCACATCTTGCAACTGAGTTAAATACAATATTAGAAACAAATGATGCAAAGCAAAAAAATATTTGTTTAAATTTAGGCGATTTAGATTTAAAACAATCTCAATTATTGAGTATTAAAGCTTTGATAGAATCAATAGAATCAAATGTAAATTCTATTATTACAACATCTGCAATGACAGAAGCATCAGCTGTAAGTTTAGGTATTGAGATAAAAACTGATGCTCAGATGATTAATATGGAAAATCATTTTAACAATAGTATTTCAGAACATTTAGATGATTTGAATAATACATTTGCAGCAACAAATTCTCAAGAAAATATTACAACTATAGATAACGAGAATTTCCCAGAAAAAGGATTAAATAATGAAAAATCAGAAGAGGATATCCTTTCTAATCCTGATGTTCAAAAAGCATTAGATAAAGTATTGGGTATAGAACCTGAAGTTAAAAGTAGTGAAGATTTTGTAAAAACAAATATAGAATTAATAGAACCTAAAAGTATTGGTAAAGATTTTGAAGAATCAGTAACTAATGAAAGAAGTTCAGAAGGAAAGTATGTTCTTTTAGATACAGAAGGAATAACACCTGATGATTTGGAAGAAAATACTGAAAATACGGCAGATTTACCGACATTATACCTTACTCAAACACTTCGTTCAGGGCAAACTGTAACATATGAAGGAAATATATTTATTGTAGGTGATGCACACCCAGGAAGTGAAGTAATTGCAACTGGAGACATTTCTGTTTGGGGTATTTTAGGTGGTATTGCTCATGCAGGTTCTGCCGGTAATGTGAATGCTAAAGTAAGAGCTTTAAAATTAAATCCTATTCAATTAAGAATAGCAGGTTTGTATTCAAGAAGAAATGACACTATTAATGTGCCATATGTTCAAAAAACAAATGAATTTACGCCAGAAGAGGCAAGAATTAATAATAAACAAATTGTAGTTTATAAAACATTAAGGAGAGAAGATTAATGACTGGTCGTGTAATAGTTATAACATCAGGTAAAGGTGGAGTTGGTAAAACAACAACAAGTGCAAATATAGGAACAGCACTTGCAAAAGCTGGAAATAAAGTTGTTTTAATAGATACAGATATAGGATTAAGAAACCTTGATTTATTATTAGGTTTAGAAAATAGAATTGTTTACACAATTGTAGATGTTGTAGAAGAAAGATGTAAACTTAGACAAGCATTAGTAAAAGATAAAAAAAATCCGAATCTTTCTTTGTTAGCGGCTGCACAAACTAGAGATAAAACATCTGTTAATGCAGAACAATTAAAAGATATTTGTGAACAATTAAAGAAAAAATATGATTTTATATTAGTAGATTGTCCTGCAGGTATCGAACAAGGATTTCAAAACGCAGTAGCAGGAGCTTCTGAAGCAATTGTTGTTACAACTCCTGAAATGTCTGCAGTAAGAGATGC
>CASFGO010000019.1 GCA_949294335.1 uncultured bacterium | reverse complement strand
TAGAAAACTTTTTATTTTAAATTTTTATTGTAGAAAACAGTAGAAAATTATAAAGTTTTCTACAATAATTTACATGGTTTTCTACATTTTATTCTTCTTCGGTTTCTATGTTTGTTTTTTCAGGTAATACTACAGTTATTCCCATCTTTTTTAACTCTTGTGCTGATTTTGGAGCAAGGGCTGTATCTGGAAAATTTTCTATTATTGCTTGATAACATTCTATTGCTTCTTTTTTCTCACCTCTTATTTGATAAACTTTGCCTAATTTATAATATAAAGGTGCATATTGAGATTCCGGTGATATTAGCATATTATCATCAAGTTTTATCTTTACACTGATTAAAGCTTTAGTATCTGATGGTGATAAAAAACTTCCGCTATATATTTTTTCCATTATATGATCTATTGTTAGGCTCATTACTGCAAGTTGTTCATCTGGGATTGCTGATGATTTTTTTTCTTTTGCTGCAAATGAACATAATCCAATAGATAATATAAGTAATAATATTATTAATTTTTTCATATCTTAATTTTTAATAAATTTATTTGCATTTACAACATTTATGTGGATGAATTTTTTTATTGAATAAATATAAAACTTTTGTAAAGCCCCTTTAATTTTAATCAATTTATGGTAGTATGTTTTTAAAAGCTAGAATTTTAATTGGAGAGATTTATATAATGTGTGGAATTGTAGGATATGTAGGTAAAAAATCTGTTGTTGATATTTTATTAAATGGATTAACAAAATTAGAATACCGTGGATATGATTCAGCAGGTATTGCTGTTAGTGTTGATAATAAAATTGAAATGTATAAAGAAGAAGGTAAACTTCAAAATTTAAAAAATCTTGTAGAACCTAAAAAAGATTATTTAAAATCTTCAACAATGGGTATAGGACATATTAGATGGGCTACTCACGGTGCTCCTAATACAATTAATGCACATCCTCATTCTTGTACTTGTGGAAAATTAGTTATTGTTCACAATGGTATTATTGAAAATTTTAAAGAATTAAGAGAAGAACTAAAAAATGATGGTTGTGTTTTCCGTTCTGAAACAGATACTGAAACTTTAGCTCATTTAATCGCTAGAGAATATGGTAAAGTTAATAATTTGACTGATGCTGTTAGACTTGCTACAAAACAAATTAATGGTGCTTATGCAATTTGTGTTATGCATCAAGATGTTCCTAACACTATTGTTGCTACAAAGAGAAACGCTCCTTTACTTGTAGGTATAGGACAAAATGAATACTATGTTGCATCTGATGTTCCTGCGATTATTGATTATACTAAAACAGCTGTTTATTTAGACGATAATCAAATTGTTACTTTAACTCCTGATTCTATGAAATTGATTAATAGTTTTAGTGTTGAGTTACAACCACATATTGAAACTTTACCTTGGGAATCTGTTTCTTTAAGTAAAATGGGATTTAAACATTTTATGCTTAAAGAAATTCATGAACAGCCTAGTATTATTAGAAATCTTTTATCAGGTAAAATAATTGCTGATAATCAACCAATTAAACTTGATGAAGTTAAACTTGATTTAGATACAATAAAAAAACTTGATAGAATACAAATAGTAGCTTGTGGAACATCTTTACATGCTGCTATGATTGGAAAATATATTCTTGAAGATTTTTGCGGAATATCAGTTGATGTTGAACCTTCTAGTGAGTTTATTTATAGAAAAACAACAACAAATGATAAAACTTTAGTTATTGGTGTTTCTCAATCAGGTGAAACAGCTGATACTATTACTGCTGTTAAACAGTCTAAAAAACAAGGCTCTCATATATTGATTATTACAAATAGACCTGATTCTACTATGGCAAGAGAAGCTAATAGTTTAATTCCTGTTAATGCTGGAATTGAAGTTTCTGTTGCTGCTACTAAATCTTATATGGCACAGTTAATTTCTTTCTATTTATTAGCTTTACATATTGCGGAAATTAAAGGTTCTATTGAATCTGCTAAACTTATGGCTTTGAAGCATGGATTAATAACTTTACCTGAAAAAGCAGAAGAAATATTAGATCATAAAAAATTAATTCAAGAGATTGCTAAAAAATATGCTAATTTTAAAAACTTTGTATTTGTTGCTCGTGGTTTAAATTATGCTACAGCTTTGGAAGGTGCTTTAAAGTTAAAAGAAATTAGTTATATTAATGCAACAGGATATCCTGCTGGAGAACTTAAACATGGTCCTATTGCTATGTTAGATGAATCTATGCCTGTATTATCTATTATGATGAAGGGTATGGTTTACGATAAAATTTTGTCAAATAGTGAAGAAGCAAAAGCTAGAGATGCTAGAATGATTGCTTTAACTAATTCTGATGATGAAAAATTAAATGATTTATTTGAGGATATTATTAGAATTCCTGATGTTGATGAATATTTATCACCAATCATTGCTATCATTCCTTTACAATTATTAGCTTATTATATTGCGGAATTCTTAGGTAAAGATGTTGATCAACCTAGAAATCTTGCAAAATCAGTTACTGTGGAATAATGCAAATTAAATCTAAAATTTTTAAAATTAAAAATATAGGAGATTTTTCAGTTGAGTATATTGAGTCTCAACTGAAAAATTTATATATGATAATCCCTTTAAGATGGGCTATTGTTGACATTAATAAAAATTATATTTTTATTAATGTAGCATTTGAGAAATTATAATTTTGTAAATACATTTATAAATGTTTTAGGATTTTTTAAGTGTTGTATAAATGATTTAAAAATATTTCCAGCAACAGTATTTTTTGTTCCCCAAAATTCATTTTGTCTTGCTGTTCTTTCAATTATTGATTGATATTTATAAGCAAATATTTTTAAAGGATTTTTTGTATTTGGTTTTGTTAGCCCTGATTCTGTTTTATTTGGATTAAGTATTTTATTAAATATAGAATCTTCTAATTTTTTATTTTCTGGAACTTTTACATTTGTTCCTAAATGTTTGTTTGCTAGATTTGTAAATGCATACATAAATTCTTCTAATTTTGTACCTTTTGCTTCTTCAGGTACTTTTAATCCATGTTTATTTACATGTACTGCCCAATCTGCTAAGTGGTGAAAATTAATACCTCCTCCTACATAATGTTGCATTGCATGGAATGAAATAAATACAGTATTAAATTCTTTTGATGGGACTAATATTTTTGTTCCATGAGGTAATATTTCTTCTGTTGGTTTTAAAACTTTATATAAATATTTATTCATTTTTTTTGCTAAAGGAGATGATTCTACATTTAAGAAATTTCTATGATTTTCTATTGGCATTTTTTTATAGGTTATTTGGCTATGTTTATATCCGTGATCTTCATATTCCATTCCATATTTTTTAGCTAATTTATCAACTTCAAATGACATATTATTTTTAGGGTCTGATGGGTCTGTTCCGTGTTTATAATTATATATATCTATATCTCCTCCAAATCGAGATGTTGGATTTGGATAATTCATTGAAAAACCTATACCTTTCATTTGGACAGTATCAACTTCATTAGAAGATGTCATTTCTGTGAATTTTTTTAAAACCCATTCTTGTTGTCCATGGTATTCCCTTGCAAAATGTTTATTTATTTGCATATTTGTTTTTACATCTTCAGGTATTTTAATGTTCGGATTTTTTTCTAAACCATCAAATACAACTGGCATTACTGCATTTTGATGTGATAAATTATACATATTTACCCAATCTTCATAACTTCTACCTTTAAATAGTTTTTCATTAGCTGGTTTTCCTGTTAAACCACTTTTTAATAAGTTTAACATCATTTTTGTAGGTATTGTTGATTTATCAACAGGTTCTCCTATTTTTGTTATTGAATCAACATTTACTAATTTACTTACATACGGTTTGTTTGGATTTAATTTTGGATTTGAAATTGATGGTGAATAACTTATTGATAAATTATTTATGGGTAAATGACTCATTTTAAATACTCCTAAATTTTTTTATATCAGCATGAAAAACTATAAAAAAAATTTTTGCTATCTTGTTAAGAATAATAAAATTAAATATAATTTTTATGAAATAAAAAAAGATTATGATAAAATATAAGTGTTATAAAAACAATTATTTATGTTACTCAATAAAAGAGGATTAGGGAATGACAAGTATGGTTTTAGAAAAAACTTCTGACGCATTAAGTAAATCAGATATTAAAGATATTAACCTTGCTGAACAAGGTAAAAATAATATCGAATGGGCTTTAAAAGATATGCCTGTTTTAAGAAAAATTCAAGAAAGATTTATTAAAGAACAACCTTTTAAGGGTTTAAAATTATCAGCTTGTGTTCATATTACAAAAGAAACAGCTGCTTTATGTACAGTAATGAAAGCTGGTGGTGCTGATGCAATTTTAGTTGCTTCAAATCCATTGTCTACACAAGATGATGTTGCTGCAGCTTTAGTAAAATACTGGGGAATTCCAGTTCAAGGTTATGCAGGTGAATCAGTTGAAACTTATAAAAAACATGTTAATGCTGCATTAGATCATAATCCAGATATAGTTATTGATGATGGTTGTGATATTGTTGCAACAATTCATGCTGAAAGACCAGAAATTGCTAAAAAATTAATTGGTTCTACTGAAGAAACAACTACAGGTATTATAAGATTGGAAGCATTAGAAAAAGAAGGTAAATTATTATTCCCTGCAGTTGGTGTTAATACAAGTTTAACAAAACATTTATATGATAATAGATATGGAACAGGCCAAAGTTCAATGGATGGTATTTTCCGTGCTGCAAATATTCTTTTAGCTGGTAAAACAGTTGTTATCTCAGGATACGGATGGTGCGGAAGAGGTTGTGCAATGAGAGCAAAAGCATTAGGTGCTAATGTTATCGTATGCGAAGTTGACCCATTAAAAGCATTAGAAGCTGCTATGGAAGGTTATAGAGTTATGCCTATAGCTGAAGCTGCTAAAGAAGGTGATGTTTTCTTAACTATTACAGGTGATATTCATGTTGTTGATGTTCATCATATTTTAGAAATGAAAGATGGTGCTATTTTAGCTAATGCTGGTCACTTTGATCATGAAGTTAATGTTCCTGATTTGAAAAAAATTGCTGTTGAAATTAATAGAATTAGACCATTTATGGATGAGTATAAACTTCCAAATGGTAAATCTGTTTATGTTTTAGCAGAAGGTAGATTAGTAAACTTAGTTGCAGCAGAAGGCCATCCGGCATCTGTTATGGACATGAGTTTTGCAAACCAAGCTTTAGGTATTGAATTTGTTGTTAAAAATCATGGTAAGTTAGAAAATAAATTATATACTCTTCCTCATGAAGTTGATGAAAAAATTGCTTCTCTAAAATTAGAAGCAATGGGTATTCAAATTGATACTCTAACAGAAGAACAACAAAATTATTTAAATAGTTGGAAATAATTATTTCAATTTTTCAATAAAAAAGACCGGTTCATATTAAACCGGTCTTTTTTTTAATTAATAAAAATTATTTTTTAGGTGTACATTTAGGGCAATCACAATTTTCTAATTGTTGTTTTGCTTTTTCACATTCTGGACAAGTACAGTCTTTTTCTTCTTGTTTACAATTACATTTGTCACAATTGCAATCAGGACAAGAACAAGTTGGTTTTACACAATTAGGACAATCGCAATTTTCTAATTGAGATTTTGCTTTTTCACAATCAGGACATGCACAATCTTTTTCTTCTCCATTTTTCGTGCATTGAGGACAATTGCATTTTTCTAACTGTGATTTTGCTGCTTCACAAGCAGGGCAAGTACAATCTTTTTTTGTACATTTACAATCGCATTTGTCACAATCACAATTTGGACAAGTGCATTTGTCTACGACTGTTTCTTGTGCTGTTTGAGGAGCAACAGGACAACCTTTTTTACAAGGTTTTGCTGTAACTACTGAACACATTAAACATAATGTTAAAACTGTTAATAAGAGTCTTTTCATAATTCACTCTCCTTTCTTTTTTGTCATGTAATATATCACTTTTAATATTTTTTGTAAACAAATTTTAATAAAATAGCAAAAAATTTAAAAAAATCTTTTTCTAGTAATTGTAAAGGTTATTAAAAGAAAGTAGGTGTGTATGGTAGTATCATTTGGTAAAACTCCGGTTATGGGTGTTAGTTCTGTAAAACCTCAAAAAAACAAAGAGACAAAAAATATTCGTATGACAAAACAAGGAAATCCTTATTACCATACAAATGCTGCTAAAAAAGTAGGTGTTGGTTTAGGTGTTTTAGCTGGTGTTGCTAGTGCAGCTATTTTAGCTGTAACAACAAAAAATCCTAAAGCTGCATTATTAGCTATTGGTCCTGCTATTAAAACTCTTGTTAGTGGTTTAGTTATCGGGGCTTCAGTTGACGGTTTATTAAATCATAATGAAAAACGTAAAGCTGATCAAATGGCTGCCTTTAATAGAATGGCATAATTAAAAAGTTTTGAATTTTAAGACCGGCTCATTTGAGTCGGTCTTTTAACATGATTAAAAAAATATTAATTCTATCTAATTTTATAAAATTTATATTATCATTAATATAGGAGATAGATTAATATGCAATACAAAGACTATTATGAAATATTGGGTGTAAAAAGAGATGCCGATGAGAAAGAAATAAAATCTGCATTTAGAAAATTAGCAAGAAAATATCACCCTGATGTTAATAAAACAAAAGAAGCAGAACAAAAATTTAAAGATATTAATGAGGCTTATGAAGTTTTAGGTGACAAACAAAAACGTCAAAGATATGATAGTCTAGGTTCTAATTGGCAAGGTGGTGCTGATTATACTCCTCCTCCTGGTTTTGAACAATTTGGATTTAATTTTAATCAAGGCGGAGCTCAAAGTTTTGATTTTACAGGTGGTGCAGGAGGTTTCTCTGATTTCTTCTCATCATTATTTGGTGATTTTATGTCAGGGCAACAAGCTCGCTCTACAGGAGGTTTTTCAGGTTTTGATTTTGGTGGAGCTAATACTCAAAGACAATCCAGACAATCTGCTAAATCATCTGAAAATCTTGATATAACAAAATCTTTAAATGTTTCTTTAAAGGATTTAATGAGTTCTGATCCTATTAATGTTAAATTTAACGAAATGGAAAAATGTACCCAATGTCCACCTAATGGAGGTTTTTGCTCTCATTGTGCAGGTACTGGATACACAAATACAGTTAAGTCTGTAAAAGTTAAACTTCCTAAAAATGTCTCTGAAGGTCAAAAAATTCGTCTTAAAGGTGAAGGTAAAATAGATTCTTATGGAAGAAAAGGTGATTTATATTTAGTTATACATATTAAAGATTCTGAATATGAAATAGATGGTTCAACATTAATCAAAGATGTTGAAATTACTCCATCTCAAGCTGTGTTGGGTTGCCAAAAAGAAATTACAACACCTCATGGAAAAGTTAATATTAAAATACCTCCAAAAGTTTCTTCTGGTCAATCTTTAAGATTGAAAAAATTAGGCCTTCCTGATAAAAATGGAAATTTAGGAGAACTTAAGGCTAGAATAAAAATAGTTGTTCCTAAAGACTTATCTAATGAAGAAATAGAACTATATAAAAAATTAAATGAATTAAGGCATAATTAATTTATAAGAATCTACATTTAAAGCTTCTGCTATAGCATCTAAGCGTTTCATACTTGGATGTCTTTTGCCTCGTTCGATTTCTGATAAATAATCACAAGAAATTTCACACATTTCACTTAGTTGTTCTTGTGTTAGTCTTCTATCAAGACGATATTTCTTGATATTTTTTCCTACTGTATCTTGTGCTTTTTTTATCATAGAAATTATTATCAGGGATATGTTTGTTATTTTTAACAGGCATATAGTACGGGTTTTTTACTATTCTTTTTTGTGTTATTATTATCCTATGTTTAATGAAAAAGTTTCAATTTTGCAAAATTTAAAAAGTTCTTTATCTGCTTTTTTTTCAATACAAGATATTGATGAACATACTGTAATTAGAATTTTTGGAATAAAATTTTGCAAAAAACATAAGGTAGATTTTGATTTTAAAGAAGTTAAAGAATTAGGAGTTACAAAAGAAAAAAGAAATCCTAGACTTATTGTTTCTTTAACAACATTTCCTGCAAGAATTAATTTAGTTTATAAAACAATTTCAACTTTATTGCAACAAACATTAAAACCTGATGAAATAGTTCTTTGGCTTGCAGATTCTCAATTCCCTAATAGAGAATTACCAGAAAATTTAACCAGATTACAAGAATTTGGATTAACTATTAAATGGTGTGAAGATATTAAATCTTTTAAAAAATTGATACCTTCATTAATTGAATATCCTGATGATATTATTGTAACTGTTGATGATGATAATTATTATGATTCAAGATTATTAGAATTTTTGTATGATTCTTATTTGAAAAATCCTGAATGTATTCATGCTCGCCATGCGTTTAGAGTTAAGTATGATAATAATTTTAAATTATCAATAAAAAGTAGAAGTTATGTCTATGACAATACTTATTTACCTTCATATTTAAATGAACCTGTGGGATGTGGTGGAGTTTTATATCCTCCTCATTGTTTACATTCAAATGTTTTAAATAAAGAACAATTTATGAAGGTTATTCCTACAAACGATGATATTTGGTTTTGGGCTCACGCTTTGCGTAACAAAACAAAAATAAAAGTTATTAAAAATAATTACAAACTAAAAATGTTTGTTATTGAAAATTCTCAAGAAGATTCTCTTTGGAAGAAAAATATGTTAAATACAACAGTTGGACTTAATGGAAATGATGCTGTTAATTTGATGTGTGATACTTTTTCTGAAGCTAGGGAAAGTCTTTTAAATGATTGTAAATTATCTTTTTCTCAATATTTAAAATTAAGATTTTATCAATGCTTAAATACATTTGTAAAAGCTTGTTTTGAACTATTTGTATTTGATAGAAAAAAAAGACGCCGTTTAAAAGGTGATTTTTGTAAATGGTATTTAAATAAATATATTAATGAAGTAGAAGATAAATATATTCCACCATTTGAAAAACAAAATAAACAATACAAAATTTGGCAATATTGGGATACAGGTTTAGAAAATGCACCTGAAATTATAAAAGCTTGTATGGCTAGTGTTGATAAATACAAAGGTGATATTGAAAGAGTTATTTTAACTAAGGATAATATAAAAGATTATGTAAATATTCCTGATTATATTTATGAAAAAAGAGATAAGGGTATCATTAGTCAAGCTAATTTCTCTGATATTTTAAGAACATATCTTTTATCAGAATATGGTGGTTGTTGGATAGATGCAACTGTTTATTTAACTGAACCACTTCCTCAATACATAAAAGAATCAGAATTGTTTGTTCTTCAAAATGATGAAGAAAAAGATTTTGATGGTTTAAATATGGCAAGTTATTTTATTTCTTCTTGTGGAAATAGCATTATTTTAGATAAATTGAGAAAATTTCTTGCTTTATATTGGAAAGTAAATGATTTCAAATTTAATTATTTTGCATTTTTGCATGCTTTTACAATGTTTTCTAAATCAAGTAAAGAAAATAAACAAGAATGGGATTGTATGTATAAACATTCATTCTTAGATGCTCAAGTTATGCAAGATAAACTTTTAGAACCTTTTAGTGAGGAAGAATTTGAAAAATTAAAACAATTATCGCCTATTCATAAATTAACTTATAAAACAAAAGTTTTATTTAAAAACAAAAAATCTGATACAAAAGGAACATTATTAGAATATATTCTTAAAAATATAGCTAATAATTAGTAAAAATAAAATATTTTACCCCATTGAATAGTATTTTTGTTTGTTATAATATGAATTTGTCAAAGAAAATACTTTACGATAAGAAGGAGTTTAAATTTATGGTAAAAGTAGCTATTAACGGATTCGGAAGAATCGGTAGAAACACATTAAGAGCCGCTATTAGAGAAGGCATTTTTGAAGAAATCGATTACGTTGCAATCAATGACCCAGGTTTAACACCTGCAAATGCTGCACACGTTTTCAAATATGATTCAGTTATGGGTAAATTCGATGGAACAGTTGAAGTTGTTGAAGACGGTTTAGTAATCAACGGTAAGAAAATCAAATTCTTCGCTGAAAAAGATCCAGCTCAATTACCTTGGAAAGATTTAGGTGTAGAAGTAGTTGTTGAATCAACTGGTTTCTATACAGATGCTGAAAAAGCTAAAGCTCACATCGCAGCTGGTGCTAAAAAAGTTATCATTTCAGCTCCTGCTAAAAACGAAGACAAAACTATCGTTTTAGGCGTTAACGAAAATGAATATGATCCAGCAAACCACAACGTAATTTCTATGGCATCTTGTACAACTAACTGTTTAGCTCCTGTAGCTAAAGTTATTGCTGAAAAATTCGGCGTTGTTAAAGGTTTAATGACAACAGTTCACTCATACACAGGAGACCAAAGAATCTTAGATGCTGGACACAAAGATCCACGTCGTGCTAGAGCTGGTGCTTTAAACATCGTTCCTACAACTACAGGTGCTGCTAAAGCTGTTGCTTTAGTTCTTCCTGAATTAAAAGGAAAATTAAATGGTTTCGCTATGCGTGTTCCTACTCCAGACGTTTCTGTTGTAGACGTTGTATTCGAAACAGAAAAACCTGTTACAGTTGAAGCTGTTAACGCTGCATTAAAAGAAGCTGCTGATGGACACGTATTATGCTACAGCGAAGAACCACTTGTTTCTTCTGACTTCATCGGTTCTTCTCAATCATCAACAGTTGACGCTGCTTTAACTATGACTATGGGCGACAACATGGTTAAAGTTGTTTCTTGGTATGATAACGAAATGGGTTATTCTACAAGATTAGCTGAAACAACTAGAATGGTTGCTTCTAAATTATAATTCGAATAAAAGATTATAATTATATAAAAGAGGGTTTGGGTTTCCAAATCCTCTTTTAAATTTAATAAAAAATATTCTTTATTATGATAAAAAAGTATTAAAAAATTAATAGCTGAAATATTTGTCAAAATCTACGTCATCAAAACAGGATAAAAGTAAAAATACTTCGTCTTCTTCATCCATTCTTTGAAAGTTATATTCATCAAAAAGCCAGAATTTAGGATTGTTTCCTTTAACTCTGACTATATCTTTTTCTTTTAATATTGCTAATTTTTTCTTAACTGTATCAAGTGGTAAATTGACTAATTTTGATAACTCAACAGCCGTTATTCCCTGTTCATTGGCATATTTTTCAGGAGTTAGAAACATTAATTCTAACCCAACGCTTTTTAATTCGCTATCATGTTCAATTTCTACTTGTGCCATACTATAATTTTAACAAGAAATATGTCAAAGACATCATTTTATTATATTATTATAATCTATAACTAAAGTTGAGGATTAAATATCAACATTTGCCATCATCTCTACAAGTGTATTAATTGTAGAATCCATTGATACAATATCAGATGTTCTTTGTTGTAAAAATGCGTTAATTTGTGGCATCATTTCGATTGCAATATCTAATTTAGGGTTACTTCCAGGTTGATACATACCTACGTCAATCAAGTCTTTGTTTTCTCTATATAAAGATAACAATGCTCTCATTTTTCCTGCTGCAGATTTGTGTTCAGGAGTTGCAATAGCTGACATAAGCCTTGAAATACTTCCTAGAACATCAATTGCAGGATAGTGGTTACTTTCGGCAACTTTTCTTGATAAGAAAATGTGACCGTCTACAATACCACGCACAATATCAACGATTGGGTCTGAAATGTCATCACCTTCCATAAGAACTGTATATAAAGCTGTAATAGAACCTTTTGGACTGTTACCTGCTCTTTCTAATACTTTTTGTAACCAAGAAAATATTGATGGTGGATAGCCTTTCATTGTTGGAGGCTCCCCAATAGATAGACCAACTTCACGACCTGCCATCGCACAACGAGTTACTGTATCTGTCATTAAGAATACTTTTTTGCCTTGATCTCTGAAATATTCACATACTGCTGTTGCTGCAAGTAAGGCTTTTTGTCTAATCAATGGAGGTTGGTCCCCTGTTGAACATACGATAACTGATTTTTTCATACCTTCAACACCTAGTGAGTCTTCAATAAATTCTTTAACCTCACGACCACGTTCTCCTATTAGTGCAACAACGTTTACATCTGCGTCTGAATTTCTTGCAATCATACCAAGAAGTGTACTTTTACCAACCCCAGAACCTGCAAATAATCCTAAACGTTGTCCGCAACCCATTGTCATACAACTATCAATTGCTCTAACACCTGTTGAAAACATTTCTGTTATAATCGGTCTTTCAAATGGCCCTGGTGGTGGACCTTCTATTGAACGCCACATTGCACCTGTTGTATCTAATGGCTTTCCGTCTATTGGTTCTCCCATTGGGTTAATCAAGCGTCCTAATAAGAATTCTCCTACAGGAATAATAATTGGATTCCCTGTTGAGGTTACTAAACTCCCTTGTCCTATTCCTGTTCCGTCTAATAATAGAAGTAATTGAGCAGTTTCTCCTTTAAAAGCAACTACTTCTGCAGGTTTTCTCTCTCCTGTATTTGTTTCAATAAAACATAAATCACCTATTTTTAAGCCCGGAAGTTTTACTTCTACTGTTAGGCCTAATAGTTTTGATACAGTTCCTTTAAATTGATAAAGTTGAGTGTTATCTAAAGCATTAGTCACTCTATCTTTTATATTATTTAACTCTTCATCATAAGGCGAATTCATAGAAATATTGTAGCATATCTATTGAATTTATGCATTATCGAAGTTTATCTACTAATAGTCTTGCAGCTGATAATAATGGATCAATTGCTGTTGAATATGGTGGTGCATATGTCATATCTGCTCCTACTAGTTCTTCTACTGTTATTCCATTGATTAATCCAACAGATAATGTGTTTATTCGTTTGTCTGCATCTCCACAACCAATTGCTTGACCGCCTAATAATTTATGGGTTCTTTTGTCTGCAACTAATTTTATTGTGACATTTTCTACTTCTGGCATGTAACCTGCTTTATCTCGTTTTGTTATCATTACTGAAACCGGATCAAAACCATTAGAGATTGCACTCTTTTCTGTTAATCCTGTTGTAGAAATAGTGAGTGATAGATATCTTGTGACAGCTGAACCTAAAACACCTTCAAAATCTTCTGTAAATCCTGATAAATTTACTGCAGCACAGCGACCTTCTTTATTAGCGTTTGTACCTAATGGTAGCCATACTTGACGATGTGTTATTATATTAGTTTTTTCTACACAGTCTCCTGCTGCGTATATGTTTTCAATATTTGTTTCCATTCGACTATTTACTTTTATAGCACCTGTTTCTCCGAGTTCAATTCCTGCTTCTTTTGCAATATCTACTCTTGGACGAACTCCTGCACATACTAATACAATATCTGTTTCAAAATGTTCGCCATTTGATGTTATAACTTCTTCGACTTTATCTTGTCCATTAAATGAAATTACACTATCATTTGTTAATATTCTTACATAATCACTACATTCTGATTCTATATATTTTGTAATTAGTTCTGCAATATCTGAATCTAACATTGGCATTATGTGCGGAGAATTTTCAACTAATGTTGTTTGAATATTATTCTTAACCATTGCTTCTAAAAGCTCAATACCAATATAACCTCCACCAATTATTGTGGCATTTTTTGCTTTTTTCATTGCTTCTTTTATAGCAATTCCATCTTCTAATGTTCTTATTTTAAACACATTTTTAAGATGGATATTTTTTATCTCTGGCATGAATGGAACTGCACCTGTTGCTATTACTAATTTGTCATAACTTACAGGATATTCAATATCGTTAACTAAATCTTTTACTATAATCTTCTGCGTTTTGGGGATGATTTTTATTACACGATTTTGTAAATGAACATTGATATTACTTTTTCCAAATTCTTCAGGGGTTCTGACAATCAATTTTTTATAATCGTCAAAATTCCCCTGTATATAATAAGGAAGCCCACATGCTGAGTACGAAACATGTGTGTCTTCTGTATAAATATCTATTTTGGAACCAGATAATAATCTTCTTGTTTTGGCTGCAGCTTTTGCTCCTGCTGCAACTCCACCTATAATAACAATATTCATATCATTATTATTTAATCAATAAAAAAAATAACAATAGCCAAAAGGATATTATGTTAGTGTCATATTACTATCAATTATAATTGTATTTTTTATAAATGAATGGGCCATTAATAATAAGTATGGATTTAATTCATAAGTTGATGATAAATTAACTTTTGCTTGTTGATCTGGTTCAACATATCCTTCTGCTGATGTAACTTCTTCTACACTTATACTTGATTGCATTGTATGATTATGTGTTTCATCTTTAAGACGTTTTAATAAATCATCTTTTGGGAATTTTTCATTACATTGAATATTCATATCGACAGAATTGCTTGTTAATAATGTCAATACCGCATTAACATTTCCATAATTTCTTGTTTGTATCCAAACTTTTAATACAGATAAGAAGTTTTGATCAACAGGTAAAGTTTCAATAGATAAATCAAAACCAACCCCTTGTTGTAGTGGATACCAAGGAAGATACAATTCTATAATGTTTTTAAGAATTTTTGATGGTGTACTATTTTCAGTTGCTGCCATACTTGCAGTAACCATTTTTAGAGTATCATTTATTTGAGAATTATCAATACCTTGTTTTGATGCGTTTGCCATTGCTAATATAAGTTTTGATTTAGCACTTTTACTGTTTTCTTTTATAGTGTTTGATAAATCATTCAAATTAATCATACCAGTAAAGAACAACTCTGCAGCATCTCCACTCAAACGTTGTCTCATTTGAGTAATTGTAGGATCAGTCGGTTGTTGAATATTCTGCATAATTTGCATAGCTGCAGCTGTTTCAGGATCCATAGTCTTTTCAGGCGGTGGAGGTGGCATATGATGATGGTGATGATGTGGCCTGTGAGCATCTCTATGTGGCTCTGGACGTAGCATTTCATATCTCATGTATTCTTGTAACCCCATATCAGGATTAAATCCAGGTAATTGAGGTTTAACATCAATATGTCCCGGATGATCAGGATGAGGGAATGGATGAGGTCGCATTCCATCATTAACTGGCGGTCTGTCAGGTTGAATCGGCGGTCTTATATCAACCGGAGGCCTATTGTCTATCGGAGGTCTGTTATCGATAGGCGGTCTTATATCAACCGGAGGTCTATTGTCTATCGGCGGACGGTTATCAATAGGCGGTCTATCAGGTCTTATCCCTTGATTTCCCCCAGGTCTGTCAGGTTTTATTCCTTCATGTCCATGATGCGGAGGTTTTGGTCCCTTATTTACCCCAGCTCCGTGGTCTCTGTTCGGTAACCATAATTCGTTGTTGAGATATTGGTCTAACATGTCATCAGCACCATATAACGGTTTCACCGGCGGTTTTTCATTCGGAATAATCGGTAGTCTATTTTCTATTGGCGGTTTGTTGTCCACTGGTGGTTTATTGTCTATCGGAGGACGATTGTCAATAGGCGGTCTATCAGGTCTTATCCCTTGATTTCCCCCAGGTCTGTCAGGTTTTATTCCTTCATGTCCATGATGCGGAGGTTTTGGTCCCTTATTTACCCCAGCTCCGTGGTCTCT
>CASFGO010000018.1 GCA_949294335.1 uncultured bacterium | reverse complement strand
ATCCGTAACAGAAAACAAACCAGTAACAGGAAATAAACCAGTACCAGAAAACAAACCTGCTCCAGAAAACAAACCTGCTCCAGAAAACAAACCTGTTGCAGAAAACAACACTCATACCCAAAAATCTATTTCAAATGAAACAGAAATAATAAAACCATATAATTTAGAACATAAGGAATCAAAATTTAATCTTAATCGAAGTTCTGTAGATCCTAAAACACAAAATATAATTGATGAAGGAATTATGATTGAAGATGGTGTTAAAACATACACTGCAAATATAAAAAATAAAAATGGAGTAATGTTAAAACGAGATGATTATAATTTCCCAGAAGGAAAACATATTAGAACATTTACATATGATGAATCAGGAAGCTATGTAAAAACAGTTAAAGAGTTTAATCCAAAAACAGGAAAAGCAACAAAAGAAACAGAATTTAGAAAAGATAAAACAATCAAAACAGTTGCAAGTTTTGATGAAGAAACTGGCAATGTTTCAAAAATTCAATATTATAATGAAGATGGAAAAACCATAAAAATTAACACAATTGTTGATCCCAAAACAACACAAGCTAGAATGGGAAAACTTCCAGAAAATAATAACAAATAAAATACTAAAATAATATAAAACACCTCTTGACAAAATCAAAAAAAGTACGAAAATAAAAGTGTAGTTTTTTGTGTTTGGTTTTAATTAGAGGTGTTTTATGTTAGTTAGTGCTGTAAGTAATTTTATGAATTCACCTTCTTATGGGTTAAAAGTAGTTCCATCTAAACAAATTATTAACAACGTATCAGAGGATTTTGCAAGACGGAAAATGAAGTTAGCAACTTCTTTATCTGCAAGTCTTTTATTTATTGCTTGTATGATTATAGCTTCAAAACATGGAGCATCTGGAGTAAATCAAAGACACTTATATTTATTGACATAAAAAAGGCTACCTAAATTAAGGTAGCCCTTTAGAGTATATTGAAATATTCTATTTCATAGCATTTTCTATAGCTACTGCAACAGCAACAGTTGCACCAACCATAGGGTTGTTACCCATACCAATAACACCCATCATTTCAACGTGAGCAGGAACAGAAGAAGAACCTGCAAATTGAGCATCACCATGCATTCTACCCATAGTATCAGTCATACCATAAGATGCAGGACCAGCTGCAACGTTATCAGGGTGAAGAGTTCTACCTGTACCACCACCAGATGCTACTGAGAAGTATTTTCTACCATTTTCAAAACACCATTTTTTATATGTACCAGCAACTGGGTGTTGGAATCTTGTTGGGTTAGTTGAATTACCAGTAATAGAAACATCAACACCTTCTTTAATCATAATTGCTACACCTTCAGATACATCATCTGCACCATAGCATTTTACTTTTGCTCTTTCCCCATCTGAGAATGGAGTTTCTTTAACTACTTTTAATTCTCCAGTCTTGTAATCATATTCAGTTTCAACAGCTGTAAAACCATTGATTCTTGCAATAATATAAGCAGCATCTTTACCAAGACCATTTAAGATAACTCTTAAAGGTTCTTTTCTAACTTTATTGGCGTTTCTTGCGATACCAATTGCGCCTTCAGCAGCTGCAAATGATTCGTGACCAGCTAAGAAACAGAAACATTTTGTTTCCTCTCTTAGTAACATAGCACCTAAGTTACCATGTCCGATACCAACTTTTCTAGTATCACCTACAGAACCAGGAACTGCAAATGCTTGTAAACCAATACCAATAGCTTCAGCTGCATCTGCTGCATTTGTAATACCTTTTTTAAGTGCGATTGCACAACCTAATGTATAAGCCCATGAAGCATTATCAAAAGCAATTGGTTGAATCCCTTTAACGATTTCATCAACATTAATACCTTTTGATAAGCAAAGTTCGTTAGCTTCATCTAAAGATTTGAAACCATATTCTGATAAAACTTTAGCAATTGTTGCTTCACGTCTATCTTGTCCTTCAAATTTTGCCATTTTATTTTCCTTTATATTTATTATTCTAATAACCTATTTAATAAAAATTACTTACCCTTATGCTTCACGAGGGTCTATAGTTTTAACAGCATCTGCGAATCTGCCGTATGTACCGATATTCTTTTCATAAGCTTCTTTAGCATCAACACCTTTTTTAATAGCGTCCATAACTTTACCAAGATTTACGAATTTATAACCGATAACTTCGTTATTTTTATCTAAACCTAATTCTAAAATATAACCTTCAGCTAATTCTAAGTATCTTACACCTTTTTGTTTAGTTGAATGGATTGTACCAACTTGAGATCTTAAACCTTTACCTAAATCTTCAAGTCCTGCACCGATTGGTAAACCATTTTCAGAGAAAGCAGTTTGAGTACGACCATAAACGATTTGTAAGAATAATTCTCTCATTGCAACGTTTATAGCATCACAAACTAAGTCTGTATTTAATGCTTCAAGGATAGTTTTACCTGGTAATATTTCACCTGCCATAGCTGCAGAGTGAGTCATACCTGAACATCCTAAAGTTTCTACTAATGCTTCTTGTATAACACCATCTTTAACATTTAATGTTAATTTACAAGTACCTTGTTGAGGAGCACAGCAACCACAACCGTGAGTTAAACCTGAAATTTGGTTAATTTCTTTACATTTTGTCCATTGACCTTCTTGAGGAATTGGAGCTGGAGTACCTTTTACTCCACGTGCTACACAGCATTTTTCTTCAATTTCCTTCGTAAGTTGAATATGATCCATTTGACCTCCTTTATTGTCGTTTTATACAATAGATACTATTCGTTAACTCTCATAAGTAAAAAATGATTAATAAATCAACTTTACATGATTATGTTATCGCAAACATGCTTTTTTTGTAATAATATTTTGTCATGCTTAATATATTTTTTGTATTTTTAGGAGGAGCAATTGGCTCTTTAATAAGATTTGTTCTTTCTAGTAAATTCCCTTTACCATTTGGAACTTTATTAGTTAATATATTAGGTTGCTTTATTTTAGGAATTCTTTCTGTTTTTGTATTAAAACGAGCAAAATATATCCCAAAAAAATTAAGATTAGGACTAACTTCAGGATTTTGCGGTGGAATTACAACATTTAGTACATTTTCATATGAAGTTTTTATTTATATACAAAAAACACTTTATATAGAGGCTTTATTATACGTTTGTGTAAGTCTTATTTTAGGAATTTTATTTGTTTACTTTGGGATAGAATTTTGTAGGTTATGCTTAAAACTTCATTTGGATAATAAACGAGCGAAATTAAGACGAGAATTTTTGGAGGGAGAATAAATGTTGCTTGTTTTTGTTGGTGGCGGCTTAGGAGCTATTGCTCGTTATATATTGTCTGGTGTTATAAATAAAAAATGTCATCCTTGGGGAACATTTGTTGTAAATGTTTTAGGATGCATTGCATTTGGATTTTTTATTAAACTTTTCTTATTAAACTATATTAATTCTCAATTTAAAATATTTTTATTATCAGGTTTTTGTGGGGGATTCACTACTTTTAGTACATTTTCAAGTGAAACAGCACATTTACTATTGGGAAATAAATCAGACATAAAAACTGGCTTACAATATATTATTGCAAGTATATTATTAGGCTTATTAGGTATAGTGATTGGTTATTTTTTGCCTAATGTCTTCTCATAAGATCCGAAAGCTTAATATCTTTATTTTTAATTGATTTTTCTTTTTTAGGCTGTTCAATAACTGTTTCGTGTTTAAATTGAGATAAACCAACACTTTGTGGGGCAACTTCTTTTATCATAAAAATATCTTGTAAAAAATTAATAATTTCGTGCATATAATTCTCCTTATATAATATTATAAGTTATTATTCTTCTACTTTATCATTCATTAAACCTATTTTTTATTAAAAAGTCATTATCATTTATGGTATACTCTAGGAGTATTCATTGGGAGAATTCAATTTGAACGAATGCTATGAAAATACATTAAATGCTAATTTTGAAAGAGCATTAACATTATGCTTAAATAATTATTCTAAAGAACAATTATTAAACTTTTTAAAAAAAGGTAACATGCCAGAAAAACAATTTGCCGCACTTGAAATTAATTCTATTAATACACAAGAAGAAGCAGATGTCTTGATATCAAATTTAACTGGTTGTGATGGAAAAATCAGAGAAGCTGTTGCTTTCAAATTGGGGGAAATTATTAGCAATAACTCTCAATTATTTGTTAAATACCCCAAAATTTTTGCAGATGCAACTATTGATATAAATGCTAATATTTGTCGAGAAATAATTGAAATTTTAAAAATACTAAAAAATAATAAAGAATTTGCAAAATCATATGTAAGCTATATTAAAAAATTTATAAATAATGCGCTTGAAACATTAGACAGTTTCAATTTTAGAGATAAAAAATACACTATTAATAAACAGCTTTTTAAAATCTATTGGTGTTTAGAAGGGTTAAATATTTTTGTATCATATATTGATGAAGATGAATTATTTTTTATTTTGAATAAATGCGCAACTATTCAAGAATATACAATTAGAGAAAAAGTAGCACTTATTTTAAAAAATAACTTACATTCAAATAACTTACTTGAATTAAAATCAAAATTGAAAAATGATGAAAATTATTATGTTAAAAATGTTTAATAAGAATCTTTAATTGCTGCAATAACAACTTTAGCAGCTTGAGAAACTTTTACAGGTTTAAACTCAATAACTTCTATTGATTCTTCTTTAATTTGTTGTTTATCTTGGTATTTTATTAAAAACTTCATAAAAGATTTACTAAACATTTAATACTCCTATTTTAATATTTTATATAATGTTAAAAAATATAATAAGTTGCTATTTTCTGATATAATAGTTTACAATGATTAACGTAAATTTAATGAGGAAACCAAATGAGAATAGTTAATATTGATTTAGACGAAGATTTTCTTAAACGTTTTTTTGATTTAACAGGTGACAAATTACCCGAATCAATCACTTTGGTATCTTTAAAAAAACAAGTATTAAATATTAAAGAACGTTTTCGTTCAATATTAGCAGACACATCTGGAGCAAGTGCAGTTACAGGTAACAACATTGATTCTACAGAGGATGAAAAATTAGATTTATCTCGTGCAAATAATGTTTTATTAGTTGATAATTTAGGAGTTATAACATATCAAGTACAAATGATAATGGAGCGTTTAGGATTTAGAATTACAGTAACAAAAGATGTATATGGAGCATTATCATTATTTGAAGATAAAGATTTTGATTTTGTATTAATGGATTTGTTAATACCAACAGAACGAGAAGGTTTTATTCTATTGGCTGAATTACAAAATATTGCAAAACGAAAAGGTGTAAATCCAATTATTGGTGTAATGTCTGTTGCAGGGAAGAAAGAATTAAAAAATGAATCATTAGAAAGAGGGGCTGATTTTTACATAGAAAAATCATACAATTGGCAACAACGTTTAACAGATATTGTCAAAGATTATATAGGTGCATAAGGGATTATATAATGAAAAACAAAGGTTTATTTGATGTTATTTCTCCAATTATGATTGGTCCATCAAGTTCTCATACTGCAGGAGCGATACGCTTAGGATTAATGGCTAGATGTATTTATAATAACAAGATTAATAAAGTAGAATTTACTTTATACAACTCATTTGCTCAAACAGGGAAAGGACACGGAACAGATAAAGGGTTATTAGCAGGAATATTAGGACATTGTGTAGACGATGTAAAAACTAAAGATATTTTTTCAGTAAAAGATATTAAGTATTGTTTTAATTTTAAAGAAGATTTAAGTCGACACCCCAATTCTGTTGATATCAAAATTAATGATGAAATGATGATATCAGGGAATTCTATAGGTGCAGGAGAAATTAGAATTACATCTATCAATGGTTTTTCTGTAAATTTAGCAGGACAGTATCACACAATCTTGTTAATGTACAAGGATAAACCTGGAATGATAGCTAAAGCAAGTACAATTATTCAAGATAGAAGTATAAATATTGCATCACTGCATTGTGATAGGAATGAAAAAGGGGGAACTGCATCTATGTATTTTGCTTTAGATGCAAACCCACAAGATGAAATTATTGAAGATATAAAAAAAATAGATGACGTTTATTTTGTAACTAAAGTTGGGAAGCTAGATTAATGAATATATTAACTTTTGATGAATTGATTGATGAATGTAAAAAAAATAAAAAGAATATCTATGAATTAATTCAAGAGATTGAAGCTACTGATGCCGATACATCCATTGATTCAATTAGAGAAAACGTCAAATTACATATTGAGACAATGAAATCTACAATTGCAACAGGGATGAAATCATCAGAAAAAGCAATAAGCCAATGGTGTGGAGATGATTGTATAAAGTTACAAAAAAGATATTCTAGTAATAAAGCACTTTTAGGTAAATTATTTGAAAAAATAATAACTTATTCTTTAGCAACAATAGAAGAGAATTTAAGAATGGGTAAAATTGTTGCTTGTCCGACAGCCGGGTCTTGTGGAATTGTTCCTTCTGTTATAATCGCTGTGGCAGAAGAACAAAGCTTTGATGAAGATACGCAAATTAATGCTTTAATAACAGCAGGTGCAATAGGTGCAATTATTTCTAATAAAGTTCAATTAGCAGGAGCTGTTGCAGGTTGTCAAGCAGAATGTGGTGTTGCTGCTGCGATGTGTGCAGGTGCACTTACTCAGATGCTAGGTGGAGATATTAGTCAAATTTTAAATGCAGTAGCTTTGACTATGAAAAATTTGTTAGGTTTAACTTGTGATCCTGTGTGTGGTTTAGTTGAGGTTCCTTGTGTTAAGAGAAATCCAATTTTAGCGATACACGCAGTTACATCATCAGAGCTTGCGCTTGCAGGGATTGAGTCTAAAATCCCGTTAGATGAAGTCATCGATGCCGTAAGACAAACAGGACAGTTAATGTCGCCTATGCTTAAAGAGTCATCATTAGCAGGTTTAGCAACAACTAAAACAGCTTTAAAATTAAAAGAAAAGATTTTTGGATAATGAAAGTTTTAGGAATTTTACCAGAAAGTATTGGAGGACGCTTAACAACATCTAGTATACTAGATGGTTTTACTATGCTTGGACATAGTGTAACTGTTTTTGATGAATTAAAAGACAATTTCCAATTAAATAATGAGTACGATTTAATTGTAGGTTATGATTTTTCGGCTATCAAAATAAAAAAAGATAATAATTTAACGATGAAATCTGTTAATTATTTCTCAGACGAAATTAAATGTAGAACATCTGGACCTTATTGGCAAGAACTACTAGAAGAATTAGAAAAAGATGAAAATTATACTTTTTATTGGGATAGAGAATTAATTAAACAAGAAAAATTTAAAAATATTTATTATTTGCCTCATTTTGTAAATACAAATATTTATAAGGATTTTGGTTTATCTGCAGAGTGTGACGTTATGTTTGCAGGGCGACTTGATACCGATTATCGATTAAATATGATAGTTGATTTAGTCGAAAACCTTGATATTAAATTTAGATGGTACGCAATAGAAAAACATTATAAAGATGCACTCGCAAGAGCTAAAAATAAAACTACTATTGAAAAAATTTACTCAGGATTTATAGATAATGAAAAAGATATGGCAACGGCAATTAATAAATCTAAGATTGTCATTAATATGAATTCTCAAGGAATATCTTCGTTGAATTATCGAACAATGCAAGCGATTGCTTGTGGAAAATTGCTTATATCAGATAAAAGAAGTGAATTAGATTTATTTGATAATAAAATTCCTGTTTATGAAACGTGTGATGATTTAAAAAAACAAATAAAATATTTTTTAGATAATAAAACTGATTATGATTCTATAACTCAATATTGCAAAAATATTTGTCTTAACAAGTATAATTCAATAGAAGGGGTTAATTTTATTATTGCTACACTTAACTAAAATATTAAAAAATATAAGGTGTAAACTTTTTGTAATATATATTGCAAGGGTTATATAAATAATCTATAATAATAATGTATATACTATCGCATTAATTACACCTAGGGATATTAACTAAGAATGAATTCAAATGGATTGAATTGTTTATTAATGTTTGAATATGCTGCAAACCCTTGCTGCGAAACTGTTTCAATTTCGGGGGGGGGGGGTATAATAGCCTAATAAAAGGGTTTTTGAGCGTTTTATATGATTTTGTTATTACTTCACAAGAAAGTGAGGTAATATTATGGCGCTGACAATCAATACAAATATATCAAGCTTGATGGTACAGTTGTCATTAAAACAATCATCCTTGGAGTTGGATAGAGCCTTGCAGCAGATGACTACGGGTTATAGAATAAACTCGACAAAAGATGATGCTGCTGGATATGCTGTTGTTACCAAAATGGACACACAGATTGGAGGATATAGTGTTGCAAGAGATAATGTGAATGATGGCTTGGATATGATACAGACTGCAAGTTCGACATTATCTATAATGTCGGATTCTTTGAGTCGTTTGCGTGCGTTATCTGTTCAGGCATTAAATGGAACATATGGTAATGATTCTATATCTGCAATAACAAGAGAGGCAAATTCAATAATAAGTGAGTTATATAGAATTAAATCTACTGCAGAATATAATGGTAAAAAATTGTTTACATCAACATCTGATGTTACCAATCCAGCTAAGGAATTAAAATTGAATTCTCAAGGTCTATTGAAAGAAGTCGTTGTAAGGGATACATCAGGTATGACAACTCTTGCAAGTGTTGATGAAAATACAATAATTACAAGTGGAACATATAGTATTTCAAGTGCAGATGAGTTAGCAAAGTTGGCAAGAATGGTAAACGCAGGAAAAGTAACTGATGGCGAATTTGTACTTGCAAATGATATTGATTTGAGTGGATATACATCAGGTAATGGTTGGACTCCAATTGGTACTGATTCTAATTTGTTTAAAGGTATATTTGATGGGAATGGTTATACTGTTTCTAATTTGTATATAAATTTACCAAGTTATTCTCGTGTGGGTCTATTTGGTGGAGTTGCGAATAGAAGTGATAGATCTCTTTCAAGAATTGAAAACTTATCTTTAAAAAATGTAGATATTACTTCTGCGAATAATGCACATTGTGGGGCAATTGTAGGTTCTGGGTCTGGAGGCCAAATTATAAACTGTTCAGTATTTAATGCAACTCTTAAAGGTGGGAATAATTATACAGGAGGAATAGTTGGTACTGGATATTATCTAAGCACTGCATATTGTTATGCTGATGTTAATATCTTTGGATTAAATAATGTAGGTGGGATTTCAGGCTTTAATAATTACTCAAGTAGTTCGTACTGTTATGTAAAAGGTAAAATCCAAGGAAATAATAATGTTGGTGGTATTGTTGGTATTGGAGGTGCAGGTAATTGTTATTCTGAAGCTACAGTTATTGGAATTAATGATGTAGGTGGAATCATTGGATCTGTTAATGTAAGTATCTCAGGTAATTATTTTAGAGGAAGTGTATCAGGAGATACAAATGTTGGTGGCATTATTGGTAAAACAAAACAGCACAGTTTTTCTATTACAAATACTATAATTGAAGGTACAGTTTATGGTAAAACTAATGTAGGAGGATTTGTTGGTTTTGTTAATGATAATAAAACAATAACAATAAAAGATAGTTATTATGATGGGACTTTGATACTAGGGCTGCCAATGGTTGGTAGTGGAAATAATAATATTGATAATGTTACTGATATGACAATGGGAACTTCTTTTTATTTACAAATTGGTATTAATTCTGATTCATCTAGTGGCTTAACATATAATACTTATATTTCATTACCGGCTTTAAATGATTTAACAGGTGATGGTATAACTTCTCCTGATTTTTTAGATAAAATTGATGATTGTTTAAACCAATTAAATACAAAACAAGTTGAATTGGGAGCTATGAAAAATAGATTGTTTAGTATATTAGATCAGATTGATGTAAGTTCTCAGAGTTTGATAGCATCAAGGTCTGTAATAAAAGATGCAGATATCGCAAAAGTATCAGCAGATTATATCCGAGCTCAAATATTACAGCAAGCTTCAGCATCATTATTAGCAACAGCAAATCAAGCTCCTTCAATTGCTCTTAATTTGATTTAATAATGAGTAAGAATTTATTTATATCCATAGATATTTACCCTTTTCTACCCGTAGACAAATTTTTTTTATGTTATAAAATTAATATGTAAGATTAAGAGGATTTAGTAAATATGGATCAAATTGTAAAAGTAGTTTGGGATTTAAATGATAATTCTGAAAACCGTTATCAATTAGTTTATGAGATTGCTGAATTAGCAAAAAAATTAGTTGATGAAAGTCAAATGAAAAAAAATCGTGAAGATTTTGGGTTTGAAGAATATACAGAACCATCATATAAAAAAGAAAATCCGGTTGAGCATGCTTTAATGGTTAAAGCTGCAGAAGCTGATGATGACAGATTAGTTGGTTAATAAAGTTTTATAAAATAGGGCAGTATTTTTCTGCCCTATTTTAGTGTGTTTTGTGTTAAGGAGTGTAGGTATGCAAAAAACTGTAGATTTTATCAATAAGCAAATAAAAGATTTTAAGCCTGAAATCGGTATTGTGTTAGGCTCAGGTTTAGGTGATTTAGCAGATGAATTTTGCGAAATTACAATTCCTTATTCAAAGATACCAGGGTTTCCTACTTCAACAGTTCAAGGGCATAAAGGGCAATTAGTCTTTGCAACTATTAATGGAAAAAAAGTTATGATGATGCAAGGTCGTTTCCATTATTATGAAGGTCATCCTATGGATGTTGTTACTTTCCCTATTAAAATAATGAAAAAACTTGGGATAAAAACTGTTATTTTAACTAATGCTGCAGGTGGTGTAAATGTTTATTTTAAACCGTCAGATTTGATGTTGATAACAGATCATATTAATTTTATGGGTGATAATCCTTTGATAGGACCAAATGATGATACTTTAGGAACTCGTTTCCCTGATATGAGTGAAGTTTATACAAAAGATTTACAAGAATTAGCTAAAACTTGTGCAAAAAAACTAGGAATAGCTCTTCAAGAAGGTGTTTATATGGCACTTACCGGACCAACTTATGAAACACCTGCTGAAGTAAAAATGGTTAGATTGTTAGGTGCAGATGCTGTTGGAATGTCAACAGTACCTGAAGCAATTGTGGCAAGTTATTGTAAAATGGATGTTCTTGGTTTAAGTTGTATTTGTAATTCTGCTGCAGGAATAAGTACAGTTGGATTATCACATGAAGAAGTTTTACAAGCTGCAAATGCTGCTAAATCAAAATTTAAAAATTTAGTTTTAGAAGTTATAAAAGAAATATAAGAAATGGAGGCATTATGTTAAAAGGACCTTTTTTAGATCGAAATTGGATGGGACAAAATCCTGATTATGAAGGTTCTGATATAGTAATGCTAGGTTTACCATTTGATGGGACTGTTTCTTATCGTTCAGGTTCTCGTTTTGCTCCTGAGCAAATTAGACTTGCAAGTTGGGGATTAGAAGAATATTCTCCTATTTTTGATAAACATTTAGAAGATTGTAATTTTCATGATGCTGGCGATTTAGAGTTCCCATTAGGTAATACTAAAAAAACATTAGAAGTTATTGCTGAAAATGTTAGACAAATTTATAAAGATGGGAAAAGAGTTTTTGGTATAGGCGGAGAACATTTAGTAACTTATCCTGAAATTATTGCAGTATCAGAATTTTACAAAGATTTAGCAATTGTTCATTTTGATGCTCATACAGATTTAAGAAAAGAATATATGGGAGAAGAACTTTCACATTCTGCTGTTATTAGACTATCTACTAAATTTGTAAATCCTGATAATATTAAACAAATTGGTATTAGATCAGGAATGAAAGAAGAATTTGAATTCATGAAAGAACACAATACTCTTGCCAAAACTTACAAAGATTTAGATAAGCTAAAAAATAAACCAATTTTTGTTACAGTTGACTTAGACGTTCTTGACACATCTATCATGCCAGGAACTGGAACACCTGAAGTTGGTGGGCTTGAATTTAATGAATTAATAGGTTGGTTTAAATATCTAAAAGATTTCAATATTGTAGGAGCTGATGTTGTTGAACTTGCGCCAGATTATGATACTTCTGGGGCTTCAACTGCAGTTGCTACAAAAGTTATTAGAGAATTATTAATGATAATGTAATTATAATCAAATTATTAGGGATTTTTATATGCAAGTATTAGAAGATAGAGTAAAGTTTTTAAGAGATGAAATTAATAAACATAATTATAATTACTATGTAATGGATAATCCAACAATTAGCGATTATGAATATGATGAATTGTTCTCTGAGCTTAAACAACTAGAAGCTTCTAATCCTGAACTTGTTACTCCTGATAGTCCTACCCATAGAGTGGGATCTATTAGTGAAAAATTCGAAGAATATAAACATGAGCACCGTTTATATAGTTTAGACAACACATACAATGCAGATGAACTAAAGAAATGGTATGAAAGAGTTTCAAAAGAATGTGGGAAAACTCCTGAATTAGTATGTGAATTAAAAATAGACGGACTAGCAATAGCCCTTTCATACAAAAAAGGTTTATTTACAACAGGTGTAACACGTGGAAATGGTATAGTTGGAGAAAATATTACACAAAACCTTAAAACAATTAAAGCAATACCTTTAAAATTATTTGAAGATGTAGATATAGATGTTCGTGGTGAAATCTATATGCCTAAATCATCTTTTGAAAAATTAAATGAAGAAGCACTTAATAATGGTGAAAAAGTATTTGCCAACCCAAGAAATGCCGCAGCAGGTTCTTTGCGACAACTTGATAGTACTATTACTGCAAAACGAGATTTGTCTATGTTTACTTATACTGTAATACTTCCTAAAGAGAATAATACGATTAAGACTCATTGGGATAGTATTCAATATATTAAAAAACTCGGCTTTAAAGTTAATCCAAATATTAAATTAGTAAAAGATATTCAAGGCGCAATAGAATTCTGTAAAGAATGGGATACAAAAAGATTTGATTTAGATTATGCCACAGATGGAGT
The DNA here is from genome assembly GCA_949294335.1 of uncultured bacterium. Classification (GTDB taxonomy): domain Bacteria; phylum Cyanobacteriota; class Vampirovibrionia; order Gastranaerophilales; family Gastranaerophilaceae; genus UMGS1585. Next base: position 119,431 of record CASFGO010000018.1, on the reverse strand, counting down.
TGTTATCAAAGTTAATGATTTTGCTTGTCAGAATGAATTAGGTTTTACTTCTCGCGCACCTAAATGGGCAACTGCATTCAAGTTTCCACCTGAAGAAATATCAACAAAATTATTAGATATCGAATTAGGAGTAGGAAAAACAGGAGCAATAACTCCTGTGGCAATATTAGAGCCTGTTAATCTTGCAGGAAGCGTTGTATCTCGTGCAAGCTTACACAATTTTGATGAAATTAAAAGACTTGATGTAAGAATCGGAGATAAAGTTTTTATAAAAAAAGCTGCAGAAATAATCCCTAAAGTGGTAAAGGTTGTTGAATCAGAAGAACATGAGAAATTACCTATTTATATTCAACCTGATAAATGTCCTGAATGTGAGTCTCCTTTAGAAGAGAGAGAAGGTGAGGTTAATTTATATTGTTCTAATAAAAATTGTTCATCAGTTGCAAAAGCAAGATTAGAATATTGGGTTTCAAGAGAAGCTATGGATATAGATTCTATTGGACCTTCTGTTATTGAACAACTTTATGATAAAAAAATGGTTTTAAATCCTGCTGATTTTTATAGGTTAAATATGCAAGACTTTATGCAATTAGATTTAGTAAAAGAAAAATCTGCCTATAATATGTATACAGCAATACAAAATAGTAAAAATAGGCCACTTGCAAAGTTTGTTACAGCTCTGTCTATCAGGCATGTTGGCAAAGAAACAGCTGACTTATTGGTTAATGAATTGACAACACTTGATAATATAAGAAATACATCAATTGAAAAATTAGCTAATATTGAAGGTATTGGGGATAAAATAGCTCAAAGTATATATGAATTTTTCCATACAGAGTCAAATATAAAATTAATTAATGAGCTTCTTGAACTTGGGGTTCAACCACAAGAAGGAGGAGTAAGACTATCTGATAAATTAGCGGGCATGACTTTTGTATTAACAGGAACTTTACAAAGCATGACAAGAGATGAAGCTAGTGATAAAATAAAAATGTATGGAGGAAAAACATCGTCTTCTGTATCTAAAAAAACATCATATGTTGTAGCAGGTGAAAATTCAGGTTCAAAATTTGACAAAGCAGTATCTTTAGGTGTTACAATATTAAATGAAGAAGAATTTATAAAAATGATAAGCGAGTAAGGGTTTATAATGAGAAAGAATTTAAAAGTAATTCAAATAAATGGTTTTAGAGGAATATGTATGGCATTAGCAATATTAACTTGTTTAATTGCAGGCTTTATTGCATTCCCTGGCATAGTATTAATGTCTGGATGGAATTTTATATCAAATAAAACAATGTTAATTCCACAACTAGGAATAATTCAAGGGATTTTATTATGGGGGATTATTGTTGTTAGTTATATGATTCTCAAAAAACGCCATGTTATGGTATCTTTTAAAACTCCTACAGAACTATCTGATGAAGAATTAGATGAAGTCATGGAAAGAATAAAAATAGATACAACAACCAAAATGATGTCAGAAATCATTGCAAAGTCAAAAATGGATAAAAAACCTACTATTATTAATGCTGAAGAATTAGAAAAAGAAATTGCTAAAGAATTAGAAATTTCAAACAAAAATGTTGACAATTAATTATGTCCTTAATACAATAATATTGTTGCCGGTATAGCTCAACGGTAGAGCAACGGTTTTGTAAACCGTAGGTTGTAGGTTCGATTCCTATTACCGGCTTTTTTAACACTTTGACAACAAAAATACTTCATAAGCCCTTGTGGCTCAGGGGTAGAGCACTCCCTTGGTAAGGGAGAGGTCACGAGTTCAAATCTCGTCAAGGGCATTTTTGAACTCAAGATTTGTTGGATAATTGAAAACTAAATATGGGTAGGTGCCCGAGTAAGCCCGAAGGCTCGGATCCTTCAAAAAATGATTAAGTATCATTTTTTGAAGTTAAGTAGGTAGTTAGTCCTGCCACTCGGAGCACATACACGACGAGTCAAACTATGTTTGACAGTAACAAATAAATTGAAAACTTAATATGGGTAGGTGCCCGAGTGGCTAAAGGGAGCAGACTGTAAATCTGCCGTCGCGAGACTACGGTGGTTCGAATCCACCCCTGCCCACCATAAAAAAGAGACTGAACATTTGTTCTAGTCTCTTTTTTTATATTCCACTTATTTAAGATTATTTTTATAATTAGCAATCTGAAAGTACAGAGACCAGAGTCGTTAAAAGGTTGTGTACGTAGTGAATATTGTCTTGTGTGTATGTGTTGGCTATACAATAGATATTTAGTGGTAAAATTTGTTAGGTACTATCTAATTTTACTTCTCAACATTTCCCTCGAATTGTTTTGATTAATTTAGCTATCTTGTTTTTTAGAATGTCTATTTTTATTCCAAAGTGGTAATTTTCTGTATCATGTTTATATTCTACACCTAACTTTTTAGAATATTTTTTTGATTCATTATAAGCTCGTACTTCATTATCTAGCCTGTAACGATAATATTGAAATAAATTGATCTTATCTTCTGCAGAATAGTTTATAGTAAAGATTTTTTCCATTGAATTGATTTTAGCTAAAATATCTTTTTTGTTTTTTGAAGTTATACCATCATGATGATGATACGCATTAAAAAATAAATTATAGTTAGTGTCTTTTACCATTTTCATTCGACATAATTGTTTCAATGAAAATCTATCACTAAACATATGGAAATTTTCATGCATACAAATTGGTATGTTTTTTCTTGAAATAATCTTTTGTTTAGACTTTTTATCTAATGTGTCTATAGGAACTTGTAGTTCATATGCATTGTTTTCATATATCACACACGCAGAATAATCTTTATATTCAGCTACTGGACGTATTTTTAACTTCAGTCCTAATGGTTTAAAATATGAATTTAAGATTCTCTTATATGTTTTAAAATCAATACCATTGTCATTAATATATGGTTTTATTTTTTCAAAGAAATCAGCGTTGCATTGTTCTGCTAATAGCATCCTTTTTGCGTATGAACCTTTTGGAACAAGCTGATGGTTGATTCTTCTATTGGTTTCTAGCAATGGTGATAATAATGCATTCATACTGATACAAACCTCGTAAAAATAAAATGTGCTAGTGATGTAACATTTCTTTCGATTTCATCCTGTCCAATTTTTCCAACCAATTTTTTATCTCAGCAAGGTACGCTGACATTGCTGAGATTTCATAGACATTATTAGTTAGGATTTTGTCCAGCCCTGCCCACCACTTTTAAAGAATTCCGTAAGGGATTCTTGTAATTGATAAAATATAAATATTACCCTTTTTTCTTAGGTTGTAATCCAAATAATATTCTTAGCCTATCCACAAATCCATATTTTACAGATTTAGCTACATGATTACTTTCAGATTCTCTTATAATATTTTGATTTCTTTCTCTTAATTCAACTTTAGGTTCTGAAGGCAAAATATTTTTTTACTATTAGGTAAATTACCTAATAGTTGATTATAACCTAAAAACTTATTTAAATTAAAATTTTCAGCTTTTTCAATAGCTAAAGTTGCATTAGCATGTCTTTTGAACTCATCAAAAGTTGTTTCTTTTATATTAAATGAATTAATTGTATCATAAGCTTTTTTAGCTTCCTCATTATTATTATAAGTTAAAGTTGCACTAAAATCCGCTAAATCTCCATAAGTAGATGGATTCATTGCATATATACCTACTTTATTATCTTTTATATAATAAGTCCCAATACTTGTATCCATACAATAATTCTTACCGCCTTTTTTAGTCCAGTAATAAGCTAGGTAATTATTATTTCCAACTGGCAAAACATGTAAATCCCAATCTTTTGATTTGTCTAATTCCTTTACCAATTTATTAACTTTACGTACAAAGCTATTATTACCTTGAGTTATAATTTGCTTTGAATTGTTATGAAAACAGCTGATTTAAAACTGGTTTTATTCTTTTGTGAATCAATCTGCATTTTTATACTCCTTAGAATTTATTTTATAATAATAGAACTTTATTTACAATCCTTATATTAATCAATTTCGCCTGAGTGAAAGGATATAGCCTCTACTGCAACCTGCAAAAAAAAGTTACTTTTTTAAAAAGTAACTTGGTGTTTTATGTGTTCTGTTAATTAATATATTTATCTATTATGTGTAACTTATGCAACAACATTTAATGAATTGTTGCTTTTTGGAGTTTCATGGTTGGTTAAATACCCAAATGTTCTATATAACTTGTATCCTAATGATTTTATAGGACTTGAGTTAACTGAGTTTGCTTCTTGAGCAATATAACGTTCTCTTGCAAATTTTACTGCTGCACTTTGAGATTGAATCATTAGACCTGCATCTCTATTGTTCATTGAAGAACTTGCAACATTTTCTCTAAATTTTATATTATTTTTTAAATTATAGTTATTTATCTTAGCAACTTTCATAGTAGCCTCCGTTTCGGTTGTTAATTAAGTGTTTAACCTACACTTCATTTAACACTTATATTATGATACATAACTAATTATTTGTCAAGTGTTTTTATTACACTTATTTAACATTCCTTTAAACTACCCACCATTACTCATTTCTAGATAAAGTGTATAATATACATTTATTAAAATATCTACAATTTATTACTTACATGCCCTAATAATTGTATCTTTTACAATTATTAGGGCATGTTTAGCTTTTATATATGTTATTAAACGCTTTAATTACCAATGAAATCCTTTATTATAATATCTTCAGTTATTTTACCTGCCAAACCACTGAAACTTAGTGTAACATTAGAATTCTCATTAATCTCACATACAGGCATTGCTTTGTTTATTGAAGACATAATCGTAAAATAATTATTTGGAATTTTCCAATATATGCTTTGATTTAGAACTTTTTCTACATCTTCTATTTTAATTTCATCATTTTCTAAATATCTATTTATTACTATTTTTGTTTTATTTTCATCAAATCCTAGATTATTAAATAGATCTAAACATCTTTGACAATTCCTTATTAAAGGTAAATTAACGATTGATACCAACAATATCAAATCAGAAAGCTCCAATATTTTCATATTCATTTTATCTATATTAGTACCTACATCAACCAATATATAAGAAAATGATTCTCTTAAATACTCGAATAACTTAAAAATATGAGTAGGAGTCATTGTATGACTTTCTTCTAAATATATAGGTTCTGCTAATACATATAAACTTGTATCTTTATATTGTTTACAAGCATCAAATACTGCTTCTGCACCCTTGTGAGTTGCTGTTTCTATTGCTGATGATATTGTTACTGATGGCTTAATATTAATAAATGTTGTAACATCTCCTAATGGCAAATTTAAATCAACTAAAACTACTTTTTCTCGGGTTTGTCGTGCGAATTCTACAGCTAAATTTGTCGCAATTGCCGTCTTTCCAATTCCTCCTTTATTTGAAAAAATTGATATTATATTTGATTTATTAATTGCTTTAACAACATCTTTACAACATTTTTTTATTGAATTTATAAAATCTTTTTTGATTATAGGCTTTGAAACAAAGTCCTTTGCTCCTGCTCTTAATGCTTGAATAACAAGGTTTGTTGTATAATTCAATGACAATACAATTACATTTACAGATAAATCAGAAAGCATCTTTATAATTTTAGTATCATAAACGTTATCATTTGTTGAGGAGAATATAACAATATGAGGTAAAGACTCGGATGCATATTTTACACCATCTTCGTAATTAGCAAATATAGCATCAATAGTTAAATCATCAATTTCACCTATATAATTTTTTATTAATTCAACAGACTCTTCTTCTTTTTCTAATATTATAATTTTATTGTTCATAAATCACCTCAAGTTAATGATACATTATTTTATCTTATTATACAACCATATACTGTTTATCATTTATAGCTTTATATTTTAATCAAAATGTAACAAAATCGTTACATTTTATTTCTAAAAAGGCAATTATATAATATGTATATACTTTATATATATGTTACACTACAAATAGGAGCAAGTATCATGTCAGACTATAGACGTGGCGGTTTTTCATCTCCATTTAATACTTATAGTACTTGGATTAACAATGGAAACATTGACTTAACTGATACTACTAAATATAGAATTGATGGTAGTTGGCTTGATAATGGCGAATATGGCAGAGCATTCAAAGGAATTCATTCAAAAAAAGAAGTTAATATTTTCCTAGGTGCAGGATATACTAATACTTCTTGGAGTTCAACATTCTTAGCTGGAGGTATTGCTACGGCTATAAGAGGCTTAGGCTTATGGGGGTTATCTGCGTTGTTTAATAGAAATAAGCAACCTCAACAAACAACAATACAAGGCAATATAAACTTCCCATTCCAAAACTATTTTACTAATTTAAGTGGACTATTTAAAATAAACACTCCTACATCTACTAACGTTACTGGAAATATTGATGGTGGCAATGTAGATAAGGGTAATCAACCAGACAATACGAAAAAAGATATAGAAACAGATCCTAATAAAAAAATTAAAGATGGAGACAATCCAAAAGATATTACAAATGCAACTGCAATAGGAACAAATTCAAATTATCCAAATAGTGAATCAATTAGAGGCAACGTAAAAAATGTAGTCACTGGTGATGCAACAACTAATGGTTATCCAAAATCTTTTGAAGTTCACGACTCTACACAAAATGGAAAAAAAGGAGAACCACAAAAAATAGCAGGAACTAGCGATTTTAAAGCAAATGTCTATAAATTTGTATTTGTTAGAATTGACGAATCTAGTCAAAAACCTGTTTACAAATGTGAATCTGCAAATATTTATGCAAATGCTAATGACATAATATTTACCCAAAACGAATATATAATTAATAATGGATTCATTAAAGATTCTAATGATGACACAAAATATACTATTAAAGAAAAGCTAGAAATGGTAACAAACGGAACTAAGAATACCGTTCAAAAAATAAACAATTTTGATTTCACACTTGAGCAACCTACAACATTTCCACCTAGTAATAATTAATCGTTTAAAAATTTAGCATTATAAGAACTTCGGACTAATGGACCAATTTGGTATTTTGTTAGTCCGATTTTTTCTGATAGTTTTTTTAACTCATCAAATTCTTCTAATGTATAGTATTTACTAACTTCCAAATGTTGTTTTGAAGGCTGAATATATTGACCGATCGTTAGAATGTCACAACCAACATTTTTTAAGTCAGTTAGTGTATTTTCGATATCTTCAAAAGATTCACCTAGACCAACCATTAGACCTGATTTTGTTTTTATATTGCTGTTATCTTTTATATATTTCAAAACTTCTAGTGAACGATTATAATCTCCTAGAGGTCTTGCTGTTTTAAAAATATTTCTTGTAGTTTCTATATTATGATTAAATACATCAGGTTGAGACTCAATAATAATATCTAATGCTCCATCTTTTCTTAAAAAGTCTGGAGTTAAAATTTCAATTTTGATATCTGATGATAAGTTTCTAATTTCTTTTATACATTCTGCAAAGTGATTAGCCCCTCCATCAGGAAGATCATCTCTTGTAACTGAAGTTATTACTACATATTTAAGTCCTAATTCACTAACAGCTTCTGCTATATGTTTAGGTTCACTCTTATCTAGTGGTTCTGGCTTTGCAGTTGATATATTACAATATTTACAGTTTCTTGTACAAACATTTCCCATTATTAAAAATGTCGCAGTATGATTCCCGTAACACTCATTTTTATTAGGACATCTTGCTCCATCACATACCGTATTTAGACATTTGGTCTTTAATATGCGTCTTACTGTTTTTGTTTGTTCATTATCTATAATATTTCTTTTTAAATAGTCTGGTAGTCTTCTCATAATTGCATTATTCCTTCAAAAATCCCTTCAGAATATGTTGGATGAGCAAAGCATACTTCTTTCAGCTTATCTACTGTAACATTATTTTGCATAGCAATTGTTATTTGTTGAATAAGAGCAGATGCTTCCGGTGATATTATATGAGCCCCTATAATTTTATTATCTTTAGATATTATTTTTATAAATCCATCAATACAACCGTCACAATGTGCTTTTCCTAGTGCAGAAATTGGATAAACTACAACATCATACTCAACTTCTTCATCTTTTGATTTGAAACATTTACCAATCCAAGCTATTTCAGGAGTTCCATATATTACAGAAGGAATTAATTCTTTATCATAAGGAATATTTAGAACTAATTCCTTTGCTTGGCTTGTTGCATAATGAGCAAGTTGTATCTCTCCTGCAGCATCACCAATTATTTTTATTTCTTCTAATTTTTCAACTCCTTCATTTCTCACAATTTCTCTACCTGCTGCTACAAGAATACAATCAGATTCTATTATTTCATCGATAGATAAAGTAACTTTTTTATTTTCAATAGTTTTGATTGATGTTTCTGTGTAATATTTTATTTTTTTCATCTTAAATTGGCGTTCAATTCTTTTAGAAACTTCCCAATCAGCAAGAGGTAAAAGTTTTGGGGCGATTTCTGTTAATACAACTTCAACATCAAAACTAGATAATATTCTTGCCCATTCTATACCTATTGCTCCTGATCCTACAATAATTATTTTTTTAGGTAGTTGATTTAGATTAAGTATGTCATCAGAATTTATTATAAATTTATGGTCAAATTCGAGTCCTTTAATTTCTTTTGGCACTGAGCCTGAACACATAACTATTTCATTACATTGATATTCAATATCGTTAGCTTCTATAATGTTCTTTGAAACAACATGAGCTTCTTCTTTTACAACTGTTATACCTGCTTGTTTTATCATTAATTCTAATGACTTTCTAATTTTTTGGATAGTATTATTTTTATGTTCTGATATTTTTTCAAAATCAAAATTTATATTATCAGTAAAAATTCCAATTTTGCTTGCATCTTTGATTTCTTGATATACGTGAGCAGCATGCAGATATATTTTTGTTGGAATACATCCTCTATTAAGACAGGTTCCACCTATTTCATCTTTTTCAAATAATATAACTGATTTACCTTGCTTTGCTGCATATAGAGCTGTTGTATAACCAGCAGGTCCTCCACCTATAATTCCTAAATCAAAACTTTCCATAAATAATACTCCCTCAGTTGTTATTATACATCAGTAATTTGTAACTATTTGTAACTATTTAAACAACAGGGGTGATAAATTATTATCACCCCGCATTTTAAGAAAAAGATTTTATATCGTTATTTATGAACACTATCATATAAAGCATCTACAACTATCGGATCCCATTTAGTTCCAGCTTCTTGTCTCATAATTGCTAATGCTTCATCTTTTGACATAGCTTTTCTGTATGCTCTATCTGATGTCATTGCACAGAAAGCATCTGCTACAGCAATAATTCTAGAACCTAATGGAATAGACATTCTTGCAAGTCCTTCCGGCTCTCCAGATCCATCATAACGTTCTTTTTGGTAACAAATGTATGGTACAACCTCTGACATGAAGTTAATGTTCATAAGAAGATTTACACCAATATTTGAATACTCTTTAAGTTTGTCCCAGTCTTCTTTGCTTAATTTGCCTTTAGTTGCAAAAAGTTCTTCTGGTAGTGTAATTTTACCTATATTTTGCAATAAGCCGGCATAATAAATTAAATCTTTTGTTTTTTCATTCAAGCCTAATTCTGTAGAAATCATTTTAGCCATTTCTGCTGTATTTCTTGAATGAGAAACACTATATTGACCTTTGATATCAACAGCAGTTGCAAGTGCTTTAACAAACGCTTCTTGATTATCTCCTAAATCACCTATTAATGCTGTCAATTCTGCTCTCATATGTCGTAAATCTGTAATATCTGCATCTGGATTATCAATAAGCTCATTTGTTATATTGATTGTATTTTGAAGAGAAATTGATGTTCCAAATAATCTTGACATTTTCTCAACTAAATCGACAAATTCTTCTCTTACTGTTTTATCTTTGAATGATTCTATTACTAAAACCCCAACTACATTTGCATTATTATGCATTGGAATTGCTACAAATAATTTTAAATCTTTTTCTTTTAATTCAGCAAAACCATCATCAGGGTTTGTTATACTAACAGTTTCTATTTTTTGATAGCATTCTGTTACCGGATTTTCTTCATCAAAATTATATCCGATATTTTTTAAATATATACTATCTTCAATTTCTAAAGATGAGCCTGCAAAAACTAAATCTTTACTTGTATTTTCAAGACCGCATGCAAACTCTCTTTTTAAATAAACATGACATAAATCAACTTCTAATATCTGTGCCATTGTTTTAGCTATAGAGTTATAAACTATATAATCATCTTTAGAATTAAACCCTATTACGCTAAGAGTTTTGTTAAAAGAATATACTGAAACAAGTTCGCTTAATTGGTTTTTAAGTTTTGCAGCTTTATTCTTATCACTATTACCGATTTTTTTAGCTAAATCTTCAGAGATAAGGTTTTCTGATATAAAATCTCCAAGATTAAGTGCAAAAATTTCCTCAAGTGGGTCGTTCCCTACCATGTTTGAAGAACGCCCAAATAGTGAAGCGCCTAAGTTTTCTTGTGCCATATTACTTTACCTTCTTATAATATTTTTTGACTTGCATTTTATATTACGGCACAAATTTTAAAAACTTTGATAATTTTTACAAAAATTATACTTTGGTTGGAGATGTTTTATACTTTATGTTGAAATTATAAAACTTTAGTTACTAAACCATGTAGTTATAAACCTTATTTATCATAGGTTTTAGTTCTTTATTACTTCCTATATAAATGGAAAATTCTGCTTGATTTTCTCCTAATTGTTTTAAATCATTTAACATAATTGGTGGACCTGCTGGAGTTGTTCGAGCTGGGTTTTTAGGATTTGATAAAATATCTGTTGAACGTAATAAACATATTCCAATATTACTACCACTTATTTCATATTGAGTTAGTCCTTTGGTAATAATACCAATTCCATTTGCCCAAACACCTCTTTGCATTGGTGCTGTATTATTTTTTGCTTCCAACCCTTTAGTTTTCGGAAGATTTTTACGAATATCATAATCAGGATTAAATTCTCGGTTTATTATTATATTTGTATCTTCGGAATATGTATTGTAAATTTTTTCATTTGTTGCTATTACAACTTGTAAGTTGTGATTTGTATATGTATTAACCCACTCAATTTTGAAATTTAGTAATTCAGATTGTGTATCCAAAGTAACTAATACATTTAAAATATCACCTAAATCTATTTGAAAATGAATTGCAGAACGAATTTCTCCATTATATAAAACTTTTGAATTTATAATATTTCCTAATTTTCCCCTATCATTTTCATCAGGTCCTTCATTATAACTATCGCCATTATCTATATAATCAATAAATTTAAGTTTATAGTTTCCAATTTTTATTTCATTATTTTCAATTGATAAGAATATTTTAGAATTACCAATACATTTATCTGAAGTAAATACGTCTGTTTCTTCTTTAATTGTCTGTATTTTTTTTCTTTCATTATCTTTTACACTAATTTGACCTAGATATGTATAAATTTCTGTATAATCTTCTGTTACAGGGACTTTTAAGGTATCTGTTAATAAGTTTTTTTCAAATCCCATTTCTGTATTTATCAATTGATATCCTTTTAGTTTTTTAGTTGTTTTAAATTCAACTGTTCCATTGTAATCTTGTCCTAGATTTATTATTTCTGTATCTGTAATGTTATTGTTGAATTTAATTTCATCAATTATTGTATTAGCTATTTGTTGAACTTTTTTATAACGTACGATATCTTCTCTATGTACATCATCTAGAGAACAACCATAAATAGAATCATGAGCTTGGTTTTGGAGTAAAAACTTATATGCATAGTTTATTAATCGTTCATAATTATTTGATTCATTTTTAAAATATTTTCTCAATCTGTCTGCTTTTTCTAACAAATGTATTGTTTCAATATTTAGTCTTTTTAAGTCTAATCTTGAGGAATAGCTTCCTTGAAGAGTAAATGTTTTTGAATTATCTCTTAATTCGCCATAATATTTATATTGTTTAAAATTTTCTTTAACAAATTCTATATAATCAAATAAAGAACCTAGTTCTATTTCATAATCATCAAGTCTTTTATTAAGTTCATCAACTATATTTTTAATATCAGAATGTACGCCTAAATGATCTCCACCTATTGGCATTAGAAGAACATTTCCAGAATACTTTGCTATTTTATCTAATTCATTCTTTATACATTCAGCTTTTTTATCAATATCTAAATCCGCAGAAATATAATCATTAAAATACCCTCTTACTAAATTTATACAGTTTATCGAAGTATTTTCATCAATCCCCCAAGTAAATTCAGAAGGGATTTCACCACAACCTCTCCAAACTATTGCTGTATTAATACCGTGTTCTTTTAATATTGGAATAAAATTAGGTGTATGACCAAAAGTATCTGCAAAATAGCCTATAAAATCATGACAACCCATTTTTTGTGAGTATTCTAAACCAATTTCTAAATTTTTTCTTATAACTTTTTCATCTGTTAAAAACTCATCAATTAAACAATAAAATGGACCAATAAATAGTTTTCTTTCAGATATAAGTTTTTTAATAATATCTTTTTTTTCTGGCCTAATTTCAAGATAGTCTTCTATCGCAGATGTTTGTCCGTCAAAATAGAATGAAGGAAGTTTATCAGATTCTAACATTGAAAGAATATTATCAAATACTCTTAATAATCTCATTCTAAAGACTTCAAATTCTCTATACCATTCTCTATCCCAATGAGTGTGTACGAAACCAATAACTTTCTTCTTCATAATTACCTCTAATATAATTATCTACTTTATAATTGTTTGTTCTCTATCAGGACCAACACTAATTATAGATATTGGACATTCAAGAAGTTCTTCCAATCTTTCAAGATATTTTTTAGCATTTTCAGGTAATTTATCATACTCTTTTATTTGAGTTATGTCCACACCCCAACCGGCATGTGTTTCATATATTGGTTCTAAATATTTATGGATAAATACATCTGTCGGATATGATGTATAAATTTGTCCGTTTCTTATATCTTTATAAGCTGTACAAACTTTTATTTCGTCAAAGGAATCAAATACATCAATTTTAGTTAATGCAATAGATGTAAGCCCCCCAACTAAAACAGCATATTTCATAATAACAGCATCAAACCAACCGCATCTTCTTGGACGTCCTGTTGTAACACCAAATTCATGACCGATTTCTCTTATTTTATCACCTGTTTCATCATTTAACTCTGTAACAAAAGGACCTTCACCAACTCTTGTTACATAAGCTTTTGAAACCCCAATAACTTCATCAATCATTCTTGGCCCATACCCAGAGCCTGTTGCAGCCCCTCCTCCAATTGGATTTGAACTAGTTACAAATGGATATGTACCATAATCAACATCAAGCATAACTCCTTGAGCTCCTTCAAAAAGAATTGTGTCTTGTTTATGCTCTCTTAATAAATCTTGCCATTCAAAGCAAACATATGGCTTAAATAATTCTGCATATTTTTCACATAATGCAGTTATACATTCTTTTGAATATGGTTCTAAACCATATACTTTTTCAAGTTGTTTATTTTTTAACGGTAATATAATATCTAATTTTTCTGATAGAGTTTCAGTAGAATATAGATCTTGTATTTTTAATCCAATTCTTGCGTATTTATCTGTATAAGTTGGACCAATACCTTTTTTAGTTGTTCCTATTTTCCCTTTTCCTGCATTAGACTCAGAGTAACCGTCAATTTCGATATGATAAGGCATTGTAATCGATACTAAGGGGCTGATTTTAAGGTTTGAAACATCAATACCTTCTTCTATTAAACCATTTAATTCTTTCTCAAAAGATTCAGGATGTATAACAGTTCCAGGACCGATTATACAAATTTTATTTTTATATAAAATTCCTGATGGAATTAGATGAAACTTGAAAGTTTTATTGTCAACTACAACAGTATGACCTGCATTACAGCCACCTTGATAACGAATAATTACATCTGCATTTTGAGCAAGCAAATCAGTAATTTTTGCTTTTCCTTCATCTCCCCATTGTGCACCAACAACAACTGTATTTTTCATCTATGCCCCCTTTAATATATTCAAAATTATAAAGGTTGAACTATTGTTCAACCTTTATAGTACTTAAACTTTTTCTGCCATTTTTAGCAGGTTGCAATTTTCCGATCTTTTTCTTTCTTCGTCCTTGTAAATTCTAGTTCTATTGATAACCTCATCAAAATCAATTTTGTGAGCATCGAAATCAGGTCCGTCTACACAAGCGAATTTAGTTTCGCCACCAACTGTAACACGACAAGCTCCACACATGCCAGTACCATCAACCATAATAGGATTCATACTAGCTTCTGTATAAATACCTTTGTCTCTAGTCATATTAGCAACTGCTCTCATCATAGGCATTGGACCTACAGCGATTGCATAATCAACTTTTTCAGAATTCATAATTCTTTCAAGCACACCAGTAACAAAACCTTTCTCACCTAATGAGCCGTCATCTGTTGTAATGAATAACTCAGTACAAGCATCTTTCATTTTATCTTGCCAGAAAATTAAATCTTTAGTTCTAGCACCCATAATCATGTAAACTTTGTTACCTGCTTCTTTAAATGCTTTTGCGATTAAGTAGCAAGGAGCAGCACCATAACCACCTGCTAAACAAACAACTGTTCCATATTTTTTAATATGAGTTGGTTGGCCTAAAGGACCAACAATATCAACAAGCTCATCACCAACTTCTAATTGAGCAAGTTTTTTTGTTGAATACCCAACAGCCATAAATACAAGAGTTAAAGCTCCTGTTTCTTTATTTACATCTGCAATTGTTAATGGAACTCTTTCACCATTTTCTTCTGCTCTAAATATGATAAATTGTCCAGCTTTTGCATTTCTTACAACGTAAGGTGCATCAATAGTGATTTCGTATTGGTTTGGACAAAGTTCTTTTTTTGATAAAATTTTATAGCCCATTTTATACTTCTCCCTAACTTCTCTAATCGTTACTTATTAAGTTTATCATAAAAAATATTTCTAGGGAAATAAGTTACAAAATTCCTTTCATCATATCATTCAAAGATATTTTACCAACCCTTATTGGTGTAGAATAAGATGTTCCCGCGATATCTCTTAGCAAATGCTTGTACTTTTTATTATATGGAAGTTCAGCTCCAGGCTTTCCTGTTATATTAATACCTAAAATCTCACCATTTTCTTCTACAATTTCCCCCTGAAAACTTCTTTGTTCATAATGTTGGGTAAAAATTGAATTTCTTGATGCTGAATCTCTAGCAATTTTACCATTTCTAGCTAAACTACCAACTCCTTCGACGCCATCTATAGCAAGAAATGCATTTACTTTTTGCTTTGGATTTTCTAATTCATTACTTGCAGACATAAATATTCGGCTGCCTTTATTTATGATTGATTTAAAAATTTTAGATAAATTTAGAAAATCTTTTTGAATAATATTAGATTCTATTGCAACTTTTTGCATATTTCCACTAGTACTAGAAAAATCTCCTATATCACATACAGCTACTTCTGACATTGATATATAATCAGCCTTTTCACCTTTGTTTATCTGCTTATTTAGTTCTTCAAATCTTTTTTCTGTTAGAGATATTGGAAGAGATCCTCTATATTTTATTTGCTCAAAAATATTTTTCTTATGCTCCAAACGTTTAATTGTCGCAAATGGATTTGTACGTCTTAAATAAGTTTCAACAATCTCGCCATGAGAAGGGTAAGTGTCGCGTTTAAATTTTAATAAGCTTCTTAGTCCTCCCATATTTTTGAATTGATCAAATATTACTATTGTTTTAGGTTTAAGAATTGCATTTTTTATAAACTCTCCTTCTGATGATAATATCCTCACATTTATACCTTCTTTATTTCTTCCTTCTTCAAGTATATGATAGACTTTGCCATCATTAGGATTAGTCCAAGTAACTCGTTTGTATGTATCTTCTATTTTTTTAGAAGTCAACCTCTTCAAATCTTCTACTGTTGCTTTAGGATATGTGTATTCTATCTGTTCTGTTTTTAGTTCACGAATAGCTAGCTGATTTAAACGCCTAGCAGTTTTACCAGCATCATTTGCAAATACATTTATAGTTCTAAATTTATTAATAGAGAGATTCATACAAGTAATATAACGTTCCTCAAAAATAAATTTGCTATTTACATTTGTAAACTTTTTGATTTCTTATTATTAGTCATATATTATAGAAAAGAGAGTAAAATGATAGGGATAGTAGAGAAATATGAATAGAAAATTAAAATATACTTTGTTTGGTTTAATAGCAGCATTTTTGTCTGTAGTTCCAGCATTAGCAGCTCCTGTTTCATTCCCGAATATTAATATTGGAATGCAGCCTGCAAATACACCACAAGACTTTACTAATGGTGTTCAAATCGTTATTTGGTTAACCATTTTAACCTTAGCACCAAGTATTTTTATAATGACAACGTCATTTATAAGAATTGTTATTGTATTATCATTAACAAGACAGGCTCTTGGGGTAAATACATTACCTCCAAACCAAGTTATTACAAGTTTGGCATTAATATTAACATTCTTTGTAATGTCTCCTACTTTAAATCAAATTAATGATAATGCTTTGCAACCTTATATGAAAAATCAAATAACTCAACAAGCCGCAATTGATAGAGCGATAGTTCCAATGCGTGATTTTATGTTTAAACAAACTAGTGAAAAAGAATTAGCATTATTTGTAAGAATGGGAAAAATTGAAAAACCTAAGAATAAGGATGATGTTCCAACATATTGTCTTTTACCGGCATTTATTTTAAGCGAATTAAAGACAGCTTTTACAATTGGTTTTGTTGTATTTTTACCATTCTTGATTATTGATATTGTTGTTTCATCAGTATTAGTTTCAATGGGGATGATGTTCTTACCTCCTACAATGATTGCATTACCTTTTAAATTAATTATGTTTGTTCTTGTAGATGGATGGTATCTTGTTGTTAAATCACTTGTTGAAGGATTTGTGAGGTAGAATATGAATCAAGATATTATTATTACGTTATTACAAAAATCTTTTGTTTTGGTTTTAGAACTTTCTGTCCCAATTTTACTTGCCGGCATGATTTTAGGTTTGATAGTTAGTGTATTCCAAACTGTTACACAGATTCAAGAATCAACCTTAACATTTGTTCCTAAAATCATTGGTAGTGTAGTTGTACTAGTTATATTAATGCCTTGGATGTTCAATTTATTTATTGGAACATTCAATGAATTTATGGATACAGTTCCTAAATTGATAGGTGGGTAATGATTAATCTATTCGACATATTTTCACCTGCAAATATAATTTTATTTATGGCTATAGTAACCAGATTAAGTGGTATGTTTGCAACAGCACCAATGTTTTCAACATTCCCAATTCCTCAACAGGTTAAGATTTGGTTAAGTGCTGTAATATCATTCTTAGTATTTCCAATGATTCAAGCAAAAATGAATTTTATAGCTCCAACATCTGTTCCTGAACTTACTATTATATTATTTAGAGAGTTTTTAATTGGTTTTGCAATAGGTTATTGTGCAAATGTTATATTTATTGCAATGGAACTTGGGGCAAACATGTTTTCAATCCAAATGGGATTATCTGCAGATATGGCACTAAACCCAATGTCTGGGGGAACTTCTCCTATGATTACACAAATGTATACTTGGATGATGACTATGGTATTTATTGCACTAAATGCACATCATTGGTTATTTGCAGCTTTTTATAATAGTTTTCAAAGTATGCCAATTGGTTATGGTTTTGGCTTTTCTCCTGAAGTTGTTCATCAAATTATATTTATAGTCAGTCAAATATTCATCATATCTTTAAAAATTGCATTACCTATTTTTGGCGTTTTGTTAATTACAGATGTTTTACTTGGCTTTACTTCTAAATTAATGCCTCAAATGAACATATTTATGGTTTCAATTCCTTTAAAAATTTACTTAGGCTTATTACTGTCATTAATGTTTGTTCGCCCAATTGTTGAATACTTGAATACATTAATACCTCAATTTATGAAAATGGTTATGGCAGTATTTTAATTAAACATGCTTTTTTTGTAACAATTTTAAAACCATTATTATTACTAAACTTTATCCTATTTTCAATTTTTAATTGTAACAAAATAAATAAATTGATTAAAGTTTGTGGAAAAGTGTCCGTAATCTAATTATGTAATAAGTATCGTCTACTAGAATTAAGTGAGGAAATGATTATGGATTTAAATCAAAATTTCGAGTTTGTAAGTGTGTCAGATTCAATTGCAGCAAATGAACTGAAAGATGGAGTAAGCTTAGAGCTCGAAAACTTTTTTGATAACGTAATGGCAACAGTAGTAGATTATTTTGAGGAGGCAAAAGTAGTATAGATTTGACAATTAAATAGTTGGATTTTAAATGGCGGATAATAATTTATCCGCCATTTGTGTTAATTATTATTATTTTTTAAATACGATTCAATAAATCCATCTAAATCTCCATCCATTACAGAATCAACATTTCCAACTTCGTAACCGGTTCTATGATCTTTAACCATTTTGTATGGATGGAATACATATGAACGAATTTGGGAACCAAAATTTATATCAAATGCTTCTCCCTTTAATTCTGCAAGTTTTTTCTCATGTTCTTGTTGTTTAATTTCTAATAATTTTGAAATTAATATTTCCATTGCTATTTCTTTATTTTGAAGTTGAGAACGCTCTTGTTGAGATTTTACAACAATTCCTGTTGGTTTGTGATAAATTCTTACAGCTGTTTCAACCTTATTTACGTTTTGTCCGCCAGCTCCTCCTGAACGCATTGTTTCTATCTCTAATTCATCTGGAGGTATAACAATCGTTTTTTCTATATCTTTAATAATTGGAGATACTTCACAAGATGCAAAACTTGTTTGTCGTTTCCCATTTGCATTAAAAGGTGAAATTCTAACTAATCTATGAACTCCTTTTTCTGCCTTTGCATATCCATATGCATACTTACCCTGTATCTTAATTGTTGCAGATTTAATTCCAGCTTCTTCTCCGTCAGATTTGTCTAATAAATCAACTTTCCAACCTTTGCTTTCAGCCCATCTTGTATACATACGAAGTAACATACTTGTCCAGTCTTGAGCATCTGTTCCACCTGCACCTGCATTGACTGTAAGTATTGCATCTGCTTCATCATATTCACCACTAAGCATTTTTTGAAAATCAAATTTGTCTAACGAAGTTTTAAGTTTATCAAGTTGTAAGTTGATTTCCTCTATTAATTCTTCATCTCCTATTTCATAGGAAACTTCGGCATCTTCAATTATCTGCTCCCATTCTGCAACCATATCTAGAGTAAGTTTAAGTTCCTTGGATTGTTGTCCTAAGTCAGAAGCTAACTTTTGATCTGCCCATACCTCTGGGGTTTGAAGTCGATATTCTATATCTTTTAAATCAGTCTTTAACTTATCTAGGTCAAAGACACTCCTTATTAATTTTAATTCTATTTTTTAACTCATTTAAATCCATAAGGATATTTTATTATAAAAAATATCTTTATCCAAGAAAATCAATTTTATGTTTTTCTGGTGGAGGCTCTTTAACTGGTGCTGCTGAAGTTTTTATATACGCATCAGTAAATGATAATGTGTATTGAGTTTTATTATTCTCAACTTTATGTTCACCCATTTTGGCAGACTTTTGAAACTGCCACGCCCTATGATACAGGTTGCCAGACAAATTAAAAGACATGAAAACCTCTTCTTTTTAACTTAACTTACTCGACTTACTTAAACTTAACTCTTACATATATATAAAGTATATACTTATATCTAAATTTCAGTTTTTATTTTTTTTGTAATATTTCTTAACAGTAAAGCAATTTTTTTAATAATAAATACTTTATATAAATATAGAGTTAAGATTTTTTATGGGGAAATTTATAATGGTTCAAGGTATTGATAAATTGAATTGGTATAATGCTTCAGCTTCACCAATTGGTAAAAACCCTTTTGCTGGGAAAGTTGAAAGGCAACCTTATCAACAAGGTGTAAACTATGCTCAATTTGATCCGAAGCCACAAAATATCCAAGCTTCATTAGATGCTAAATACCCAACTTATAGTCCAGAAAGTAGAAAACCTGGAGTTGGAGAACATGCATATTATTTAGCATAAAAAATTTTAAGTTCTGAAAATCAAGTGAAGTTAAAACAAGGGTACTGATTAAAAATCAGTACCCTTTGAGTATTTATATTTACCTAATTAATATTAGTGGCAACAAGAACACATACCACAGCATTCAGCAAGTGTTTCTTTTGCTTCTTCTAAACGAACTTTAATACGTCCGTCTACTGCGATACCTTCACCTGTTTTTTCAGAAATTAACAATGGGTTAATATCTAATTCATCGATGAATTTGAAGTCGTTAACTAATTGAGATAATCTCAATAATGTTTCTTCAATTTGTTCCATTTGTGCAGGAGTTGTTCCTCTTGCACCTTCTAATAATTTGTATGCTTTAACTGATTTAATCATTTCTTTAGCATCAATATCAGTAAGTGGAGCTATTCTGAATGTTACGTCTTTCATAACTTCAATGAATACACCACCAAGACCGAACATCATCATTGGACCGTATTGAGGATCTGTTGCGATACCGCAAACCATTTCACGATTACCTTTAACCATTTCTTGAATGATAACACCTTCTAAACCGTCTAATAACCCTCTTTCTTCTAATTTAGAAATAAGGTCTTTGTATTCAGCTCTTAATTGTTCTTCAGATTGAATGTTAACTCTTACACCACCAACATCTGTTTTATGTGATGTTGTTTTAGAAGTCATTTTCATAACAACAGGGTATCCGATAGAATTACCAATAGAGATTGCTTCTTCTTCATTTGTTGCAAAACCTGATTTACAAACTCTGATTCCGTAAGCATCTAATACATCGATAGACTCTCTTGTTGTTAATTGAGCTCTACCTTCAGCTAAAGAACCTTTGATGATTTCAGCAGCTCTTGCTTTATCAACATCAAATGTTTTGATTTGACCTTCAGGTCTTTCCATCCATAATCTTTGTTGATTTAATCTGTTTAAACCATCAGCAGCTTCTTCTGCATACATAAAGAATGGCATATTAACATCCATATCAGATAATGTTGAGAAGAATTCACTCTTAGTCATGAATACACCAATAACTGGTTTTTCTGGATGTTCAGCTTTAATTTCCATTAAAGCTTTAGCAACATCAATATCTTTTAAGCCTAAGAATGGAAGATAGATTGTAATAATCATATCAACATTTTCGTCAGCAATAACTGTTTTTAAAGTTTCTTTATAGTGTTCGATAGGAGCTGAAGCAATCATATCGATAGGGTTTTTAACTGATGCTGCAGAAGGTAAGAAGCTTCTTAATTTTTCTTTTGTAGCATCTGTTATTTTAGCCATTTGCATACCGTATTCACATACAGCATCTGTTGCCATAATACCAGGACCACCAGAGTTTGTTATGATTGCAACTCTATCACCTTTTGGAATAGGGCAGTTTGCAAAAACTTTTGCTGTTGCAAATAAGTTTTTCAATGAGTATTCTCTGATAACACCTGATTGATTTAATAATGCGTTAGCTGCTTTATCAGCTCCAGCTAATGAACCAGTGTGAGAAGATGCTGCAGAAGCACCTGCTGCTGAACGTCCAGCTTTTAATGCTAGGATTGGTTTTTTCTTAGAAATTCTTGAAGCTAATTTTCTGAAGTTAGCTGGATTTTGAATTGATTCCATGTAAAGAAGAATTTGTTCAACATCTTCTTCATTTTCCCAATATTCAAGAGCTGTTTCTGCATTTACATCAGCTTGGTTACCAATTGAGATGAATTGAGCAAAACCTAAGTTTAAGTCTTTTAAGATATTTAAAATACCACCACCTAAAGCACCTGATTGAGATACAAAACCAATATTTCCTCTTTCTGGTAAACTTTCAGCAAAACATCCGTCCATTCTGATTTCTGGGTGAGTATTTACTACACCTAAACAGTTAGGACCTACACATCTCATACCATATTCTCTAACTTTTTCTAATAATTGTTTTTCTGCTTCTGCACCTTCTTTACCAGTTTCTTTGAAACCAGCTGTGATAATACATAAACCTTTAATTCCTTTTTCGTGACATTGATCAATAGTTGATAGTACAAATTTTGCATTAACAACGATGATTGCTAAATCTACTTCACCTGGAATTTCTAATACAGAAGTGTATGCTTGTAATCCTTCAATAATTCCGCCTTTTGGGTTTACAGGGTAGATATTACCGTTGAATTTGTATTCTTGTAATCTTTTCATGATGTCTGAACCAATAGTGTGTTCTTTGGTAGATGCACCAATAACTGCAATTGATTTTGGTTTCATGATTTTGTCTAAATTTTGCATGTTTTCGCCTTTCTTTATTTTGTAAGTTCCAATAACTTATATTGTATTTTGTTTTAATCTTTTTATCTAAGATTTTAGGGCAAAGAGTTTTATTTCTATATTTACCCCTTACTCCTAGTATCCGTTTTCAATCCATTCTCTGTTTCTAAAGCTTGCTTTTAATTCTTTTGCTAAGCCTTCACAAAGGTCTAAATCTACATCATAATCTTTGTAACCTGATACAACAGATAATGTTGTTTTAAAGCCTTCATTGTGAGCTTGGATTGCAAACTCTTTCATTGCATTATATGCATTCTCAATTTTAGGTTGAGAAAGTTCATTATATAATTCTTCGTTTTGGGCATTTAAACTAATTGAAAATTCATCAACTAAACCTTTTAATTCTGGTAATATATTTTTCTTGTTAATAGCATTACCATGCCCGTTTGTATTTACTTTTATGTAGGTATTAGGGTAATTTTTTTTGATATATTCTGCAACTTCTTTAAGTTGATTAAATTTCATAGTAGGCTCACCATAACCACAGAAAGTTACGCCTTTACTGATTTTGTCTGAATATTTTTCAAGTTGTTCAATAACATCTTCAGATGTTGCTTTTTCTGTTTTAAGCCACATATCTTGACCACAAACATCATCTTTATCTCGTCTTAAACAAAAAATACAATCATTAGTACACATATTAGTTAAATTGATATAGATTTTATCATCTAAAATGTAAACTAAATTATTGTCAGACATATCAATAAATACCTCACAAATATTGTCCCACATCAAGGGGTAAATTCAAGGGGTAAATTCAAGGGGTAAATTAAGTAAATTAATCTGCTTTATTTATACTCAAAATTAACCCATTTATTTCAAAATTAATCATATCTTTTTCTGGATTAATATCTAAAACTTCAAGTATTGACATTGGGATTGTTAAACCAAAACTAGAATTGCGTTTTACTAGTTTTTTACACAATAAATTTTTATATTTTTCAAGCTCATTATTAGGGATTTTTTTTACATATAATACTTTGTTTTCAATAGTTAAATTAACAGTATACTCATCTTGAGTAATTCCCATAATTTGAGCAATTGGTTTACTTATATATAGTTGCCATGTATTTCCGTATGCTGATAAATATTTTTTCAAAGTTAAAACCTAAAATTATATTATTGTAGCTAATTGATTACATGATAACTAAGTATTATAATTATAAATATAACTTATTGTTTACATAAAACATACATTTTTGTAAGGGATTAATATTGAATAAAAATTCTAAAAAAATAATATCAATAGATTTAGATGGAGTTTTAAATAATTATAATGGAGATTATAAAAATGATTTTATTCCATCAATTAGAGTTGGAGCTTATGAATTTATTGAAAACTTATCAAAATATTTCAGAATAGAAATTTATACTGTAAGAGATGAATTATTAGTTAAAAATTGGTTAAAAAATAATGATTTAGAAAAGTATATTTTTAATATTACAAATATTAAAAATAAATTTTCATCAATTTTTTTAGATGATAGAGCTATAAATTTTAATGGAAATTATGAGGAAACTTTTAATAAAATTATAAATTTTAAACCATACTGGAAATAGTGTTTGAGTGATTATTTTTTATATAGTTTAATGCTTCTATGATTTCTTTATAATCATCCATAACAACAAGTTTACTTCTATATTTTGCAGCATTTGGAACTCCTGAAATATAGAATGGATAAAACTTTCTTACAAATTTTAATCCAACTTTTTCACCTCTAAGTTCAATTTCCATATCAAGGTGTTTTTTCATTGTTTCAATTTTTTCTGCCAAAGTTGGTGGGGGGAGTTTTTCTCCGGTATTTAGGTAATGTTCTATTCTTGCGATTAAAGTTACATCTCCTAATGCTCCACGACCTATTGCAACACCGTCTGCTCCTGATTCTTCAAGACATTGTATTGCACTATCAATTGATATTACATCGCCATTTGCAAAAACAGGAATATCTACATTTTCTTTAAGCTCTCTGATTTTTTTCCAATCTGCTTTTCCTGAATACATTTGATTTCTTGTTCGTCCGTGTATTGTTATAAATTCTGCTCCTGCTTCTTGCATATATTGCCCGTATGGAACAAAATTCATTGTTTCTTGTGTGTAGCCTAATCTAAATTTTACACTAACAGGTATATTTATGCTTTCTTTTACGGCTTGTACAATATCATAAGCTAACGATGGATTTTTCATTAAAGCACTTCCATCTTGACCTTTTACCACTTTATTTACAGGACAACCCATATTTATATCAATAACATCTGCCATTGGTTCAAGATATTTTGCTCCTTCTGCCATCAATTCAGGTTTATGACCGCTTAACTGATAAATAATTGGAGAATGGTTTTCATCTCGTTTTGTCATATCTGTTTCTTTGACATTGTGAAGAGCTTCAGAGCTTATCATTTCTGTTGTTAATATACAGGTTTTAGATTGTTCTCTAATTAGGGTTCTTAATACATAATCTGTAATTCCAGCCATTGGTGCTAGTGAAACTCTTGTTTGTTTCAGTATATCTTTAATTTCCATATTTTGCTAATTCTTGAACTCTTGTTTTTGTGTATTTTAAATATTCATCTTCTGTTGTATATTGTTGCGCAAATTTTTTGTAAAAATCTAGTGCGTTTTTATATTGTCCAATAATATCATAGTCTACTGCGATTAAGTAGTTTGCTAGATATTGTTGAGGGTTATATTGAACAGCTTTTTTATAATCATTTATTGCAAGATTACGTTGATTTTTTGCATCGTAAATCATTCCTCTATAGTAATAAGCATCAGAGTTTGTATTATCATCTGTAATTGCTTGAGTAAATGCTTTTAGAGCATCATCATATTTGGTTGCATTAAATAATTCCGTCCCTTTTTGAACTTGAATTTGGCTTGTAACTTTTTTGATATCATTTAATGCTGTTTTTGCGTCATTATTATTAGGATTTAAAGTTACAGCTTTATTTAAATATGTTTTTGCATTATACCATTCTTCTTTGTTTGCATATAATGCACCAATACTGTATGCGATATCTGCATTATTAGGCTCTAAATTAAGAGCTTTTTTATAGTATTCAATTGCTTTGTCAGAATTTTGTAATCCTTCATAGGATGCTGCAATACCTAATAAAGAATCTTTTGTTGCAGGGTTTACTGCAGAATATAATTGAATTGCTTTTTGATAATCTTTTTTAGCATAAGCATCATACGCATCATTTGCAGACTGAGCTATCATGGTACTATTTAGATTATCTAAAGTAGTTTGAATTGTTTTATTATTTGGGAATCTTTGTTTTGCTGTTGTTAAAATCTCTTTAGCTGATTTATAATCTTTCTTTTCTGCATAACAAAGAGCTATGTTTGTATAAACATCAGGTTTTGTTTTATCAAATTTTAAAACACCCTGATAAAATTTGATTGCATTATCAACATCATTCTTTTTATGGTATTCAAGGGCATAATCATACATCATACCAACCATAGTTTTATCAACTTGTGAATTATTTTCAATACTTGCAAGTAATTCTTCCGGCGTCATTGAATTACGTTTTAAAGTAACTATTTGTTGTCGAATTGTACTATTGGTAGGATCAAGAGATAAGACTTTTTCGTATGCATCAATTGCTTTGGCGTTTTCTCCCATAGCTTCCAAACATTGTGCTGCGTATAAATTAGCATTTAAATTATCCGGATATTCTATTAAAATAGACTTATAAACTTCAAGTGCTTTTGTATAGTTTTTTTGAACTTGGAACAATGTTCCTATATTTAATCTTGTATTTATTTTCGAATTAACATCAGATGAAGATGCACTATATTCTTCGGCTTTTTTATAATATACAAGAGCATCAACATAATTTCCTTGTTTTTGTTTAATCGCACCAATATTTGCATTAAGTTCCGGATCTTTAGGATTTGCATCAAGTTTTTTGTAATAAATCCTTTCCATTGCATAAAGAATTTCAGGATCATTATCACCTTCTGCTAGAGCCGTATTGTATTGCTGAACAGCTTCATCTTCTCTACCTAATTTATCAAGAAGTCTTGCATATCTAAGTAATAAAGGACCATTATGTGGATCTAATTTTACTGCTTCTTTATAGTAATCGGTTGCTCTATCATTATTACCTAAAAGCTTAACCATATCTGCAATTTGTGCTGTTACATTTTTCTTAAATTTAGGATTAGAGCGTATTTGTTCAAATTCATATATCGCAGCAGGTAATTGTCCTTCTGTTCTTAATTGATCTCCTTTGTTATATCTTGATTCAGGTGAGTAATCAAAACCTATTTGTTTTAGGCAATAATTAAGACTATTAGCTGCTGATGTTGCAGTAGAAAAAGTATTTTCTATATCGTTATCTTTTTGATAATACTTGATATAAAATAATGCACTTCTAAAATCATTTGCTGCACTTGTATAATTATTAGCTTTGTTTGCATAATAAGTACCTCTTGCAAGATAAGCATTTACAATCCCAATTCTTGCTGAATTATCAAGAGGGTTAATTCTTAATGCTTTTTTGAATTCATCAATTGAACTTGAATATTGTGATTGATAAAGATATTGTTGTCCTGCTTCATAGTGTTCTCTAAATCCTGCAAGGACAGGAGAAGCAAGCATTAATGATAATATACAAGCTAAAGCAATACTCTTTCTTTTCATATGTCTATTTTATCGCAATCATAAATCTTTTAAACCCCCACATTTACATTTTGATAAGATGTGAAATTTGAATTCGTTTATGATAAATTATTTTTATGAGAAAAATAGCATTAATAAGTCACGGATGTGCAAAAAATTTAGTTGATTCTGAACTTATGCTAGGACTTCTAGCTCAAAATGGGTATGAGATTACTCTTGATGAATCAGAATCAGATATTGTTATTGTTAATACTTGTTCTTTTATTAATGACGCAGAACGAGAATCTATTCATTCAATATTAGAAATGGTTGAAGAAGGTAAAAAAGTTATCGTCGCAGGTTGCCTACCTCAAAAACACAACGAAGAATTAAAACAAGCCATTCCAGAAATTGCTGGCATGATAGGACCGACTGATATTGAAAAACTTATTGATGTTTTAAAAAATATTGATAATAATTTTACTAATCAAGTTTCAGAAAAACCTAATTACATTTACCCTGAAAATATTGAAAGACAACAAATTACTGTTGGAGCAAGTTCATATCTAAAAATTGCTGATGGTTGTAATTATAGATGTGGTTATTGTGTAATCCCTTACTTAAGAGGTGATTATCATTCAAGAAGTATTGAAAATATTGTAGAAGAAGCAAAACAACTTGTATCAAAAGGGGTTAATGAAATAATTCTGATTGCTCAAGATACAACATACTATGGCATTGATTTGTATGGAAAACCAATGCTAAAAGAACTCTTAGAAGAATTAAATAAAATTGATAATCTTTGTTGGATAAGAATTATGTACGCATATCCGACAAATATGTCAGATGAATTATTAGATACAATCGCAAAATTGGACAAAGTTGTTAAATACGTAGATATTCCTTTACAACATTCACATCCTGAAATGTTAAAATCTATGTGTAGACCATCATTTGATTATAGAGAGTTAGTTCAAAATATTAGAAATAGAATTCCTAATGTAGCAATAAGAACTGCTTTTATTGTTGGATACCCTGGTGAAACAGAAGAACAATTTGAGCATTTATATAATTTTGTAAAAGAAATGAGATTTAATAAGATGGGTGTATTTAAGTATTCTAGAGAAAAAGGAACTCCATCTTATAAAATAAAACCTTTAGTTCCTAAAAAAGTAATGAATGAACGTCATAAGAAATTGATGTTACTTCAACAAACAATTTCAAAAGAAATAAATGAATCATTTATCGGCAAAACTCTTGATTGTATAATTGAAAGCTTTACTGATGACGGAATGGTTATTGCTAGAAGTCAATATGATGCACCTGAAGTTGATGGGGTTGTTTATATTAAAACAGATAAGCCTGTTGTCCCTGGAGACATAGAACAAGTTAAAATAACAGATTGCTATGAATATGATTTAATTGGAGAAATTATTTCTTAATAGCTTTATCTAATCCTGCTTTTTTAGTAAGTTCGTAAATTTTTACAGAATCTGCTGCAAGCTTTTGTTTAAGCTCAACAATTTGCAAACTATCTTTAATTCTTTGTTGACCTGCTTGATATGCCCAGTTTGCATCTAAACTTTTAGGTAAATGAGATGATTGATTATTAGAAGGCCTATTCATCATATGCCCAATAGTAAATGAACAAGTCATCATAACAATTCCTGGTATTATTCTTTTAGCTAATTCAAAAGATTTTTGCCCTACATATTTTGCTGCAGGTTTTATTCCATTTGTAAATCGATTTTGAGGTATATGCATAATTACTTCCTTTACTTTATTTTTAAACCACTTCAAAAAATAATTTGCTATTTTATTAAAATAAATGTTACAAATTGCATAATACTCAAAAATATAGATAATTATTTTAAGGAGTAGAAAAATGATAGTTACAGATTCAATTAAACCACCTTGTGTATCAATTATAATACCTGTATATAATTCACAAGAGACATTAAAACAATGTATAGATAGTTTATTAACTCAAACATTTAACGATATTGAAATAGTTTGTGTTAATGACGGTTCAACTGATAAATCTCAAAAAATAATTGAAGAATACATGAGAAAAGATCCTAGAGTTAAGTTAATAACTCAACCTCATTCAGGAAGTGCTCTTGCAAGAAATAAAGGTCGTTATCTTACACGTGGTGAATACATAATATTTATGAATAGTAATGACTATGCAAAAACTGAAATGATTGAGAACTTATACAAAAATGCAAAAGAACATGAATCTGATATTGTTTTATTTTCATATACAAGCTTAAACCCACAAACAATGGAATTTTTTGATGAAAAATCTCCATTAAAAGAATTTTCTGAAGCTTATGACAACAGAGCATTTTCTCCACAAGAAACATATGATTTTATATTTAAAATTAAACCTAACACATATAATAAAATGTTTAAAAGAGATTTCTTAGAAAAAAATAACCTTACATTTATTAAAGGGGTAAGTTATGAATTTTATCTATACTTTATTCAAGCATATATATTAGCTAATAATATTAGTATATTTAGAAAACCACTTATAATACATAGAGAAAATAACAAAAAAGGGTTCAAAAAAGATTATAAAAAAATGGATTTATTCAAAATCATGAAATTAGAAAAAGATTTTCTTTTAAAAAGAAAATTATATAAAGAATTAAAATATCAGTTTGAAAAATCTAAAAAGAATATATTAATTGATTGGTACAAAACAATCAATTCTCCTTTTGTAAAAATCCTATATTTTATAAAATTATTCTCAAATTATCCATTTCAAAAACTAAGTTAATATAATACTTAATTATAATAAACCTAATACAAAGGTATAATTCCAGTTTTATTTTATTTTTTATTAATAATACTAAAGGACAATATTTATAAACTTTTAGCTCCTTTTTCTTAATTTAGCTTACTATAACTTTGGTATAAGTAATACAATCCTCTTAAAAGACGATTTAGAAAAATATTGCTATGATATCCTAGATGTGTAAAACACTAGAGAAAAAGAAAGGATATGATCCTATGGGAATAAGAGCAATAGGAGCAAATATAGCAAGTAAAGTTGCTTCACCATTTACTCGTAAAACAACATCAACAAATCCATTTGAACATAATAGCTTTTCAGGAAGAGTATTTAAGGGTAGTGCATTAATTTCTGCAGACCTTTTTCAAACAAAAAAAATTAAAGAAGCTAGCAAGTTAAAAATGATGTCAGCATCAGTTGTAGCTGCAGTTTCTAATTTTGGACATAGAATATCTCAACCAATTGTTAACTTTGCTAAAAATGTAAAAGCTAGTATTAACAACACAATTTCAGCTATAAAATCAGTACCTCAAAAAGTTAATGAAATTAGTAAAAATGTGTCTAATAAAATTTCTGAATCTTTGAATTTAGAAAAATTACATTTACATAAAGAAGAAGCAAAAGATATAGTAAAGGTGCTAAATCTTCACCAAATTAATACTAAAGCTTCAATTGCTGATTTAAAAAATACTTGGTTAGAAGAAAATAAAATTGAAGCAGCAAGAAAAGTATCTAAGGAGGTTGCATAATGAATAAAAAAATCAGAAGAATTATTGAAACATTAGGCAAACATGAAGATACAGAAGCTATTTCTGTTTTAGAAGAATTAGGAACAAATTCTCAAGATGATGAGGTTAGAGAATTAACTTCTCAAGTATTAGTTAGAAAAAATATACATGATGCTCTAAAAGTTGTAATTATCAACAAAGGTAAAGGTATCAATGATATGAGTCCTGTTGTTGCAATGTCTACAATTAATGAAATCCTAAATCTTGAAAACAAATCAGAAGCTATAAAAATTTTAGATGATACTATTAATATGCATTCAGACGAAGAAGTTCGCGAAAATGCTCGTTCAGTAAAATCTTTATTATCATTAAGCTAGTATTGCTTAATCTTGGGAGATATAAAAAATACGGGTATTAAATCATACCCGTATTTTTTATACAATTATTTATTTAATCTATGCATTTTCATCTTGACAAGCAGGTTTTCTATTGATTAAATTTATTGCTTCTTGTGATGTTTCTTGAAGATTAGAATAATACCTTTTATCATGAACATTTACAGATTCATCTTTAGCAAATTCAGCAATATCTCTAATTTGTTTCAATAAGTCTGTTGTCATAGTTATCTCTTTAAATAATGTTCCTTCATCTTTTATTTTGAATCCTGTATCACCTTTAAACATATCATGCCAGTTTTTAGTTGAATGTTCAGAAACATCATTCTTATTAGCCCAAGTATAAACATGTTTCATTGCATCTGTATTAAGATGAAGCTCTTGACCTAACATTGGATAAACAGTCGTATTATATTCTTGAACATTTTCTGCTAAATCACCGGCTTTATTTTCAAGAAATTCATCGTCAAAAGGAACCATAGAATCGCCCATACCTTTTTGTTCTTCTGTTGATAACATTGCAAGTCCTGCAACATATCCAGCTAATTGTTGAGGATTCATTCCTTTTAGTTGTTGGTTATAAATTGCATCTATTACCGGAATTTGTTCATAACCATTTATTTTTGTTAGTAGTTCCCCTTTAGGTGTTAATTTATTGCCTGATGTAATAAACCCATTTTCTTTTAGGATATCTTCTTTTGTGTAAAATTCATCAACTAAAGCAGATGTTTTCATTGCTCTTACCCCTGGGTCTTTATCATATGCAAATAGTGATTTTTCATAGAAGTTTGATAGAAATTCTTTATTATCAAAATTCTTATCTACATTTGCTACAAATGAAAAATCTGTTTTTAAATGACTTTCAATATCATTTGATTTTTGAGCAATTAGTTTTTTGAAACCTTTTTCTTGTGCATTATTACAAGCCATACAATAAGTATAACCTTTTACATCGATTCCA
The DNA here is from genome assembly GCA_949294335.1 of uncultured bacterium. Classification (GTDB taxonomy): domain Bacteria; phylum Cyanobacteriota; class Vampirovibrionia; order Gastranaerophilales; family Gastranaerophilaceae; genus UMGS1585. The sequence goes on along the minus strand of CASFGO010000018.1, from coordinate 87,450 downwards.
CGACGACCTGCACGCCCTGCCATTTGATGGAATTCATTTGGCACAAGTTGTCTTTTGCCTTCTTCATTAACTTTTGTACTAACAGGTTTCATTAAACTTGAAATTACTGTTGTTCTAGCCGGCATATTAATACCTGCTGATAAAGTTTCGGTTGCAAAGGCTACTTTTACTAATTTTTGTTGAAATAATGATTCAATCAATTCTTTTTGCTCTGGTAACATTCCAGCATTATGAATTGCATAACCTCTAGTAAGTGCTTCTTCATCTAGAAGTTCTCCTAAATATTTACCTTGTTTTTGATAATTATGAATAGTCTTTGCAATTTTCTTTGCTTCATCAGGTGTTGTTAGAGTAGGACCATTAAATTTCATTTCATTTAATAAGTCCTTTGATTTTCGTTTACTAAATACAAAAAATATAGCAGGAAGTTTATCTCCTTTTTTTAGTTTATCAACCATTTGTACATAATCTTCATTTTGAGGAAGAATTTCTTCTGCTGGCTTATTAGATACTTTTTTACTTTGTCCTGGCTTGTGTCCTTTATTATCATATTTTGATTTTTGATGATCTAATTTAACAATAGTAAATTCTAAAGGAACATGTCTATTTTCTGAAGGAACATTAATTAAAACAGTATGAGGTTTCTTAGTATTTGCAGCTTTATAATCTTCATCAGGTGTTACTTTTTCAGCTAAACCATGACCTTTGGTTGATGCAATCCAATCTGTTACTGTGTCAGCATTACCCATAGTTCCTGATAATGCTAATATCTGTGTTTTAGGTTTTGTAAATAGGATAGATTGTTCCCATACTCCACCTCTATCTTCATCATTTAAGTAATGAAGCTCATCAAAAACAACTGTTTTTAAATCTTTTAATATTGGATTATGATTGTTCATTGCATTTTGCATTAACATATTACGATAAACTTCAGTAGTCATAATTACTACAGGTGCATTTTTATTAATTTTTCTATCACCTGTAAGTAAACCAACATTTTGAGGTCCGTATATTTTTTGAAATTCTCTAACTTTATCGTTACTTAATGCTTTTAATGGTGCTGTATAAAAAGTTTTTTTACCTTCTTTTAAATTCTTTTGTATAACATAATGCGCTATTGCAGTTTTTCCTGTACCTGTTGGAGCAGCCACTACAACATCATTTCCTTTAAATAAATTTTCTGCAGCGGCTTTTTGATAAACATCAGGTTGAAAAGCTTTATGAGTTTTAGGGTCTGTTGGTAAATTAAAATAATTATCATTCAATGTTTGTTGAAAATCTGGACCATAACCTGTAAATTTAACCAACGAACGATTTGCAGGATTTAAATTATTAAGATTAATTGGTTGATAACTAATTGTTGATGTTGTATTTTGATTTTTTATATTTTGTTTAAAATTTGTTGATTGTACTCCAAATATTGGGGTATTGTTAATTACACGCATATAATTTCTCCACATAAATGTATGTTAATTAAAAGCATTTATTAAGAAATTTTTGCTAGTAGTATATACTTTTTGACATAAATGTTAACAATAAGCAAAGAAAAATCCGGCCATTTGACCGGACTTTTCTTTTGTTAAATAAGGTTATAATGCTTATTCTTTAACATATTCAGCATCAATTACATCATCGTCATTATTTTTTGTTTCTTCAGTAGATGCTGAGTTTTCAGTTTGAGCTGCATCTTCTTTTGAAACTTGTTCATATGCTTTTTGTGAAATGCTGAACATTGTTTGTTGAAGTTCTTCAGATAATTTTTTAAGTTCATCGGATGATTTTTCTTCATCTAATGCTTTTTTAAGAGCATCTTTTTGTTCGTTTAATTTTTTCAAATCATCTTCAGCAATTTTACCTTCAAAGTCTTTAGTTAATCTTTCAGCAGATGTGATTAAAGAGTTTGCATTATTTTTAACTTCTGCTGCTTCTTTTTTCTTTTTATCTTCAGCTGCATTTGCTTCAGCCTCTTTAACCATTTTTTCGATATCAGCTTCATTTAAGTTTGATGAATTTGTAATTGTGATTTTTTGTTCTTTGTTTGTCGCTTTATCTTTTGCTGATACATTAACAATACCGTTAGCATCGATATCAAATGTAACTTCGATTTGAGGAATACCTCTCATTGCAGGAGCGATACCTTCTAATCTAAACATACCTAATGATTTATTATCTGCAGACATTGGTCTTTCACCTTGAAGAACGTTAATATCTACTGCTGTTTGGTTGTTTTCAGCTGTTGAGAATACTTGTGATTTTGAAACAGGAATTGTAGTGTTTCTTGGAACTAATGGAGTCATAACTCCCCCCATAGTTTCAATACCTAAAGTTAAAGGTGTAACGTCTAATAATACGATATCTTTAACTTCACCAGCTAATACACCTGCTTGAACAGCAGCACCAACTGCAACAACTTCATCAGGGTTTACTGATTGGTTAGGTTCTTTTCCTGTGTATTCTTTTACTAATTGTTGAACAGCAGGGATACGAGTTGAACCACCTACTAATACAACTTCATTAATTTCATTTTTACCAAGACCTGCATCTGATAATGCTTGTTCTACAGGTTTTTTACATCTTTCTAATAAATCATAAGATAATTCTTCAAATTTTGCTCTTGATAATGTTAGGTCTAAGTGTTTAGGACCATTAGCATCTGCTGTGATGAATGGTAAGTTGATATTAGTTTCTACAACTGATGATAATTCACATTTTGCTTTTTCTGCAGCTTCTTTAATACGTTGCATAGCTTGTTTATCACTTGTTAAATCAATCCCTTCTTGTTTTTTGAATTCTTCACAAATCCAATCCATAATTTTTTGGTCAAAGTCGTCGCCACCTAAGTGAGTATCTCCTGATGTTGATAATACTTCGTGAACACCATCTCCAATTTCTAGAATAGAAACATCGAATGTACCACCACCTAAGTCAAATACTAATACTTTTTCTGATTGATCTTTTTCTAACCCATAAGCTAAAGCTGCTGCTGTTGGTTCGTTAACGATACGCAATACATCTAGACCTGCAATTTTACCTGCATCTTTAGTTGCTTGTCTTTGAGCATCGTTAAAATATGCAGGAACAGTTATTACTGCAGATGTAACTTTTTCTCCTAGATATGCACTTGCATCATCAGCTAATTTTCTTAAAATCATTGCAGAAATTTCTTGTGGAGTATAGTCTTTTCCATCAATATTCTTTTTATAATCATCACCCATATGTCTTTTAATAGAAGCAATTGTTTTATCTGGGTTTAATATTGCTTGTCTTTTTGCTAATTGACCTACTAGTCTTTCACCTGTTTTTGAAAAACCGACAATTGAAGGAGTTGTTCTCATTCCTTCTGCATTAGCAATAACTGTAGGTTTACCACCTTCCATAACTGCTACTACTGAGTTTGTAGTTCCTAAGTCAATACCAATTGTTTTTGCCATTTTTATATCTCCTTATCTGAATAATTATATTTATTTCTACATTATCATTTAAGCACTTTTTTTGAATAAAGTTAAAAAAATAAACAAAAAATTAATATTTCATTTTTTTATTTGTAAAATTAAAGTTACATACTAGCAAAAAACTTTATTTAGATATATTAAATATCCAGAAATAGGAGATTATAAATGTATAATGTTAATTACAACACATCAAATAGAAATAATATCTATTTCCAAAAACAAATAAAAAACAATTCAAATAAGCCTAATAATGACAATACTTTCCTAGCTAAAAATAAAACAATAATAGGAGCTGCTATTGCATCTGCATTTATTGGAGGAGGAATAAATAATATTTATAATAACTATCAAACGAAATCACTAATGAATGATATGATGGAAGAATATAAACTTGATGATACAAAATCTTTAAAAATTGAAGATTTAAACAACGATAAAACTCCAGAAATAATTATTCAGAAAAATGATGGCATTGATTGTGTTTATGATATAAAAAATAATGATATTTTTTACAAGGTAGATAATGAAATGATTGAAAAAATTAGATAGGGATACGAAATGAAAATTAATCACATAAAATTTAATATCCCAATAAAAAATAAATTACTAACAGGAGCAAAATTTATTATAGGAACGACTTTAATATCAGGAATCTCTTCTGGAATTATTAAACATAAGCCTATCCCACCCAAAGAATACAATACTACTATTTTTAAATCTTTATATATACCTAAAGATGGAACAATATATGATATACCATATTTACCTAGTTACGCGCAAAGCAAGATCGACTCTACCAAATGGTGCACTTATTTGAAAACCTTGGACTGATGAATTTATTTTCTCTTTAATCTCATGTGCTATTTCTACGCCTATTTTTACTCCATCTTCCTTAGTCTGAGCTTTTGACATTCTATCTATTATACTCTCCGGTATTTCTACTCCTGGAACTTCATTTTTTAAGAATAATGCGTTCTTTAATGATACTAATGGCCAAATCCCTGCTACAACAGGTAGTGTCTTATGATATTTAGATGTTGTATCTATAAAACGTAACAAAGTATCCGCATCAAATACAGGTTGAGTTATTACATATTCTGCCCCTGCATCTATTTTGTTATAAAAATGTTGTATTTCTTTTTCAAGATTTATTGCACAAGGATTAGCTCCTACTCCAATAAGAATGGATGTTGGAGGGTTAATTGGATTTCCTGCAATATCTTCTCCATGATTTAAATTATGAACTACTTTTGTCAGCCCAACAGCATCTACATCAAATACTGCTGTAGCATTTGGATAATTGCCAAGCTTTGGAGGATCTCCTGTTATTACAAGATAATTTTTAATACCTGCTGCATATCCGCCTAATAAATCTGATTGCATACCGATTAAATTTCTATCTCTGCAACAATAGTGTAAAATTACTTCCATTCCAATTTTTTGCTCAATCATTACTGCTGCTACCATTGGCGAAATTCTTGCACTCGCTCTTGGTCCATCAGGTATATTTATTGCATCTATACCATAATCTTTACATAATTGAACTTTTTCTAACATTGGTGCTAAATCAACAGAACGAGGTGGAGTTATTTCAATTGTTATTGCTTTTTCAGATTTATTAAACAATTTTTTAGCAAAATTACTTTTTTCTTCAGTTGGTGTAACCACAATATCAGAATTAGAATTTACTTCAATTTTACTGATTTCAACATGTTTTTTTACTCCGGTTAGTGCTTTTATTGTTTTTGACATTTCTTCGATATGCTCAGAATTCGTTCCACAACAACCACCTACACCTCTAACTCCAAGGCTAATATAATTTTTACAATATGATGTGAAATACTCAGGTGTACTTAAGTATATCATTCGACCATCAAGTTTTTGTGGATGTCCCGCATTAGGCTGAACTATCAATGGCTTTGTTATATTATCAATAACTTTTTCTACTGCACTTAGCATTGCATGGGGACCAATACTACAATTTAAACCAAGAGCATCAAAACATTCACAAGAATCTAGTTTTTCTAATGCTGTAATTATACTTAAACCTTTTGGAGTTTCCATTTCTTTTGTTAAGGTTATTGAACCTATTACTGGAATATTAAATTCTTTAGCGATTTCTCCTGCAAGAATTAATTCTTCTATATCAAAAAAAGTTTCAAAAATTATACCATCTATTCCTGCTTCAACAAGAGCAGATATTTGTTCTTTATAACTATCTTTAATTGTTTGAATATTTTCTGATGTTAAAATTTCGCCACTACTTAAATTAGAACCAACAGATGCTAATATATAAACATTCTCATTATCCCCAACAGCTAGTTTTGCTATCTCAACACCTTTTTTATTTATTTCACTAACTTTATCAGCTAATCCAAATTTTTCTAATTTTATTCTATTTGCTCCAAAAGTATTTGTTAAAATTACATCAGCTCCTGCTTCTATATAATCTTCATGTATACTTTGTATAAGATTTGGATTTGATATATTTAATTCATCATAACAAGCATTTAAAAATATACCTTTTTCATATATAACTGTACCCATTGCACCATCAAAAATTAAAGGTGTTGTTTTTATTTTTTCTAAGAAAGGTATTTTCATTTTAAACTTGCCTCATATTCTTCTCTCAGTTTTTGTTGTTCTTGAATAGTATTACTAATAAATGTTTCATCTTTCATAACTATTTTTTGAGCTGCAACAGCGGCTTCTGATGCATTGTTTGTTTGAACAACTAAACCATTGTAATTTGGTGCTATTTTTAAAGCAGTATGAAGTTTACTTGTTGTAGCTCCACCTATCATTATTGCAGGAAGCTTGACACCTTCTTTATCCATTGTTTGTGCGACATTAATCATTTCATCTAATGATGGAGTAATCAAACCTGATAATCCTACAATATCTGGTTTATATTGTATTGCAGCCTTCAATATTTCTGACGAATTTACCATTACACCTAAATCAATAACTTCAAAATTATTACATTGTAAAATTAAAGATAAAATATTTTTACCAATATCATGAACATCACCCTTCACAGTTGCAATAACGATTTTTCCGATATTATTATTTGAATCAGTTTTCTTAAAATGAACTTGAAGAATATCAACAGCTTCTTTCATTATTCGAGAACTTTTTACAACTTGAGGGAGAAACATTTTACCATCACCAAATAGAACTCCAACTTTATTCATACCTTCTAGTAAGATTTTTTCTATAATATCAATAGGTTTATATGTTTTTAGAGCTTCGATTATATCTACTTCTAAGTATTTATTAACACCTTTAATTAATGCATTTTGAAGTCTTTCTTCAACTTTATCATTTCTCCAATCTTCAACTTTTTCTTCTTTTTCAGTCTTTTCTACCTTAATAGTTTCTGCATATTCTAATAATTTTTGAGTTGCATCTTTTGATTTATTTAAAACGACATCTTCTACTAATGTTTTTAAAGGTTCTGGAATATTATCATAAATTTCTAGCATTGCAGGATTTACTATTCCCATTTCTAAACCTGCATTTATTGCATGATATAAAAATACTGCGTGCATTGCATTCCTTATTTTTCCCATCCCTCTAAAAGAGAATGAAAGATTACTTATTCCTCCTGAAATCATTATTTTAGGATATTTTTGTTTAATAATTCTTGTTGTTTCAATAAAATCTACTGCATTGTTATCATGCGCTTCAATTCCTGTAGCAATAGGGAAAACATTTAAATCAAAAATAATATCTGTTGGATTTATATTAAGCCTATTAACTAAAATATCATAAGCCCTATCAACAATTTCAATTCTTCTTTCTACAGAATCAGCTTGACCTTTTTCATCAAAAGCCATAATAATCATTGCAGCCCCTAAATCTCTTATTTTAGTCGCTTCTTTTATAAAATATTCTTCCCCTTCTTTTAAGTTAATTGAATTTACAATAGATTTACCTTGAGTACATTTTAAACCTGCTTCTAACACCCTAAAATCAGAAGAATCAATCATTATAGGAACTTTTGCAATATCAGGTTCAGAAGATATAAGATTTAGAAATTCTGTCATTTGAGCTTTGGAATCACCTAAATCAGTATCCATGTTAATATCAATAATATTTGCCCCGTTTTCTATTTGACTTCTTGCAATTTCTAACGCTTCATCTAGTCTATGTTCTTTTATTAGTATTGCAAATTTTTTCGAACCTGTCACATTTGTTCTTTCTGCAATCATAACAAAATTTTGATTTCCATCATATATAAATGGTTCAAGTCCTGAATAGCTTTGATAATTTGGTTTTTGTTCAACTTTATGTGGAGCATAATTTTTTACAGCATCTGCAATAGCCTTGATATGTGCTGGAGTTGTTCCACAACAACCTCCGCAAATGTTTAATAGTCCTTTTTTTGCTAATTTTTCATATCCTTTAGCCATCATTTCAGGGGTTTGTTCATATTGTCCAAAAGCATTTGGTAAACCTGCATTTGCGTAAAGACTAATTCTGTATTTTGAATATGTTGAAAGTTCTTCAATATACGGAATCATATCATTAATTCCAAGTGAACAGTTTAAACCTATTGATAAAGGTTTTGCAAATTCCACACTATAATAAAATGCTTCTAAAGTTTGTCCTGACAATGTTCTGCCTGATTTATCAGACAAAGTTACAGAAATCATAATTGGAATATCAATATTTTTTTCTATAAGGACTTGTTTAATAGCGTATATTGCAGCTTTTGCATTTAATGTATCAAATATTGTTTCTATTAAGAATATATCAATGTCACAATCAGCAAGAATAGAGGCTTGTTCTTTATATACCAATACCAAATCATCAAAAGTAACATCTCTATATGCAGGATTCATCACGTCCGGAGATATTGATGCTGTTTTATTAGTAGGTCCAATTGATGCTGCTACAAATCTTGGTTTTTTTTCTGTTGAATATTTATCAGCTATTTCTCTAGCTATTTTTATAGACTGAACATTTAATTCTTTTACTAAATTTGATAAATTATAATCTTTTTGTGAGATTGAGTTTGCAGAAAAAGTATTTGCTTCGATAATATCTGCACCTGCTTGAAGAAATTTTTCGTGAATTTCTTTAATTACTTCTGGTTTAGTAATAGATAAAAGCTCATTATTACCTTTTAATTCAGTTTTATGATTTTCAAATAATTTACCCCTATAATCTTCTTCTGTAAGATTATATTTTTGAAGCATAGTTCCCATAGCACCATCAAGTATTAGGATTCTATCTTCTAAACATTTTTCCAACAAATCTCTTCTTGCCATAACAAACTTATTTTACTCTAGAAAAATTTATTTGTTTGTAAATTTTTACTTTACATTTAATCATTTTCAAATTTATGCTATAAATTTAATACAATAAATAAAATAAAGGATTAGCTAAGTGAAAATACACGATAATATTCTTGACTTAATTGGGAATACTCCACTTGTTAAATATTCAGATAATATTCTTTTAAAACTAGAATACTTTAATCCGTCAAATTCACTAAAAGATAGAGCATCTCTTTATATGTTAAAAGATGCTATTAATTCAAATTTGGTAGATAAAAATACTGTAATAATTGAACCAACAAGTGGAAATACCGGTATTGGATTAGCTATGTGTTGTGCAGTAATGGGGCTAAAACTTGTAATAGTCATGCCAGAAAATATGTCAGAAGAACGTAAAAAGTTAATCAAAGGTTATGGAGCAGAACTAGTTTTAACCCCAAAAGAAAAAGGTATGCAAGGTGCGGTAGATAAAGCTAATGAGCTAACTAACCAGTATAAAAAAACATTTATCCCAATGCAATTTTCTAATATGTCTAATCCTAAGGCTCATATAGAAACAACTTCAAAAGAAATATTTAATGATACAGATGGTAAAGTTGATATTGTTGTTGCAGGGATTGGAACAGGAGGAACTGCAATTGGGATAAAAAAAGGATTATCAAAATTAAATCCTGAGGTAAAAGTATATGGAGTTGAACCATTTGAAAGTCCTTTAATTACAAAAGGAGTTGCAGGTTCACATAAAATCCAAGGTATTGGTGCAAATTTTATCACTGATATTTATAAGTCAGCCAACCTAGATGGGGTATTGACTGTAAAAGGAGATGATGCGATAACAGAAGCAAAATTATTAGCAAAAGAGAAAGGAATATTAGGCGGTATTTCGACTGGTGCAAATGTATATGCAGCAAAAGAATTAGCTAAAAAATATCCTGATAAATTAATAGTTACAATAGTTTGTGATTTTGGAGAAAGATATTTATCAACGGAGTTATTTGATTAAATGTTACTAAGAGCAATTAAAAAAATAAAAGAAGATATAAAAGTTATTTATGACAACGACCCTGCAGCAAAAAATATTTTTGAAGTATTATTTTGCTACCCAGGATTACAAGCATTGATATCTCATCGTGTAGCTCATAAATTAAGATACTGGCATGTTCCTTTTATTCCCAGATTAATTTCTTATTTAACTAGAATTATTACAGGCATAGAAATTCATCCTGGAGCATCTATAGGAAATAGATTTTTTATTGACCACGGAGAAGGTGTGGTAATAGGAGAAACTGCAATAATTGGGGATGATGTTTTAATATACCAACAAGTTACACTTGGTGGCACAGGAAAAGAATCAGGAAAACGCCATCCTACATTAGGCAATAATGTAATTGTTGGAGCTGGTGCTAAAGTTTTAGGAAATATTAAAATAGGTGACCATGTTAGAATTGGTGCGGGTTCAGTTGTTGTAAACGATGTCCCAGAGCATTCAACAGTAGTAGGTATACCAGGAAGAATTGTTCATCAAAAATATGTTGCTCCTGATGGGACATTAATGCATAACAGAATTCCAGATCCTATAACTTGCGAATTAAACCGTCTTAAATACGAAGTTTTGGATTTAAAAGAAGAAATTGAACGATTAAAGAATTCCCAAATAAACAAGTAAACTAAATAATTTTTACTAAACTTTGAAATGTTTGCTTAAAAACTTTATTTTTGATAGTATAAGTTTATTATAAATTGTAGAGAGGGATTAAAATATGGATTTAATGAAAGGTAAAAAAGGTGTTATATTTGGAGTTTCAAATACTCACGGTATAGCTTATGCAATCGCTAAACAATTATATGAAGCAGGTGCTGAAATTGCATTCACTTATGCTGGTGAAGCTATGGAAAAAAGAGTTAAGCCAATTGCAGAAGGAATGAATGCCAAAATTATAATGAGTTGTGATGTTACTAAAGAAGAAGAAGTAAAAGCAGTATTTGACGAATGTGAAAAAGTTTATGGTAAATTAGACTTTGTTGTTCACGCAGTTGCTTTTGCTCCAAAAGAAGCTCTAATGGGAAGATTTGTAGATACATCATATGATGCTTGGAATACAGCATTAGGTGTTAGTGCATATTCATTAGTTACTGTTTCTAAATATGCAGAACCTATTATGAATGAAGGTTCTTCTATATTTGCTCTTACTTATCTTGGTTCTATTAAATCTGTTCCAAGCTATAATGTAATGGGTGTTGCTAAAGCTGCTTTAGAATCAGCAATGAGATTCTTAGCTGTTGATTTAGGACCAAAAGGAATTAGAGTTAACTGCTTATCATCAGGTCCTGTTAAAACTTTAGCATCAATGGGTATTTCTGGTTTTTCAAAAATGCTTAAAGCTGCAGTTGCAAGAGCTCCTTTAGGAAGAAATGTTTCTTTAGATGATGTTGGGAAAGCAGGTTTATACTTAGCTTCTGATTTATCATCAGGAACTACAGGTGAAGTTATATATTGTGATTGTGGATGTAATTCAGCTTATGCATCTGCTCAAGAAATGGATATTATTTCTAATAATATGGAATTATAATTATAAAATTCAATATAAAAAGGACTGCTTGATAAGTAGTCCTTTTTTTGTTATTATATACAAGGTATCAATTGGAATTAGGGCATAGTATTTTGAATTTAAAAACCCAAATAACTAAATTACATTATGATAAAAACGCCGAAGGCTTTTGGCTCGATTTGCTAGAATTCTTTTCTTTATTATATGGCCTTGTTACTAAAATACGTAACAAAATGTATGATAAAGGTATTCTTAAAACAGTAAAAGTAAGTGCAGATGTAATTTCGGTTGGAAATTTTACAACAGGAGGAGTTGGTAAAACCCCTATTGTAATGGCTTTAGCGAAATATTTTGTCGAAAAAAATGAAAAAGTTGCAATAATTTCTCGTGGATATGGAGGAAAATTATCTAATAAAAAACTTAATGTAATATCCGATGGAATAAATTTATTCTATAATGCAGATATGGCTGGAGATGAAGCATATATGTTAGCTGTAAATCTTAACATGTGTGCAGTGCTAACTTGTAAAGATAGAGTAAAAGCAGCAAAATATGCAATTCAAAAGTTAGGTGCAAGAAAAATTATTCTTGATGATGCTTTCCAGTATAGAAGAATTCATCGAGATTTAAATATTGTATTAGTTGACTCCGAAATGGGGTTTGGAAATGAAAAACTTCTTCCTGCAGGTCCTCTTCGAGAAGGTACTGAAGCATTTTCAAGGGTTGATAAATTAGTAGTTGTTAATAAATCTCCAGATAATGTAAGAGCTGAGAAAGTTGCTAAAATTATGGGGAAAAAGTTTAAATGTGAATCTTATGTATGTTATACATTCCCTGATTATGTTTATAATATAAAAACTGGTGATAATTTAGTTGCAGGAGAAGCTGTTACAGCCCTTTGTGCTATTGGGCAACCTTCTCAATTCTATAGATTTTTAGAATCAAATTATGAAATACTAAATAAAGTAACTTTTGATGATCATCATAGATATGTAAAATCCGATATAGAAAATATCAAAGGAAATATTATTACTACAGAAAAAGATGCTGTAAAACTTGCAAAATTTGATAGAGATAATATTTTTGCTCTAAAATTAAAAAATATAATTGATGTCGAAGGACTTTTAAAGAAATGATAGAAATTGATAAAATCGTTAAGGCTTTAAGTGATTCTGATATGCCAAGAAGCGACTTTGTTAATTTAATGGAAACATTTAAAAATCCTTATCTTGTATTAATCGGTTGTATTTTAAGTTTAAGAACGAATGATAAAACGACATACCCTGCAACATTAAGAATGTTAAAACTAGCGAAAACTCCTGAAGAAATGATGAGAGTAAATATTGAAGATTTAGAAAAAGCGATTTACCCCGTTGGTTTTTATAAAAATAAAGCCAAACAAATTCTTGAACTATCAAGACAAATTGTTGAAGAACTTAAGGGGCAAGTTCCTAATGAAATAGATGAACTTGTTAAATTTAATGGGGTAGGTAGAAAAACTGCAAATTTAGTTTTAGCAAAAGGTTTTAACAAACCTGCTATATGTGTTGACGTTCACGTCCACAGAATTTTTAATCGTATAGGCTATGTAAATACGAAAACTCCAGAAGAGACAGAATTTGCTTTAAGAAAAAAATTACCTATAAAATATTGGCTTGATATAAATACATTAATGGTAACACTAGGTCAAAACATCTGTAAACCAATAAAACCTAACTGTGCAGCCTGTCCAATATCTAAATATTGCCAAAATAATAATTAACTCTATATAAAAGAAAAAAGTATGATTAAATAATCATACTAGATTTAAAAAGATAGTGATAGTTGGATTTTTATATTGTATTGTGTATATACTGATTATACAATTTTTCATTAAAATATACTAGCAAATTTATATATTTGTTACAAAAGTTAATATTGTAACAAATGCGTTACAAAACCTAAAGAAAATAAAAAATATGTCGTTAACTAAATCAAAGGAAACTAGAAAAAGGAGTCAAAATGGGTTTAGCTGCGACACAAGTACGTTTGCTGCAATTAACATCAAGACAGCACCGCATAGAGTATCAAGCTCAAAGAATTCAAGCTCAAAAGCTCCAACTTTCTAATGAGTCTGATCAAGTTTATAACGAATATATGACTGCATTAGATGCAAAAAAAGTTCAATATAAATTTGTTGAAAATGACGGATCAATATCATACTATGATGCAACATTTAATAATATGTTAAGCGGTTATAATCCTGGATTATTTCAAGGAACATATGCTTTAGAAATTCTCAACGGAGAAAATTCAGGTAAATTTTTTGCAACAGAAACAATTATTAATGCATACAATAACAACCAAAATTGGGGAAATATTACAGATGATGCAATTAAAGCTTTATTTCCAGATACAGAAATAGATGATAATAACAGAGCAGAATATCAACAAAAAGTTGCTGCAAGAAATTTTGCAAAAGAAGCTTCAAATAATAGTACAGATGTAAATGCAATTACATATTATGAAAATTTATTTTCTGTATTTGTAGATGGGAATGGACTCGTACTAATGAATGAAGAATATGCAGATAGTTCTGAATGGTTAACAAATATGTTAGCAAATGGCGAAGTTCTATTACACAAATGGGATACTTCTGCAGGTGACGATGGAGAAGGAGATTGGACACAAGTTACAGTATCTAATGATACAATGTTACAAGAAATTTCCGATGATAAAGAGCTTAAAAAAGCTGAAGCAACTTATGAAGCAGAAACAACACGTATAAATAGAAAAGATGCACAATATGACACATTACTTTCTCAAACTGAAACAGAAAGAAATGCGATTAAGACAGAAATGGACTCATTGAAACAAGTTAGAAATGATAATATTGAAAAAGCATTCAAATGTTTTTCATAATAAGAATGCTTTAACAAAAATTTCCCTATAATATAATTTTTCCCTATAACAAATATTTAAGTCACATTAAGTGACTTTTTTTTGCTTACCAAACAACTTTTTCAATTAATTCAATTTCATTGCCATCAGGGTCTTTAATAAATGCGATTTTAGTACCTTTTCCATTTAAATCAAAAGGTTCATACAAGTATTCATAGCCAAGATTATTAATTTTTTCAGTAAATTCTTCTAGAGACTTAACCGAAAATGCAAAATGTCCAAAGCAATTACCATTTTCATATCCATTATCTGGAGTTTCATCATTATAAGTAAGCTCTATTTGAGCTACATTTTCTTCATCTGTTAAAAAATATAACCAACAATCATCAAGCCTTTTTTTCTTATCTAATTTCATATTTAATACTTCTGTATAAAATTTTATTGAAGCATCAATATCTTTTACTCTAATCATTGTATGTAAGAATTTCATATTATCTCTCCTTATTTTTCTAAAAGAACTACAGCATTCGCTTCTATTGCTAGTTTTTCTCCAACAGCATCTAATTTTTCTTTGGTTTTTGCCTTTATTGAAAGATTTTCGATATCTAAATCTAAAACTTTTGCTAAAATTTCTTTCATTTTAGGGATATATGGCATCATTTTAGGTGCTTGTGCAATGATATTACTATCAATATTATTTATTTTATAACCTTTTTTCTTTACAAGTTCAAATACATTCTTTAGTAATACAATACTATCTGCATCTTTGTATTTAGGGTCAGTATCTGGAAATAAAGTTCCAATATCAGCTAATCCTGCAGCCCCTAATAAAGCATCAATAATTGCATGAACTAGTACATCTGCATCTGAATGCCCAAGAAGTCCTTTTTCGTGAGTAATTTTTACACCACCTATTATTAAATCTCTATTTTCAACAAGCTTATGAATATCATATCCTAGACCTATTTTGAACATAGTACAAATTTCTCCATAGCTTTTACAAATCCATCATTTTCTACTGTATCAGTAATATAATCAGCATATTTCTTTAATTTTTCTGTTCCATTTCCCATTGCAATACTTATTCCCCCAGCTTTTAAAAGCTCAATGTCGTTATCTTGATCTCCAATGGCAAGAACTTCATTATCATTAATATTGTAGTATCCTTTTAAGAATTGTACAGCACAAGCTTTTGTTGCTTTTTTAGTCGAAAACTCACAAAAGTAAGGTGTTGATTTAATTATATATAAATGTGGAAATGTTTTTTGACATTCATTTACCCACGATGTAACAATGTCTGCATCATTATAGTTTATTGCAAGGATTTTATTAATATTTTCTAATTCTAAATCATTAAAATTACAAACTTTATATTCAAGATTTTGTCTTTTTGCATATCGTTGTATTATTTCATTATTATTTTCTACATAAAGAACATCATTAACATATAAATTTATATGAATATTATTTTGTTTTGCCCAATCAAGAACAAGCTTAGCATCTTCTAGAGGGATACAAGTTTCATAAAGTGTTTCATTTGAAACACAATTTTTTTTTATCAGGCCACCTTGATATGATACAATTGCATCTTTAAGATTAAGTTTTTCTGCAACTTGTTTTGCTCCTGCATACATTCTGCCTGTCACAATAACAACTTTGATACCTTTTTCTTGCATATTTGTAATACAATTTCTTACTCCATTCGAGCAATCACCATTTTCATTTAAAATTGTTCCATCAATATCAGTTGCAACTAGTTTAATCATAATTAAGATATTTCCTAGCTCTTAAAATAGTACAAATTGTTTTAGCATCACTTATTATGCCATTATCAATCATTTCTAAAACTTGAGGAATTGAATATTCTTCACATTGAATAATTTCATCTTCATCAGGATTTTCTTTTTTATATTTTAGGTCTTTAGCAAAATATAAATATAATTTTTCGTCACAAAATCCAACGGAAGTATAAATATAACCTAATTTTATCCAAGTATCAGAAATGTAACCTGTTTCTTCTTCTAATTCTCTTTTTGCTGCTTCATCAGGATCTTCTCCTTTTTCAAGCTTGCCTGCTGGGAGTTCTATAGATACCGATTTAATTGGATATCTAAATTGTTTTACAAATAATATGTTCCCATTATCTTTTAGAGCAAGCATTGTAACGCCCCCAGAGTGTTCAACAACTTCTCTGACAGATTTATGACCATTAGAAACTTCTATGTCATCTTTTCTAACATCAATAACTTTACCATTATATACATATTTAGATGTAAGAGTTTTTTCAGTAAAATCCATATACTTATATTATCACAAATTATGTGATAATATAAAATTATGAATACACAAGTAGAAGAATCTATTTATACTCGAATTCAAGAATGGCTTGAAGCATACAAACAAACAAGCAAGAGAGTGCAAAAAAAACGATTAGAAAATCTAATTGTCGTTGCTATGATGCCAATAATAAAAAGAATTGCTCGTTCAATTGCTCGACGTGCTGAAGACCCTGTTGAAGATCTAGTTCAAGCAGGTTCTATTGGTTTGGTAAAAGCTATTGAAAAATATAATCCTGATAAAAATGCAAAGTTTAGAATATATGCAGGTTACTTAATTGTAGGTGAAATGCAACATTATATGAGAGATAAAGTTGCTATGATAAAAGTTCCTAGAGAAGTTTTAGAGTTAGCAATTCGTATTAAGAATTTTTCAAAAACATTATCTGACAGAGAATTAGAAAAATTAACTGATGAAAAATTAGCACAAGCGCTTGATGTTCCTGTTCAAAAAGTTCAAACGGCGATTGAAGTTGATAGACGTCGAAAAGTTGTATCTTTAGATGAGATTGTAAATGATTCAGAGAATAATGCTTCTATTGGAGATTTAACTCCAGCATGTGATTATAATGAATTTGTAGAACGTTATGATATGAAAATAGAATTGGATGATATTATAGAAAGATTGCCTGATGAATTAAAAACTATAATTAAATTATTTTATTATGAAGATATGAAGCAAAAGAGTATTGCTGAAAAAATGAATATGAATGAAATGATGGTTTCTCGTAAATTAAAAAAAGCATATTCATTAATGTATAAATACATAAAAGATGCAGAATAGTATTATATGATTTTAGAAAATTTTTGGTATCAATTTATTTGTGTTTTTATATTGGGCTTAATAATGGGAAGTTTCTATAATGTAGTTATAATACGAACATTATCAGGCGAAAGTATAATTTATCCTGAATCAAAGTGTCCAAATTGTAATACAAAACTTCAATGGTGGGAAAAAATCCCTGTATTTTCGTATTTGATATTAAAAGGGAAATGTTCATATTGCCATAAACCAATTGATATAATGTATCCAATCGTAGAAATTTTAACAGCAATAATATATGCAATTATGTATATAAAACTTGGATTATGCTTAAAATATCTTCTTGCAATTATATGCATATCAATATTTTTAATGCTTGCTGGCATGGATATTAAAGAGAAAAAAATATCTAATAAATTAGTGTATTTTTCAATAATTACATCTATTTTATTTAATTATAACAATTTATTTGATTCTATATTAGGAATGTTTTTAGGAGGACTCATAATATACACACTAAGAAAAATCCTAAACTATATATCTAAAAAAGAGGTGATAGGAGAGGGAGATATATATGCTATCGCATCTCTTTCAGCATTATGCGGATGTAAAAATCTTGGATATGTATTTATATCAATTTTAATATTTCAACTACTATTTTCACTCCCTACTATCATAAAAAGGATATTTAAAGAACAAAAATATGTATTCGGTTTTCTACTAATTTGGTTTATTACATCATATTATCTTGCATTTTTAGTTAGATATTATTTTATATATATTAGTCTATTTTTTAATGTCTTAATATTTCTTAACTTAATTTTATCAATTTTAATTCTGTTTAAATATTTATTTTCCCAAATACAAAGCACCTCAAAACCAATAATAGACGCATTTTTACCATCAATATTTTTGTCTGCATTTACTTATTTATATTTTATCTAATATAAATAATGTAAAACTCTTGTAATTTATTAAAAAAATTACTATAATAAACATGCTATTTATATTTCGGCTAGTGTAAAATCTTAACAGGAAGGTTATCCTACCTGTTTTTTTTGCCCAAATTTGTTTGATTATAAAGGATATGTAAAGGCATATTTTTTGTATGCTATTCTATGATTATGGATACATAAATAAGGAGAAACTTATGAGAACAATAGTAGTAGGTGGAGGAGCTACAGGTGCAAGTACAGCTGCAAGGTTAAGACGTCTTGATGACAATATGGAAATAATTATATTAGAAGCTACAAATGAGATATCAATAGCTAATTGTGGATTGCCATACTATTGTTCTGATGTAATTAATTCTCGACAACAAATGATAGTGTCATCAGTTCAAAGATTTAAAGATTTATTGAATATTGATGTTAGATTATCATCAAAAGTTACATCTATTGATAGAAAAAATAAAACTCTAGAAATTAATAACAATGAAACTCTAAAATATGATAAATTAGTTTTGGCATTAGGTGCTAATCCATTTGTTCCTAATGCTAAAGGAATAAATCATCCAAATATATTTACTGTAAGGACTTTAAGAAATGGTGATGATATAAAAGCGGTACTCTCAAAAGAAGCTAAAAACGCAGTAGTAATTGGCGGTGGTTTTATCGGTGTTGAAATGGCTGAAAATTTTGTACATTTAGGCCTTAACACAACATTAGTTGAGTTATCAAATCAAATTTTAGCACCAGTAGATACAGAAGTTGCAGCATTAGCTCAAAATGAAATGCGTGACAAAGGTGTTAACTTGATACTTTCAGATGGATTAAAAGAAGTTGATGGTGATAATATTGTCCTAAATTCAGGAAAAATAATTCCATTTGATATTGCAATATTAGCAATAGGAGTGCGTCCAGAAGTTGAAATTTCTAAAAATTGTGGTTTAGAAATTGGGAAATTAGGAGGTCTCAAGGTTAATAAATATATGCAAACTTCAGATAAAGATATTTATGCTGGCGGGGATAGTGTTGAAGTTATTGATTTTGTTTCAGGTAAAGACATCTTGATTCCATTAGCAGGTCCTGCAAATAGGCAAGGACGAATAATAGCAGATAATATTAAAGGTAAAAAATCTATATACAAGAAAACTCAAGGAACTGCTGTTGTCAAAGTTTTTGATTTAACTGTTGCGAATGTTGGTAATAATGAAAAACAATTAATAAAACAAGGTAGAAATTATCTTAAAACATTTATTATCAAACCATCTCATGCCAGTTATTATCCAAATGCTACACCAACTGTTTATAAATTATTGTTTACTAAAAAGGGTGAAATTTTAGGTGCTCAAGCCTGTGGTTATGAAGGAGTTGAAAAGAGAATAGATGTAATAGCAACTATAATGAGAAATAATGGTTCTATATATGATATGTTAGATAGTGAATTATGTTATGCACCACCTTATTCATCAGCAAAAGATCCTGTAAATATGTTAGGGATGCATGCAGAAAATATTATCAATGGATATGTAAAACCAGGGTTCTATGAAGATGTAAAAGACTCTTTATTAATCGATATAAGAGAAATTGGAACATTTTCAGATAGTATTAATGGAGCTATAAATATTCCTAATTCTCAATTACGAGATAGATTAGATGAGATTCCAAAAGATAAAAAAGTTTTATTATTCTGTAATACTGGTTTCCAAAGCTATGTATCTTCTAGAATTTTGTTGCAAAAAGGGTATAAGAATATATATAGCTTAGCAGGAGGATTAGAATTGTATAAACATATTGAGAAAAATATTAATTCTCTAAAGGAATTAATACCTGCATAAAACTTGTTTTAGAATTGTTTTAATTCTATGAAATTTTGATTTAAACTGGGCACATTCATGATCTAACAACTTGAGTTGCCCATTTTTACTTCTTCCAATCTGCCAAGTTTCCATATTCCATAAATCATAAACTTTAAAACCTTTTTCTTTAATTTTTTCTGATACTTGTAATACAGGGTTATTGTCTTCAATAAAATGAAGTTTATCAAGTTTTTCTTCTAATAAGTAATAACTATTTTTGTGTTTGCCTTTTTGGAAGATTTCTGCATCAAAATCTTGTATTGGTCGATTATTAACAAAAGGATTTGTATGAGATATTTTTAAAACATCGCCCATAGGTGTTTCAAATGCAATAGATGAGCTTCCGGAACCAATAATTTTATTGATTTTTCTTTGTCCAATTTTTTCATCTTTTAAATCAGAAATAAATTGTTTTATTTTAGATTTTTCTGCCATAATTACACCATTCATTGATGATGATTCAAAAATATCATATAATGCTCTTTTTAATGTTACAGGTTTTTTATAATAAAAACTTTGAAAAATCCTGTTTGTTGTATCTAATATTGGCAAATTATTTTTTATAGCTTTCATATTAGAATGAAAGCATCAAAATAGATTTTTTGCTTATTTTTTTAAAGTTTTTAATTTATTTTTTGTTCTTTTATCAATTTTATTTGATTCAATAATTTTTTGAATAGATTTATTATAGGTTTTTGTATCTAAATTAGAATTTATAAGAAATTTAGTTGTTTCTTTGGGATATTTTATATAGCAAATTGAGATTAACCAAGCGGCACCCATATGTGCATAATAATCATTATATTGATACTGTTCAATTATTTTGAAAATATTATATAGATATTTTTCCTCTATGTAATAATTAAGTAACATAACAAGAACAAATCTGATTTCATATTCTTTATTTGAATTAAGATATTTTTGCAAAAAATTCCAAACTAATTCTTTATTATTTTTAGTAAATTTTAAACTGGAACAAAAACAATCACATACAGCCCAGTTATCAATTTGAGGTATAAAAGCTTCAATATATTCTAAAATTAAATTAGGTTTGTCTTTAATAAGGCCTATTACCATACTTTGAAGCATTGTTTCTTCAAAATATTCAGGTTTTTGTTGAAGAAATTCTTTCCAATTATTCTTATAAATTTCTTTTGATATTTTTCTTAAAATCGGAACTCTTACCCCTAAAATATTATTTATATTAGGTATTAGTTTTTGATTAAAATCTTTGTATGCTTTATCAACTTCTTTTAATAATCTTTCTTTAATATTCATCAGTGTCCAATCTTAAGTAAAATAACGCCACCAATAATTAAAACTACACCAAGCAATCTCATTAGATTAATAACATCGTTAAAAAATATAACTCCGATTAAAAAAGTACAAGAAGCACCAATACCAGTCCATACAGCATAAGCAGTCCCTATAGGAATTTCTTTTTGTGCAATAAAAAGAAAATAACCACTAAGTGTCATTGCAATAATAGCAAATATTATCCAAAGATATTTTTGTCCTGTAACATCTGCCATTTTAAAGCCTAATGGCCAACCAACTTCAAATATTGCTGCTAGAAATAAATAAAACCAACTCATATGAATTTATCCTCTTTAAAAATCTACTTCATCTGGGTTTACACATTCCGCATTTGATTCATTGATGGTATTTATTAGTTCAATATCATCATTATCCAGTCCAAAACCAAAAATATTGATGTTTTCAAGTATTCTTGATGGAGTTATTGATTTAGGTAATGGTATGATATTTTGCTGTACAATCCATCTTAATATTATTTGAGCAGGTGTTTTGTCATATTTTCTAGATAATGATTTTATAATTTCATTATTTAAAGCATCTCTTCTTCCTAATGGAGACCAAGCTTCAACAATAATATTATTTTTTTGACAATATTTTACGATTTCAAATTGAGCAAAGCCTGGATGAAATTCAATTTGGTTAACCATTGGCATTATTTGTGCGGTTTCTTTTAATTCTTCAATATGATGAGGTAAAAAATTACTTAAACCAATGGCTTTGATTTTTCCATCAATGTATAGTTCTTCCATCGCTTTCCAAGTTTGTGCATTAATTTCTTTTGCATTACTAAATTGCTTTTTGTTTGCTGGCCAATGTATTAAATATAAATCAAGGTAATCAAGTTTGAGGTTGTTTAAACTTTTTTCAAAAGCAAGTTTTGTTTGCTTATAGCCCCTATCAGTATTCCAAACTTTACTTGTAATAAATAATTCATTTCTACTTATTTCAGAATCTTTAATTGCAAACCCTAAAGCCGATTCATTATTATAAAAAGCTGCAGTATCAATTAATCGGTATCCGGAATTGATAGCTATATTTACTGATTCAATTAATATTTTATTCTCTGCAAGATATGTACCAAATCCAATTTTAGGTATTTCATAACCATTATTTAGCGTAAAAGTATGTTTATCCATTTGTTTTACTTCCAGAATTAAATTTTATTTAATAATACAATAATTTATTATTGTCCACAAGCTTTACACCTAGGTTCATTTATAGACTTTCCAAATAAAACTCTCATCCCACCAAAAGGCTTTCTCAATGTTTGACGAATACCACAAGTTATTGCACTTACATTAGCGGTAATATCTTGTGTATTTTCTAATGTAGAACTAACTTCTGGAAGAATTGTATTTATATTTTCTGTTGTTTTATTTAAATTATCTGTTATTTTTTCAATATTAGATACAGTACTATCTAAATTTGTTTGATTAAGAGAATCATTAATTTTGGTTGTAAGACTAGAAATATTGCTAGTTGTATTTTCAATATTTGTTTGATTTTGCTTTAACATTGCATTTACATTAACCAATAGAGTGTTAACATTTTTAGTTGCTTGATTTAGATTTTGAGTTGTTGCAAGAAGATTTTCTTTGATATCCTCTAATTCTGTAAGTTTATTATTTTTCATAAACTCATCAATATCTACAGTTGTAGAACCATTAATTATACAACCATTACAAATCATTTTGTTAGTTGGATTTTTAGGATAAACTAATTCAATAAAATCATAGATTTTTACACCATCTATTTTTTTCTTTAATAAAACTTCAGTATTAGAAGGAAGCATTAAATTTTTAGGGTATAAAACAAGTTTTACTATTGTATATTTATAATCATCACTATGTTTTTTCCCTCTAGCTTCACCTATTACAATACCTTTATAATAAACAGGTATTCTGTTATTAAAGGGTCTTAAATCAGAAAATTTGACATAAATTTTAGTGTAAGTTATTTCTTTATAAATAACCCAACATAAACCTATCGCAATTAAAATAAATCCTAATAAAAAATATTTTCTCATAACAATTATATGCTAGTGTTTTTCTTGGGAAAAATAAATTATCCAATTAGCTATTTAAATAGGTATAATAAAAAAGAGCTTTCTAATTAGAAAGCTCTTTTTTATCTATTAATAACAATCAGCATGGCACATATAAGTTGTAATAGCTGATACAATAGCACTTATTCCAACTAAAGAATAGACTATTCTAGACATCATTGTCATTTCACCAAAAATAGCAGCAACTAAATCAAAATTAAAGAACCCTATAAGCCCCCAGTTTATTGCCCCAATAATAACTAATACAAATGAAAAATATTTTAAGAAATTAAACATAATATTCCCTCCTTTAAAGATATTTTAGATTTTATTTAAAATAAAACATTACTATAACGGCTAATGTAAAGAATTATTTTGTGTTTAGCAAATTTATTTTTTTATAGTTTTATAACTTTGTATGAATAACACAATAAACAAAACCCCATCTCCTTATTTTAAATCAAGGAACATATCAATAAGAAAAGCAGATGAAATTTTCCGTAGAGTTCATCAAGAATTCCCTGTTTATTCAAATACTACGCTAGAACGATTTAATAATTCTGATAGTAATCATGATTGTTTTAATTTTATAAGTTATGTGTCTTCGTTGGTAAGTGAATTACGAAATTATTACTCAATATCTAATGAACCAAGTGTTAATCTATTTAAAATGTTGCCTGGGTTAAAAAAAACAAGAGTAGGGAATTGTTATGAACAAGCATCTGCAACTTGTGCTGCTTTAGAGTTAAATGATTATAAAAATGTCGGCACTCATTATCTTTATGCCTACAATCCTAAAACTAATGTAATAAAGGATTTAGATCATGTTGTTTCTGGGGTAAATGTTAAACTTCCAAAGAATTATAAATATTGGAATGGAATAGATAATGTAGAGACAAAACATTTAATAAAGCCTAACAACGATGCAATAATATTAGATACTTGGTCTGGCTTTGCGGATTATGCAAATCAAGCATTCGTAAAATATCAGTCAGGGAAATATATTTCAGAACAACTTGAAGAAGGTGATAAATTAATGTTATTACCTCAATATAAATTAAATTTATCAGGGACAGAGAAAAAACATTTAACTGCGTTGTATCCTAAATTACTACTTAATGAAAATAAAGACAAAGCTGAAAAGGCTTATGCTTTTTCATGTTTAACAGTTCAAGATTTTCCTAGTGAAAATATTAATGAGTTAAAAAAATACTATAATTTAAGGATAACAAGACCAAAAGAAGAGGCTGTCCAAAAGAAAACATCAATATTTTCAAAAGTTATTAATTTTATATCTCAAAAATAAAACTATCTTAATAATATTGCTATAAATTAAGTTTTATATTATTCTATTTTTAATTTCTAGCAAGGGAGTTAAAATTATTGAATATAAGCTTGTTGTTTAATTTGTTAATAATAGTTCTTTTATTGTTTTTTAATGCTTTTTTTGTTGCTGCTGAATTTGCATTGGTAGGTGTTCGCAAAACAAGAATAAAACAATTAGCAAACGAAGGAAATTTTAATGCAAAATTAGCACTAGATGCAATAAAAAACATAGATAGATATATAGCCGCAGTCCAATTAGGGATTACAATTGCAAGTTTAGGTATAGGTTGGGTTGGAGAATCCACTTTGGCAAAATTATTATTACCAATATTCCATTTCTTACCACTTAAAGCAGAAATTATTGCAGCTCATAGTCTTGCAGTTACAATTTCTTTTGCTCTAATCACTATACTACATGTTGTAATTGGAGAACTGATGCCAAAATCTATCGCATTACAGTTTCCAGTTGGAACAACCCTATGGGTTGCAAAGCCTATGTATGTTGTAACAAGACTTTTTGCACCTATGATATTCTTATTAAATGGACTTGGTAATAGTTTATTGCGATTACTAAAAATAGAACCAGCACCTGCTCATCAAGCGGTATATTCAACAGAAGAATTAAATATGTTGATAGATGCAAGTTATAAAGGGGGTGTATTAAACCAAAAAGAAGCTGAGATATTACAGAACGTATTTAAATTTTCAGATTTAACGGCTCAAGATGTCATGATTCCTAGACCTGATATGGTCTGTATGCCAATAGATGCAAAAACTGAAGATATTTATAAAATAATTATTGATAATCAATATACTAGATATCCTATATATAAAGAAAATATTGATGATATTATTGGATTTTTGCATACAAAAGATTTGTTTTCAGTAATGGTAAATAAAGAAGAAATAAATCTTTCATCATTGATACGAGAAAAATTTTATGTTCCAGAAACGATGCCAATTGAAAAATTAGCCCAAGAATTTCAAAAACGTAAATTCCAAATGGCTATTGTTGTAGATGAGTTTGGAGGAACAAGTGGTTTAGTAACTCATGAAGATGTTTTAGAAGAAATTTTTGGGGAAGTTCAAGATGAATTTGATGATGAAGAATGTGAATTCTCTAAAATTTCAGAAAATGAATATGAAGTATGTGGCAAATATAGAATTGATGAATTCTCTGAAAAGTTTGGAATTAATTTAGATGACGAAGATATAACAACTATAGGTGGCTATGTTGTAAAGATGTTAGGGCGCATACCTATAACTAACGATGAAGTTACAGATGAGTATTTTAAATATACAATTTCAGAAATGGACTCATCAAGAATTGTTAAAATAAAAATAAGAAAAATATAAAATTATTTAAAGTTTAGTAACCTAATCAAAGGTGGTTTTAATAAATTCGGAAAGGGTGGGATTGTCTTGCTCGTAAACAAATCTCTGTGTCTTGGATTATTGGCGGTTCACAAGTTAACATTTCATTACGTTTTTGTTTCCAAAAACTTCATTCCATAAACTTGTTCACAGGGACGTGTCTAGGTTGCTTCGCAACCGTCGCACTTGCCAAAATCCGCTCGAACCTGGACAAAGCTATCGCTTTGTGGTTCTCATCCCACAAAAAAAGACCCCTAAGGGTCTTTAAAATTCGGAAAAGGTGAAGGACTCCGCCTAAAATTGATTAAGTATCAATTTTAGGCGGAGGGAATCGAACCCACTGGGTGAGAACCCACCCCGAATACAAAAATAAAACCACCTAATTAAAGGTGGTTTTAATAAATTCGGAAAAGGTGGGATTCGAACCCACGGTGCAGATTACTCCACACAACACCTTAGCAGGGTGCCGCCTTAAGCCTACTCGGCCACTTTTCCAAGGTCTTTCCTCTAAGTTATAACTATCTTATCATAAATTATTTTTTTTGCAAAATAAAAGCGAACTAATGTTCGCTTAAAATTACTCTCAACTATCTTACTAAATCGTTAGACCATGATTACTTAACCGCTACCAGTTTTGTTTGAACTCCGACTTCGGCATTCATACGTCTGGCATTTGCTATAGCAGAAGCACGTCTTTTCTTTGCGCCTCTGAGTATATATTCTACGCCACTGAAGGTATTACAAGTAGGTGTTTCAATCTTTTTTAACATATACTATCCTTTCTTTTGACTGTAGTTTTTATATCGGCTTTTTTAGAGAAAACTTTAGCTTTTTTATTCATTTATTTACAAAATTTTACATTCATATTTTATTAAAAAAATAAATAAAGCTTAAAAAGCAGTAATATAAAGAAATTATTTATGAAATATATACTTTTGTAACATTAAATATGTAAAAAGGGTTTACATTTTTAAAACATGTGTAATAATACAAGTATACGGATATACATTACTCGGGGACACGGAAAGGTACATTACCCACAAATCAACAGTTGTCGTTTTTCAAGGTAGAAAAGGATTATTTGCCTGAAAAATAAACGCTACGTATTGAATATTTGATGATTGTACTCTATTGGATTTAGAACAGTCATAATCTAAAACAGCTAAGTGAGGCAAGCGCTATTGGCATCTATAAGTTTGTGCTTGTAACTGGATGTTTACCCCGTGCACAATTGAAAGGAGTATCAATTTATGGCACTAACAGTTAACACAAACTTGGCATCACTATTAGTTCAAAAAAACATGACTGCAGCAACAAATAGTTTAAATCAAGCAATGGAGAGAATGACGACAGGTTTTAAAATTAATTCAGCAAAAGATGATGCTGCAGGTTATTTCGTTGCTAAAAAAATGGATGTTCAATTAAGTTCAGTATCAGTCGCTCAAGACAACTGTGCTATCGGGACTAGCATGTTGAATACAGTTGAAAGTAATTATGACTTGCTTACAACTCACTTGCAACGTATCAGAGATTTAACCGAACAAGCAGCTAACGGAACATATGGTCAAGAGTCAATAGACGCAATTAAATCAGAAGTAGAAGCAAGACTAGCAGAAATTAATAGAGTTGCTGGAAGTTGTGAATTTAACGGAATTAAATTAATGGATGGTTCTTCAGGAGAAATTAATATTCAATGTGGTATTGATTCAACAGCTAACAGTTCTATTAAATTAAACGCAGATTTGTTTGCAAATAGCGAAGCAAGCAGTTTGATGGGGGTAGATGGTGCTACATTCCTAGATTACTTTGTTGCGGGAGGTAATGATTACAATACTGCACTAGATGCAATAGATTTAGCAATTGATACCGTTTCAACAAGACAAACACAAATTGGTTCTTATCAAAACCGACTAGAATCTGCAAGCGATGCACTAACTGTTCAATTTGAAAATGTAACATCTTCACTTTCAACTATCAAAGATACTGACGTTGCTGAAGAATCATCTGCATTTATCAAAGCACAAATTTTACAACAAGCATCAGCTACATTGTTGGCAACTGCAAACCAAGCACCATCAATTGCATTAAATTTAATTTAACTAAAATAAAACTTATACGATACAAAAATTTGATACTTATATATGGGAAAATTAAGCGGAAGTTACCTTCCGCTTTTCTTTTTTATTTACAACGAAAACCTTTATTATCCGATATAGTTCTTCCAATAGAATAAATTTTTTCTTTTGTAATAAGAATATCCTGATTTTGTTTATTTGGATAAATATTATATTTTGTTTTATATTCATCATTTGTTATATTAGGCATAATAACATTAGCACCTGATTGTAGAGCAATTATTTGACCGTTTGGATTAATTGTTTCCATTGCTGTTGTTGCTGGAATATTAATATCTTTTAAAAGAATTCTTATTAGTGCCATAACTTTTATTGATAAATCAAAATTTTTCTTTAAATTGATTTTAAAATCTCCTAATGGAGTATTAGGATGAGGTATAAATGGGCCTATTCCAATCATATCAGCATCAAGTTCTTTAAAAAATAAAATATCATCTGCAAGAGATTCAATTGTTTGTTCTGGCAGTCCAACAAGACAACCTGTTCCTGTTTCATATCCTAAGCTTTTAAGGTTGTATAAACATTCTATTCTATTTTCATAAGACATATTAGGATGCAATACTTTATATAAATTTTTATCTGTTGTTTCTATTCTCAATAAATATCTATCCGCACCAGCATCTTTAAAAGATTTATATTCTTCATATGTTTTTTCACCAATACTTAATGTTAGTGCAACATCAAGCTTTTTAATTTCTTCTATAATTTTGCATAATGTTTTATTAGAGAAAAAAACATCTTCTCCAGATTGAAGAACAATAGTTTTTAGTCCTAATCTTTTAGCATAATTCGCTGTATTAATAATATCTTCAGGAGATAATCTATATCTTTCAATGTTTTTATTTTTATATCTTAAACCGCAATAGTAACAGGTTCTATTGCAGTAGTTAGAAAATTCTATCAGACCTCTAAGGTGAATATCATTTCCAACATATTGTTTTCTTGTTTCATCAGCTTTTTTTAATATAGAATCATCATTTGATGATAGGATTTTTATAATTTCTTCTTTAGAATACATATTTAGATTATAAAATAAACGGGTGATATTTTCACCCGTTTACAAGTTTTTAAATTCTAATTAATAAGAATTTGCTATCTTTTAAAGCTAATACTTTGTGTTCTTTGTCTTTTTTGAACATAACTATTTCACCTTTATCTAGTTTGAATTTTTCAGCATCAAAATGTAATTCAATTTCTCCATCAAGAACATAAACAGCCGCATCAGCTATAGATGTATGAGTATCAATAATTTCATCTTTTTTTAGCGCAATAATGGTAAGTGAACTATCACCATTTTCCATTAAGACTTCTCTATCCAATTTTTCTTCTTTAAGTGAAACTAAATCTTTAGCTTTTAAAACATTGTAGAACATAATATTCTCCTTTCTAATAATATAATTATCAGATTTGAGAGAAATATAAATTAAACAATATGGTATATCCTTGGAGTAATAAATAATATTATTAAAAAATATAAAAATGGAGATGGTGGGAATCGAACCCACGTCCAAAATGGATCTAAACAAATCTCTACGAGTGTAGTAAATTATTAATCTCAACTAAAGCTGGAAATCTACTAAACCAGAACTCTAGCCAAAGCTTTTTGGCGGAAAGCTAACCTTCAGTAGTGGACTGCATATAATTACTACCATCATTATACTGTTCTTGCATAATTGTCCCATAGCATCGGCAAGATGGAATACTATGAGAGCACCAGTGCGGAGCTAAGCTCTACGCAGCGATAGCTTGAGCAGATCTGCCCCAAGCTTTTGGTGTAACTACGTTATCTGTAGCATTTAATTTAGTTTGCTCGTTGATAACCGAGAACAGCGCTCGGACTCGCAACCTATTTAAACCTATCATCCTGTCAAATCCAAAACATCCCCATATTTAATTGTTAATGTTCATTTTTAATAATAGTATAAACTAATTTAATATCTTTTACAATCTTTGATATTAATAGCAAAAAAAAATATTTTTGAATTTTAAATTCTATGAAGGAGTATATTTTATAAAAATGAATATTAATTTATCAACCAATTCTTTTAATACAAATAATAATATTTCTAAGAATAAACAATTAAAATTACAAACATATTCGCAAAAAAATAACTTAAAATTTAAAGGGATACCACCCAAAGAGCTAGCAAATATTTTAGATGCTAATATTGATAAAGTAATACAAACTAGCTCATTTGAGGTTGTTTCAAGAATAAAATTTCATAAAATTATAAATGAATTATTAATGGATATAATGACACCTGAAAATTTTATTAATAAAGGCAGAGAATCTAAAGTTTTTAAAATTAGTGATAAATATGTGGCTAAGATTAAACGTGGATATGATGAAAAATCTGCAATTCATTTTTATAATTATACAAAACTACCTGATAAAAGGTTTAATCAATTAGACATTTACTATGGTGAGCCTGTTATAAGACTTGGAAATACAGAAATATTGAAAAATGCTACACCTTCAAAAGATTTTATGTGTTGTGGAACATCATATAGAGGTGCTCATTCTGCAACCCTTGATGAAATTAAAGATTATGAGAATATTTTTGTTCCTAAATGTGCATCTTTACCACAAGAATCATATGATAAATTTGCAATAGGATTAGCCGAATTAAATAAAATACATGATAATAAAGCAAATTTTACTAAAATTTATTACACGCCTGATATTATAAACCCTAATAATATCTTAATTTCAGATAAGAATTTCAAAATTGTTGATAAATTAGATAAAACAAAACAAAAAGATCCAAATACATTATTTACAATGTTGGAACCATTAATGATTAGATTATCACCAGAATCATATGCATCTTATAATGAAAAACTCGTTTTACCTCGTCAAAATATTTTTAAAAAATGTTTAATTGCTGCAGAAAAAGCAAACTTACCATTAGAAAACTCTCTAAAATATGAATATTCTGACTATTATTTAGCACTTATTACTAAAGATAAGGACCCAACTGCTAGTACAATAATTGAAGAAGCAAAAAGATTAAGAAGAAAAGGAATTCCAGAAAATAAACGTATTGAATATTTAGAAATATTAATGAATCAAAAATTATAATTGATATTTATCTTTTTCAAATACCAAAATATTAAATATCGAAATTACCATTATTATTATTAATAAAATTACAGCCAAAGCTGAAGCATATCCTAAATCTAAATTTTCAAATGCTCTTTCATATATATAATAAACTATAGTTTTGCTTGAATTTAACGGACCACCTTTTGTCATTACATATATTTCAACAAATACCTTCATTGCAGAAATCAAACTTATCGTAGAAACTAAAGCAATTGTTGGCATTATTTGTGGAACAGTTACAGTCAAATGTTTTTGAATAAAATTTGCTCCATCAATATCACAAGCCTCATATAACTCTTGGGGAACACCCATTAATGCTGCAAGATAAATCATCATGTAATATCCAATACCTTTCCAAATAGTTACTATTGCAACTGAATACAAAGCAAATCTTGAATCTGTTAACCAACCAATTGAATTTACACCCAATAAACTCATAAAATAGTTTAATATTCCATCTTGAGCATAAAGCCACTTAAATGCTATTGCAGCAACAACAATAGAAACAATTACTGGAAGATACAATAATATTTTGTACAATGTTATCCCTCGAATTTTTTGATTTATTAAAATAGCCAAAAACAATGGAAAAATAACTAAAAATGGGACTGCAACTATCAGAAATAATAATGTATTACCCATAACTTGATAAAATAAATTTGAATGGAAGATATTTATATAATTTTTTAATCCTATAAAATTTGGATTATAAATACTTGAAGAATAATCAAAAAAACTTAATCCAATTGTTTGAAAAAAAGGAATAAAAAAGAATACCGTTAATATTATAATTGCAGGTAATAAAAAGAAATATGGAACATACTTTTTACAATATCTAAACATACACTCAATTATCGCATTTGAGAGTTATTCAGTCAAGCCTAGTAACGATAACCGCCAAAAGGATTCCAATTAGGAACTTGCATCATTTGTTGTTGCATTCTATACATATAATCTTGACCTTGTTCTTGCATGTTTTGTTGATATTGCTGTCTTTCTTCT
This sequence comes from uncultured bacterium, assembly GCA_949294335.1. Taxonomy (GTDB): domain Bacteria; phylum Cyanobacteriota; class Vampirovibrionia; order Gastranaerophilales; family Gastranaerophilaceae; genus UMGS1585. The sequence continues at coordinate 55,081 of CASFGO010000018.1, read as the reverse complement.
GCTTCTTTTCTAGCTTGTTGATACTCTTGTGTCTGTATTGAATTAATATCTAGTTTTACTTCTGGATTATATTTAGGGTCAAATTCTGCCAATACAGCATTATTTAATAATAATAAACAAGTAATTACTAATATATTTTTTTTCATGAAATCAACCCCCTATAATTAAAAAGCAAGAGTTTTACTCTTGCTTTTTAATGGAGCGGAAGACGAGACTCGAACTCGCGACAGTCTGCTTGGAAGGCAGATACTCTACCAACTGAGCTACTTCCGCATACATATATTTAATTATCACTTGAGCGAACTCAATTACATACTAGAATAAATATAAAAAAAATTCAAGTATTTTATAAAACTAATTCTAAATAATGATTATTTTTTTAAATAAATAGTTCTTTAGAATGATAAAACTTAATAGAAAACTTGTTAAACTATTATAGTAAGTTAGTTACAACTAGGTATTTTTCTAGATTGAAAACAAATGTATCGTTGTTTTAGACTTGAGGAGTAACTGACTTACACTATTTAGCCAACTATTAACATTTTTATATAAGATAGTTAATTATGCCTTTATAAGCCTTGGAGGCTTTTTTTTTATATTTATATTTATTTGGTGTATAATTAACTTATGAAACGAAAAATTAGTATTATTGGTTCTACAGGATCCATAGGAACACAAGCATTAGAAGTAATTGAAAAATTAGGGGATAAGTTTGAAATCGTTGCTCTTGCAGCTGGTTCAAATATTGATAAGATAAATGAGCAGATTGCAAAATTTCATCCTAAGTATGTTTGTGTTTCAAAAAATCAAGATAAGGTTATAGGTTGTGATAATGTTTTAGTTGGGAACTCTGGACTAGAAGAAATTTGTTCAAATAAAGAAATTGATATTATATTAATGGCATGTTCTGGGAAAATTGGTCTTAAACCAACTATAACTGCAATTAAAAATAAAATTAATATTGCTTTAGCAAACAAAGAAACACTTGTCATGGCTGGTGATATAGTAATGAAACTAGCTAAAGAAAATGGAGTATCTATTATACCTGTTGATAGCGAACATTGTGCAATTCATCAATGTATAAAAGATATTTCTCAAGTTTCAAAATTGATTATTACAGCTTCAGGAGGCCCTTTTCTACATAAAACAATAGATGATATGAAGAATGCAACTATTGATGAAGCACTAGCACATCCAAGATGGAACATGGGCAGAAAAATAACTGTTGATAGTGCTACATTAATGAACAAAGGGTTGGAAATTATTGAAGCTCATCATTTATTTAATATGAATTATGATGATATTGATGTTGTTATTCATCCTCAAAGTATCGTTCATTCGGCGATTGAATATATGGACGGTAGCGTGATTGCTCAAATAGGACTTCCAAGTATGCATATTCCTATTCAATATGCAATTTGTTATCCTGATAGATTTGAAGGTATTAAATCTAAATCATTTAGTTTTGCAGATGCTGCAAGATTAGATTTTGAAAAACCTGATTATAATAAATTTAAATTTTTATCTCTTGCTTACAAAGCTGGTAAAACAGGGGGAGCTGCAACTGTAATTTTAAATGCTGCTGATGAAGAAGCTGTATTTGCATTTCTACAAAATAAAATTAAACTTTATGATATATATCAAATCACTGAAGATATTTATTTTTCTATGGATATTATAAAATCACCAACAATCGATGAAATTTTTGATATAGATAAAGAAGTAAGAATTAAGACGAATGAATTAATTAATAGGAGACAGGCATGTTTGAGTATCTAAAAGGAATATTAGTTGATAAATTTTATACTCAAACAGGTTATTATTTAGTTGTCGAAATTCATGGTATTGCTTATAAAATAGAAACCTCTGAGATTGATTATAGTCAAGCTCAAGATATTAATAGTGAAATTAAAATATTTACTTCTTTGATTCATAAAGAAGATACAATGTTTTTGTGTGGCTTTTTAGCGAAAGAAACAAGAGATATATTCCAAATTCTAACATCTGTTTCAGGAGTTGGAACTAAAATGGGATTAGCCTTACTAGGAAAGTTTGATGCTTGTAATCTTATATCATTAGTTATTAATGAAGATTATAAGGAATTAACTTTAGCAAAAGGTGTTGGGACAAAATTAGCTCAAAAAATTATATTGGAATTAAGAGATAAACTAATCAAAGCTAATATTGCACAAATTAAAACTGATACGTCAGTAATTGAAACACAAGCAACACAGGATACGTTCTCTGTATTGCAGTCATTAGGCTATGAATACGATGAGATAAAGTCTGCAATCAATGTTGTATATGAGAAATTGATAAATCAGAACGATTCGGAAGAATTGCTAAGAGAATGTTTAAAATATTTGTCGATGTAACAAATTTTTAATAATACCTGTTTTGCTAACAAAAAAAGTAAATTAAATGTTTTAAATAAGCAGGTGTGTAGTATGAATATAAATAATTTCTCAAACAATATAAGATTTCGTGCAGCAGTTGTTCAACCTGCAATGGCGCAGCAAGTTATAGTAAGCACTAAACCTCAAGAAAATAAGCAGGCTAAACTTGGACCCTCAATATCTGAATTTAGTCAAGGCAAAAATCAAACAAAAACAATATATCCTCAAATTACTCCAATGAGTAATAATGTAAAACAACCCAATTATACAACTACAACAACTTTTAATATTGGATATATTAATGATTTTCATGGACAATTAACCAAAATGGAAAGAACAATTCTTCCGTTAAAAGACTGTGATATTCGCGTATCTGGTGGAGATAATTTCTTAGGTGATGAAAGAAATGTTCATCTTAATAAAGGTGTTGCTAAATATATGAATTTAGCAAAAATTGATTCTTCTCCTGTTGGGAACCATGAATTAGACATGGATCAAAAAACATTCATGGCTTTAACAAGCGACTTAAAAACAAAATTTGTTGATGCTAACTACCGTCAAGTGATTCCAGATCCTAAAGAAGCGGAAAGATTATATAGAGAAACTAATAAAGCTCCAATTAATGATCGATTTATTAATTCATATGTAACAGAAATTAAAGGTAAAAAAGTTGGAATAATTGGAGTATCTCCTGTTGATATGAATGATAGATACACTCATGCAGATTACTATGATGACTGTAAGGTTGATAGTCTTGAAGATACAATAAAAGATATTCAAGTAGAACAACAAAAATTAGCAAAACAAGGAATTAAACATATTATTTTATTATCACATATGGGATATAAAAATGATCAAATAGCCGCAAAAAATACATCTGGTGTTGATATTATTATAGGTGGACATTCTCATAATTTAGTAAAAGGAGTAAAAGAAGGAGAAAACTTATTAACTTCTAAATCTGGCGAACCTGTCGTTATAACAAATGGAGGTAAAGACGGCGATTATTTTGGTATGCTAAATGTTGAGTTTGATGATAATGGTATTATTAAATCAGTCCAAAATAACGTTATTCCGACAAAAAATTATGGGAGAAACTTGATTTATCAAAAGCTTCTTGAAGCTGACATGGAAAATAATAAAGAAGTTGGTTATATTAGATCTGTACTTCCAGAACCTAAAAACAAATTAATAGAAGAAAATCCTCAAGCTAATTTTATAGCTGATGCAATGAAAAATGAACTTGGTGTTGAAATTGCATTTTTAAATTCTGCAAATTTACGTTCAACATTTGAACCAGGTAAATTTACAACATTAGATGCAAAAATGATTTCACCATTTGATAATCAAATGACTATAGTTAATGTTTCAGAAAAAGATTTAGTTGATGCATTTAAATTTACTTCTAAAACTTTAGTAAATTCAAGACCAGGTTTATTTGCAGTATCAGGTTTAAAATATTCAGTAAGAAAATCAGATGGGGAACTATTATCAATGTCAAAAGTAGATGATAAAGGTAATGAAACCCCAATTGATATTAATAATCCTAGTAAAACTAAAACATACAGAATTGCTGCTGATTCCTTTGTAATGCGTGGTGGAGACAAAGTTACATCACTAAATTATGTTGGTCGAGAAGAAAAAGTGTTTGATTTTGATAAAGATAAATTAGTTTGTGATTATATTAAACGTCAAAATAAACCTATAGAAATTGGAAAGGAACAAACTGGGCGTGTTAATATAATTGAATAAAAATTTATAATATATTGTGGGAAATTATATTTTTGAGTAGCTTAAATTTTTAGGTTACTCTTTTTATTATTTAAATTAAAAGCGCCCAACATAAAAATGTTGAGCGCTTATCTATTAGATATAGTTTCTATTCTTCGATTGATTCTTCATCAACAGCTTCTTCTTGAGCGAAATCTTCGTCATCAACAGCTTGTTGATTCATTTCTTCTTCAATTTCCTCTTGAATTTCACTATTTTCTATTTCATCTTCATAATCATCTTCGATTGGTTCTTCTGAATAATTTTGAATATTTTCAGCTTCAGCTTGTTCCATTTGAGAAACACTCTTAATATCTATTTTCCAGTGAGTTAATTTATGAGCAAGACGTACATTTTGTCCATCACGACCAATAGCTAATGATAATTGATCATCAGGAACAACAACCATTGCTTCTTTAGATTCTTCATCATCAGCCATGATATCAACTGAAACAACTCTTGCTGGAGATATTGCATTTACAATATATTCAACAGGATCAGGAGACCATCTTACGATATCAATTTTTTCATTTTTTAATTCGCTAACGATAGTTTGAATTCTTGAACCTCTTGGGCCGATACAAGCTCCAACACTATCAACTTCAGGATCATTAGACCATACTGCTAATTTTGTTCTAAAACCTGCTTCTCGAGCAATTGATTTAATTTCAACGATACCATCTTCAATTTCAGGTACTTCAAGTTCAAATAATTCTTTAACAATTTCTGCGTGCGCATGAGAAACAATAACTTGTGGTAATCTATTTGTTTCTTTTACATTAAGAACAAAAACTCTTATTCTGTTTCCTGGTTTATAATATTCTCCTGGGATTTGTTCTCTTTGAGGCATTATTGCATCAGTTTTTCCAATATTTACGATTACATTTCTATTTTCAACTCTTTGAATAATACCTGTAGTTAATGAACCTTTTTTATCTAAGAATTCATTTAATATATTATTTCTTTCAGCATCTCTGATTCTTTGAGTAATTACTTGTTTTGCTGTTTGCGCTGCGATTCGACCAAATTGTTCTGGAGTAACTTCAATTTTAACTTCATCATCAACTTCAACATCTTCATCGATTTCTTTTGCATCTTCTAAAGATATTTCAGTATCAGGATCTTCAACTTCATTTACTACAACTTTTGTTCTAAATACACCAATTTCACCAGTTTGTTCATCTAAAATTGATTCTAAATTTGTAGCATCCTTAATTCTTAAATGTCTTTTGTAAGCTGCAACCATTGCATCTTCTAATGAAGCAATAATTACATCTTTTGCAATCCCACGTTCTCTTTCAAGTTCTTCACAAGCTTCAAATAACGCTGTTCCGATTTTAATCATTATTATATCCTTTCTTGTATTATATAATGTTTACTTTTTAATTCTATTTTAGATTTTTCATTAATCCACATATAATTTTGCAGATTGAATATTTGATTTAGGAATTTGAATTTCTTGACCATCATCAAATCTAAAGAATGTTAGACCTTCTGTATCACTCCAATCCAATATTTCACCTTTAAAAATTCTTTCTGTTTCACCTTCTAAAGGTTGTTTTAGTTTTAAACTAATTCTTTTATTTTTAAAAATTTGAAATTCTTTATCAGATTTAAACTTTCTTTCTAATCCAGGAGATGAAACTTCTAAATAATATTTAACAGGAATTATTTCATCTAAAAAATCATTCAAACTTCTTGTGATATTTTCGCAATCATCAAGAGTGATAGGACGTTTATGAGAATATAGAAAAATTCTTAAGAACCAACGATGATTTTCTTTTGCAAAATCAATTTCAATAGGAATTAAATCATATCTCATTGTTGTATTTTCAATAAGTGGTGTGATTTTTTCAAGAATTTCATGTCTATTTAAATCTTGTTTCATAACTCACTCCTATCTTTATTAAAAAAGGAACGGGCTAAGCCGTTCCTTTTTGAACTATATGAGTATTATATCTAAAATTAGAATATTTGTAAAGCATTACACTTAGTTTTAACCTCCCAATTAAATGTATGATGTATTATTATTGAATTTGTAGTACGTTACATTTTATGAAGAAAATATTAATTATATTATTATTGTTTACTATTAATTTACCAACCTTTGCTACTGAGTGGATTAAAATTGGTAATAATCTATATTTAGATAAATCTTCTATTAGATATTCATCTAAAAATAGGACATATAAAGCTTGGGTAAAAGAAATAAAAACTAAAGAAATTGTTCTTTACTTTAATGAATACAATATAAAAGAAAAGACATGGCGAGCATTAGATATAGTCACAACAGACCTTAAAAACAATATAAAGAAACGAGAAACGCCTAACAGCGTAGGTTTAACGTGGGTTAATGTTGTACCTGACACAAACTCGGCTTTTGAATATCAAGAGATAAAAAAGGAAATAACAAAATCTCCTGACATATTAGAAAAAGAATTAAGAATTGATTAAATTATTTAGTTCATTTATTACAAAATGCATTGCACCTTTGTTTTGTTCAAATACTAATATACAGTCATCACAAGCATTTTTATAATAATCTTTATCTTTTAATAATTTATTCATTTGCATAATGAGTTCTTCTTTATTTTTAAGAATAACCCCCGCATTAGTTCTTGTAATTATTGCATAAATATCTTTAAAATTATTTATACTTGGACCGGAAATCACTGGTTTATTAAATATATTAGCTTCAAGAGGATTATGACCACCTGTTTTATTAAAACTACCACCTATAAATGCAAATTCACATATTGAATACATTTTACTAAGTTCACCTAAAGTATCTAAAAGAATAATATCATTGTTTATAAAATTATCTTTATTAGAACGTTTTCCTACTTTTAATCCTGTTTTTAAACATAAGTTATACACGGCATCATTTCTTTCAGGGTGTCTAGGAGCAATGAGTAATTTTATATTTGAATTAGATTTATAAATGTCTTGAAATACATCAAGAATTATTTCATCTTCTCCAGAATGTGTACTTCCAGCAATTATAATTTTGTCATCATCATTTTTTTCTATTGGGACAAAATTATCAAGATTTATATTAATATCAAATTTTAAATTTCCCATGATTTTTGTTGTATCTGGATTTGCGCCAATAGAAATTAATTTATTATTATCAGTGTCAGATTGTGTGAGTATTTTGGTATATTTTTGAAGGATTGGCTTAAAGAAAAATGATAATTTTTTATAGCTACCATAAGTTCTATCAGACATTCTACCATTAACAATATATAATGGAATATTATTTTTTTCTGAGCAATATGCAATATTAGGCCAAAGTTCAGTCTCTGCAATAATTATAACTTTGGGATTTACCTTTTTAATGAAATTATTTATACAAAAAGGAAAATCAAAAGGGAAATACGTGATATAATCAGCAATACCCTCTAATTTTTTCTTAGCCATTTCTTGACCTGTTTTAGTTCCAGTTGTTACAACAACATTATAATCAGGAAATTGTTTTTTAGTTTCTATAATCAAATTTTGTAATGCTAAAATTTCACCAACAGAAACTCCATAAAAAACAATTGATTTTTTAACTAGAGGTTCTCCCAAATTAAAACCTAATTTTTCAGAAAATCCATAACCTAATTTAGGATTAATAAGACTTATTAAAAACCAAAATGGTAAAATTATTATAAATAATATTGTTGAAATAAAACTGTAAATCATATACTCTCCCTAAGATTTCAAAATTAATTATAACAGAATTTATTATTTTGCATCAAATTGTAAAGAATCAAACTTTAGTTATACAATATTCATAATTTAGGATAATTATAATATTTCAATAAATTGTTAAAATAATAATATGAAAATTTATTCAACTGAATCACATTACATCCTAAATCCAGACTGTCACGAAATAACCCCAGAAATGGCTGATTTTCTTGGGGTTGCATACAAATCAATGCCTAGAGATAAAAAAGTTGCATTTGATCTAAGCATTGTTGAAACATGTTCCAATAAATTCTTCAGAATATTTGAAAAATTACATCTTGAAAGACCTGTTTCATTGATAAATACAAACGAAAAAATACTAGCATCAATTTACATAATGAAATATGATAATTTTGTAAAAATATACCCAAATGATATTTCATTATTTGATGACAAACATGAAATTATTAATCGAAGATTTTCTTTGATTACAGTATAATTGAATCAAAGAGGAGAAAAATAAATGGATACAATTAAAGTCACAAAAATGAATGGTTGCGGAAATGACTTTATAATAATAGATAAAGATGAAGCAGATAAATATAAATTACCTTATGATGAATTAGCAAGAAAAGTTTGCGACAGAAATTTTGGAGTTGGAGCTGATGGTCTTATTATTCCTCATCTTCCAAGCCCAAGAACAACAGATATTGAATGGATATTTTATAACTCAGATGGTTCTACAGCACAAATGTGTGGAAATGGAATGAGATGCTTTGCTAAATATGTTGTGGATAATGGTTTAGTTGATAAAAAGCATTTTACAGTTATGACAGGTGCAGGAGTTATAGAACCTGAAGTATTAGATTGTGGTCTAGTTAGTGTAAATATGTCAAAACCAATCTTAACTCCAGAACTTATTCCATTTGAAGGAGAAAATATTTTAAATTTTGAGATAGAAGCTAAAGACAGGGTATTTAAAGCAAATGCAATATCAATGGGTAATCCACATTGTGTAATATTTACTAATGAAGATGTCTATGATATGGCATCAACTTATGGTCCATATATAGAATGTAATCATATTTTCCCAGAAAAAACTAATGTAGAGTTTGTAAATGTACTATCAAGAGAAGAAATTGATTTTTGCGTTTATGAACGAGGTTGCGGGATAACTCTTGCTTGCGGAACAGGAGCATGTGCCTCAGTTGTTGCTGGAGTTTTAAATAACTTAACAGACTGTAAAGTAAAAGTAAATTTACTTGGTGGGGTTGTAACCGTTGACTGGTCTGCATACCACCTTGATAAAAATAGCGATATATATTTAATTGGACCTGCAGATTATAATTTTTATGGCGAATACATATTGTAATTATTATGTTTATGATACTATTTAAAATATAAATAGTATAAGGAGAATTATAAACATGAAACAATATGAATTATTAGTTGTGTACAAACCAAACACAGATGCAGAAGAAATTGATAAATTAGTTGCAAAATTAACTTCTGATATTGAAGCATTAGAAGGTTCAGTATCATCTGTTGATAAAATGGGTCGTAAAAAATTAGCTTATGAAATCAATAATTTTAGAGATGGTTTCTTTGCAAACTTTATTTTATCATTAGATGAATCAAAAGTTGCTGATTTAAAAAGACAATTAAAATTAAATGACAATATTTTAAGAACAATGTTTATGACTTGTGAAAAAGTTGCTCAAGAGGTTTAATCAATGACTATAGCAAAATCTGTTGTTACAGGTACAGTTTTTAGAGCACCTGAGAAACGTTTCACTCAAAATAATGTTGCAGTTTATTCTTTAATATTAAATATTGGAGATAGAGAAGAAACATTAATTCGTGTTTTATCAACAAGAACATTATTAGAACCAGTATTAGAAAGCATTTCAAAAGGTGACAAAATTTTAGTAGAAGGTAGACTTCAAACTACCAATGCTAAAATGGAAGACGGTACTGAGCGTAAGATTTATGAAATAGACGCAAATTCAATCGAAAGAATGGGTGAAACTTCAGGATATTCTCAACCTCAATCAAGTGGTGAAATTTCTAAATTTGCAGAGGAAGAATTTTCTGAAGAACTCATTGGAGAAGAAGAAATCCCATTCTAGGGGTAAATAGAACAATAATAGTAAATAAATTAATATAAGGCTAGAAAGGCAAACAAAACAATGGCAAGACAAGACGCACAAGATAGAAAAAAACGTAAAAGTTGCAGTTTCTGTGCAGATCACGTTGAAAGTATCGATTATAAAGATGCTGCTAAGTTAAAAAGATATTTAACAGAAGCAGGAAAAATTATACCTAGACGTGTTACAGGTAACTGTGCAAAACACCAAAGAATGATTGCTAAAGCTGTAAAACAAGCTAGAGAAGCAGCTATCATTGGATACGTTTTTGACTAACTAGAGGATTTAATTACACCAAAGATAGTTTATACTGTCTTTGGTGTAATTTTATGAAAAGGGGATATTATGGCAGAAAATCAAATAACAATCAGATCTGATAGAGATACTGAATACACTTTTCAATACAAAGGAGAAGATGTAACATTAAAAGCAGGTGGAATTTTGTCAATTGCAGATGGTTTAGAACATGTAGTTCTTCCAACGGTTGCGATGAAAATAATCAATAATCTAATAATAATCAAACAAGATGTTAAATAAAAAGCGAGTTTATCTCGCTTTTTTATTATTTATTTTTTTAATTTACCCTTTAAGATTGTTATTTAAGTTAAGTGCATTTTTTTGAGCTGTATCTTTTTTACTATTAGCATTTGCCATTTTTTTAGCCAAAGCCTCTGATTTTTCTTTAGAAATTTGATCTGCAAAAGGATTACCCTTTATTTTAGAACCCTCTTTCGATAATTCTCTAGATACTTGATATTGAATTGTGTTAGCTTTAGTTAAATATTTTGTTAGTTGGTCATATTTTTCTTCTGCTTCACCATAAGGAGCTTGATGAGATATTAATTCATTTACATTTTGATTTATATTCTCTAATTTATTAAGAGCTGTTTTTAAATCTCTACCGGAATTAAATCTTTTCGAAATTTTAGATAATATTTTTTCAGAAACAAAACTAGATGCTTTTTCTTTTATATTAGAAATAAAACCTTTTTTAGGAGAAACAAATGATGTAATATTATTTGATAGCTTTCTTGTTATATCATCACCTTGATAGGTTGCATATAATTCTTTTAGTTTATTTTCAATAGAATGTTTTTTTAAATTAAGCATATCAACTTTTTCAGTATCATTTAAAGCTTTTGCACTATCAATTTGTTTATTTAAAATTTTTATTTCATTTTCATATTTTTCAATTTTGTATTCAATTTTAAAAGCATCATCATCAATATCACGATATGCTTCTTTTTCTAACAAAGTAGAATCAAGACCATTAAGTCTATGTATTGGAGTTGATGTATTTTGATTATTCGCAAACTGAAGCTGTTCTTGTTGATTATTTTGAACAAGCGAATTATTTGTAGGAGTATAATTATATCCTACATTGTTAACATTATGCGAATTATTTATATTATTAGCTTCCATGAATAAATTTATCCATAATTAATATATTATATTTGGGTTCAAATAAAATCCTATAAATGATTTATCTGTTTTATATACCCAACCCCTTGCAAAATTTTAGAAAAAAGTGTATTATGTATAGCACAAATTAAGAAATATTTTATAAGGTGTTAAAGCAGAAATTTTTTATTAACAATTATTAAGAATAATTGTTTTGCATGCCTTTATTCTGCTTGACTATGATGCTTGAAGTAGTACGATATTGTAACATGCTCAAAGTGTGGGGTATTGTCACGCTTTGAATGGTAAATGTAGTGTAAGAGGCTCATTAATACAGCGAAACAGCCTATATTAACCAAAATTTTTATAGTACGTACATATATAGAACAGACGAGGTAAATTAATGTCGACAACAAAAAATGCAAAAAGAGTCACTCCAATGGGTATCCCAGCTACCAAATTGGATTATTTGCCTGACTTAATTGACATTCAAAAGAAATCTTTTGAATGGTTCCTAAAGGAAGGATTGAAAGAGGAGTTATTAGCATTTAGCCCTGTTAAAGACTATACAGGACGTTTGGAATTACATTTCTTACCAAACTACACATTTGACAATGCTAAATATACAATCGAAGAAGCTAGAATACACGATGCTACTTATGCTAAACAGCTTCGTGTAATGGTTCGTTTAGTTAACCGTGATAGTGGTGAAATAAAAGAACAAGAAGTTTATATCGGTGATATCCCTACAATGACTGACAAAGGTACATTCATTGTAAACGGTGCAGAACGTGTAATCGTTTCTCAAATCGTTCGTTCCCCAGGGGTTTACTTCAAAAGAGAAGTATCTCCAACAGGAAAACGTTTATACAACGCAACTATGATTCCAAACCGTGGTGCATGGTTGAAGATTGAAACAGATGCTAACGATTTAATCTATATGAAGATAGACAAAAACAGAAAAATCTTAGCAACAACTGTATTAAAAGCAATGGGTATTACAGTTAATGAAATGGAATCTTTATTCACTCACTTTGATTTCTTAAAGAAAACATTGGATAAAGATACAACAGAAACAACTGATGATGCTTTAATTGATTTATACAAAAAATTAAGACCAGGAGATCCTGCATCAGCTGCAGGTGGACGTCAAATCTTAGAATCACGTTTCTTTGATGAAAAGAAATATGATATCGGACGTGTTGGTCGTTACAAATTAAACAAAAAATTAAACTTAAATATATCTAAGAACCAAAGAACATTAACAGTTCAAGATATTGTTGCATCTATTGAGTACTTAATCAACTTAACATATGATGAAGGAACATTAGATGATATCGATCACTTAGGAAACAGAAGAATTCGTTCAGTTGGTGAATTATTACAAAACCAATTCAGAGTTGGTTTATCAAGAATTGAAAGAATCGTTAAAGAAAGAATGACTCTTCAAGATTCAGAAACATTAACACCATTGAACTTATTAAATACAAAACCATTGGTTGCTTCATTGAAGGAATTCTTTGGTAGTTCACAGTTATCACAGTTCATGGATCAAACAAACCCATTAGCTGAATTAACACACAAACGTCGTATTTCAGCTTTAGGACCTGGAGGTTTACAAAGGGAAAGAGCTGGTTTCGCAGTTCGTGACATCCACCCATCTCACTACGGTCGTATATGTCCTGTAGAAACACCAGAAGGACCTAACGCAGGTTTGATTGGTTCATTAGCAACTCACGCAAGAGTTAACGAATATGGATTCATTGAATCTCCATTCTTTGTAGTTAAAGATGGTAAGGTTACAGAAGAAGTTGTTTATATGACAGCTGACGAAGATGAAAACTTCCGTTGTGCTCCTGCAGATATCAAATTAAACAAAGATAATACAATCAAAGAAGCACAAGTACCTGTACGTTATCGTTCAGAATTTACAATGTGTGAAGCATCAAAAGTTGACTATGTTGGGGTTTGTCCAATTCAAATTATCTCAGTTGCGACATCAGTAATTCCATTCATCGAACACGACGATGCTAACCGTGCATTGATGGGTTCAAACATGCAACGTCAAGCCGTTCCATTATTAATAACAGAAAGACCTGTTGTTGGTACTGGCTTAGAAGCAAGAGCTGCAAAAGACTCAGGTATGGTAGTTGTATCACAAGTTGATGGTACAGTAGAACGTGTAGTAGGTGAAGAAATTGTTATTCGTGATATTCATGGAAAAGCTCACTTATATACATTAATGAAATATGTAAGATCAAACCAAGATACTTGTATTAACCAAAGACCTATCGTTCACGAAGGTGACAAGGTATATGCAGGAGATGTAATTGCTGATGGTGCTTCAACAAGTTGTGGGGAGTTATCATTAGGTAAAAACATTTTAGTAGCATATATGCCTTGGGAAGGATATAACTTCGAGGATGCGATTTTACTATCAGAACGTTGTGTACACGATGATATCTTTACATCATTACACATCGAAAAATTAGAAATAGATGCAAGACAAACAAAACTTGGACCAGAAGAAATCACTCGTGAAATTCCAAACGTATCAGAAGATGCATTAAGACATTTGGATGAACGTGGTATTGTTCGTATTGGTGCAAGAGTTTATGCAGATGATATATTAGTTGGTAAAGTTACACCAAAAGGTGAATCAGAACATCCACCGGAAGAAAAATTATTGAGAGCAATCTTCGCAGAAAAAGCAAGAGATGTAAAAGATAATTCACTTCGTGTACCTCACGGAGAAGGTGGTAGAGTACTTGACGTAAAAGTATTCGACAGAGAAAAAGGTGATGAATTACCTCCAGGAGCAAATACAGTAATCAGAGTTTACATTGCTCAAAAACGTAAAGTATCTGTAGGTGATAAATTATCAGGTAGACACGGAAACAAAGGTATCGTTTCAAGAATTCTTCCAAAAGAGGATATGCCATTCTTACCAGACGGTACTCCAGTAGATATCGTGTTAAACCCACTAGGTGTACCTTCTCGTATGAACGTTGGTCAAACATATGAATGTTTACTAGGTTTAGCAGCATACTTGACAGGCGAGCATTACGAAGCACCTTCTTTCGATGAAAGATACGGTGAAAACCAATCAGAAATCGTAACAAGAGGCGAATTACTAAGAGGTATTAAAGAATCTGGTTGCGATTGGGTAAGAGAAGACGGTAAAGTTTATCTAATAGATGGTCGTACAGGTGAAAGATTTGATAGACCAGTTGCAGTAGGTTTATCATACATCTTGAAACTTGTTCACCTTGTAGATGATAAGATTCACGCAAGAAGTACAGGACCTTACTCATTAGTTACACAACAACCATTAGGTGGTAAAGCACAATTCGGTGGTCAAAGATTCGGAGAAATGGAAGTTTGGGCACTTGAAGCTTATGGTGCAGCATATACTTTACAAGAAATGCTTACAATTAAATCCGATGATGTAAACGGAAGAAACAGAGCTTACGAATCAATCGTTAAGGGAGACAACATCCCAAGACCTGGTATTCCTGAATCATTCAAGGTATTAGTAAGAGAACTTCAAAGTATAGGTTTAGACATTACTGTTGCTAAGAAAGATGGCGTAGAAGTTGATTTAATGACAGATTTAGATGATATGAGAAAAGCAGCTCCAAAAAGAACTCTTTCTGATATCGATTCTGAATTATTAAATATCAATTTCTTTGATACATCAACAACAATAGGCGAAATATAAGGAGAAATAGAATAAATGTCTACAAGTATTGATTATTTTGATTATATACGAATAAGTATAGCTTCACCTGAAAGAATCCTAAAATGGTCATATGGTGAAGTAACAAAACCAGAAACAATTAACTATAGAACATTAAAACCGGAACGTGATGGTTTATTCTGTGAAAGAATCTTTGGGCCAACAAAGGACTGGGAATGTTTCTGTGGAAAATATAAAAGAGTACGTCATAAAGGTATCATTTGTGAACGTTGTGGTGTTGAAGTTACTGATTCAAAAGTAAGACGTCACAGAATGGGACACATTAAACTAGCTGCTCCTGTTTCTCACATTTGGTTCTTAAAAGGTATTCCATCATATCTTGGTTTACTTTTAGATATGACATTAAAAGATCTAGAACAAGTAATTTATTTCAATAATTATGTTGTAATGGATCCGGCAGATAGTCCATTCAAAAAACTTCAACTATTAACAGAAGAAGAATATGAAGACTATATTGCAGAAAATGAAGAATCTGAATTAAAAGTTGGTATTGGTTCTGAAGCAATCAAAGAATTGTTAGCGGAAATAGATATCAAAGAATTAGCAGAAGAAATCAGAACAGAATTAGCAGGACACGTAACATCTGTTCAACGTAAGGGTAAGTTAATTAAGAGATTAAGATTATTAGATTCATTAATTTCTTCAGAAACTGATCCTACTTGGATGATTATGGATGTCTTACCTGTAACACCTCCAGATTTAAGACCTATGGTTCAATTAGACGGTGGAAGATTTGCAACATCTGATTTAAATGATTTATATAGACGTGTAATCAACAGAAACAATCGTTTACAACGTTTATTAGAAATGGGCGCACCTGAAATTATTGTAAGAAACGAAAAACGTATGTTACAAGAAGCAGTAGATGCTCTAATCGATAACGGAAGACGAGGAAGAACTGTTGTAGGTCCAAATAACAGAGCATTAAAATCATTATCTAACATTATTGAAGGTAAACAAGGTCGTTTCCGTCAAAACTTGTTAGGTAAACGTGTTGACTACTCTGGTCGTTCAGTAATCGTAGTTGGTCCAACATTAAAATTGAACCAATGCGGTTTACCAAAAGAAATGGCAATTGAATTATTCAAACCATTTGTAGTAAACAAACTTATTGAACGTGGATATGTTCAAAATATTAAATCAGCTAAGAAGAAAATCGAACGTTCAGAAGAAATCGTTTGGGATATTTTAGAAGAGGTAATTGACGGACACCCAGTTATGTTAAACCGTGCACCGACATTACACAGACTTGGTATTCAAGCATTTGAACCTAAATTAGTAGAAGGTAGAGCAATTCAGTTACACCCATTAGTATGTACAGCATTCAACGCTGACTTCGATGGTGACCAAATGGCTGTACACGTACCTTTATCAATAGAGGCACAAACAGAAGCTAGAATGTTAATGTTAGCAACAAACAACATCTTAGCACCTGCAAATGGTAAGCCAATCATTACACCATCACAAGACATGGTATTGGGAATGTATTATTTGACTATATTAGAAAAACCAGACATGGAACCAGTTGGACACTTCTACAACTATGCTGATGCTATTTCAGCATTAGAAGTAGGTGTAATCGATCTTCACGATAAGATTATCGTTCGTGATGAACATGGTAAGAGAATAGAAACTACTGCAGGAAGAATTATATTCAACGAAGCAGTAAGATCAGCTCTAGTGTAGGTTTTAAGTAAAAAGGTAAGGGAAATATAGAAAATGGAAAACACATATACACATACAAAACAAATTCCTGAGTTTATTAATAAACAAATGGATAAAGGTGGCTTAAAAAATCTACTTTCTCAAATTTATTTAGAGTACGGTGGTGCTAAAACTGCTGAACTTGCAAATACTTTGAAGAATTTAGGTTATAAGTACGCAACAAAATCTGGTGTAACAATTTCAATTGCAGACTTATCTGTACCTGATACTAAAAAAGCATTATTAGAAGAAGCAGAAAAAGAGATTGAAAAATCTACACACAGATACTTAAAAGGTGAAATTACCGAAGTAGAAAGATATACAAAAGTTATCGATACTTGGTCTGAAACAACATCAAAATTAACAGATCAAGTAGTAGAAAACTTTGATAGACTAAACCCTGTATATATGATGGCATTCTCCGGAGCGAGAGGTAACTTATCACAGGTATCACAATTAGTAGGGATGCGTGGTTTGATGGCAGACGCACAAGGTCAAATCATCGACTTACCTATTAAATCAAACTTTAAAGAAGGTCTATCCGTTACTGAGTACATCATTTCTTCATATGGTGCACGTAAAGGTCTTGTAGATACAGCGTTAAAAACAGCTGACTCTGGTTACTTAACAAGACGTTTGGTTGACGTTGCTCAAGACGTAATTATACGTGCAGAAGATTGTGGTGGTGATAAATATATTAATATGCAACCAATCACAGATGGTGACACAGTAATTGTTCCATTAATCGATAGATTATTAGGTAGAACTGTTGCTCAAGACATTTTTGATACAGATGGCACAACATTGTTAGTACCTAAAAACAAAACAATGGATAGAAACGATATCAAGAAAATCTCTCACCTTGATTTAAAAGAATTAAAGGTAAGATCAGGTTTGACTTGTAGTTTAGAATATGGTGTTTGCCAAAAATGTTACGGATGGGCATTAACTAGCCAAAAATTAGTTGATGTAGGTGAAGCAATTGGTATTATCGCAGCTCAATCAATCGGTGAACCTGGTACACAGTTAACAATGAGAACATTCCACACCGGTGGTGTATTTAAAGGTGCTGGAGCTATGAAAACAGTTGAAACAATTGAAGCTGGTACTGTTTCATCAAAAATTAAAACAAGAGAATTAAGAACTCGTCACGGGGATGTTGTAAATGTAGCAATATTTGAAGGCGATGTTGAAGTTAAAGGTGCTAAATTCAATAAAAAATACCATATCCCTGCAGGTGCAATAGTTCACTTTACAGATGGTATGGAAGTTAAAAAAGGTTATAAACTTTGTGAATTTGACCCTGTATCATCAGGAGATGGTAGCCGTTTAACAGAAAAAGCAACAAAGGATATTACATCAGATGTATCAGGTGAAGTATATTTTGAAGACTTTATCGCTGATGAAAAGAAAGACCGTCAAGGTAACATTTCAAGAATCGCAAACAAATCAGGTATTGTTTGGGTTATCGGTGGTGATGTTTATAACTTACCAGGCGGTTCAAAAATCTTAGTTGAAGATGGTCAAAAAGTTAAAACAGGTGAAGAACTTGCTGAAACAATGATTATTTGTGAACACGGTGGTGAAGTTCGTTACGGTTCTGACTTAGAAACAGAAGAAATAAAAGTTGATGGACAAAAGATTAAGAAAATTGTTCAAGGTAAAGAATTAACAATTGTAATCGCATCATTAGCTCCATCAAATGCAACATTCGAACAAACTAAGAAAGAACAATTATGGACAGTAGAAGATACTGAAGAAAAATACATCGTTAAAGCTCCAATTGACACTACAGTTGAAAATGGTATGGTTATTGCAGAGCTAATAGATGATGAATATTCAGTAGAATCTTCAGGTGAAATCAGATATTTAGGTGTGGAAGTTGATGAAAATCAAATAATTACAACACCTGGTAATGTAGTATTTATTCCTGAAGAAATTCACCAAATTAATAAAGATGCAACTTTAAAAATGGTTGACAACGGTACATTTGTTACAGCTGGTACAGAAGTTGTAAAAGACGTATATTGTCATATTGATGGTATAGTTGAATTCAAAGAATTCAATGATGTAATTCATGAAATAACAATACGTCCAGGTGAAGTTCATTCATTAGCAAATATTAACGAATTAAAAGTTGATGAAGGGGAAGTTATCAAAAAAGGAACAGTTATTGCAGAAGGCATCAAAGCAAAAGAAACTTCTATTGTAACAATAATGGAATCTGATTTTGATGATTTAGATATTGATGATTTAGATGAAGAAATTGATACAACAATGGGTATGGATGAAGAATCATTAGATGAAAAACCTATTCAAATATTGGTTCGTCCAGTACAAGTATTAGATATCCAACCTAAAA
Organism: uncultured bacterium; assembly: GCA_949294335.1. Classification (GTDB taxonomy): domain Bacteria; phylum Cyanobacteriota; class Vampirovibrionia; order Gastranaerophilales; family Gastranaerophilaceae; genus UMGS1585. Next base: position 35,866 of record CASFGO010000018.1, on the reverse strand, counting down.
ATGTATCAATTAAATTTAACACATCAGATGAATTAATTGATATCGTACCTGTAACTCAATTACAATATAAAGATGGTGCAAGAGTAAGAAACCTTGATGGTGCAGCATTAACTAGAACAAGCTTAGTGTTACAAATGCAAGGTTATTTATCACACTTAAAAGGACTAGTAGAGTTAGATTCTAATAACCAATTAAAGATTGTCGTATTAGAAACATTGATTGTTCGTCGTGAATTAGAAGGTAATTCTAAAATGAATCAATCATTACAAACAGCTTTATTAGTTAATAATGGTGAAATTATTGAGCCAAGAACACCTGTTGCAAAAACAGAGGTATTAGCAATCAATAATGGTGTTGCATCAATCAAATCAACAGAAGGTGATATAAGAAGATTATTATTACATTCTGATGAATTTGAAACAAAAGTAGCAATCAAAGGTAAAGCATCAGTAAAAGAAGGGCAATTTGTAAAAATGGATTCAATTCTTTCAGATAATGGAGATTTAGCTCCAGTTTCTGGTCAAATTGTTTCAGTTTCAAAAGATTCTGTTTCAATAAGAAATGGACGTCCTTACTTAATCAGTCCTGGTACACAATTACAGGTTGATGCTCATTCATTGGTATTACGTGGAGATATTTTAGCAACATTACTATACGAAAGACAAAAAACCGGTGACATCGTTCAAGGTTTACCTCGTGTAGAAGAATTGTTAGAAGGTCGTAAGCCAAAAGATTGTGCTATTTTAGCAGAATATGATGGTGTTGCAGAAATTGAAATCGAAGATGAAGTTCCAAGATTATTCTTAGTTTCAGAAGAAGAAGGAAGAAAAGAAATCAAATTCGCAATTGATGCAAGTATTGTTGTTCAAAATAAACAACAAATCAAGAAAGGTCAACCATTAACAAGTGGACCTTTAAACCCTCACGATGTAATCAGACTTTGCGGTCCTGAAGCTGCACAACAATATCTTGTAGACGAAGTACAACGTGTATACCGTTCACAAGGTGTAGAAATTGCAGATAAACACATCGAAATTATTGTTCGTCAAATGACTAAGAAGGTAAAAGTTGTAGAACCTGGTGATACAAACTTATTACCTGGCGAATTGATTGAGGTTCAAACATTCGAAAACGCTAATAAAGAAGTTAAAGAACGTGGTGGAGAAGAAGCAGTTTGTGAACATATGTTATTAGGTATCACTAAAGCATCATTGAATACAGAAAGCTTCATTTCAGCAGCTTCATTCCAAGAAACAACAAGAATCTTAACTGAAGCAGCTGTAGACGGTAAAAAAGACTTGTTAAGAGGTTTGAAAGAAAACGTTATTATTGGTCGTTTAATTCCAGCTGGTACAGGATTCCATCACTTGAACTTTGCTAGTGAAGAAAGAGACAGAGAAGCTCAAAGAAGAGCAGCTGCTCAACGTAATCAAGCAAGAAAACCGGCAGCAATCCTTGAAGAAATTGAAGGTATGTTCGGTTCTCCTGATTTGATTTCTGACGATACAATTATTGAATAATTGTTATAAATAAACAAAAGACAGGTTACTATTATTAGTAACCTGTCTTTTGCTAATTCAAATTTTATTGACAATTATTTATTAATATGAAATAATTTATTTGAATTTTATTGTAAAAATTATTAATCTCATAGAATAAAGATTATGTTAGAAAAAATATTTAGCTTATATAAAGAAAATTCTCAAATTATTTTAGTTTTTTTAGGTATAAAAATAAAATTTGAATCTCCGTTAATAAATCAATTAGGAGAAGTTTGTTGTATTCAAAATTTAAAGTATATTCAAGAACAAAATACATATTTCCCTCATCCAATAGGAATTGTTATTCATCCAAAAGTAAAAATTGGAAAAAATTGTACGATATTCCAAAATGTAACTATTGGACAAGGTAAATTAATTAACGGAAATGATATTCCAATAATAGGAGATAATGTTATTGTTTATGCAAATTCTGTAATAGTTGGCGGAATTAAAATAGGAAATAATGTTACAGTTGGGGCAGGTTCAATTGTTCTATCTGATATCCCTGATAATGCTATTGTAGCAGGAAATCCAGCAAAGATTATTAAATATAAGTTGTAATTATTATTAATTAATTTTTTACTTATATTTACCTCACTCCTGTGCTATAATTTCTTTGTACACATAGTAGGAGTTTTTATTATGAAAATTAGAGCTAGTCACATTTTAGTTAAAACAGAAGATGAAGCTAAAAAATTATTAGAAGAAATCAAAAATGGTGCTAATTTTGCTGAATTAGCAAAAGAGCATTCTTTATGCCCATCAGGTCGTGATGGTGGGGATTTAAGATTCTTCGGTAAAGGTATGATGGTTAAACCTTTTGAAGAAGCTGCTTTTGCACTTAAAAAAGGTGAAGTTTCTGAACCTGTTGAAACTCAATTCGGTTGGCACTTAATTCAATTAACTGATATACAAGAATAATGACTGATTTTGATTTAAAAAATTATGGAGTTGACTATTTATTAGTCAACTCCACTAATAAATTTTTATTAGAGTACGTTCCTATAGAAGAAAATTCTGTTCATAAGTTAACAGGATTTACCGGAGATGTTGGAGATGCTCTAATTTGTCCTGATGGGAAGATTTTATTGTTTGTTGATTCTCGTTTTCATATCCAAGCTGATAGAGAAGTTGATCATTCAAAAGTTGAAGTTGTAAAATTACAATTAGGACAAAAAATTAATGATGAAATTTGTATAAGAATTAAGCCTAATTCAACTTTAGGAATAGATTTATCCAAAGTATCACAAGCTAGATTTGAATATTTATCTGCTTTATTAAATGAGTTGAATGTAATAATAAAAGATTGTTCAACGGATAAAAAATGTCGTAGTGGAGAATTTGTTAAAGTAGATGATTTTAAGCAAATAGAAGATAATATTTTAATAACAAAATCAGAAGAAATTTCTTACGTTTGTGGAATTAGAAGTTTTAGTTATAATTATTCAACAAAAGTTGATGGGAAATTGCTTATTATAAATGGAAAACCTATTTTATTTACGGATTACAATGGAGATATGGATACCAAGCCACTAGATGAGTTTGAAGCATTTATAAAAGATATTGATTTACCAATCAAAGTTGATAAGACTTCTGTTAATGCTCAAGATTATGCATTAATAAAAAATCCTGTATCTATTAAATCACCTATAAAAGAAGTTAAGTCTATCAAAACAAAAGAAGAAATAAAACATATGAAATATTGCTTTGATATGACAGACAAAGCTTTAAAAGCTACTAGGGATTGGATATATTCAAATGATAATATTTCAGAATATGATATCGCAGAGGAGCTAGAGAAAAACTTTAGAAAATATGGCGCAAAATCCTTAAGCTTTCAATCGATTGTTGCAATCAATGAAAATTCTGCATTAGCTCATTACAATAAACTTGATAAAAACAAAATATTGAATAATGGTGATTTAGTATTGATTGATTGTGGTGCATATTATGATAAAGGATATGCCACAGATATTACAAGAGTTTTTATAAAAGGAGAGCCATCAAAACTTCAAAAAGAAGTTTATACAAATGTATTAAAAGTTTTTTTGAATTGTTTTAATTATCAAATTACAAAAGAAACATCAGGATTTGAGATTGATAAATTAGCGCATCATATTTTTGATATGAACAAAATTGAAGGATTTGAATTCTCACATGGACTAGGCCATGGAGTTGGAATATCAGTTCATGAAACACCACCTAATTTATCAAAAAATGAGGTTGCGAAAACTGTAATACAAGAAAATATGTGTTTCACAATAGAACCTGGATTGTATAATGAAAAAGAATTTGGGGTTAGATTAGAAAACACTTGTCATCTTGAAAATGGTGAAATAGTTTCGTTTGCAAAAATGTGTTTTGAGAAAAAACTTATTGATATGTCGATGTTAACAGATATAGAAAAAGAGTATTTGGAAGTATTTGAGGTCATATAATGGAAATAACCAGCGTAAACAATGATTTAGTAAAAGAAACTGCTAAATTACAGCAGAAAAAATATAGAGATGAAAAAGGATTATTTCTTTTAGAAGGCTTTAAAGCTATAGAAGAAGCTCATCTATCAGGGATAAAATTTGAAAGAGTATTTGTTGAAAAGAATAAAAAAGGGAAGTATTTATTTCTAAATTGTGAATTTATAGAAACTAATGAAGCAGTATTAAAGAAAATTTCAACAACCTCAACACCTCCGGAAATTGTTGGAATTGCTATTCAACCACAAAATTCATTTGATAAATTAGGAAATAATGTTGTTTTACTTGAAAATATCAAAGATTTAGGGAACTTAGGTACTATTATAAGAACATCAGTAGCATTTGGGATAGATTCAATCGTTCTTTATGGAGATACTGTTGATGTATATAATCCAAAGGTTGTTCGCTCTGCTGTTGGGAATTTATGGAAAATAAATATTGTACAAATTTCTGATATTGATAATTTGAAAAAATATTTTTCTAATTATGAAAGATTTGGAACATTGCCCAAATCAGATAATAGCGAATATTTATCAAAGATTAAATTTTCTAACAAACCTAAACTTATAATGTTTGGTTCAGAAGCAGATGGTTTGTCAGATGAATTGAAAGAATTTGCAACTGGAAACATTACAATAGAAATGAAGGATAATGTGGAATCCTTGAACTTGAGTATTTCTGCAGGAGTTGTTCTTTATCAAATATTTACTTCTTTGTAAACATTGTCGTTACAAAAACTAAAGTTTTTCTAAAATATTCCGATAAGTATTATGTATGCGTATCGGAAATATTCAATCAACTTATACATTTGCATTTGCAGCTCCTTATATTGATTCTGAGGAACAAGAAATTGCTGCAAAACTTTTAGCCTATGGAGAAACTCCAACAGGTGATAAAGCAACTGATAAAGCAAAGTTACATAGAATTGAGTATGAAAAAGCAAAACAAGAAAGTACAGTTAGTGTAAACAAATTTTTAACTGTATCAACAGCAGAACAAGAAAGGATACAAGAAAAAAAGAAAGAAAATCGTAAAATAAGCGGACAATCTCCAAACGAAGAAATGAAGGGAGCATCAATATTAGCTCAATATAATCGTATGTTTATCGTATAATTAAATTATGAATATAACTCAAGAATTTGATACAATAGCAGCGATTTCAACACCTCTTGGAATGGGAGGGGTTGGTGTTATTCGTATATCTGGCGATAAAGCTTTTGATGTTATAAAAAAGATTTATTCAAAACAAAATTTTACTCACAATATGATATCTCACGGTTGGATAGGGGTAAATAGTGAAGCTGGCTTTCAAAAAGTTGACGAAGTTATTGTTTTACCATTCTTTGCTCCTCATAGTTACACAGGAGAGGATGTTGTTGAGATTCATTGTCACGGCGGGGTAAATATTGTAAAAAAAATTCTATCTCTCTGTTTAGAAGCTGGTTGCAGACCTGCAGAAAAGGGGGAATTTACAAAACGAGCTTTTCTTAATAAAAAAATGGATTTATCACAAGCAGAAGCAGTAGCTGATTTAATCCATTCTAAGACTCAAGATTTTGTATCTGTTTCTGCTAAAAACTTATCTGGAGTTCTTGCTAATAAAATTCGAGAAATGCGAAAATCTATAATGGATGTTTTATCAAGAATTGTAGCAGGGATTGATTTTCCGGAAGATGTTGAAGAACCTGAATACTCATATATTATTGAAGAATTAAACAAAAACATATCTGAAATTGATTCAATTTTAAAATCAGCATCAACATCAAATATAATGCGTCAAGGTGTATCAGTTGCTATAGTTGGACGTCCAAATGTTGGTAAATCTTCATTATTTAATACTTTATTAAATCTTGATAGAGCTATTGTAACTGATATTGCAGGAACAACACGAGATGTATTAAGAGAAACATTAGATTTTGGCATTCCTGTTACTTTAATTGACACAGCAGGAATAAGAGAAGGAGACTCTGTTTCAAAGGTTGAAGAAATAGGTATTGAATATTCAAAACAATCTCTTGATGAAGCTGATTTGGTATTATTCTTATATGATGCTAGTCAAGGAATAACTCCTGATGATGAAACAATTTGGGGACTTGCAAAAACAAAGAATAATGTAAGAATTGCAAATAAATGTGATTTAGTTTCTGATAGAACATCAGATGCTTATTATATTTCAACAAAAACAGGAGAAGGGATTGACGAAATCAGAGATTTAATCAAATCAAAAGTATGTGATGTAAATCCTGATTCATTAGAATTTGCAACCAACACAAGACAACAAGAATGTTTAAGACAAGCAAGAAACAGTTTATCAATAGCTCTTGAGGCTGCTCAAATGGAAGAACTTCAAGATTTGATTTCTATAGATATAAAATCAGCCTTAATGGCTCTAGATGAATTAACTGGTGAAGTAGTAACCGATGAAGTATTAAATAATATATTTGACAACTTCTGTATCGGTAAATAAATATATAAACTAAGATTTTTTTACCATTTTCCTAGTAACAATTAAAAATACCCCAAGTAAAATTAATATTACTCCTGAAATAATTCTAATCGTAAGTTGTTCATGAAATACTAATACACCAAAGAATATTGCAGTTAAAGGTTCTAAAGCTCCTAAAATTGCTGTAGTTGTTGAACCAATTAACTTGATTGATATATTTATTGTTTCTATAGATATGATTGTAGGGAAAATCGCTAATCCTAAAGGTAATAACCATAAAATAGGTTTATCAATTATTTGCAAATTTTCGTGAAATCTTAAGTTATAAATATATACCAACAACCCGAAAAATATTATATAAAAACTCATTTTAGAATGATTAATATGCTGAATTGCCTTAATTTTCTTTATCCCAACGATATAAATTGCATACAATAATGCAGACAAAAATACAACCAATACACCATGAGGATTCAAGGTTAAACCATTTTTACCATTATATAGTAAGCCTATTCCTGTTGATGTTAATAATATTGAGATTATTGTTGTTTTTGTAATTCTTTCTTTGAAAAAAATTGCCATTATTATTGCAACCAATACTGGATATATAAATAAAATTGTACAAGCTATTCCAGCATCAATATACTTGAATCCATCAAATAAAGTTAAAGATGATAATGAAAAAAATATACCTAAAATCATTAATGGAAATAATTCTTTTAATGAAATATTAAGCGAAATTTTTTTTACAAAATGAAGCCATAATCCATAAATGATAACAGCAAAAGCATATCTATAAAATAATACAGAATTTGCACTAATTCCAAACGTATACAACGGAAGAGCAAATAATGGATTAGTTCCATAACTTGTTGATGCAATTATTCCATTAATTATACCAATAAATTTTCTTTTCATTACTTTTACCTTAACTTGATTGTATAAAAAAATAATAATTTTAACTAGCCCACTTTATTATTGTTTTATAAATTAATACGAATAAAATATAAATATCCAAAGGAGATTTTATTATGAAAACAAAATTAGTTTATTGGGATGATAATTTATATATAAAAATCCCCAAAGAATACTTAAAACAACTTGGTTGGGAGCAAGGTGAATATTTAAATATAGATTTAGATTTTGCATTTGCAAAATTAGAAATATATAAAACAAAAGAAGACGAACAAGAAGTTCTTGACGTTGAAGCTGATGAAGATGAAGATTAATTCATCAGCTTCAAATTATATTACATAGAACTTTTATATAAATCTTTAATGGATTTTAATTTCTTAGAAATATATTCAAATGGTTTTATCTCATCTTTTTTCATATTAACCATATGATAAGTTTCAAAAGAATTTGTTCCTGAATTAAATTTGGCATTATGAGATATTGTAACTCGATCTTCATTTAATGTATTAACATTAAAATTAATTTTATCACTTCTAATTCCAATTTTTTCTCCTATTTTAGTTAAAGTTTTAATTTCTTCTTTTGTTAAAAGATTATTATTAGTTTTTATAACTGTTGTAGCCTTAAAATTAGGCGATGTTTGATTAATACTATTCATAGATACTCCTTTTTGTATATTTGTTATATTCTAATATAAACATAACTATTATTTAATATAAAAATTTTAAATTGTAAAAAAAAATATATAATTAAAGAGGTCAAAATGATTTTATATTTATTATTCAAATGGTTAATATTAGCATTAATAGTATTGTTTACAGCTTGGATTGTTCCTGGTATTGAAGTAGATGGATATATTACAGCATTTATAGCAGCAATTACTATTGCTTTAATAAATATTTCTTTAAAACCTGCATTAAAACTTATTACACTACCTATTAATATAATGAGTTTAGGTTTATTTAGTTTAGTTATAAATTCTTTATTATTAATGTTTGTAAGCTATCTAGTATCAGGTTTTGAAGTAGATGGTTTTATTTCTGCTTTGTTAGGATCAATTATTATGTCTGTTTTAAGTATAGCTTTAAATTTTATATAATAAATTGTAAATATGTTATGAAAAATTATTTTGAATATAAAACGAATATTGGTAATCTATACATATTAGAAGAAGATAATTATATTGTAGGAATAACAAAAACAAAGCCTGATTCAAACTTTGTTTTTAATGAAACTTGTTTACTAAAAAAAACATTTATAGAATTAAAAGAATATTTATTAGGTAATCGACTAAAATTTGATATTCCAATATTATTAAAAGGTACTGTTTTCCAAAAGAAAGTCTGGGAAGAACTTATTAAAATACCATATGGAAAAGTCGTAAGCTATAAATATATTGCAAAAAAAATAAATCAACCCAATGCTTCAAGGGCAGTTGGAAATGCTTGTAATAGAAACCCCTTGTTAATTATTGTACCTTGTCATAGAATTTTAGGGAACGACAAATCATTAAAAGGTTTTGTTATAGGAGTTGATATAAAAGAAAAATTATTAAACTTAGAGGCCAAAGTATGTATGAAGAATTAGAAAAAATTAAAAAAAAATGCTTATCATGCCAGAAATGTTCTTTAGCAAATAGTCGTAATAAAGTAGTTTTTTCAGGAGGGATTCCAAATCCTAAATTAATGCTAATAGGAGAAGCCCCTGGATATTGGGAAGATCAAAAGGGTATTCCTTTTGTTGGTAAAGCTGGTCAATTATTAGATAAGATATTCGAATGTGTTGGATTATCTCGAGAAAAAGATGTTTATATATGTAATACTATAAAATGTCGACCTCCTGAAAATAGAAATCCTTTACCTGAAGAAAAACTTGCCTGTGAGGAATATTTAAAAGCTCAGATTGATATTCTTAAACCTAGAATTATTTTAGTTTGTGGAAATATTGCTCTAAATACAATGCTTCCCAATGAAAGAGGAATAACTCGTGCAAGGGGAAAATGGTTTGATGGTCCTTATGAATCTAAAATGATGCCAATATTCCATCCTTCATATTTACTAAGAAACGATTCAAGAGAGAAAGGTTCTCCTAAGTGGTTAATGTGGCAAGATATAAAAGAAATTAAAAAAGAATATGATAAATTATAATTAAACAAATTTGCTTAATATATTCATTAACTCAAATTTATTTTTATATCCAGAAAATTTAGTCACTATTTCTCCATTTTTAAATAATATAAATGTTGGGAATCCCATAACAGCATATTTGCTTACTAAAGACGGACTTTTATCACCATCAACTTTTCCAAACCATATATCAGGGAGTTCTTTTAATACTTCATTTTCTTTTGTACAATAACTACACCATTTTGCAGAAAAAATTATAAGTTTAAGCCCATTTGAAGTTTGTTCTTCAAAATTATTTTCATCAATATCTACAATCATAATAACCTCTCTAACCTATATTAATAGATAATCAATAAAAAACATTCCCCAAATTGATATAAGAAATTGTAACAAATTTGTTACAAAAAAAGACTAAAAAAGCAATTATCTATTTTGTATATACTTTTTATATATAAGGGTTCAAAATTAGGACAGAGGAATAACAATTTAATAAAGGGGTATAATAATATGGCAATTGGGGCACGCGATTTTATTGACAAGTTATTAGTAGAAAAATATGCAAAAGAAAAAGTTGATAACCATGATAACTTGGAATCAAAAATTAAACCAGAAGAAGTTATGGATGTAATGAATATTGCATCACATAACGCTATAAATTATTTAAAATTATCACAACGATTAGCTGTAGTTTGCTATGCTGTAAATTCAAAGGCTGCAAAATACGAGCCTGTTGCTTTATCATAGCATAAGTACAAATTTAAATAAGTGTTAATACTACACTTTAGTTGTGCCCAATCCATTAATTAAGCTGTTCAATTTTTTAACCATTACATCTCTATAAATATCTGCATTTAACTCTGATTTTGCCTCAAATCTAAGAGTAAATACAGGTTCAGTATTACTTTGTCTAACAAGAGCAAACCCACCGTCAAAAACAATTCGCATACCATCAAGAGTTATTACATCTTTTATTTCGTCACCAAAAGCATTTTTATTTTCTTTCACAAATTTTTCAAATTCTGCAAGAACAGATTTCTTTAATTCATTTGGACAAGGTAACCTTAATTCTGGAGAAGAGTATACCGCATTAAATGAAACTAACAAATCTTCAATAACGAAATTAGGATTTTGTATTTTTTGCTTTGCAAGAATTTCAATTATTCTACAGCCTGCATATACAGCATCATCAAATCCGTAGTATCTATCTTTAAAGAATGTATGTCCACTCATTTCACCAGCTAAAACAGCACCTGTTTCTTTCATTTTACCTTTGATATAGCCGTGACCTGTTTTACACATAACAGCATGACCTCCAAGTTTATTTATTGTATCAAATAAAACTTGGGAACATTTTACTTCTGATACTACAATTGGGGATATATTTTTCTTTTTATATTGTTCTATTACATCCATTGCATATATAAGCAATAATTTATCACCAGTCATATGATTGCCTTGAGAATCAACGATTCCAATTCTATCACTATCCCCATCAAAAGCTATACCTAAATCAGCATTTTCAGCAATAACAGCTTTTTTTAAATCTTCTAAATTCTTTGGATCACTAGGGTTTGGATGGTGATTAGGGAAACGACCATCAGGAGTAGAGAACAATTCTACAACCTTACAACCAAGTTCTCTATATAACTGAGGAGCAACAATTCCGGCTGTTGCATTACCACTATCGACAACTACTTTGATATTATTATTAATTAACCTTACAAGATGAGAAAATTCACCTCTCATTGCAGTTATATAATCAGGAATTAAGTCATATTCTTTTAACTGTCCTTGTTTAGTTTCTTGTGATTTAATTCTATATTCTGCCTCAGTCAAAGCCTTAACATCTTTTATTTGTTCTTCATTAAGAGTTTGATGATTATGTGTCATTTTTAAACCATTATATTGGCTAGGATTATGACTTGCAGTAACAATCAAAGCACCTAAAACAGAACGATTGTCAGTAATAAATCTTGGTAAACCTACAACTTCTGAATAATAACCTATAGGAGTTGGTGCAAGCCCTAAATCAACAATATTTGCACCTGTTGAACGAACACCTTTAATCAATGCTTCTACTAACGATGGTGAATGTGTTCTTGCATCTCTGCAAACAGTAACCCATATATTGTGGGATTCTTCGCCTGTTTGATTAATAAGATATCTTATAAATGCTCTGCCTGTATAGAAATATAATTCTTCAGTAATATCTTCTCCATAAATCCCACGAATATCATTTTTTCCAAAAGCTGTTAAAGGTAACATATTATTCTCCTGTATTTACCATTTTATCCATTTTAAGTATAATTTAGTATAAATATGGATAACTTTCAATCAAACATTAACAAAAGTGATAAGTTAACTGCAATGATTTTTATACTTCCTGCAGTTTTAGGAACTTTGATTTTTATTGTTATTCCTGTTATTTTTTCTTTCTCTTTGAGTTTTGTTAATTGGGATTTATTATCACCAATAACTTTTGCAGGGGTAAATAATTATAAGGATGTATTAACAGATAAAACATTTTTACAGGTTTTATCAAATACATTTGTTTTTGCAATTTCAACATCTGTGTTTTCAGTTATAATCCCTCTTATACTGGCATGTATTTTGAATAGTAAAATAAGAGGAAGTAATTTTTATAAAACAGCTTATTTTTTACCATTTATTACTCCAATGATTGTAATTGCAATTGTTTGGCAATGGATATTTGACCCTAATATTGGATTATTAAATCAATTATTTCATTTAAATATTAAATGGCTATATGATGCTCGTTATGCCATGCCTGCATTAATTGCAGTATCAACTTGGAAATTGATAGGATACAATATGATAATATTTTTATCAGGGCTATCTGCAATAAATCAAGAAGTATTAGAAGCCGCTAAAATAGATGGAGCAAATTCATTGCAAACATTCAAAAATGTTACAGTTCCACTATTAAGTCCAACAATATTTTTTGTAATTGTAATCACATCAATATCATCTTTTCAAGTTTTTGATTTAATTTATATTATGACAGAAGGAGGACCTAATAATAGTACAATGGTTTTAGTATATTCAATATATAAATACGCATTTGAATTCTTTGATGTAGGAAAAGCAAGTGCAATAGCTTATATATTATTTGCGATAATATTTGTCCTTGTACTATTTCAATGGAAACTTCGTAAAAAAATGGTTTATAACGAAGCAGAATAATTAATTATATTAATTATCCTGCTTTTATTATTTTATACGATTTCAAGAGCATCTTTGAATTCATTTAGTAAACATTTGCTAACTTCGTCGCTATTATCTTGTTTAGTCCATGGTGTAATTATTCGTTCAAATAAATCTTTTTTATCATTAGAGCCTGTATCACTCCAGTGTTCTTTACAACTTGTCCCAAAGTCATATCTGGCATCTCCAATATGTGGATTATTATTAAATTTTAAAGTATATGTATCATCTCCTGATGTTTTATTTTTTAGTTTAATTCTTATTGAACGAGAATCATCAGCTGTCCAATCATACCCTTTGTTTAAATCGGCAACTTTACCGTGTATAACTTTAGATTCAATAGGAGAACTTTCAGGATAAATATATGTAATAGTTTGGTAGCCATTTTTATTATTTTTAACATTTATTTTATATCCTTGTTTTTCAAGAACTTCAAATTCTTTTGCAAATTCTGGATTTATATATGCATCTCTAGCTCTTGCTGTTGGAAATTTATGTTCAAATAATGCTTGAGTTCTTGAAATTGGTTTTGCATTCCAATCGATAGATGTATATGGATTGTTTTTTATAGCAGAATTTCCCTGAGTTTTTAATTTTTCTACTCTATCAATCATTGCTTGTGCGTTACGACTTGCAGGAGTTTCTTTGATATGAATATGTTCTACAGCATTGAAACCTTCTTGAAATGCTTTTTTAGCAGCTTTACGAGCTGCAATCCCTTTATGTATTAATACCCCACCGATAACAATCGCAGCTGCTGCTGTTGCCCCAATCATTAATTTAGCAGCATTACTCTTTTGAGAATCCACTTCTTTAGTAATTTCTCCTTTTTTCTGAGTTATTATTTTTTCTGATGGTTTTCCTTGTGTGGCAACAGTACTTTTAAAACTTACACTATTCATAGAACCTCCTATAATTCAATTATGTTTTTGCTTACATAATATATAAAATCTATAAATCTTATTAATTGCTATAAATATTGGCTTTGTAAATAAATTGTTACATTAAATAGCCATATTAATATCCATACAGTTGATTAAATTAAATGGAGATATACAGTAAGTTATAGTTTATGAAATACCAAAAATTAATAAATACTAATATAAAAAATATAAGAGTTTCAAATAATCTTACACAAGAAGAATTTGCTGAAAAAATAGGTATAAGTATACAAGGATTATCGAATATTGAAAGAAACAGATATCAACCAAGTGCTGAAACAATTGATAAAATATGTTCTGCATTTGATATTACACCTGCAGAGTTACTTGTATCTCCAAATCCTCAAAATGAAGATATTTTATCAAATATTATTACCTTATTATCACAATGTTCACAAAGAAAATTAGCAAAAATTTATAATATTATCTCGCTGATTATAAAATTATAATAGAATCATTCTATACAAATCTTAAAGAACCCCTTGAAATTCTTTTATCTTTTGTATACGATTGAAATGAGCGGTGTGGACTCGCTAATTTTGTACTAGACAATAAATATAAAGGAATAGCAAAAATGAATCCTATTATTAAAGAATTAGAAGAACAATATAAGAAAAGTGATATTCCTGCTATAAATCCTGGTGATACTGTAAAAGTATTCGTAAGAATTGTAGAAGGAAACAAAGAAAGAATTCAGGCTTTCGAAGGTACTGTAATTAAAGAACACGGTGCAGGAATCAATAAAACTATTACTGTTAGAAAAGTATTCCAAGGTATTGGTGTAGAAAGAGTATTCTTACTAAACTCACCAAGAATTGACAAAATCACTGTTTTAAGACGTGGTGATGTTAGACGTTCTAAATTATACTACTTAAGAGAACGTTCAGGTAAAGCTACACGTATTAGAGAAAAAATTGAAAAAAGATAAGTTACACATACATTGGTATCCGGGACATATTGCAAAAGCTGAAAGAGCCCTCAAAGAGAAATTAAATCTCGTTGATGTTGTTATTGAAGTATTAGATGCCCGTCTTCCAATGAGTAGCAGTTATAATGACATAAAGAAGCTTTTGGGAGATAAACCAAGGCTTCTTTTGTTAAATAAATCCGATTTAGTTGAAAAAGAAGAACTTAAATCATGGGTAAAACTCATTGAAGAACAAACAGGTTGTCCTGTTTTGGCAGTCGATACAAAATCTTTCAAATGTATGCCTCAGATAGAAAAAATAGTACAAAAATTAAGCGAACCAAGAATTCAAGCTATGATGGCAAAAGGTTTGCTAAGGCGTCCTGCAAGAGTTGTTGTTGTTGGACTACCTAATGTTGGAAAATCCAGTATAATTAATAAATTAACCCGCTCAACAAAAACAAAAGTTGGTGCGAAGGCAGGAGTTACAAGACAACAACAATGGGTTAGAATTAATCCTAATATAGATTTATTGGATACCCCAGGTATTATTCCAATGAAACAAGAAGATCAAATGAAAGCTAAAAAGTTGGCATTTGTTAATTCTGTTTCAGAAAATGCATATTCTACGGAAATTATAGCTAAGGAATTATTGGATATAGTATCAACTAATGAAAAATATGCTCAAACATTTAAAGATTTTTATAAAGTTGATGAACTTACTATTGATAAAATTGCACTAAAACGTAATTGGATTAGAAAAGGTAAAGTAAAAGTGGATGAAGAAAATGTACAATCTACTTTTGAACCTGACACAGAACGTTGTGCTCATTATATAATGAAAGATTTTAGAGATGGTAAAATAGGGAAGTTTATTTTAGATAATATAGAAGATTATAAAATTTAATTTTTATAATTCATTATTATCTTAACGTAAACAATTCTATATCTTTGATATTTATTGAGTTATTATTTACACCACCCCATATTAATACTCTACCATCGTTTAAGGTTTCTGAATTATGAGCATATCTTGGGATATTAAGTTTATGATTTACTCTGTAGAATTTATTAGTAGAATTATCATATATTTGAGCTGTATTTAATACTTTATACCCCATATTAGTCCCTCTGCCAATTCTTCCTCCTGTAATAAGAATTCTGCCATCTTTTAATTGGGTAATATTATATGCGTCCATTTTGTGTTTTTTACTACCACATTGGAGGTCTTGAATTTTATTCGTATTAGGATCAAAAATTCCAATATAAGTGAATGGATAATAAGTTTCTTTATTAAGAAAATCATAACATTCCGTTCCATATCCATCATCTTCTAAGTATTTTCTGGTACATAGAATAAATATTTTACCATTTTTAAGTAAAAACGCTTTTGAATTAATATCATGTGAGGTAGTACTAAATCCGATATCAATATTTGTTGATTTTTTGTTTTGTAAATCATAAATTTCAGGCTCTTTAGAATCTCCCCCGATTAATAATATTTTATTATTTTTCAATAGAAATGAAGAATGGGAACGATGAAAATTATTCATATCAGGTAATTTTTGAAAAGTATTATTTTTTATATCATATAATTGAACTGCTTTACATTCTCCTTCTCCTCCGGTAATGAATAATTTATTGTCAGGTAATTCTAAAATTGAACCTGTATAATTTGGATTCGGAATTATTGAAGTTAATTTAGTTGTATTATTTGATGGATTATAGATAATACCTCTCAAATTTTTATTTTGATTTGGATAATTAGCACCTATTATAAAAACATTCCCATTTTTTAATGCTTTTGTTTGAATATCAGAGTATCTTGGGTTTTCAATAATACCTGTGACTTCTTTTTTTTTTGTAAAAGGATTATAGATATAATATTCTATTTGTTTATTATGGTTTATATCTGTAACAAATAATTTATTATTATTTAGTACAATAATATTTGAAGTAAAAATGTTTGCTTCTATCTGTGCTAATTTTTCAAATTTTCCATTAACAGTATTATGTCCAAACCATATTAGAGAAAACAAAATAATAATTGTTGTGCATATTATTGTTATAGGTTTTTGTATTATATCTTTTAGTTTTTTAGATATTGTTTTAATATCAACTAATTTAGTTAATTTTAAAGTTAACATATTAAATAAATTTAGAATCGTAAAAGAAATAAAAATCCTAAGAAAAATTTTACCAATTAAGAGTATTATTATTTTATTAGCTTTTAGTATTAATTCTGCCATACCAAAAGGTGTAATCGCTATTAATAATAGGATTATTAAATCTCTTAATAAAAAAATAGTGGTATATGATATTATAAATTCTATTTGAAATTTTTTATTGAACCTATTATTTAAACATAAAGTGCTTAATATAGTAACGAATGATATTGCAATAATTTCTCTATATATTGTAATTTCATGTAATGAAGATTTAATTATTATAGAAAATATTAAAGCAATAATTGCTAAAAATACAGGCATTGATATAATTGTTTTATATAAAGATTTAAGTTTATTCATATGATTCCTCTTTTCTTTTATTTTGAGTTTTTATAATAAAAAGGTATAATCATTGTTATATTTTTTTTCTTTAGACCGTGTGGTATTTCATAAAAAGGTGTAGATGAAAAAATTGCTTTAATTATTGCTTCATCTCCTTTATTTGTGTTTGTATTTTTCGAAAGGTCTATATTAAGAAGAGTTCCATTAGGATCAACTGTAATATATGCAATTGCAAAGTAAGATTCTTTACTAAATGGAGGTTTCCAATTTGAAAGAATTTTGGTTTGAGTTTCATATATATAATCAATCCAAATGTTATTATATCCCATTTCTTGCAATATTAATTTATCTTTGCATCTTTCCATATATATTTTAGCATTTCTATTGTGGCATTTATTTGCAGGATATGAATAAACTTCAATAGCTTCTTTATATCTATGACTAAGTTCTAAAGTTCGTGCAAAATTCATTATAGCAATTTCATTATTTTTATCAATAGAAAAAGCTTTATCAAAATCTTCTTTGGCTAATTTTTTATTATTTATATAAAAATAACATAAAGCTCTATTTGCATAATAGTCGGCATCTTTGGGGTTTATTTTAATTGCTTTGGTAAAATCTCTAATAGCTTTTTTATATTTATTTGTTGTTAAATATTCTAATGCACGATTATTATATGCATATTGATTGTTTGGGGCATATTTAATTGCTAATGTTAAGTCATCAATTGCATTTGAATGTTCATCTTTAAAAGAATAAACGATTGAACGATTTATATATGCATTAGCTTTTTTAGGTTCAAGTTTAATAGCATAACTATAATGAGATAATGCTTTATCAAAATTTTTATTATCAAAAGCTTTATCACCTAATTTTATTGATTTATCGTAAGTTGTATTTGCGAATGTTTGTATGCTTAAATTAAGAACAAAAAATATTAAAATAATAAAAATCTTTTTCATAGCAAGATTTATTATATCACAAGCTATAATAATCTAGATTAATATATTTACTCTTGTTTTTCCTAATTCTTACAACGAGAGAAAGCTTCAACATCAACATCATCAAATGTGTTGTCAAAGAAGTACGCAGAAGATGCAACCATTGAAGCATTATCTGTACAATATTTCATTATAGGTGCATTTACTCTATAACCTTCTTTTTCTAATTCAAAAACTTTTCTTCTAATCTCAGAATTAGCAGCAACTCCCCCAGCGATTACAACTTGATTATAACCTTTAACCTCAAGAGCGTGTTTAACTTTTTTTATAAGAGTTTCTGAAACTGTTTCCTGAAAACTTGCACAAATATCTGCTAGTGGAAGTTCCTTTCCTTCAAATGATTTTACAAGTCTTGATGCTGCTGTTTTTAATCCGCTAAAACTAAAATCAAATTCGCCAACTTTTGCTTCAGGAAGCTTAAACGCATAAGGATTACCTTCGTGAGCAAGTTTATCTAATCTTGGGCCTCCTGGATATGGTAGGCCAATTAATCTTGCAACTTTATCATAAGCTTCTCCTACTGCATCATCAATAGTTTCACCAATTATTTCAAGCTCTGAGTATGATTTAACATCTATTAATTGAGTATGTCCGCCACTTACTAAAAGAGCTATAAATGAAGGTTCTAAATCTGTATCAATAAAGTTTGCACTAACATGAGCATTAAGATGATTAACACCAATAAATGGTTTATCATGAACAAGAGCAAGAGTTTTTGTTGCATTTAATCCAACAAGTAAACATCCAACTAAACCAGGTCCAACAGTTCCTGCAAATGCTGAAATATCTTCAGGCTTTAAATTTGCATCTTCAAATGTTTTATCAATTACTACATTGATTGCTTCTAAATGTTCTCTTGCTGCAATTTCAGGGATTACACCACCAAATTGTTCATGGGTTTTAATTTGAGATGCAACAGTATTTGCAATAACTTTTCTACCACCTTGAACAATTGCGCAAGCAGTTTCATCGCAACTTGTTTCAATAGCCATAATGTAACTATTTTCATCTAATGTAACAGGTGTGTTACTAAATAATGTATTTTTAGTCTTGTTCATAGTACCATTATAGAGCAATCATAGGATAAAGCAATGCAATTTATAGATAAAACAAAAATTAAATTAGTATCAGGACGTGGCGGCAACGGTATGGTTGCTTGGCGTAGAGAAAAATATGTTGATAAAGGCGGGCCTGCAGGTGGCGATGGTGGCAATGGAGGCGATGTATACTTTGTTGCTGACAGATGCCTTGCAACACTATTAGATTTTAAATATCGTTCAGTATTTAAAGCTGACAATGGTCAAAATGGTGGGATTAAAGGAATGCACGGACGTTGTGCAAAGCATTTATATATAAAAGTTCCATTAGGTACTATTGTAAAAGATGATGCCACAGGTAAAGTAATTGCTGATTTAACAGAAGAAGGTCAAACTGTTTTAATTGCAAAAGGTGGTCGTGGGGGACGAGGAAATGCTCGTTTTGCATCTGCTCAAAAAAGAGCTCCTCAATTCTGTGAACCTGGAGAACCTGGAATTGAAAGACTAGTTGATTTAGAGTTAAAATTAATCGCTGATGTTGGGCTACTTGGTATGCCTAATGCAGGGAAATCAACATTTATTAGTGTAATAAGTTCTGCAAAACCTAAAATCGCAGATTATCCATTTACAACTCTTGTTCCAAACTTGGGGGTTGTAAAAAAATGGAACGGAGATGGTTATGTTGTTGCTGATATCCCTGGGTTAATCGAAGGTGCAAGTGAGGGGGTAGGACTAGGTCATGAATTTTTACGACATGTTGAAAGATGTAGGTTCTTAGTTCACATTGTTGATTTAACTGCTGAAAATCCTATTGATACATATCTCAAGATTAATGAAGAATTAAAAAAACATTCAGAAGCACTTGCTCATAGATATCAAATAGTCGTTTTGAATAAAATTGATGCCGTTGACGAAGACAAAACACAATCAGTATTAGAAGAATTTCAAAAAATGCTTCCGAATGAAAAAATCTTTACAATGTCTGCAGCGACAAAACAAAATGTTGATGATCTTTTACAATATATTTCTCAAAAAGTAGATGAAATAGAAAGACCAATTGTTGAAGTAATTGTAGAAGAAGATGAAGGCGCATATAACAATGATGATAGCGCATTTGAAATCTTCAAACTTGATAAAAATACATTTGTTGTAGAAGGCGGAAAAATTTCTCGTCTTGCAAGCGTAACTGACGCAAGAAACCCTGAACAAATAATAAGATTACAAGGAATATTAACATCTATGGGTGTTTTTGATGAACTAAATAAGCTTGGTATTAAAAATGGAAACACACTTATTATAGGTCATCTTGAACTTACACACTATGATGACACATTATGGGATGAAGGCTCAGGCTATTAAGTTTATGCAAAGGCATCAATACTTTTATTAGGGCTTTCTTGTCTTGTAAAAACTCTTGTTAGTCTATTTTTGAAATTCATAATAGCATTATAAATTTCTTCGTTAGAGTAACCTTCATGTTTAATTGGTAGTTCTGTTGTTGCACTTTTGGCAATACGATTTTTTCCACAGCACGAAAAATTTGTACCAATGGATGGTTCAAACATAACTTTCATAATAAACACCTCGAATTACACATATATTATAACAAATTAAAAATGTTTTTCAAGGGGTAAAACATAGTCCTAGAGAGCTATTTCAGACTTTTACTAGTGTAAAAATAACACCATAATTATATATTCTTGTTCTATATATTAAATTTTGATAATATATAAATTATGGTAAAAGTATCTGTAATAGTTCCTATATATAATGCAGAGAGATATTTAAAAAGATGTTTAGATTCAATTGTCAATCAAACACTTTTTGATATAGAAATTATTTGCATTGATGATGGTTCAACTGATAATTCATTAGAAATATTAAATGAATATATAAAAAATGATAATCGAATAAAATTAATTCAACAAGTTAATTCTGGTCAAGGAGTTGCTAGAAATAAGGGAATTGATATTGCAGAAGGAGAATTTATTGCTTTTGTTGATGCTGATGATTATATAGAGCCTAATATGTATCAAGATTTATATAATGTAGCTAAAAAATATGATGTAGATTGTGTTCATTGTAATTATGATGTTATTTATACTGAAAATAATACAGTTACAACTTCATCTTTAGCAGAAGCAATGAATATCAGAATGGGAAAGAAAATCATTTATTATGATATGCCGATGTATATTTCTGATATAAAAGCAAATATTATAACTCTTTTTGCTGGGCCAATCTGGAATAAGGTATATAAATCAAAAATTATCAAAGAATGCCATGTTTACTTTCCAAATTGTAAAATGCAAGAAGATTCTTGCTTTAATGTTAATGCTCATTTGTTTTTTAATAGAGTATTATTTGTTGAAAAAAAATATTATAACTACTGTGTAACTTCAAAATCTATTTCAACTGGTATTGATAATGTACATTTTGATATTATTGAAGCATTTAAAGCCTTAAAACAAATATTAGAAGATATTGATTTTTATAAAAAATATGAAAACTATTATCAAGATTATGTTTACTTAATGTTTTTAATCCACTTACCACATATTCCTGAAGAACAAAAGTATGTATTTATGGAGCAAATTAAGCCTTATATTGGCTCAGATAAATATGATAAATTAATTTCTAATTATTTGCAGTAATACAAGCTGTGATTGCTTCAATAATTTTACCAACTTTTACAATTTTGATTCCATCAAATTTTTCCTCAACATTGTTAGATTGTGGAATAATTATTTTTTTGAAACCTAATTTTTGGACTTCTTTAATTCTTTTTTCAATATTATTAACAGCTCTAATTTCTCCAGATAAACCAACTTCACCAACAATTGCTGTATGAGGGTCAATAACAACATCTCTAGCACAAGTTGCAACAGCTAATGCAATTCCTAAGTCTGCTGCAGGCTCTTGGATATCGATTCCGCCAATAACATTTACATATACATCTTGTTTTGATAAATTTAGACCAACTCTTTTTTCTAATACTGCAAGTATTTGTAACACTCTACTTAAATCGACACCATTAGTAACACGTCTTGGTGTAGGATAAGGTGTTGTACCTACTAACGCTTGTATTTCAACAAGCATAGGACGTGTACCTTCATTAGTTACAATAATTACACTTCCTGTTGCTTGTGATTGTTGGTATTCTTTTAAGAATAGTTCGCTAGGATTGATAACTTCTTTTAATCCTTTTTCCCCCATTTCAAAAATCCCAACTTCAGAAGTATTACCAAAACGGTTTTTAACAGCTCGTAAAATTCTATATGATTTGTATTTATCCCCTTCAAATTGAATAACAGTATCAACCATATGTTCAAGAATCTTAGGTCCTGCGATATTACCTTCTTTGGTAACATGCCCGATTACAATGATGGTTATATTTTCTTGTTTTGCTATTTGCATTAATGCATTACAACATTCTCTTATCTGAGATACGCTTCCTGCAGAACTTTGAATATCAGATGAATATATTGCTTGAATACTGTCGATTACAACAACATCGGGTTTTTCTGTTGTAATTTGGTGTTTTATTGAATCAAAATTAGTTTGAGGGTATATATATAAATTATTATTTGATATATTTAATCTATCTGCTCTTAATTTAATTTGACTAGCAGATTCTTCCGCTGATACGTATAAAACTTTTTTATCTTGCCTGCAAAGTTCGTTACTTGATTGTAAAAGAATTGTTGATTTCCCAATTCCGGGGTCTCCTGCTATTAAAACTAAAGATCCTTGAACAAGTCCACCACCTAAAACTCTATCAAATTCTGAAATATTTGTTGGGATTCTTATTTCTTCTCCAATTTTTATATTGTTAATTGGTGTTGGAGGTAATGTATCAAGTATAATTCTTGTATTTTTTTGTTGTGATTCATTATTAATTGTTTCTTCAACAAAAGATTCCCAATTTCCACATTCTGGGCATTTCCCCATATAACGAGCTGTTTCATATCCACATTGTTGACAAACAAATTTTGTTTTTATTTTAGCCATAATCTAATTATATAACAAAAAACAGCCCTGAAGAAATTCTTCAAGACTGTTCACATTATATTGTTTTATCTATTATTATTCTTCGTCAGTATTGTCAACTTTGTCAGCAGCATCTTCTGCCATTACATTTTTACCTTTATCCATAGCATCTGCAGCTTTTGCATTTGCAGTTTTTAAAGATTCATTTTCCATTGCATATGCATCAACTAATTGATTTGCAACTTGAAGTTGTTTTTCTTTTAATTTTGATTTAGTTGATGATAATTCCATTGTTTGTTTAACAGCATGCCCGATTATTGCTGCACCAATTAATGCAGAAGCTGTTGTTACAGGATGTTTTAACATAGCATTACCAGCTCTTTTCATTGCTGATACAGCAGTTTTTGTTGATTCAAGATTTGCAACTCTAGCATAACCATCTTTTAAGAATTGTGGCATTTTAATTTTACTTGATAAAGTTGATAATTTTTCTTTTACACCTTTAGGAAGTGAGACTTTTGCTGCAACTGAAGATGCAAAAGTTCTGATTGCTTCAGGTGCCTTATCCATTTTATTTGCTAATTTATCTAATTTAACTTGTTTAGCTAACTTGGTTAGTTTTTCTGCAGCTTTAGGAGAAATTTTCTTTAAACCTGCATCAGCAGCAACTACTGCTCCTGTTGCAATTGCTGTTAAACCGGCAAATGATAATAAAGGATGTTTTTTCTCTGCTTTTTTTAGTTTAGGGCTTTTTGCAGCCGCAACTTCATTCGCAGCAACTACTCCAGAAGCGATTCCCATAGCACCTGCTGTTACTCCAAATGATTTTAAACCTGCTAATGTTTTCCCTGACACTTTCCCTTTTGTTGCAATAGCTGCAGCTACACCAGCTATTACAGGTAGAGACATTACTGCTTTTCCTATATTTTTTGCAAACTTACTATTTCTTTGTTTTCTATCATTAATAGCATAAGCCATACCATTAAGTTCTTTATTATTTGCATTAGCAAATTTTGTAGCTTTGGCTTTTTGACGATCTGTTCCATATTGAACATATGGAATACCGCTTTCACTGTTGACTAACACTGTCATTTTCATATTAACTAACACTCCTATTTATAACACTGCACATGTATTCTAAACCTTGTAAATATTTTTTTTGCTATTGTAACAAAAAAAGTTTACATAAAGTTACAATTTAGCAATTTTTTTTATTAAAAGAACTTTATATATGTGAAAGGTTAAGTGTATGGATAATACTGTAAACAATAAATATCCAAGTTATGCTGGAGTCAACATTACTTGTAATGTCATAGACCCAACAAAACTTCCTCCAGATTCTCCATTATTAAAGGCACCACCAGTTTGTACAGTGGATTCTAATAATGGTCCTCAAGCAGGACAAGCTTATCCTGGGAATTATTATATAAATAATTATGGTGGCTATCCTTATGCTCCATTTATGGGACCAATGGGGCCAGTACAACAACCACCACAAAATACAAGAAAAAAAAGAGTACAAGTTCTTACAGATCAATATATAAAAAATCTTGAACAGTTCTTAAATAGTCCATCAGAAGAAATAAGAAAGATGGCAGCTCAAGATGTTTTAAAAAGATTAGATGAAGATAGAACAAGATATAACGATGCAGCATTAAATGCATTAA
Source organism: uncultured bacterium (assembly GCA_949294335.1). Taxonomy (GTDB): domain Bacteria; phylum Cyanobacteriota; class Vampirovibrionia; order Gastranaerophilales; family Gastranaerophilaceae; genus UMGS1585. The sequence continues at coordinate 11,086 of CASFGO010000018.1, read as the reverse complement.
TAAATAAAATGTTGCAAGATCCTGCATGTCATAAGGTTAAGGCAACTGCTTTAACAGCTCTTGAAACGCAATTAGCTCAAGGGAATGACACAACTGTTAAAATATTAACCGATATGGCAAATAATGACAAATCAAGAAATGGTTCAGATGCCGCAACTGCGATGAATATATTATTAAAAATGTCATCACCTACTAAATTAGTTGATGTACCAGTATCTAATAGTGGAAGTAAAGGGATAAGTGACTAATGAGAATACCAGTAAGAATACCGCCAAGTATATCATCAAAAATAGCAAATTTTAAAACTCTTTCTACCATAGAAAAAGCCGCAAAAATTGCAGGAACGATAGGGGTTGGTGCAATTATTTATGATGCACATGCAAATGCAAAACTTAAAGCTTATGATAAAAAACATACAGGAAATGCTGATGCTGCATTAAAATATTTTAAAAACACAGAATATCTTACAAATAAAAGTCATTTGACCAGTAAAATAAAAAAAGGTATGTTTAAATGGGAATTAAGCAATAGGATAAGAGGAGCTTGGAATGCTACTATTGGGTATATAGGAGGATTCTTAGGAAATTCCTTCTCTAATATAGTACCATTAGCTGCATCAATAGGAACTCTTGCATTTAAAGGAACAAAATGCAAAATTGCAGCTGGAGTTCTTGCTCTATCAACTTTATATAATGGTATAGCACATGGTTTTAGCCACATAAATACCAAAATATAATATTGTTAATTATTAAAACTGTTGTAAAAATCTTTCATCGTTATTAAAGAATAAACGAATATCATCTATTGCATATTTTAGCATTGATAAACGTTCTATCCCCATTCCAAATGCAAAGCCTGTATAAACTTCAGGGTCAATACCAACACCTTTTAATACATTAACATCGACCATACCACAACCTAGAACTTCTAGCCAGCCTGTACCACTACAAGTTCTACAACCTTTACCTTGGCACATTATACATTGAACATCAACTTCTGCTGATGGTTCAGTAAATGGGAAGAAACTACTTCTAAATCTTGTTGGGCGAGCAGAACCAAAATATATTCTGATAAACTCGTTCAAAACACCTTTTAAATCCCCAAAAGTTATATCTTTATCAACATATAAACCTTCTATTTGGTGGAAGAAATTATTTTTACGTGCATTAACTGTTTCATTTCTATAAACTCTACCTGGAGCAATAACTTTAATAGGTGGAGTCATATTTTCCATTGTTCTAATTTGTGCATTTGATGTTTGACTTCTTAAAACAGTATTTGGGGCAAGTTTTGTAAAGAATGTATCTTGAACATCTCTTGCAGGGTGATTCTTTGGTACATTCAACATATCAAAGTTATAATACTCTGTTTCAACTTCTGGAGCGTACTCTGTTGGTACAAGAGAAAATCCTAATGTTTGGAATATAGAAACTATTTCATTTGTTGTTGAAGTAATAGGGTGAACTTTACCACGTGCAATGTATTTACTAGGCAAGGTAATATCAATTTTTTCTTGTTTTAATTTTTCATCTAATTCTTTACGATAAAAAATTTCTGATTTTTCTTTTAAAGCCGTTTCTAACTTTTCTGTAATTTCATTAGCTAAAGCTCCTACAATCTTCTTATCTTCAACAGACAGATCCTTTAAACCTTTTTTTATTGAGTTGAATTCACCCTTACGGCTTAAATATTTTAATTTAACTTCTTCTAAATCAGCACTTGATTGTGCATTTTCTATATCTTTACTAGCTAATTCATAAATACTGTTTAACTTATCTTTCATATCTTCCTCAATTTAACAATTTATACAAATTCGTTATATTTTCTCTCATGTCCAACTGTAGTATTTGTCCCATGACCTACATATAATATTGTATCACCATCAAGAGTAAATATTTTATCCTTTATTGTTTGAACAAGTTGAGTATAATTCCCTCCTGGTAAGTCAGTACGTCCAACACTTTCTAAGAAAATTGTATCACCTGCAAACAACATTCCATCTACCATATACCCAACACCACCTTGAGTATGTCCTGGAAGATGTATCACATCTATTTTTGTTTTACCAAGATAAATTTCTTCACCTTCTTCAATATACTTATCGATTTCAGGATGCTCAAAAGGCTTCATTCCAACAGAAATCATAAAAGCATCTGATTCATCAACTAAATCTTTATCATCCTTGTGCATATATACCTTTGGACCAAATTCTTTTTTAACTTTTTGAACTCCAATTATATGATCAAAATGTCCATGAGTTAAAAGTATGTATTTTAATTGGGCATCATATTCATTTAATACAGAACCTAATTCACTAATATAATCAGTACAATCTATAAGCGCAGCTTCTTTTGATTCTTCATCAATTAGAAGATAATTATTATTCGCCATAAAACTTTCTACAAATTGTCTGACTATCATTTTCTAATAACCTCGAATATTTCCTTACACTTAGAGAATACTTTTTCTGCATCGCCTAATGACAACATATTAGAACCATCACACAATGCACAATCAGGATTTGGATGAACTTCAAAAAATAAAACATCAGCCCCTGCAGCCATAGCACAATTTGCCAACAAAGGAACAAACCTTCTATCACCACCTGTACTATCTCCATTGGATCCAGGCATTTGAACACTATGAGTTGCATCAAATACTACTGGATATCCAAATCCTTTCATTATCATTATTGACCTAAAATCAGATACTAAATTGTTATATCCAAATGTCGTTCCTCTATCTGTTAGCATTATTTGGGTATTACCTGAATCAACAACTTTTTGCACTAAAGACTTCATTTGTTCAGGTGCTAAAAACTGCCCCTTTTTTATATTAACAATTTTGCCAGTTTTCCCTGCTGCGACTAATAAATCTGTTTGACGACATAAAAATGCTGGTATTTGCAAAATATCTGCAACTTCTGAAACGGGTTTTGCTTGCTCTGAGGTATGAATATCTGTAACTATTGGTAAATTATATTTATCTTTTACCAATTTCAGCATTTCTAACCCTTTATCCATTCCAGGACCTCTAAACGAATTTATAGATGAGCGATTTGCTTTGTCAAAAGATGATTTAAAAACATAGTTTATATCAAGTTTTTGACATATTTGTTTTAATGCATCAGCAGTTTCATCTAAAATAGACTGTGACTCTATTGCACAAGGACCTGCTAAGATAGTTAGTTTTTTATTATCCCCGATTAAAAAATTGTTTAATTCTAAAGCCATACGATAATTATATTTAAAAAATATTATATTTACAACTTTATCCACCTTTAATATGAAAAAATTTTACCTTATACTTTGTTAGTGCTACGATATTAATATGGCTATTTCTTACGAAGAAGTTATATCACAAATTAAGGATAGGTTAGATATCGTTGATGTAATATCCCAAAAAGTCGTTCTTAAAAAATCCGGAGCGAATTATTGGGGGCTTTGTCCGTTTCATAACGATAAAAAACCATCATTTTGTGTTAGTCCATCAAAAGGGATTTATAAATGTTTTAGCTGTGGAGCAGGAGGAGATGCTCTAACATTTCTTGTAAAAACAGAAAATAAAGATTTCAAAGAAATAATAGCAGAACTAGCAGAACAATTTGGAATTGAAATGCCTAAAACATTTCATTCTAATCCGGAAGCAAAATCTCTTAAAGATGAAATGAAAAAAGCATGCAAAGCTGCTGTTGAATTCTACCAAGAAAAACTTAAAACAGATGAAGATGCTTCTAAAGCAATGAGATATCTTAATTCTAGAGATATTACAGATGATATTATAAAAGAATTTTCACTAGGTTGGGCTCCTAACCATTTCCATGACTTATATGATTCTTTAAAATCAAAATTCCCTGATGATGTTCTTGAAAAAGCAGGACTTATTCTAAAAGGGAATAAAGGCGGTTGGATTGATAGATTTAGAAATAGAATAATTATACCTATTCAAAATGAAAATGGAGAATATGTAGCATTCGGAGCCCGTGCAGTAGATGAAGGACAGAATCCTAAATACTTAAATTCTGCAGACTCACTTATTTACAACAAAAGTAAATTATTATATGGATTGTATAATGCAAAAGATGCCATACAAAAGGAAGATGCAGTTATTATTATGGAAGGTTATTTCGATGTAATATCAACACAAGCACATGGAATAAAAAATTGTGTAGCTTCTTGTGGTACAGCTTTTACATCTGAACATGTTAAATTACTATCAAGATACACTAAATCTAGAAAAATTTATCTATCATTCGACACAGATTCAGCAGGGATTAATGCAACAAATAGGGGTAGTGAAATTATTAAAGATACTTTTAAATCCTTAGGGAATATCAAACAATTTGATGAAAGTCACTTAGAATCTACTGATGATAAATATTCTTGTGAAATTAGAGTTATATCTCCACCAGAAGGAAAAGATCCTGACGAATTTATTCGTTCTGTTGGTGCTGATGAATATAAAAGCTATATTAAAAATGCACCTTTATTATTAGATTTTCAATTAAATAATATCCTAAAAAGAAAATCTCAAGCTAAAACACCACAAGAAAAATCACAACTAGTGGGGGAAATACTACCTATACTCGCAGAAATTAATAATAAAATTATTCAAGGTGAGTACATAAAAATTGTTTCTAGTACACTTGATGTAAGTGAACCAATTCTTATCAAAGAATTAAAAAAGTTTGCCGTAAATGATAATATACCTGTCATTCAGACAGTTGTGCAAAAAAATGTAACAAATTCTTCACAAATACATTTAAATGCACAAAAAAATTTATTGAGCGTTTTTCTAATAGATGGAAATCCATTTACTTTGGAACAAATAAGTAATATGGTGCCCCAAGACGCATTCTCAGATGAAAAGTTAATAATTGTAAAAACTACAATTGACAAATTTTCTCATGTAGTAAATAATGTCAGGGAATTAGTTGAACAATTGTATACAGAGTTTATTGAGGACGAAGAAACAACTAAAATAATAACTGATTTAATATATCTTGCAGATGCTTATAAAAGCTTACCAGCAGAAGGTTTAGAAAAAACTATTAGGGAAATAACTAGAAAGATTAAGCAACTAAATGAAGCAAAATCTGCGGAAGAAATGAAAAAGCTATATACCTCAGTAAATGACGATGATATTGAAGCGTTAAAAATACAAATGCAACTTAGAGATAAAATTAAGTTAAGGACTGGAGATAATCAATGAACCAAAAAAGAGAACCAAACTCATCAATCGTTAGTGTAGTTGAAGCAGAAGAAAGTCTCGATGTTTTAGATTTCGAAGATGATAAAGATATAGACGCAAATTATATGACAGAAGATATTGCAACTGATAATATTGAAGATATTATTACTACAAAAATGGAACATAAATCTTCTGATATTTACATGTCTGACGATTCTTCAATTATTGATTCAGAATCTTCTCTTGAAGTACCAAGAGGAGTTGCTGTTGAAGATCCGGTAAGATTATATTTAAGAGAAATTGGTAGAATTAAATTATTAACTACTAATGAAGAAATTGAATTAGCACGTAAAATTATTCAAGGTGGAACTCCTGGTGCTATTGCAAAAAGAAAATTAGTTCAAGCAAACTTAAGATTAGTTGTTAGTATTGCCAAAAAATATGTAGGTCGAGGCATGCTATTCTTAGACCTTATCCAAGAAGGAAATTTAGGTTTAATTAGAGCAGCTGAAAAATTTGACCACGAAAGAGGTTTTAAATTTTCAACTTATGCAACTTGGTGGATTAGACAAGCTATTACTAGAGCTATTGCTGATCAAGCTAGAACAATTCGTATCCCTGTTCATATGGTTGAAACAATCAATAAACTTAAAAAAGTAACAAGACGCCTAGCTCAAGAATTATCAAGAAAACCTACAGAAGAAGAATTAGCAACAGAAATGGGTGTTTCTATTCCTAAATTAAGAGAAATCGTTAAAATTGCTCAAGAACCACTTTCTTTAGAAACTCCAATTGGTAAAGAAGAAGATTCAAGATTAGGTGATTTTATTGAAGATAAAGAAGCTGATGCTCCAATTAAAACAGTTGCATCTGAATTATTAAGAGAAGACTTAGCTGAAGTTTTATGCACACTATCTCCTAGAGAACGTGATGTTCTAAGATTACGTTTTGGTATGGATGATGGTCGCCAAAGAACTTTGGAAGAAGTTGGACAACTATTCGGTGTAACTAGAGAACGTATCAGACAAATTGAAGCTAAAGCTTTAAGAAAATTACGCCATCCAAATCGTAGTAAAAGATTAAAAGAATATGTTGAAAATTAATTATTTTTAACATATCTTTTAAAACACTTGTAAAATAGATATCTTTAAGGTATTTTATTATTACACTAGGAAAAAAAGGAAGATTTATTATGTCAAAACAATGTGAAATTTGTGGAAAAACTCCACTTAAAGCAGCAAAATTAACATTTTCTCATAAGCAAATTGTTCACCGCCAAACTCCTAATTTACAAACAATTAAGGTTGCTACAAATGGCGGAACTAAAAAGATGACAGTTTGTACATCTTGCTTAAAAGCTGGAAAAGTTACTAAAGCTGTTTAATTTAAAAAATCATTTACAAAAATAATGGCGGGGTCATAAAACTCGCCATTATTTTTATATTAAAAAACAAATCGGATTAAAGAAATTCTTTAATCCGATTTATTATTTTATTAAAACTAAATAAATTATTTAATTAAAGCTTGTACAGGCCTAAAACATGGATTTTTTGAACTCTTTAGTAACTCAAAAAGAATAGTCTCAACATTAGAAATTGTTGCACCTGCATCTTTCATTAATTGAATACCATTTTTAAAACAATCACTTGAACGGCTTGCACAAGCGTCTTTTGCAACAACTACATTATAACCTGCGGCGATTAAATCTAATGTTGTTTGGTAAACACAAATGTGTGTTTCTATTCCACCTATTACGATATTTTTCTTTCCTAAAGATTTTATTCTATCTGCAAATTCTGGAGTTTGCATTGCAGAAAAGGAAGTTTTTTCAATAATCGAAGTTTCATCTACTTGAGATATTACATCAAGTATTGTTTTTCCTAGGCCTTGCGGATACTGTTCTGTTAAAACAACAGGAATCCCCATAATATTAGCCGAATTAACTAATATTGATGATGTTTTTTTTATAGGTTCTTGTTTATTTAGCATTGTAACAAGCCTATCTTGAACATCAATAATTACAAATAATGTATCTTCTATATTTATCATTAATATCTCCTTTATGAAAGTTCTTTTATTAAAACTTCACCTTTTTCAATAATTGCAGTTCTAACAGCTTCAATATCTTCAATATTTAAGTTTATCATTTTTGCAAGTTCTTTATCATACCAATCTTCTACAAAATTATCTTGTACTAAAGCATTTACAATATTAACAACTGCAGGAGCTAAAAAATTCTTAGCCTTTAAAGGATAATGATGATAACGAATTACATCTTTTATAACATCTGGTAACTGCCATCTTAAAGCTAATAAAGAACCTGTTGATGAATGATCTGTATCAAACTTTAATCTTTCATCTTGAATATTTTGATCCGGATGAAGCTGTGAAGACATAAATGCTTGATATCGTTCTGAATCAATCAAATTTAGAACAACCTTCCCAATATCATGCAAAAATCCCATAACAAAAGCATCATCAGAGTTCAACAAATTATACTTTTCTGCAATATATTCGCATCCGACAGCTGTAAGAATTGAATGCCTCCACAATGACTTAGCACCTTGAAAAGATAACAATGGGCTCATTGCAACAGTAATTACAACATTCTTTGTTTTTTTTATTCCTAACAGAGATATTGCCATATTAATTGATGTAATTTGTTTTCCAAAACCATAATACGCCGAATTAATGATTGAAAGCAATTTTGTACATAATGCTTGATCACATTTAATTACTGCTGCCATTTCAGGAGCTCCAGCAGTTTCTGAATGTAATAATTTTAGTATTTTTACAATAATATTTGGCATCGCCGGAATATCTTTTAAATTATTAATTAAATCAATTGTTCTATCTTCATTATCCATATTACACCTGCAAATGTTTTTTTATTGATATCAAACTACCACCAGCACCAAATGAAATACCAACTAAAATAAGAGTTGCAATAACAAACAGCTCAGCAAATGCTGGCGATGGAACTAAAAAGAATTTATGCAAATTTTGTAATGCATGTTGCACAAAATTCACTGGTAAAATTGCGACTATAGCTCCAGCAAAGCCATAAAACGCGCCTTGCATTACTAAAGGGATTTTTATATACCAATTACTGACTCCCATCAAACGCATTATCTCAATTTCTTCTTTTCTAGATTGAATTACTAATTGTATTGTATTATTTATAATCATTATTGTTAATATAGCAACTATAATCGTAACAACAGCAGTTGCAGTATTTACAATATGAGTTAAAAACTGTATTTTTTTTGCTAAATCAGCAGCATAACTAGACTCTTCTATTTCTGGAACATTTTTTAGTTCTGACAATACCCCTGTTATATTTATTGGCTTATCTACTTTTACATGTAATGTATCTGGAAGAGGATTTGTAATATTAGGTAAATCTATCTCACGCCTTAAATTATCCCAAGATACTTGTTTGGGTATAATTTTAACTTTTGAAACATGATTCATCTTTAAAACTTTATTTGCCACCAAATCAGGTTTTGTATCATTTTTTAAGTAAACTGATATTTCCAACACATTACCCATTTCATGAGCAAACTGAGACATTGATATTGTTGTCCTAAACAATGCCCCAAAAATAGTTAAAATAGCAGCCATAGTTGTTATAATTACTAGATTCATTATGCCTGTTCTTTTAATATCATTAAATGCTTCCATTGTAATACGATATGCTATTCTTAAATCGCATAACCAATCTTTGGGAATATGTTGCTTAACTTGTTTCTTTATCTTTTGTTTTTTATCATTCATAGGTACCTGCCTGCACGTCTCTTATAATTTCGCCATTATCAAGAGTTAATACTCTTTTTCTAAAATAATCAACCATTGTTCTATCGTGAGTTGAAACGATAACAGTTATACCTCTTTTATTAATTTGATCCAATATTTGCATTACTTCTAATGAGTTTTTAGGATCAAGATTTCCCGTAGGTTCATCTGCAATCAATAAAGGTGGGCCATTAACAATTGCTCTTGCAATACTTACTCTTTGTTGTTCACCACCTGATAATTCATTTATATTAGATTTCATTTTATCTAACAAACCAACTATTTTTAATGCCCCCATTACACGCATGCTAATTTCTTTAGTACTCATTCCTAAAGTTCTTATAACATATGCGATATTGTCATATACAGACATATTAGGTAACAATTTATAATCTTGGAATACAATCCCCATACATCTTCTTAAATTTGGAACTTTTTGGGAAGGTAGATTAGCAATATTTATACCTCCAATCAAAACAGTACCACTGGTTGGAGTTTCTTCTTTATATAAAAGTTTCATTAAGGTTGATTTCCCAGCACCTGAAGCACCTGTTACAAACACAAATTCTCCTGACATTATATCAAGATTAATATTTTTTAATGCATAATTATTTTTATATTTTTTAGTTACTGCTCTTAATTGTATCATTTTTTATCTCTACTATTTTTTCCACTATTTTTTTTGAATTTAATCCATAAGCTTCTAACAATTTATCAGATGTTCCACTTTGTCCAAATTCGTCATCTACTCCCAATCTAATAACTTTTACAGGTTTTAATGCAGATAATTGTTCACATATTATACTACCTATACCACCTCTTATTGAGTGATTTTCTATTGAAACAACTAAATTAGTTTTATTAGCAGAATTTAAAACTGTTTCAATATCAAAAGGTTTGACAACTGGAGCATGAATTAATTCTACATCAATACCAATTTTAGATAACTCATTAATAGCTTCAACAACCTCAGATAACATATCACCATTTGTTACAACTGTTATATCTTTACCTTCTTTTAAAACCTTTGCTTTATACAAATTAAACTTATAATTTTCATCAAATACATCAGGTAAATTATTTCTTGGAATTCTTATATACATAGGTCCATCAAATTCAGCGGCAAATTTAATAACAGCATTTATTTCATGTCTATCAGAGGGAACAATAACAGTCATACCAGGTAAATTTGACATTAAAGAAATATCTTCTAATGCTTGGTGAGTAGCACCATCTTCACCTACTGTTAGACCTCCATGGGTACCTATTAATTTAACATTAAATCCTGAATAACAAATAGTGTTTCTTACTTGGTCATAGCAACGGCCCGTAATAAATACTGCAAAAGCTGCAGCAAAAGGTATTTTCCCAACAGAAGCTAAACCTGCAGCTGTTGTTGCTAAATCTTGTTCTGCAATACCAACATTGAAAAATCTATCAGGGAATTTCTTTGCAAACAAAGCAGTTTGTGTAGAACATGACAAATCAGCATCTAGCACAACTATGTTTTCATTCTCTTTCCCAACTTCAACTAGAGCTTTTCCAAAAGCTTCTCTAACGGATTTCTTATTTGTTTTATCAATTGTTAGCATATACAACACTCCTATTATTATGATATTTTATCACAAAATTTACAGAATAAAAGAATATTACAATTTATATGCCATTAAAATTATTTTATAAATAATTCCAACATTCTAAGACTTATATTATTTGTATAAAAAAATGAGAATATATCTTAAGAATAAACATTTCTTTTTGATAAAATTTGTACTAAAATAAATGAATGGATTATTTAAAAAGATTTTTATGTTTTAATATTTTATCAATTATAGGATACGGTGTATTAGGCTATTGTATTTATAATTTTATAGTCATTTTGTTTCATGGTATTCAAAATTTACCAGGTATGGCACTTGTTTTAGGTGCTTTAATGGTTATTACATATTATATTATGTTCCTAATATATTTTTTACCAATATTCTTTTGTGAATTTTTAATATTGTTTATTTTATCAAAAACCTTAAAAAAACAAGTTGGTTTAAATTTCAATAATAAAATATATGATTTACTATTCCGCTTTGGGATTTTTTGTTGCTTT
>CASFGO010000017.1 GCA_949294335.1 uncultured bacterium | reverse complement strand
TTTGAAGATTAAATATCTTCAAAATAGAGGCATCCTCCGAAGGAGGAGTATGACAATAAAATAATTTTTCCCTACAAAAATAAAAAACCGTCATAATGACGGTAGATTGTGTAATATAGGGAAAAATTATAGTATTTATAGAATTCTTTATTAATAACGTTATGAGAATAATTTATAAGTTCTATCAACGTTATCTTTTGCGATTGTTTTTAGTGTGTCAATTTCAGTTTTAATTGCATTCCTTTCAGCTTCAAGAGATGCTAAATCTGTATCAAATTTTTTATCTTTATTATTTATTTTTCTCATATCTGCTTCATATTTAGCTTCAGCTTTTTTAAGGTCCGTTTCATCCGAAACTTCTTGTAATCCAGTATCAGTTGCAACATTTACTTCGTATGTTCCAGAAGTTCCTTCTGCATCTTGTAGTTGTTTTACAGTTGTACCATCTGTATATGTTTCAACTCTCATTCCGTCTTTATCAAGAACTTTAACAAGTACAATGAAACCAGAATTAATAAAGTTTGTTAATGCTTGAGTTGAATCTTGGAATGTTCCTTCAAGGTCTAACGCATCAACTGCATCTTGAAGAGATGCATAAACTTGACCTTTATTTTCTCCATAAGCAACTTCAAAAGAATATCCTTGATTTGCTAATTTAGTACCTGTAGCATCTTCATACAATATGCTACCATCATTTTGAATAGTTTTAAATTGAATTTTAGTTGCATTTAAAGCTGTTTCATATTCGGAGTAAACTTGATCAGACTCGTTAGCCATTTGAAGTTTTTGAGCTTCAAGATTTTGAGCTTTATACTCAATATCATGCATTCGAGCTGTTAAATTTAATAATCTAGCTTGTGATGCTGCTAAACCCATTAATTACTCCTTTTCCTTGTAGTTATATATACGTCATTATTTAATATAAACTTTAGTATATGTGTGTTATTTGTTACATTTTTTAATAATTTATTTATGCTATAATCATTTTATGAATAGAAAACCAGTAGTAGCAATAGTCGGAAGACCCAATGTGGGAAAATCAACATTTGTAAATCGTTTAATAGGTAATCGCCAATCAATAGTTGATGATTTACCTGGAGTTACTCGTGATCGAATCTATTTTGATGTTGAATGGTTAGGAAAACCATTTACAGTAATTGATACAGGTGGAATTATTCCAGGCGATGAAGATGATATAATGGTTTCTATTTATGACCAAGCTCAGATAGCATGTAATGAAGCTGATAGAATTGTTTTTATTGTTGATGGTAAAGAAGGTATTAACCCTGTAGATTATGATATTGCAAATATTTTAAGACAATCTGGAAAACCAATATTTTTAGCAGTTAATAAGATTGATTCTCATAATGCTTCATTAATGACAGCAGATTTTTATGCGTTAGCTTTAGGAGACCCTGTAGGAATGTCAGCATTGCACGGTTCAGGTGGTGTTGGAGATTTATTAGATTTAGTTACTGAAGGATTCTCTTCAGCTGATGATGAACAAGAAGTAGATAAAACAATCAAAATAGCAATAGTAGGTCGTCCAAATGCCGGTAAGTCTTCAATAGTTAATTCTTTATTAGGAGAGAAAAGGGTTATTGTTTCTGATGTATCAGGTACAACAAGGGATAGTATTGATAGCCGTTTAACTTTTGAAGGGCAAGAATTTATAATTATTGATACAGCTGGTATTCGTAAAAAGGCAAAAGTAACATATGGTGTTGAAAAATTTGCAGTAGATAGAGCAATAAAATCAATAAGAGAATGTGATGTTGCTTTGTTAGTTATTGATGCAACAGAAGGAATATCTGATCAAGATAAAAAGATTGCTTCAATTATTACTGAGGCAGGAAAAGGTATGATTATTGCAATCAATAAATGGGATTTAATTGAAAATAAAAAATCAAATACAATAAATAAATTTGAGAAAGAATTAATAAATGAAATTCCATTTTTAGATTATGTTCCTAAAATATACGTAAGTGCATTAACTCATCAAAGATTAAATCAAATATTTACTAAAACTAATGAAGTATATGAACAATGTACAAAACGTGTATCAACAGGCTTATTAAATAAGGTAATAAATGAAGCTTATGTTATGAATCCACCTCAAAGTGTTAAGAATAAGCGATTAAGAATTTTATACACAACCCAAGTTGGGGTTCAGCCACCTACATTTGTTTTATTCGCGAATAATGCAACTCTTATGAAAGATCATTATAAGAGATATATAGAAAATAAATTAAGAGAAGCATTTGGTTTCTTTGGTACACCAATAAGAATTTCATTAAGGGAACGTTCAAATAAAGATAAAAAATAAAACCGGTTCTTTATGAACCGGTTTTATTTATTCAACTGTAAGTTTTTTCTTATTATTTTTTTCTACTATTTTTTTAGGAATCGTAATTTTTAATACTCCATGTTCTAGTTTTGCTTTAGTATTATTAATATCAATTTCTTGAGGGAAGTAAATTGTTCTTGAAAATTCCCCGTAACTGAATTCTGATTTTTTATAACCCTCATTTTCTTCATCATGTTCTTCTTGTTTTTTAGCATTTATTGTAATATAGTTATCTTCCATATCAATATCAAGATCTTCTTTTTTTACGCCAGGTAATTCGGCTTTGACGGTGTATTCTTTATTTTTTTCTTTGAGTTCAACGGGCATTGAAAGCTTATCTTCTTCTGGAAATCCATAGTCAGGGAATAAGCCATCCATATTTCTACTTAGTATTGAACTAATTTCATCGTTAACGGATTTAATAAATCTGTCCGGTGTTTTTCTAATTAAAAATTTCATAATAAACTCCTTTCAAATTTAAATTCTTATTTATTACTTCTTACATTGTTATTATTACTCTTTTTTTTTATAAGCTTTATTTTTTTAACTATGTTTTAACAATTGATATTGAATGTTAATTTTTTGTTAAAAAAAACAAAATAAAAAGCCACTCACCTATTGGCTGTGGCAATTAATTAGAAGAACTCTGAAAGAAAGATTAATTATCTTTCTTTTAGAGGCAGGTGAGTCAGAACTTGTTCTGCGAACCAAGAACTCTGCAAGGACGATTAGGTATCGTCCGAAGTAGAGGTATCCTCCGAAGGAGGAGTATATAAATATTGGTAATAGTTATAACTACAAAATAAAAAGCCACTCACCTATTGGCTGTGGCAATTAATTAGGAATAAGAAAAAGGAAATTATAGGAAATTTATTTTAGCGTTTAGGGTTTGTCCCCTTAAGTAAATTAATGTATCAACAAAAATTTACTTATTTGTCAAAATTTTTCTATTTAATTTTTCTTCTATATATTCAATTTTTGAGCGGGTATTATGTATATTTTATGTTCAACGAACAACCATACTCAGTTGTTTTATCCCCTATACCTTGTGACATTCCTTTTGAATGTCACATAGGTTTTGGGAAATACTCCATTGAGGAGCTTTTGATAGGATTAGTTATTGTCCTATCAGACCTTAAACTAATTAGCTGAACAACTTGAATGTACGTTCTACGTTGTCTTTTGCTACTGTTTTTAAGGTTTCCATTTCAGTTTTTATTGCATTCCTTTCTTGTTCTAGTGCTGCGATATCAACATCGAATTTTTTATCTTTTGCATCAATTTTACGCATATCAGCTTCATATTTAGCTTCAGCTTTTTTCAATTCAGTTTCATCAGAAACTTCTTGAAGATTAGTATCTGTAGCAATATTAACTTCAGTATAAATCATATTACCATTTTCATCAGTATCTAATGTTGGTTTTTCAAATATAATGAAGCCTGCTTCAACTAAGTTTCGAAGAACTTCTGTACTATTCAAATCAATATTAGCTAATTCTCCTCCACCAGGTATATATTCATACACTTGAATAGATGTAGCATTGTCTGCAGGTGTTTCTGCAATTTTGTAAAAAACACCATTCTCTTCAATTTCATTTCCTTCTTTATACCCATCGTATTTACCTTGTGCAACAGTTAATTGTGTTGCAGTTTCTTCAAAAGTACCAAAGGTTCCTGCACCTGCAATGTCTCTATAATCGAACCAAGTGCTACCATTAAGAATTTTGATTTGATATCCTGCGTCAAGTAATGTTTGAACGCTTGCGTCTTTGTAAACAGCAGAGCCGTCTGCTCCGATGTGTTTAAATTGAACTTTTTGTTTGTTAAGAGCATCTTCATACTCTTGATAAACTTGTTGCGATTGGTTTGCCATTTGTAGCTTTTGTGCTTCTAAGTTTTGAGCTTTGTACTCAATGTCATGCATACGGGCTGTTAATGACAATAATCGTGCTTGTGATGCCGCTAAACCCATAATTTACTCCTTTTCCTAATTCTTTACGAATCCCTATTCGTATATTATTGGCTACGGCATTTTTTTTTATATCTTTAATATTTTATGATTAATTGTTACAAAACTAAATATTTTTTAGATGTTTTATTTGAGTTTTAGGGTTTAAAATTATTGATATTACATCAATTCGGTATTTTTTATAATCAGGGTGCATTTGTAAATAATTAATTAACCCGGTTTTAATATTTTTGTATTTTGTAGGAGTTATTGCTTCAAGTGGAGTGCCACAAATTTCAGTTTTTCTTGTTTTTACTTCAATTGCAACAAGTGTATTGTTTTTATCTAGTGCGATAATATCCAATTCGCAAGCTTTTGAAAAATGGATATTTCGTTCAATTATTTTGTATCCAAGTTTTTGAATGTAATCTGCAGCTATATTTTCACCTATTTCACCTGTTTTTTTATTAGACATTAACTAATTCCTTATCTGAATTAATAAGTCCTTCACATAGTATAAATCTTCCTAAAAGTTCTATTTTACAGTAATGTTTGAGGGAATCAACAAAACATTTATTTTCGCAAAATCCGCCTGATAAATAAATTTTATTAGGTTTTTTAGCAAAGTTCCATGCATTATATGCAATACCATGAACAAATTTTGATATTGCTGTTTTGGCATCAGTTCCGTTAGAAATATCATCCATTATTTTTTCAAGTCCAAATATTCCGCAAGTTACTGCAAATTTTTCTTCATTAAATATTAAATCTTCTCGTTTCAAATTGTAGAATTTAAGAAGCATTTCAACCGTTGCTCCCGTTGAACTTGCGCAGGATGTGTTCCAATCCATATCGTGGAATTTATTATTTTTAAATCTAATCCACTTAGCATCTCTACTTCCTAAATCTAAAACGGTAGCATCGCTATCAATATAATTTTTACAGCCATTAGCAAGTGCAATTATTTCATTTTCATTTGCATTTGACATATGTCCACAGGCTTTTTTTATTTCAATATTTTGTTTTTTAATTAAAGCTGATGGAATAATATAATATGATTTATTCAAATTAGAATCAACAAGATATTGACTATCAAATGTTTCATTGATAGCTATAATTTTAGAATAAGTTGTTCCGGCATCTAAATAAATCATCTTAACCTCAAAAATGCTTCAATTTTTGCTTTTATAGAGTTATTTGCATAGTCATCTATATCAATATATAACCCATTGTATTTATCTGCGAGATATTTTGCAAGCTGAGCTTTTGCACAAAACGCTTGAGCATAAAATACTGTTGGAACACCTTCATCAACAAACATTTCTAATTCGATGTCTGCTGGAGTTTTAGCTTCTACACATCTTGTCCAACCATATACATGTGTTTCATTTGGAAATAGTTTTAGGATTTCTAAATCATTAGGTGGAACTCCCCAAAAACCAAATTTAGGTTTACATTGTTCATAATGATTTTTATCTAATTTTATAATATTATCTGTAATTATTGTAATTTTATCATATAGAGGTATATTGCTTGTGCATATTTTTAATTCTTGTTTATATGTAAATTCTTCAAATATGCTTTCTTCAACATTAAAGCCTAAATCTTTTAAAATTTGTGCTACAAACCAACCGCTGTCGCATTTATCTTTACCAATAGGTGCAAGTATTTTAATCGGTTTTAGTTCTATAGCATTATTAATTATATTTTTAATAATTTTACAATAAGATTCTGGTAATATATTTTTATCTGGATATTGAAAATCAATATCTAAATCTATCCATTCGGCATTTGGATATTCTCTTTTAGTTTCTTCAATTAACTTTGGATTTGGATAACCCCAAAATCCTATAATACTCATATTCTACCTTGTCTTTCTAGAACATTAATCTAAATAATAAGAATCTTTTATTTAGTTTATCTGAAAATTTTCTTAAATTGTGTACTGTAACTGCAGCATCTTGCATAATGCATTTTATATTAGAAGCATCTTTTGGATTATTTACAGCTTCTAAAGTTAATGACACATTATATAGTGCTTTATTCAAGTTGTCTAAAGTTGTTGTAAGTTGAGATTTTAGTTTTTCATCTTTAGTCATTGAATTAACAGCTGTTGTGATTTCTGTAATGTTACTCATTGTTGCATTTAAGTCTTCTGCAAATTTTTTCGCATCAACAGCACCTAATATAGGAGTTAATTCTTCACATATATTATTTATAGATTTAGCTGTAGCCATTAAAGTTGGTTTAAATTGAGGATCTCCTATAATTGAATTAACATTTCCTGATAATTTACAGAATTCGTCTGATACTCTATTTGCTTGAACCATTATTGATTCTAGGTCTGCTCTTGATTCATCAATAAGTTTTTCTGCTTTTGCTAGTGTTGTAGTTGCTTGAGCTGTAAGTTTTTTAATATTATATATTGATTGTTTTAAATCTGTAATTAGAGAATCATCAAGCAAATCATTAATTTTTTTATTTGTTTCTGTTAATGATGCAGCTGCTTGGTATTGTAAATCCAAGAAATCTGATATTCTCATAGGTTCAACAACAGTGTATATTGATGTTTGATGTGGGTATGGGATAGCTGTATTATCTAAAGGTGCAATTCTTAATTTAGAACCATTTTCACCTTGAACAATCTGTCCAACCATAAATTCAGGTAAAATTAAACCTGGAAGATTTATTACGTATCCTAATTTATATGCATATGGAGTTTTGATATATTGCTGCATATTTTCAGGAATAGTAGATGTTGCCATAATTTGAGTCTTTTTAACAGATCCAACATTATAGTATTTGTCATCAAGTTTTATTTCAACTTCTGCACCATTATATAAACCTTCTCTTGAGTATACAGGAATATATACATTTCTAATTTTAGGAGGTGTAATTTCTAAGAATTGTTCTCCTATAAGACCTGATTGTTGAATCGATAACATTGACGCTTTAGGAATTTTTATATCTGGATTTGTAATAACAAATTTTAATAATACATAACTAGATTCCCCGTTAATAATAGGTTTAATTTCTTCAACTTGTCCTACTCTCATTCCCATCATTTGAACAGCAGAACCTGGACGCATTCCATTTACATCTTTAAATTGAACTTCAATTCTTTTTGCAGAAGAGAATGCTCTTCCTTTAACCCACAAAACTGTACAGAAAAATATTAGTAATGCGATTAATGATAATATTCCTACTTTAAATGATGATGATAATTTCATATATAAAATTCCTTATTTTATTAGTTTTGTAGCATCGTCATCGGACCTTCAAGCGATGCGGTCACAAATTGTTTTGTATATGGTGTATCTTGTCTCATTAAATCTTGTGGTGTTCCTGTAAACACTACATTTCCATTATACAACATAATAATTTTATCAGCAGTTCTCATAATTGTAGACATTTGATGTGTTACAACTATAGATGCTGCGTGTGTTTCTTCT
This sequence comes from uncultured bacterium, assembly GCA_949294335.1. Taxonomy (GTDB): domain Bacteria; phylum Cyanobacteriota; class Vampirovibrionia; order Gastranaerophilales; family Gastranaerophilaceae; genus UMGS1585. The sequence goes on along the minus strand of CASFGO010000017.1, from coordinate 63,703 downwards.
TTTAATCTTACAATATAATCTTCGATTAATGTTGATGAAACAGGGTCTAAGCCTGCAGTTGGTTCATCATATAAAATTATGTTAGGCGAAGTTACGATTGCTCTTGCAAAACTTACACGTTTTTGCATGCCTCCTGAAAGTTCTGATGGATATTTATTTTCTATCCCAGATAAGCCTACAAGCGCCAATTTTTCTTTAACAATATTTTTTATTTGGCGTTCAGTATATTTTTTTCTTAAGTCTTTTCTTTCTTTTAATGCAAAAGCAATATTGTCTTCAACATTAAGAGAATCAATTAATGCAGAGTATTGAAAAACCATTGCAATATCACCAGATGTTTCAATTATTCCTGAGTCTTTTTCAATTAATCCGCAAATTAGTTTTAAGACTGTACTTTTTCCTGAACCACTAAACCCAACAATTGCTAATATCTCTCCTGATTCAACTTTGAAAGAAATATCATTAATTACTGTTTTATTATCAAATTTTTTTGTTAAATTTTTAACTTCTATACCCATAATCTATACCTATTTTAAAAGAAAAATATAATTGAGAATAGTAAATCCCATAAAACAATACCAACAAAAGACCAAACAACAGCTTTTGTTGTCGCAATACCAACTCCTCTTGCTCCTCCTTTTGCGTTATATCCGCAAACACAACTTATAAGTGCAATAGTAAATCCAAATACAATTGATTTTAAAATTGCAACATTGATATCTTTAATAAATAAACCAGTCCATACAGATTCAAAATAAGCTCTGTAAGAAAGTTCTGATGCTAAGTGTGCAGCAACTCCCCCACCTATGATTCCAACAAGAGATGCAACAACTAATACTGGTGGCATCATAAGAATACCTGATAAAACTCTAGGTACAAATAAATATCTGATAGGATTTACTTTTAAAACTTTGATTGCATCAATTTGTTCTGTTACTCGCATTGTTGCTATTTCTGAAGCAATTGAAGAGCCTATCATTGATATAATAGCAAAACCTGACATTATTATACCTTCTTCTCTAACAGTTAGAATTGTAACAAGCATGCCTACATAATTCCCTGCACCTTGTTTTACCATTTCTCCTGCAACTTGCATTGCAACAATAACAGTAGACATTCCAACAATAGATAATGTTATTGGTAGAGAGCTAACTCCAAATCTTGCACATTGCTCAATAATTGCTTTCCAATCCAATTCTCTTTTGAATATTAATGATAAAACTTCTTTTCCATAAATAACAATATCGCCAATAGTTGATAAAAAATCCTCAAGTTGTAAAATTATTTGACGATATAATTTATATGTTATTGTACTTTTTAAAGAAAAATCCCTCATTTGTCCTGATTATAGCATGCTAAAAGCAAATGGGTATCATCCTGTTATACTATGATATATTTTTTAAACTATTAATTGAAGCTTTTATATCACTGCTTCCATAAATATAACTTCCTGCAACTAGTGAATTGGCACCAAGTGATGTACATATCTTAGATGTGATATTATTAATTCCTCCATCTACTTGAATAATAAATTCATCGTTTACAAGTTCCTTGATTTTAGGGATTTTCATCGCACAATGATGTAAAAATTCTTGCCCCCCAAAACCAGGTTCTACAGTCATAACAAGAGCCAAGTCTATATCTTTTAAATATGGATATAATCTTTCTTGACTTGTTTTAGGTTTTATTGATACACCTGCTTTTACGTTACATGCCTTTATTAAATCAATATTCTCTTTTAAAGTATCTTCGCAGGCTTCATAATGAATTGTTATAATATCTGCTCCTGCTTTTGCAAATGCTCCAATATATTTTTCAGGATTTTCTATCATTAAATGGACATCTAAAGGAAGTTTAGTAATTCTTTTAATTGCTTTTACAACAGGTATTCCTATTGTTATGTTAGGTACAAAATGTCCGTCCATCACATCTATATGAACCCAATCAGCACCAGCTACTTCAATTCTTTTTATATCTCTCTCTAGATTTACAAAATCTGCTGATAATATTGAAGGTGATATTATTATATTATTCATTTATTTGTCCTCTATAATCCCAAGTTCTTTACAAGCTTGATAGGCACAATTTTGCTCGGCTTCTTTTTTTGTCTTACCTTCAGCCTTACTTAATATTTTACCACAATAACTTACTTCAACTTCAAAAATAGGTTTGTGAGCAGGCCCTGTTATATTTATTGTTTTATATTCCGGTAATTCTTTTGTTTGTGATTGTGTATATTCTTGCAAAACTGCTTTTGCATTGTATTTTGCAAAGTTTTTGTCTATTTCTTCAATATATTTATTTAACTGATATTCTAGAAAAGATTTAATTTCTTTGTCTTTACCATCTAAATAATAAGCACCTAAAACAGCTTCAAAAGCACAAGCAATATTTGATTCTCTATTCCTACCACCTTGTTTTTCTTCTGCTTCTGATAATTTTATTATTTTATTTAATCCTATATCAAATGCTATTTGTGATATTGTTGCATCAGATATTAATATTGAACGTATTTTTGATAATTTACCTTCATCATAATCTGGAAATTTATTTATTAATAACTGAGATGAATATAGTTTTAAGACAGAATCTCCAAAAAATTCTAATCTTTCATAACTCATCTTTGCTGGCATGTTATTTTCTTTTGTGTAAGAAGGATGAGTTATTGCAGCATTAAATAAATCCTTATTACTACATTCAATATCTAAAATATTTTGGTACATTATATTAAGCCTTTAAAGAAATTAATTAATGTTTCAAATGTCCCTGTTTGGTATACAAAATATTGGAAGTAATAATATAGTATTGGTAATGTGAATACATAACTATCCGTTCTATCTAAGAACCCTCCGTGACCAGGTAACGTATTCCCAGAGTCTTTAACTCCAGCATCACGTTTAATTAATGATTCACATAAATCTCCAATTTGTGCAAATGTAGCAATTAATATCCCAATAATTAGTCCATGATACCAATCAATATGTATAAAGTGCCCAATTGCAATTGCGCCAATTATAGCACATAAAGAACCGCCAATAGCACCTTCAATTGTTTTATTAGGGCTTATGATAGGTGCAATTTTATGTCTACCATATTTTGTTCCAAAATAGTAACAACCAGTATCAGTAAATAAAACACAAAAGAATAATAATACTAAATACCACAAACCTTCTTGTTGAGATGGCATTTTTATTAAGTATTGGTATACAGGTTGTGTTCCTATATCTCTAATAAAAATTAAGTATAAAGGAAATAATCCACTATAAATAAATCCCAGAATAGTTGTTGCCACATTTGCAATATATGGTTGTCTTCCTTTTGAAAGGACCCAAATAAATGCAACAATAGAAGATATTGTTACTGCGAATGATAGCATATTAAATTTATTCAAATATGCTAGTAATGCAAAAAATGCATCTGCAAATAATATAACTTTTATACTTGGATAGAAACCTTTATGACGTAGAATTAGGACATATTCTTTTGTTGCAAAATATATCACTAATAGTGTAAGTAAAAATAAAGGTAGCCCTCCATAAAATATTAAACCTAGAACAGTGAATCCCATTACTGTTCCTGTAACTAATCTGGTTAGATTTTTTTGATCCATTATACTGTTAAGACCTCTTTTTCTTTTTCTGCTACTGAATTATCAATTTGTTTTGTATATTTATCAGTTAATTTTTGAATTTCATCCTGATAATCTTTAACAGTATCTTCCGGAAGCTTTTCTTCTTTTTCTACTTTTTTAACCCCATCAGTCATATCACGTCTGATATTCCTGATAGCAACTTTTGCATCTTCTCCAATTTTCTTAACATCTTTAACGATTTCTTTTCTTCTTTCTTCTGTTAAAGGAGGGAATGTAAGTCTAATACATATTCCATCACTGTTTGGAGAAATTCCTAATTCTGCTTTAATTATTGCTTTTTCTATATCTTTTAATATAGTTTTGTCGTAAGGAGTAATTATTAATGTTGTTCCTTCACTAACTGAAACTTGTGACATTTGTCTTAAAGGAGTTGGAGCTCCATAATAATCTACTAAAACTTTGTCAAGAATAATAGGATTTGCTCTTCCTGTTCTTATGGTTCCAAATTCTCTCATCATTTGAGAAATTGCTTTTTCCATTTTTTCTTCGCCTAATAAAAATAGCTCATCAACTGCTTCTGACATTTTTACCTCTTTCAATATATACTATACTAATTAACAAAAGTTCCTATTTTTTCCCCTTTTATAATCTTCATTAAACTACCTTTGGCAGCAAAATCAAAAACTACAATAGGTATATTATTTTGTTCACATAATGAACAAGCTGAAGCGTCCATTACTTTTAAATCATTTTTAATAATATCTGAATATTTAATATTATCTAATTTTTTAGCATTAGGATTGATTCTAGGATCATCGTTATACACCCCATCAACTCCATTTTTAGCCATTAACATCGCATCTGCATTTATTTCAGATGCTCTTAGTGCCGCAGCTGTATCTGTTGTGAAAAATGGGTTTCCAGTTCCTGCTGCAAATATTACAACTCTACCTTTTTCAAGATGTCTAATTGCTTTATGTCTTATATAAGGTTCTGCTATTTGTTTTATTTCTAATGCTGATTGAACTCTACAATCGATATTAATTGACTTCAATGCACTTTGTAAAGATATAGCATTCATAACAGTTGCAAGCATTCCTACATAATCACCGGATGCTCTATCCAAGCCAAGTTTTGCGCTGTTTTTCATTCCTCTGAAGATGTTTCCACCTCCAACAACAACTGCAACTTGGACACCTGCATTTACTGCTTGAGATATTTCATTTGCTATCATTTCAACAGGTTTATAATCTATCCCAAATTGTTGTTCTCCAAGTAATGCCTCTCCGCTTACTTTTAGTAAAATCCTGTTGTATGTATTCATTTTTATATCCTTTAAAAAAACTGTTACAAGTTCTGTTTATTCAATATTAGTTCAAAAAGCTAATCTTGTAAAGAATTTAACATTAATATTGCTTAACATAAATTTGAACATTTATAAAATAAATTCGTTATATAAATGAAATATGAGAGGTGAAGATATGAAAAAGAAATTATTAACGTTAAGTTTGGTTAGTTTATTGGCTTTAAGTTTACCAGTTAGTGCAAAACCTCATGATCGAGGTCATAATCCTCATCATGGGCCAGCGCACGTAAGAATGGTTGCTCCTCCTCCTGCTCCCCATCATCATTTTTGTGGTTCATCATTTACCACAGGGGTGTTGGCCAGGCGCGGCTGTTGGAGCTCTTGTTACTACTATGGTTACCCGATAAATGGACCATATTATTATAATGGAATCTATCCTTCATTCTATCTAGGTATTGGATTCTAAATATGTATTTATACAAGCAAGAAATATTACTAAATATAATTTTTAATAGTAATTTTTACTAATATAAGAGGAATAATTTTCTTGCTTGAAGTATAAATCTAACTTATAAGGTGTTTAAATATGAAAATAAATATGTTATATTGGCTTATAGCTGGAATGTTTCCGCTACCTGTATATATTAACCAGTAAGGTTCTAATTATATGAAATATTTAATTTTAATATTTTGTTTTTGTTGTTCTGCTCTACTAGTAAGAGCTGGTGATTCTGTTTATATCCCTGAACAAAAACATCCAAATTCTCATAAAAAGATTGTAATAAAAGATGAAAGTTATGATTCTTACTCAGGATATGATTTTACAGGAAAAGGTAAACCAAGATATTATGATCCAATGTATTATGGGTTTTTCACGGATAGTCCCATTTACAATCAATTTATAAATTATCCTACTTTTTATATTCCTTATGTACGTGGTAAATCTAAATAGGATGACTACTTTATTAATCGATAATTCTAGTATATAATAATTGGGTTATGACTAGAGAAGATATTTATACTTGTATATTTGGTGGCGGAGCAGTTCGTGGCTTTGCGTATGTTGGTGCTATACGTGCCTTATATGAAATGAAAATCAAGTACGATACCTTAGTTGGTTCTTCTGTTGGGGCAATTATAGCAGCTTTGGTTGCTGTTGGATATTCTTACGAAGAAATTAAAGATATCTTTATGAAGGTTAATTTTGAACTTTTTAGAGATATAAATTTAAGCTTTGGTAAAGATTTTGCATTAAGCAAAGGTGAAATTTTTACTCAATGGGTTAGAGAAAATGTAGAAAAAAAAGTTTATGGCAAATCATATAAAAAAGGAAAAAATAAACCTGTCACTTTTGCGGATTTAGAAAAAAATCTTTTGATTTACACAACTGATTTATTAACATTCAAGTGTAATGAATTTTCAAAACAGGAAACACCTGATTTTGAAATCGCAGAAGCAGTTAGAATTTCTTGTAGTATGCCAGGTCTTATGACTCCTGTTGAAATAAATGGGAAAAGACTTGTTGATGGTGATTTGTTAAAAAGTATTCCGCTTTGGAAGTTATCTAAAAATCTAAAATTAGGTAGTAATAGAATTCTTGAATTTAGATTAGAAGGTGAATATGAACAAGTCGAAAATAATGCAATAGATTTCTTTAATGCTATTTATAGTTGTATGACTTCAGCTGCAACTGATCATATTATATGTAGTTATGGCCATAGAGATGATTATGATTATATAAAAATTAATACAGGAAATGTTATAATACTAGATTTAAATATGTCCGATGCTATGCGTAATAATTTGATTGATTTAGGTTATAAACAATCAATGAAAGTTTTAACTAGTGGGCTGTTAAAGAAAAAACAAAAATTAATTCGTTATTATGATGATTTATCAAAGATATTGATGAGTTTGATGGATTTTATAAAAGCTGATAATATTTCTCGTTCAAGAATTATATTAGGAGAATTGTATATTTATTTAGCAGACGTTAGAGATTTAATTTCTGTATCTGTTCTAGATAAAATAAAAATTTTTAAAGAATGTTTTATTGAATCTTCTCAAGGACGTTCTTGGCTTGGGAAACCTAAATTTAAAGATAAAAAATTATTATTAAAAAATCTAACTAAATTAATTTTTGCTGTTAATTCAAGATTAAATAGCTTGCAACTTACAATAGATAAAATAAAATTACTTACACCTCAATAGTATTTTCTTCTTTTGTTGGTGTATCCATTGATTTGATAGAAACTTCAATTTTTTCATCAAATAATTTCTTAAGATGATTAATAAGGTCGCTTGATGCAGAAACCCAAAACATTGAAGCAGTAAGAATTCTGTCATTTGTTTCTAATACATTAAATAAAACTGGATCAGAACCGTGGTGTGCTGCTAGAATATTTTTTATTGCACATAACTCTTCATACTTTAATTCATCTTTAATAGTAATAGTTACAAGATTTGAGTTATCGACAGGCTTAACATTATCAATAAGAACACTTGTTTGGTCTTCTTCTCTATGTTGAACTTTACCTGAAATAATCACTTTTTGCTCAGTTTGCAAAAAGTCCCCGTATTCTTGAATTGTTTTGTTAAATGCAACTGCTTCAACTTTTCCTGTTAAATCTTCTATAGTTAGAAATTTAATAAATTTTGTAGGATCTTTTCTTGTTGGAATTTGTCTTGCTGTTGTAATAAGTCCACAGATTGTAACAGGAGTGTCATTATCTTTATCTTTTAATTCTGAAATTTTATGTGTCATTAAAAATGGTAACTTATCTCTAATAGAGAAAAGAGGGTGGGATGTTACATAGAAACCTAAAAATTCTTTTTCAAACATTTGAATTTGTTTGTCGTCAAATTCTTCATCTGACCCACCTAGTTGGAATTGTGATGCTGCAAAGCTATCATCTTCAGGTAGTGCTGAGAATAAACTAACTTGTCCCATTTCTCTTGCTTTAGCTTCTCTTGATACAGATGAAATAATATGTTCCATATTATCAAGTAGTTGTTTTCTACTTTTTTCAATTGTTGAGAATGCGCCTGCTTTTATTAATCCTTCTAAAAGTCTTTTGTTCACGTGTTTAGGGTCTAGTCTTTTACAGAAATCAAAGATGTCTTTATACTCTCCATTTTCTTCTCTTTCTTTTATGATTTCTTCAACGACACCTTCCCCAACTTGTTTAATAGCTGCAAGTCCAAATCTTATGTTATGTCCGTCTGGTGCATATTCTAAGAATGATTTATTAACATCAGGTGGAAGAACTTTTATCCCGTATTTTTGAGCTTCTTCAATATATGCTTGTGTTTTATCTTGATCCCCTGAAACACTTGAAAGTAGTGATGATAAATATTCAACTGGATAATGACATTTTAAATATGCTGTTTGATATGCAACAAAAGCATAAGCTGATGAGTGGGCTCTGTTGAAACAGTATGCAGCAAAGTTTTGAATTTGTTCAAAAAGTTTTGTTGCATCTTCTGCTTTCATTCCGTATTTTGCAGAACCTTCAATAAGTTTATCTTTTTGAGCAGCCATTGCTTCAGGATCTTTGTGTCCCATCATTCTACGTACTTGGTCTGCTTGTCCAAGAGAATAATCTGCCATGACTTGGAATATCTGCATGATTTGCTCTTGATAAACCATTGTTCCATATGTATCTTTTAAAATAGGCTCTAATCTTGGGTGTGCATAAGTAATTGCTTGACGACCATGTTTACGTTCAACGAAGTCGTCAACCATGCCTGAACCTAATGGACCAGGACGGAATAGTGCAACTAATGCACCTAAATCTTCAAATACGTCAGGTTTTAATTTTTTTACGAGACTAGTCATACCAGAGGATTCAAGTTGGAATACTCCGACTGTTTCTCCTCGAACTAACATATCATAAGTTGGTTTGTCATCAAGAGGAATATGGTTAATATCTACATCAATTCCTTGACAACGTTTTACTAAATTAACTGTTTTATGAATCATTGTAAGGTTTCTTAGGCCTAAGAAGTCCATTTTTAACAGTTTTAATTTTTCAAGAATTTCTCTATGGTATTGAGTAATAATGATACCGTCTTTTGAAGGTTGAACAGGTACAATTTGGTCAAGAGGTTTGTATGAGATAATAACTCCTGCTGCGTGCATTCCAATACCACATTTAATACCTTCAACGCATTTAGCAGTATCTACAAGTTTTTTAACTTCAGGGTCTTTGTCATATTCTTCTCTTAATTCCATTCCTTCTTGTAGAGCTGCATCAATATTTTTAGCATCAGTTGCAATCATTGAAGCCAGTTTATTACTTTTTGCATATTCAATACCAAATACACGAGCAACACTTTTCATTGCATTTCTTGCTGCAAGTGTTGAGAAAGTAATAATCTGACAAACTTTATCTTCACCATATTTTCTTACAACGTAGTCAATAACGTCTCCACGCTTATCAATACAGAAGTCTGTATCAATATCGGGCATACTGAAACGCTCTGGGTTTAAGAATCTTTCAAACAATAGATGGTGTTTAATAGGGTCAAGGTCTGTAATATCAAGTGCATAAGCAACAACCGAACCTGCTGCAGAACCACGACCTGGACCTACTGGGATGTCATGTGTTTTTGCATAGTGGATAAAATCCCAAGTTATTAAGAAATATGCAGAGAAACCCATTTTGTGGATAATACCAAGTTCATATCTAACACGTTCCATTAATTCTTCATTAATGTTTTCTTCTCCGTATTTTCTTTTTAAGCCTTCATTTACAAGAAAATCTAAATATGATTCTGTGTCATATCCTGCTGGAACTTTATAATCAGGTAATGGAGCTTCCCATTTAATTGTTACATGACATTTTTCTGCTATATCTACTGTATTTTTTATACATTCATCAAATGTTTCAGCATCCATCCAACGAAATGCATCTCTTAATTCATCAACTGTTTTTACATAAAATTCGTTATTAGGGAAATGAAATCTATTTTCTTCTGATTTTAATGACTGAGTTTGCATACACAATAATGTGTCATGCCAGTCTGCATCTTCTTTTTTTAAGTAGTGTGAGTCGTTTGTAATAACCATTTTTATATCAAGTTCTTTTGCTAACTTGATTAAATCAGGATTAGTTCTTTTTTGGTCTTCTAAACCGTGATCTTGAAGTTCAATATAATAGTCATCTCCAAATAAATCTTTGTATTTTTTAGCAACCTCTTTTGCTCCTTCATAGTCACCTTGTTTTAAGTGACATAGAACTTCTCCTCCTAAACATGCAGAACAACATATTAACCCTTTTGAATATTCTTGTAGTAGTTCAAAATTGATACGAGGTTTTACATAAAAGCCTTTACACGCAGCATCAGAAGCGAGTTTTACAAGGTTCATGTAACCTTCATTATCTTTTGCTAATAAAATTAAGTGGTAACGAGGGTTGTTATGTTGGTCTCTTTCTGTAATATCACCTGAGTGAACATAAAATTCACATCCGATAATTGGTTTTATCCCTGCTTCTTTTGCATCAATGTATAAATCTAATGCACCATACATTACACCATGGTCAGTTACTGCAACTGCTGGCATGTTGTTTTCTTTTGCAAATTTGCAAAGGTCTTTTATTCTTATTGCACCGTCTAAAAGCGAATATTCTGTGTGCAAATGTAATGGTACATATTGAACGCTCATATTTAAAATGTAGCACAGACAATTATGTATTTCTGTAAATTATTTTTAAACTTTTTTCAAGATTGTATGATTGTGGTAAAATTTATGATGTGAAAGATGAATTATTTAAAATAAAAGATAAACGTATTAAGGTTTTTAATAAAAGGCTTGGGAGAACTCAAATAATATTTGCATTATTTGCATTATGTTTGATTTGTCATTTATTTTGTATTCAAATATTAGATATAAAACATTATAGGGCTAAGGCAAAACGCCAGAGAACTTCAAGTTCATTTATAATGCGTGGTGATATTTATGATAGAAATGGTATTAAATTAGCTACAGATATGGTTTATTATGATGTGTATGCCAGGCCTAAAGACTTTGATGACAAAATTCACACTAAAGAAGAATTAGCAAAAGCATTAGCTCCGATTTTAAAAATGCAGCCTACAACAATAATGGCAAAATTTGAAGCTGAAAAGAATCAAACTGTTATTTTATTGAAAAAAAATGTTGGAAAAGCTGAAAGAGATGCAATTGCCAAATTATGTTTAAGAGAAATTCCTGTGGATAAAAAAAGTACAAGAGTTTATCCTCAAGGTTGTTTGGCATCCCATGTATTAGGCTATTATAACATGGATGCAGATGTATCTGCAGGTGTTGAATACACTGCGAAAGATAAATTAGAGCATGTAACTCAGCGTCCCAATATTGAAAAAACTCCTTCCGGAAATTTGATATATACCTTCTCAACTGATCCAGTTGCGGCAACAGAACCTTTAAAAGGTGAAGATGTTACATTAACAATTGATACAGCAATTCAACATATTTCAGAAAGAGAACTTGATTTAGCCGTGTCAAAATTTAAGGCTCAACGTGGTGCTGTAATTGTTATGAATCCTAAAAATGGTGAGATATTAGCTTATGCTGTTTATCCGTCTTATGACCCTAATCATTATAGAACAGCTTCAATGCTTCAAACTAAGAATTGGACTTTAACTGATATTTTCCCTCCTGGATCAACTTTTAAAACAATTACTGTTGCTTCATCTTTAGCTTTAGGTAAAATTAATGAACATACAAAAATTAATGATACAGGTAAAATAAAAATAGGTTGGTGGACAATCTCAAACTACGATTACAAACAAAGAGGAGCTCCTGGATTAATTGATTTAGTATACTTCTTCCAACATTCTAGTAATGTTGGGGCTGTAAAAATCGCTCAAACTATGTCATCAACTGAATTCCATGATATACTAGAAAAATTTGGGTTTGGCCATAAAACGGGAATTGACTTACCTGGGGAATCAATTGGATTACTAAAACCTGCAAGTAAATGGGATGTATCAGACCATGCTTGTATGGGGTATGGTTATGGATCATCTGTTACTGCAATTCAAATGGTTTCAGCTGTATCTGCTCTAGCCAATAATGGAGTTAGAGTTACTCCTCATGTTATAAAATATACTCCAGTGGAAGCTGAAACTAAGATTAAATCAGTACAAGTTATGACTCCAGAAACTGCTAAAGTTGTAACTAAGTTATTAACAAAAAGTATCGAAGCAGGTAATTCTCCTATAAAAATGGATGATTATTATATTGCAGCTAAAACAGGAACTTCTCACAAACCAAAAGAGAATGATTCAGGATATACAAATAAGTTATACACATCTATTGTAGGTTATTTACCTGCAACAGATCCACAAGTTTTAATATATGTTGTAGTTGACTCTGCTCAAGGTGGAGAAATTTGGGGTAGTACAGTTGCTGCACCTATATTTAAGGCTATAGCATCTCAGGTTGCAAGTATTATGAACCTTACACCTGATAAACATAATGCAAGAACAGCAAAGGAGAAAATGCAAAATGAAACTGTCAAAACTAATTAGTGATGTTGAAGTTGTAGAAAAATATAATTTTGAAGATGTAGAAGTTACAGGAATTAATTATAATTCAAAAACAACTACTAATGGAGATATATTTGTATGCTTAAGAGGAGAACATGTTGACGGCCATAATTTTGCGGCTGATGCAGTTAAAAAAGGTGCTGTTGCTATAATGTGTGAAACCAAATTGGATTTAGATGTGCCTCAAATTATTGTAAATTCTTCTGAACAATCAATTGCAGGTCTAGCTAATCAGTTCTACGAAGCACCTTCTAAAGAATTGAATATAATTGGAGTAACAGGGACTAACGGTAAAACAACTGTTACTCACCTTGTTCAACGAATTATGGAATCATCAGGTGACAAATGTGCTTTAATAGGTACTTTGGGTTATAAATTATCATCTGATGGAGAGTATAAAGAAGCGAAACATACAACTCCACAAGCTCCTGAATTGCAACACACATTAAAAATGATTAAGGATGAAGCTAAAATTAAAAATGTTGCAATGGAAGTAAGTTCTCACTCATTAGTACAAAATAGAGTTGGATTTTGTGAATATAATTGTGCAGTAATGACTAATCTAACACAAGATCATTTAGATTATCACGTTACTATGGACAGATATTTTAATGCAAAAGCGATGTTATTTGAAAGATTAAAAGCTGGTGATGTGGCAGTTATAAATATAGATGATTCCTATGCTGAAAGGTTTAAAAATGTTTTAGCAGATGGAGTAAAATTGTTTACTTATGGTATTAAAAATGAAGCAACATTATCTGCAAAAAATATAAGTTTTTCTCCTAAGGGTGTTTCTTTTGATTGTGTAACTCCAGAAAAAACTTATCAAGTTAATTTATCAATGAATGGAATGTTTAGTGTTTATAATGTTCTAGCAGCATTAACAGTTGCTTATGCTATGGGCTTGAGTATTGATAATGCAATTAAAACATTAGAACCAGTGAAGGGTGTAGCAGGACGTTTTGAAGTTGTAGTACATCATCCGCTTGTAATTGTTGATTATGCTCATACTCCTGATGGTTTAGAAAATGTTTTGAATGCAGCAAGAGAGATTACTCCAGAGGATAGTAATTTAATTTGTGTATTTGGTTGTGGTGGAGATAGAGATGCTACTAAAAGACCAAAGATGGGTGCTATTGCTGAGAAAATTGCAGATAAAGTTATAGTTACTTCTGATAATCCTAGAAGTGAAGATCCTCAACAAATTATTACTGACATTCTTGCTGGATTTAAGTCTGTTAATAATATTACTGTTGAAGCTGATAGAGGTAAGGCAATTGCTTTAATAAAAGGTATTGCTAATGAAAATGATGTAGTTGTAATTGCAGGAAAAGGACACGAAGATTATCAAATTCTTGCAAATAAAACTATTCATTTCGATGATAGAGAAGAAGCAAAAAAAGTGTTTGGAGTATAAATATTTTATGAAAACACGATTAATTGTTGAACAGCATATTCACGGGGCATTTGGTATTGATTTTAATAAAGCTAATGTTGGTGAAATGTTATTTGCTTCAAAAGAACTTCTAAAACATGGTATTGGAGGATATTTCCCTACACTTGTTACAGATTCTTTTGCAAATATAAGACGTCAAGTTGAAGTTATAAAGGAAGCTTCTAAACAAAAAAGAGATGACTGTGCAGATATTTTAGGAATACATTTAGAAGGTATATTTATAAATGTTGAGAAAAAAGGTATTCATAATTATGAACATTTTCAACCTCTAACAGTTGATAAATATCAAAGAATCGAAGATGATTTTATAAAAATAGTAACCTTGGCTCCTGAATTAGATGAAGGCTTAATGGATTACTTAAAAAGTAAAAATGTTAAAATTCAAGCAGGGCATTGTTTGGGTGGAAATATTGATGGCTGCGATGGTGTTACTCATTTATTTAATGCAATGAAGGGAATATCACATCGTGGTTATTCAACAGCACTTGCAGCATTAATTAATGATAATATTTATACAGAAATTATTGCAGATGGTGTTCATTTGAGTGATGAAGTTATAAAATTAGTATTTAAGGCAAAACCTGTAAATAGAATTATTTTGGTAAGTGATGCATTACCTATTACTGATAGTGGTAAAAAAGCTGCAATTTTTGCTGATGAAAAAATTTATTATGATGGTGTAAAAGCAACATCTGCAGATGGAACTATTGCAGGAAGTACAACTCTATTAGATAAAGTTGTTAAGCGGCTTGCTCAAAAGGATTTGTTTACTGTTCAGCTTATAAATAATGTTTATGATTATCATAATATCTCATTAGATGGTGAAATTGTGTGGGATGATAATTATAATATTGTATCAGTTAGAAAAGGTGATTTTACTTATGCGAAGTGATACTATAAAAAAAGGTATTTCAAGAGCTCCTCATAGAGCTCTTTTATATTCAACAGGTGTTAGTAAGAAGAATATTGATAAACCATTTATAGGAATAGCAAGTTCTTTTTCTGATATTGTTCCAGGTCATGTAGGTATGAGAGATTTGGAACGTCAAATAGAAAAAGGAATTCAGTCTGCTGGAGGACAAGCATTTATTTTTGGGACTCCTGCTGTTTGTGATGGTCTTGCTATGGGACATAAGGGAATGAGATATTCTTTACCTTCAAGAGATTTGATTGCAGATTGTGTAGAAACAGTTGCAGAAGCACATCAACTTGATGGTTTAGTGCTTTTATCTAATTGTGATAAGATTACTCCTGCAATGTTGATTGCAGCTGTAAGGTTGAATATTCCAACAATTATAGTAACTGCAGGCCCAATGTTGGCAGGTGAGTGTCAATGTGAAAAAACAAGTTTTATAAAAAGTACTTTTGAAGCTGTTGGTAAATATCGTAATGGCGAAATAACAGAAGAAGAACTTCAAAATTTAGAAGAGGAAGCTTGTCCGACAGTGGGTTCTTGTCAAGGGCTATATACTGCTAATACGATGGCTTGTTTAACAGAAGTTTTGGGGATGAGTTTACCTGAATGTGCAACTGCATCTGCTGTTTCTGCAAAGAAAAAAAGAATTGCTTTTGATAGTGGATATAGGGCAGTTGAACTTGTTAAAGAAAATTTATGTCCATTAGATATTGTAACAATGGATTCTTTAAGAAATGCTATCTTATGTGATTATGCATTAGGAGGATCAACAAATTCTTTCTTGCATCTATTGGCTGTTGCTCATGCCGGAGGAATTGATTTAAAATTGTCTGATTTTGAGTGCTTAACTTCAAAAATAAAACAAATTGTAAAACTTGATCCTACTGCTTTACCGAATATGGTAGATTTTCATAATGCAGGAGGAATTTCAGGAGTTTTAAGGGTATTATCAGAAAACTTACCTGAATTTACTAATACAATTGGGGTTACAGGTCTAAGAATAAAAGATATTGTAAAAGATGTTTGGTATGATTCATCTTTAATTCATTCGCCTAAAGAACCTATAACTACTCAACCTGGACTTGGAGTTTTACAAGGAAATATTGCTCCTGATGGTGCTGTTATCAAAATATCAGGTGTTGATGAATCTTGTTATTATTTTGAAGGTGTTGCTAAGGTATTTGATTCGGAAGAAGAAGCTATGACAGCATTAGAAAATGATCAGATAAAAGAAGGAAATGTAATAGTAATACGCTATGAAGGTCCTAAGGGCTCTCCTGGCATGCGTGAAATGTTGGCTCCAACATCATTACTTGTCGGAAAAGGTTTAGGAACAAAAGCTGCATTAATTACAGATGGTCGCTTCTCTGGTGGGACTCGTGGTATATGTGTAGGGCATATTTGTCCTGAAGCAGCGAATGGCGGAAATATTGCGCTTATTGAAAATGGGGATAAGATTATCATTGATATTCCTAATAGAGCTTTAAATGTTATTGTTTCAGATGAGGTATTAGATCAAAGGCGTAAAAATTTAAAACCTTTTGAAATTAAAGTTAAAAAAGGTTATCTTGCAAAATATGCAAAATGTGTTCAAGATGCCAGTCACGGAGCAATAATTTAACTTAACTTAAATTAAATTAATTTAACTAGCAAAAAAAATCATTTTCACGTTTTATACCCTATGTATAGGAGGAATAGAATATGTTATCAATCAACAACTCATTTCAAAATCATTCAAACATAAAGTTTGCAGGAAGAAAAAAACAAGAACCTAAAAAAAATGATGTAGAACCAGATTTATGTTCTATTTATGATGATAAGAAAAGTTTAATGAAATCATTATATGGATATTATATTCCTACTGACTATGATAGAAATCCAATAATTTCATCTTCTTTCAGAGATGAAGAATTATTCAACCCTGAAAGAGATAGAATTACTGATGGTTATAGAAGATATGATTAATTATTAAATTCTAAGAATACATTTTTAATAATTTCATATCCTTTTATAAATGTTTTATAATCAACTTTTTCTTTTGCGGAGTGCATGTTATAAATATCTGCAAGGCCTAATAAGAATGGTCTAAATTTTTCTCCATTTTTATTGGTTTGATGTGCATAAATATGTGTTTCTGCTCCAGCATGGAATGATGATATTTCATTTTTTATTCCAATCTTTTGGCAAGCTGAAGTATGTACTTTTTCTATTCTGTCATCTTCAACTTTTTCAAAAGGTGGAAGATGAATTTCAAATCTGATTTCTGCTTGAGCTAAATCTTTATATTTATCGTTGAATTTATTAACAATAGATTTCATTAATTCTTTAAGTTCATTTTCTTTTTCAACACTTGCACTTCTAATTGAATAAGTTGCTTTAGCTTCTGTGTTAATTATATTTGTTGATGAACGTTCATTAATTTCAGTAATATAATCAGAAGATTTAATTCCTTCTGAAACTAATGTACTTACTGCATTTTGAATTCCACCTGCAATTATTGCCCCAACATTACAAGAAGTAATAACACCTGTTTCGTCTTTATAATAAACACCTTGAGGTAGGTCATTAACAAGTTCTGCAATTAATTTCGCAGCATTAACTCTATTTGTATCTCCAATGTCATTACCTGAATGACCTCCCATAAATGCTTTTACGGATACTTTTGCATTAGTATAACTAGCTCCTGATACCTGTAATTGTGCAAGTTTATCTGCATCACAAACTAAAACGTATTTTGATTCGATTTTATCAAATTGAACATGTTCAATTCCTGACATATTGGTTTCTTCATCTCTTGTAAATGTTATTTCTAAACCTCCATGTTTTATATCTGAATTAACAAGTTCTTTAGCAAGAAGAAGAGCTGAGGCAACACCAACTTTGTCGTCAGAACCTAAAGTTCTTCCCTTAGCCTTTATAAAATCACCATCTAACTCTATTTCAACAGGTGAATTGTCACCTACAACATCCATATGTGATGATAACATAATAAATTCTTTAGAATTATCTGTTGGTTCAATTTTTATATACACATTTTGGTATTCATCAAGTTGGCAGTTTATATTATTTTCTTTACAGAAATTTTGTATCCATTCAATAACTTTTTCTTCGTGTAATGAAGGTGATGGAATTTCTGCTAAACTACAAAAAATATCAATTAATTCGTTTTCTTGTCTTAAATTATTAATCTGCACGGAAAAACCTCCTACTTGTTCCATTACTACTATCTGGATTGATTGGAACTCTTATTGGGCGCATACATCTAGGACATCGTCCAACATAAGCTGTTCCCATTTTATTTTTATAAAGTCTGCCATATACATTGCAGCAAGTAAAAATAATCCCTAAAAATTTTCTTTTAGATGATGTATTATCTGAATTTTCTTCGTTCATATTTTTTTGCCTTTTTAGCTTTTTTCTCTTGTTCTTTTATTTGTTTATTTGTTAATCTGTTATTCCTGGGTTTAGCTTTAGTCTCAACTTGTTTTGGGGTGCTACATATACTCATCATTAGTGGTTGTATATATTTTTCTCCAAAGTGAGCATAATCAAATATACTAAATCCATCAAGAGATAAACTTCTTAATTCATTTATTTGTTTAATTAAATCTGATTCTGCGCCATTCATAAAAGTAACAAACAATCCAGCATAAAGCTTAGTCTGTGGTGCTTTGTTATTTAAGATTTCTTTCATTAAACCTGATGCTGTTACAGGGTCACAGGTTAAAAATATTGGCGTAAATCCATCAACATAATTGTTTATAGACCAGCGTTTCCAATCTTGTTGTTTCATATCTAAAGCTGCTTGTCTATTAGGGAATATTACAGCTGTTAGGTCAACATTATTTGAACGGCATATTCTAGAGGTTCTTCTTACAAAATCAGTAACTTTTCCACGTCTATATTCGCACCAAGATTCCCAAAGTGGCTCAAATTGTGTTAGCTCAATAGGATCAATACCATATATTGATTTGTATTCTTTTCTTGCAAAATTGGTATAACCCCAACTTGACATGTCACTACCTGAATACTTTGGATCAATAGCTTGTGGGTATCTTATATAGTCAAGGTTAATTCCATCTGGTTTATATTTTTGTATAATCTCGCATAATAATTCTAATAAGAATGTTTGTACCTCAGGATTTGCAGGATCTAGGAAATATCCATTATGTTCTGCAATTGATGGGGTTGGTTTATTAAGATTATAGTCCCTTTTGGTCACATTAGCCCAAGATGGGTTAATAGATACGATATTTTTAGGATTGTTTGCAGGGTTTCCTGCTCCAATGTAGAAGGTTTGGAACCAAATATAAACTTTAATATTTCTTTTATGTGCTTCATGAATCCAGAAGTCTAAAGCATCAAAGTTTTCATATCCTGGGTATACTTTATGAAATCCTCTTGATTCCATAGTTGTACTAGGAAATATTGTCATACCATGATAATAAGTTTCGATAAATATTGTATTTATACCTGTTTGAGCAAGAGAATCTAAAACTTTACAGATGTCTTCTTGAGTCTTAAATGAAGGTCTTATCCATACACCTCTAAGCTCTCCCTTTTTATAAGGAATAGCTGATGCTAATGCTTTATTTGCTGAATCTATTGCAAGTTCAGAGTATCTTTTTACATAGAGTCTACTTTTCATTGCTTTATCAATATATTTTTCAGCTTCTTGTATGTATTCTTGTGTTCTATCTGCATTGTATCCAGAATGTGATTGAATATATTTATTTACTATATATTTAACTTCTTTAATTTGGCTTTGTGCGCTATATATATAACTATCTGATGTTGTGTATGCAGTAATAGTTTTGGTATTTTTATCTATATAAATTTTTGTACCTATTGTTATATTTTTATTCATCCAAGCTTTGGCTCTACCATGCCCGCTTATAACAAGTCCGTTTTCAGGGATTAATGAATCTGCACCACTAATTTCTGTTACGATGTTACCTACAACGATAGCTTCTGTTCCAAATTCATTAGTGTTTGTTCTTATTCCAAATTTCTTTGTATAAACAGCCATTTGGTTTGCACCCCTAAATCCTGGAAAATGGCTATTTCTCTTATTTGTTGCTGTTGTTGGATCTAATAAATCTATTTGATAGCTGTCTTTGTTCATCAAGACTTCGTTTGATTTAAGATTATAAGGTGTAAATGCGCTTTGAGCATTCGCAGCTAAGCTGAATAAAAATAAGTTTAAAATTGTTAATAATAAAACTAATTTTTTCATCACATCCCCTAAGCTATCTTATAACTATCTAATGATACAATATATTTTTTGAGTTTAAGTCCTCTAATAGTAGGATTTTATTATAAAGTTCAAGTCCATTTTGTTCTTGATATGCAGCTTTGTATTCAACAAGAGCTTGTTTATAATTGCCTAGTTTTTCATAAATTGAACCCATTTTCATGAATCTATCATAGCTATATGGATATGGTATTCCAGAGGCTAGTTTATATTGAGCAAGTGCTTTTCTTATAAAACCACGTTTATAATAATAATTCCCAAATGAATAACTTGCATAAGGGTAATTAGGAATTAAATTTGTTGCTTTATTAAAATTTGATTTTGCTAATGTATCTTGTTCTATTTCATCGTATAAGATGCCTAATCTTGTATAATTAAATGGGTCACTAGGGTCCATTTTAGATAGTACTGCATATCTGTTTAAAAGCGCTTGGATATATTTTTTCCTATATTCTGTATCTGTAATTTGTTCAAAGTGGTTAAAAAATAGATTAGCCTGATCAGCCAATGCTTTTTTATCAATTTTGGAGTAATCAATAGGTACTTCGTATTCTATGCTTGCAAAATTTGTAGCAAAACACATGTTCAAAGTTGCGATAAATAGAATAAATAATATGTATTTTTTTATTTTGTTCATCAAATTAATTATACCAAATTTTAATAAATTTATGTAGGGGATTAATATGATAAATCTTATTTTTATATTTTGTTTTGTAATATTAGCATTGCTTACTGCTATTGCAATGATTGTGATGGGATATATATTTTCTTATAAATCTAATGATAAAATTAAATCTTCTACTTATGAATGTGGATTAGCTCCTGATAAATCGGCTAAAATTTGTTTTAATATCAGGTATTTTAATTACTTAATCTTATTTTTAATATTTGAATCTGCATTAATCTTTATTTATCCTCTTTGTGTGTATTCAGGTGAATATAATTACTTTGAGGTTATAACATTATTCTTATTTTTATCCATGTTGTTAATTGTTGTTTTTTATTCCGTAAAGAGAAAATTTATTGGAGGGAAATAATGAATTATATCTTAACAACAATTGATTCAGTATTAAATTGGGGGAGGGCTAATTCAATTTGGCCATTAACTTTTGCAACTTCTTGTTGTGGTATAGAAATGATGTGCGCATCAGCCTCTAATTTTGATATTGCTAGATTTGGATCAGAAGTTTTTCGCCCATCTCCACGTCAAGCTGATTTGTTAATTTGTGCAGGTACTATTACTCATAAAATGGCTCCTTTATTGTTGAGATTATACCAACAAATGCCTGAACCTAAGTATGTTATTGCTATGGGGGCTTGTACTTGTGGAGGTGGAATGTTTTCATCGAAAGATTGTTATTCTGTTGTGAAAGGAATAGATAAATTTTTACCTGTAGATATTTTTCTTCCGATGTGTCCTCCAAGACCTGATGCGCTTTTTGATGCTGTTTTGAAACTTCAAAAGAAAATAAAAAAAGAATCAATACTTACAAGAAAAGAATTTATTGAAGGGCATAAAATCGTATTTGAAGAAAGAGATGAAATATTAGTACTAAAAGAGGAACGTAATGAACATATTTGAAATGATTAAAGAAAAGTTTCCAAATGTTAAACTAGCTTCTGAAAAAATTCAAGTAGAAGTTGATGATTTGTGTTCAATTTTGGAATATCTAAAAATTACTCCTGAACTATCATTTGATATGCTTTTGAGTATAATTGCTGTTGATTATATGAATTCTGTAGAATTAATTTATCCTGTTATATCAACTTATATGAATGAACGTGTTAATTTATCTGTAAATATTCAAACAGATGCTCAATCGGTTATTAATTTATATCCTAGTGCTTATTTTGACGAATGTGAAATATATGATTTATTTGGGGTTAATTTTATTGGGAATAATAATTTAAAAAGGTTATTAATGCCTAAAAGTTGGATTGGACATCCATTAAGAAAAAATTATGAGCTTAAAGATAAGAGGTTGAGTTGGAATGGATAAAATGGTTTTAAATCTTGGCCCTCAGCATCCTTCTACTCATGGCGTTTTACGTTTGTTATTAGAGCTTGATGGTGAAATTATAACATCTGTTGAACCAGAGGTTGGGTATTTACATCGTAGCTTAGAGAAAATGGCAGAATCTAAAAGTTATATTCAATATTTACCTATGGTAGATAGGGTTGATTATTTAAGTGGATTCTTTTATTCTTATGCTTTTTGTAATGCTTATGAAACGTTAAATCACATTCAAGTTCCTGAGTATGCAAATTATATAAGAGTAATGTTTATGGAGCTAAATAGATTGGCTTCTCACTTATTGTGGTTGGGAACTTATTTATTGGATTTAGGAGCAATATCTCCTATGTTTTATACCTTTAGGGAACGAGAAGATATCGTAACTTATTTTGAAAAAGTTACGGGACAAAGATTAATGTATAATTACTTTGTTTTTGGTGGGGTAAGGCATTGTGATATTTATTTGGATGAAGCTTTAAGGATTGTTGATAATATTTATAACAAGATTGATGAGTATGAGGATATTATTACAGAAAATCCTGTTTTCCTATCAAGAACAAAAGATGTAGGAATAATATCAAAACAGAAAGCTCTCGATTGGGGATTAACTGGACCTAATTTAAGAGCTAGTGGTATTTTGCAAGATTATCGTTCAATTATGCCAATATATGATGATTTAGAGTTTGATATTATTTTGTCTTCTGAGGGAGATTGTTATAGTCGATATATTGTTAGAATTTATGAGATGCGAGAATCTGTTTATATTATTAAACAATGTATTGAATATCTCCAAAATATTAATCTTAGTAATGTTCCGTTGAATAATTTTTACCATAAGCAAAAACAGCATGAGGGGGAAATATATTCTTTTGTTGAAGCTCCTAGAGGTTTGACGATGTGTTATTTAAAATCTGTAGGTGAAGATACTCCATATCGTGTTAAGTGGAGAACGGGTTCTTATTATTCTACTCAGATTTTAAAAGATATTTTAAAAGGAGTGTATTTATCTGATGTAATGTCAATATATGGATCTTTAGATGTTGTGTTACCGGAGGTTGATAGATAATGAATTATTTATTATGTACTCTGTTTGAAATTAAGTGGCTACCTGATATATGGGCTGTTATTTTAGTATCAGTAATTGGTTTTGGTGTTGTTATTTCACTGCTAATATTAACTGTATTATTTTTAGTCTTGGCAGAGAGAAAACTTCTAGGTTTTTTTACACAAAGAAAAGGACCTAATAGAGTTGGGCTTTGGGGAGTTTTACAAACAACAGCTGATGCAATAAAACTTTTATGCAAGGAAAATATTGAGTTGTTATCAAGTGATAAATTTATATTTACTATTGCTCCAATTATGGCTTTTGCATCTGTAATATTATTATGGTGTCTGATTCCATATAATTCAGAATTTCACTTAATAAATTCATCTGTTGGAGTTTTATTGTATTTTGCAATAGCATCTCTTCCTATGATTTTTCATTTTCTGGCAGGTTATTCAAGTAATAATAAATATTCTTTGATAGGTTCATATAGAAGTTTAGGTTTGACTTGTAGCTATTCAATTGTGCTTATGCTTTCTGTAATGTCTGTAATTCTTGTTTCAGGGACTATGGATTTAGATAAAATAGTTCTTTTTCAATCTAAAACTTGGATGATTTTTTCTAATGTTTTAGGTTTTCTGATATTTTTTATTGCAACACTTGCCAAATTAAACCGTTGTCCTTTTGATTTATCAGAGGCAGAGAGCGAAATCGTTTGTGGGTATCATACTGAATATTCTGGCATGAGGTTTGCAATGTTCTTTTTAGGAGAATATGCAGAATTATTCGTTATGTCGATGTTGGTTGTTATTTTATTCTTTGGTGGATACTTACCACCATTTGGTATGTACTTGGCTAATGCCTTTATGGGGAATTGTGAGTTCTGTTCTTATTTAATATATTTTGAACAAACAATTTGGTTGTTTATAAAAACATTGATAATTGTATTTGTTATTATTTGGATAAGGGCAACTTTACCAAGATTAACTCAGGTTAGTACATTAAATATGTTTTGGAAATATATTATTCCGATATCAATATTTAACTTGATTATGATAATTATGATGAGGGCTTTATGGTAAAAAAAATATTTCTTTCAATAAAAGCAATTCTAAAAGGTCATTTTGCGGTTTTAAAACATTTATTTCGTCAACCTGTAACTATGGAGTATCCTGAAGTTCATCCTTTTTTAAGTCCTTATTTTAGAGGCAGGCACGTTTTGGAAGGGTGTAGAGGTTGTGGTTTGTGTAAAAGAGTTTGTCCGTCTGATGCAATTATTATAGAAAAAAACGACAATCATTATGTAAATAAATATGTTATTGATTATTCAAAATGTATTTTCTGTGGAAACTGTATGTTTTATTGTCCAACTCATTCAATGAAAATGTCTGGGAATTATGAACTTGCAAAGACAAGGAAATCTGACTTATTAACAGATATTTATTTTAAAGGGGTATAAAGTTCGATATGTCAATTAATTCATTCTTTTTTATATTATTTTCAGTATTAATGTGTATCTCTTCAATCTTTAGTCTTTTATCAAAGAAAATGATTTATACTCTTTTGTGGGCAATGGTTGTTTTTTTAATGGTTGCAGGATTATTCTTGTTATTGGGGGCAAAATATAATTCAATTGTTCAATTCCTAATCTACGTTATTACTATCCCTGTTTTAGTCGGAGTGTCTATAATGTTGATAAAACAAAATTCTGAGAAGCGAATTATAATGTTGAATTCGTTTTGGAAGATAATTGGGGTTGCGATATTAGTAATATTAATTGGTGAGTTTTTCTCTTTAAATAAGGATGTGTTTGAAATTGTTAAGGCTTGTTTTGTGTTTGTGAATCCTTATTCCGATTTAGATTCTTTTGCACAAAATATTTTAGAACGATATCCAATTTTATTATTAGAGTTTGGGTTAGGGTTAATTATTACAGTTATAGGACTATCTAATCATGAGTCATAATATATTAAATTGTATAACTACATATTATTATCAAATAGATGCAATATTACTATTTTTTGTAGGATTGTTAGGAGTTGTTTTTTCTCGAAATCTTATAAAAATACTTTTATCTATTGAATTTATGTTTAATGCTATAAATTTAATCTTTGTATCTTTTTCAAGTTATATTTCAAATAATAGCTATTTAGGTTATACCGTTGTTATTTTTTCAACAGCTATATCAGCTTTAGTTTTGGCAGTTGGTCTATATTTTACCAATATTCTTAACCAAAAATTTGGGACTATTGATGTTAATAAAATTTATTCTAAATATAAGGAAATAAATAAATGCTAGAGGATTTTTCTTGGTTTATTCTTGTACCTATATGGGTATCAATTTTAATAATGGGCGCTAGATTCTTAGGAATAGGATTTTCTAAGAGAAATACTGTATTAATGTCAATTTTATCCACATTAATTTCTTCAATATATTGTGGGTATGCCTTATTTTATACTTGTAATAATTCTCCTGTTGAAGTTAGTTATAACTTTTTATCAATAAGAGAGTTAAATTTTACAGTTGGTGTTTATGTTGATATGCTAAATTCATTGATTGGATTAGCTGTTTCAATTATTACTTTTATAATTTATATTTATTCCGCTTTTTATATGGATAAAGAAAAAAGTTTTGCACGATTTTATTCATTAATGAATATTTTTAATAGTACGATTTTAGGTTATATATTTAGTCCAAATTTATTCCAAATGTTAATATTTTGGGAGTTAATAGGAGCTGTTAGTTATTTATTAATCGGTTTTTGGTATAACAAAGCAAAAGTGTCTGTTGATGCTAAGCGAGTATTTGTAATTAATGCAATAGGAGATGTATTGTTATTTTTAGGATTTGTAATTGTTTCTATGAACGTTACAGATTTATTAAATGATATGTCTTTAGTATCATTACCATTTGCCAACCTTAACTTGATAGTATCTTCTTTTTATGCATCAACAACACCGGAAATTTATTCATTTGTATCATTGTTATTTGTATTTGCTGCAATTGTAAAATCAGCACAATTCCCAATAAACTCTTGGTTGATAAATGCGATGAGTGCTCCAACTCCTGTTAGTGCATTAATTCATTCTTCAACATTGGTAATGACAGGAATTTTCTTATTAATGCGAATATTCCCACTTGTTGCATCTAATATTTTATCTTTAAAAATAATGATAGTTTTAGGTAGTGTAACGGCTTTATTAACATCATTTTCGGCATTATTACAGACAAATATTAAAAAGGTTCTTGCATATTCTACATCCTCTCAACTTGGACTTGTCATTATTGCTCTTGCTCTTTATAATCCAATAGCTTCAATTGTATATCTTGTGTCGCATGCTTTTATAAAAGCTTTATTATTTATGTGTGCAGGTGTTGTTATAAAGATTATAAAAAGTAAGAATATTTTGTTTATGGGTAAATTTAGAGAATGTTCACCAATTGTTGCGTTGAGTTTTCTTGTTGGTGCTTTAGCTCTTTCTGGATTGGGCTTTTCAGGCTTTAATGCAAAATCTTTATTAGCAAATGTTTTTGCAAATACTTTTTACCTCAACTTTCTATTTGCAATCATTGGAGCTCTAACATCTTTATACATATTTAGACTTTATTTTCTTGTTTTTGAAAATAAAGCAGGATATGAATGTTCTGATTTAGAAAATTATAATAATCCAAAATATATGATTGCTTATGGAACATTAATTTTTATGGCTTTGGCTATTATATTATCAAGCTTTATAATTCCAAACGGACATTTTTCAGTTTTATACTTACTAAATCTCTTTATGGGAATTCTTGCTTATTATTTATACAATTTTAGAAATAATTTTAAGTTAAATTCAACCTTGTATCATATCATTGTTAATGGATTTTACATAAATAAAATTTATTATTGGGGAGAAATTTATTTATACAAATTTTTTACCAAATTAATATCACTTTTTGATACTTATATTTTAGGTGGAATAGAGTATTTAGTTAGAGGGGTAATGCTAACCTTATCTAAGGTTGTTCATCAATTGCAAGTAAATAATTTCCAATCTTACATTTGTTATGGGGTATGGTGTTTATTATTTGTAATGGGGATTTTTATTGGTCTGTATTCAATGATTTTAAATATATTTGGAGTATAAATTATGGAGTCTTTTATTTCAATTCCAGTATTAATGTTTTTACCGTTAATTGTTGCAATTATTATTAATCTTCCTATAATTAATAGAAATTATATATTAATAAGAAGATTTGTTTCAGGTTTTTCTGTTTTTTATACTTTATATTCCTTATTATTGTATGTATTTTATATTAATGATATTGATGCTTTACAATTTAATCCTGAATATGTATCATCAATTCCTTTTTTGAATAATGATTTCTTACATCAATTAGGTATTAATGTTAGTTTTGGTGTTGATAGCTTATCTATTTTAATGATAATTTTAACTAGTACAATATTTATGTTTTCAATATTGGCTTCTAAATTATTTATCACCAAGCATCATAGGACTTTTTATACATTAATTCTTTGTCTTGAAAGTATTTTAGTTGGGATATTCTCTTCTATTGATATGTTTATATTTTTTGTATTGTGGGAATTAGAATTAATTCCAATGTACTTGTTGATAAGTCTTTGGGGTGATAAAAAATCTAAAAAAGCAGCATTGAAATTTGTTTTATATACATTTGGTGGTAGCTTATTTATTCTGCTAGGAATTCTTTTGTTATATTATACCAATTTTTCATTAAGTGGTGATTTGACTTCAGATATAAGTAGGATAGGTGTTAATAATCTCCCATATATTCTACAAATGGTTATGAGTATATGCTTCCTTATCGGATTTGGAGTTAAAATACCTTTAGTTCCATTACATAGGTGGTTAGCTGATGCCCATACAAATGCAACAACTCCTGTGAGTATGGTTTTGGCAGCTATTTTATTAAAACTTGGGGTATATGGTTTGATTCGATTTAATTATGCATTATTACCTTTGGGTTTTATGACATTAACTCCAATATTGGGCGGAATTGCATTAATAAATATAATATATGGTGCAGCTTTAGCATATTACCAACAAGATATTAAGAAAATAGTTGCTTATTCTAGCATTTCGCAAATGGGACTTGTTATTTTAGGTCTTGTTTCAATGAATGCAGTAGGATATAAAGGTGCTGTGTTTCATATGATATCACATGCATTAGTTGCAGCAGGTCTGTTTTTGGTAGTTGGTATTATTAAGCTAAAATTTAGAACTAGGAATATCAAAAGACTATCAGGAATTGCAAATGTATGCCCGCGCTTATTTGGTTTTGCTTCTATGATTGGCTTGGCAGGAGTTGGAATTCCTTTATTATCGGGTTTTGTTGGCGAATTTTTGTCAATTTACGGTGCAGTAATTTCTCAAATTTGGATTCTAAAGTTTTTTGCGTTTGTTGCAATTGTAATAATTATGTTATCTGCATTGTATATTTTAAGGTTAATTCATGAAGTATTTTATGCGAATTTGCCTGATAAATATATACATGTACAAGATATTGCAGTTCATGAATTTGTAGTTCTAGGTGGAATATCCTTTTTGATTCTGCTTTTAGGGGTGTGTCCTTATATAATAATCAATTTTCTAAATGCGTAAGAGGTTTATATGTTTAATTTTGATAATGTTATAAAATTTGTTCCGGAAATAGTTTTAATTTTTACGATGTTTGTACAATTTATCCTTTCATTCTTTTCAAAACGAAGAATTGCTAATATTGTTTCTTTATCAGGAATGTTTATATCTGCGATGTTTTTAATAAATTCTTTTATTTATCCAACTGAATTGTATATTACATTTTTTAAGCTTTTGATATTAGTGTCATCTATAATTGTATTAAATTTAACTTCTTGTAAATCAGTTATAAAAAGATTATTTACCTTTAATATTTTATATTTATCATCTGTATTTTTCTTAATGATGATAGTAAATTCTAATGATTACTTAAGCTTATTTTTTAATATAGAGTTATTTAGCCTTTGTTTGTATTTTTTAATCTCTATTGATAGAAAGAAAATATCTGTTGCAGAAACATTTAAATATATGGTTATGTCTGTATTATCATCTGCTTTTTTGCTTCTTGGCGTTAGTTTTATATATGGATTAACAGGTAGTTTAGAGTTTTATAATATAAGAGAATTTTTTACATATAATCACAATTATACTTTTTCATCCTCAATAGTTCCTTATATATTTATATCAATTGGACTTTTCTTTAAATTAGGTGTATTCCCTTTTGGGAATTGGGTAATAGATATTTATAAAAATATTAATACTAAACTAGTAACTTATATTTCCGTTGTCCCAAAACTTGCAATATTTACTGTATTAATAAAAATATTACCTTCTATTATATCTTTTGAGTTCTCATTATTTATAATATTTCTTGCTTGTATAACAGGTGGATTTGGTATTCTGTATGGTTTAAAATCTAAAAATCTAAAAGCGATTATGGCATCAAGTTCTTATATAAATGTTTCTTATATGCTAATGGTTCTAGCACTTTATACAAAAATTTCTTTATCAGCTTTAATGTTTTATTGGATTTGCTATGTATTTATGAATATAGGTGCTTTTGCTGGGATTTTAGTTCTTGAACATTCAGGATTTACAAATAATTGTATTGATATTAGGGGATATTTTTATAAAAATCCAATATTTTCACTTTGTTTTATTGCATGTATTGTTGGTTTAATGGGCTTTCCTATAACATCAGGTTTTGTAGGAAAATTATATCTTATATCAGGTGTCCTAAATTCAGGAATAATATCAATTCCATTATTGTTATTTATGTTTTTCTTAATGGTATCTTCTGCTGTTATTTATATAAATATTGTAAAAAGAGGGTTTGAAGATAAATATTTTAAAGATACTTATTTTATCAAAAAAAGTGCAAACACTTATGTTTTATATGTCTGCACTTTAATTACTATTCTTATTGGTTTATTCCCGGCTTGGGGAATGAAATTTTGTGAATTAGTTTCTTATTATATTTAAACTAATCCAAGATTTTTATGTTTTTCATATATAGAATTAACTAAATTATCTAACTTTTCATAGTCATTTTCTGTTATACGACCTTTAACTTGAATAGGTTCAATAACATCAAGTTTAAGTTTAGATACACATTCAGCTAAAGGTTCAAATAATTTTCCAGCCCAACCGTATGAACCAACGAAAGATGCTATTTTTAATTTAGGTCTAAGTAAACCTGCAAGATAAGCAATGTTAACAGATGCTGGATGTGGTCCTGCAAGAACCATAGATGTTCCAAGAACCATTGATGTTGCATCAACAAGTCCCATTGCTAAGTCTCCTAAATCTCCTCTTATAATATCGTATTTAAGAGTTTGGATTCCTTTTTTATTAAGCTCTGCTTCAA
Source organism: uncultured bacterium (assembly GCA_949294335.1). GTDB lineage: Bacteria > Cyanobacteriota > Vampirovibrionia > Gastranaerophilales > Gastranaerophilaceae > UMGS1585. Next base: position 33,154 of record CASFGO010000017.1, on the reverse strand, counting down.
TATAGTCAATCATTTCTTTTGTAGATCCATACATTGAAACGTAAGGAAGAAGAACTAGGTTTTTACCCTCATCTTTTGTCCAATCTTCATATAAATCCAAAATATCAGAAGGGTTGTTGTATATAGGCCCGTGGCTAGGACAAACAATACTAGGATTTAATTCTTTTACTAAGTTAGTATATTTTTTGCAAAGCATTCTAAATGGCATCATAATTTCTGCATAATATCTTTTAGCGCTATGTGTTAATTCTTCACAAGGTTTAGCAAATACATCTTCAAATATGTAGTGAGAACCTAAGAAATCACATGTGAATAGAATGTTATCTTCAATATCATGAGTAAACATTGTATCAGGCCAGTGAACGTTTGGTGCAAAAATAAATTGAAGTGTTTTATTTCCAAGAGATAATTTTTCTCCATCGTTAACAATTTTCATTTTACTTCTTGGTACAAATAACATTTCGTGAAGGTTTTCTGCACATTTTGAATTTGTAACTACAATAGCTTCAGGAAATTTTTCTAATAACGCAGGTATTGAACCTGAGTGATCTTGTTCTCCGTGATTTTCAATTATGTAATCGATTTTTGTAATACCGTTTTCTTCTAGATTTTTTAAGTATTCTTCTGTTTTTGGAGGATACATAGTATCAATAAGTGCGACTTTTTCAGAACCTTTTATAATGTATGAATTATAGCTTGTTCCATGTTCTAATGGAATAAGTTCGTCAAAAATGGCTCTGTTTTCATCATTAAGTCCACAGTATAAAACATTTTCTTTTATTTCTTGAAATTTCATCTTTCCTCTCCTTTTTTCTTAATTTTATCATATAAATAGCAAAAAAAAATATTTAGGAGTTTTATTTAATCAGGTATTATCATGGTAATTAGTTTAAGTAATAACAATAATAAATATTTTTTGAAACCTCAATTATCACAGGATTCACAACCTAAAAATGCATTAACTAAAAATCAAAAATTAGGTATAAGGTTGTCAACTGCAGCCGGGATTTTAGGAAGTTTAGCAATACTTGCAAAAACATCTAAAACACCTTATTCATTAAAAATATCAAAAATGGTTTCAGCTCCTTTTAAAGATAGTTTTTTAGGGAAGATTGATTATGATGTAAAGAATGTATTAGTAGTTGGTGGTGGTTCTTGCTTAGGTGGTTTAATTGGAGGCTTGTTGTTTGATAAAAATAAGAATAACCGTCAAGCTAAATTAAGAGAAGGTTTAGTTCAGTATACCAATATTGCCTTACCAATAGCAACAGTACATTATATGTCAAAATTAGGAGAGTTTTGTGCAAAGAAAATGTCTAAAGGCGGAAATTTCTTAAATGCAGTTGCTCCAATTGTTGGTTTAGGTGTTGGTATTGTTGCTGGTAATAGAATATCAAATAAATTAAATCAATTGATATTCCATAAAAAAGATAATAGACCTGTAGAATTAACCGATATGTCAGCACATTTGGATGATATTTGTATGACATCTCAATATATAGTAAAAGATAATATCTTAACCAAATCAGCATCACGATTTATCCCATTAGCATTGATGGTTGCAGGGTGCGAGATTGGTAAAAAACAAGAAAAAACTAATTAATGTGATAGTGATATATTAGGGAGAGCTTTTGTTTTTTTGTTGCTACAAATTTTTGTTTGTATTAATATGTGTAATTGTCACACTTAAAGAGGGGAAGTCGTTATATGCGCGAATTATTTAATGATTATGTAAAATCAATTACAACTTATATTATGTTCCAAATCAAGGCAAAAGCTAATCAATTAAAACCTGAATTGGATAAAAAGGGTAGAAGCCCGATTTTCTTATCAATGGGCGCACCGACGGAAAATCCTCCTAAGTATATGTTTGATGTGTTAAAGGAAGAATTAGATAAAGATGGTGTTCATACATATTCAACTCCAAAAGGTGAAAAATATTTCTTAGATGCTGTTGCAAAAAGAATGAAAGATAGATTTAATGTTGAATTGGACCCATCATCAGAAATTTGTTCATTGATTGGCTCAAAAGAAGGTTTAGCAAATTTAATAAGAATTCTTTGTAATCCAACAACAAATGTTGATGAAAAAGATGTTATTTTTGTTCCAGATCCAGGTTATGCATCTTATGATCAGATGATAACAATAGCAGGAGGAAAATCTTATCCAATTCCATTAACTCCTGAAAATAATTTTATGCCAAATTTAGACGAAGTTTGGGATAATTATATAAAAGAAGGTGGTAAGGCTGAAAGAGTTAAGGCATTTATTATTAACTACCCTAATAATCCATTAGGAGCAACAGCTACAAGAGATTATTATAGACATTGTATTGAATTTGCTAAAAAACATAATATTTTATTAATGTCTGATGCTGCTTATGCAGATTTATATTTTGATGAATCTGATAGACCATTTAGTATATTAGAGTTTGAAGGTGCAAAAGATGTAGCTGTAGAATTCTTTAGTTTCTCAAAACCTTATGCTATGACAGGTATGAGAGCAGGATGGATTTGTGGTAATAAAGAAGCTGTTGGATTATTTGCAGTATTGAAATCAACTATTGATAATGGGTTATATAAACCATTACAAACAGCGTGTGCTGCAATATTAAATTCAAAAGAAGGTGATGAGTATACAAGATTGGCTAATATAAATCTTAAAAAGAAACAAGATTTATTTGTACAAGGTATGAAAGAATTAGGTTGGCCAGAATTTAATGTTCCAAATGCAACATTCTATTTATGGATGCCAGTTCCTCCAAGGTATAAATCATCACAAGAATTTACGGATGAGTTATTAGAAAAATCAGGAATTGTCGCAGTGCCTGGACATGCTTATGGTAAATATGGCGAAGGCTTCTTTAGAGTATCTATTGTATGTACAGAAGCACAAATTTCAGAATGTATTGATAGAATGAAAAAAGATGGATTTTATTATAATTCGTAATTAGATTTAAATATAAAGTAAAAAAGAAGTATTATTTCACAATACTTCTTTTTTTTTACTTATATTATTTTATAACTTCCAACTCTTTGTAAGTCTTTAAATAAGGTAAATGTTCTTCAGTTATAAGTTCTCCTGGTAGTAGTATTGCAATACCTGGAGGACACTCTGCTACAACTTCAGCTGAAATTCTGCCTACTGCATCATATTTATTTATTAATTCTTTAGGTGCAAAATATGCATCTCTTAATCTCATTTTTATTTGTGGTGTTAGCATTGGCATATGTTTCTTTTTATCAATTATTGGATGTTCAGTGTAGTCAGTTTTATCAATTTCTTTTAAACAATTTACAAGATATTTAAAATCAGACAAATCATTACCTAAATTGGACAATATTAAAATTCCAATATCAGATGCTGATTCAACTTCAATATTATAGTCGTGTTCTAATATCATTTCTAAACTTGTACCAGACAATCCATCAACTTTAATAAATACTTTTGTTGGATCGGTATATTCATAATTTAAATAATGAACACTATCCATTTTATCAATTTCTTGTTTTAAATAATTTGCGTTTGAAATAGCTTTTTCTATTTGTTCTTGTCCTTCCTCAGATTCCAAATGAGCTCTTGCAGCATCTAAACTTGTTAATAGTAGCAAAGATGGACTTGTAGTATGTAATAATTTTAATGTTCTTTCTAAAACTTCAATATCAATTCTTGAGTCTTTTCTTGCAACATGCAACATTGAAGTTTGGCTCATACTTCCACCTGTTTTGTGTAAGGAATGAACAACTGCATCTGCCCCTTGTTTTAATGCAGGAATAGGTAGTTTATCAGAAAAATTCCATAAACAACCGTGTGCTTCATCAACAAAAAGAGGTACATTATATCTTTTACATACCGAACTTATTCCTGCTATATCAGAAACAATACCTTCATAAGTTGGATTTGTAACCCATACACAAGCAACATCTTCATTCTCCGATAAAGCTTTTTCAATAGCATCAGGAGATATTCTTCCCCAAATTGACCAATCATCAATTTTATCAGGTAAAACCCAAATAGGTTCAGCTCCTGACATAATTAAACCTGTCAAAATTGAGCGATGACAATTTCTATTTACTATAACTTTTTGTCCTCTTTGCGTTGTCCCCATTGCAAGTGCTAGATTCCCAATTGTAGAACCATTAAGCAAAAAGAATGTTCTTTGAGAACCAAATGCTTTTGAAGCAAGTAATTCTGCTTCTTTAATAGGTCCTGTTGGTGGATTAAGAGTTCCTAAATTATCAAACTCATCTGTAGTATCTAATGCAAGCAATCTTTCTCCTACCAAATCTTTGAATGGTTTATAAACCCCATTCCCTTTGGTATGCCCAGGTATATGAAACTGATATGTTGGATTTTTTAACGCAGTAGCCATTGCTTCTACAAGCGGGGCTCTAACCACCTTATTCTCAATCCCTTCTAAATCTTCACTCATATAACAATTATAACAAAAAATAAAAATTCATTATATTAAATATTATATTTTTTAAAAAAGTTTAAATTCTTGACTTAAAAAATACATAAATAATAAAATACTAATATGTGTAGAATAGGTGCAATTAAATCAAAGGATTATATATATCCATCAATGGCCTTAAAATTAATGCGCTCTCAACAAGAGGGGCACGATGATTCAGGCTTTGCATTTGTTATGCAAGATTTGGGTGGAATATTTGAAACATACAAAGATTTGCCTTGTCTTTCTATGGCTGCTACTGTTCAAGGGACAAGGCTTGCTGAAGATATTTTACATGATATTGGATTTTCAAGAGTTTTACAGTGGACTCCAGATATCCAAAATAAAAAGGGGTTAAAAATATCTCCAATGCAAAATTATGTTTTTGAGATTTTACAATATCCTAAAAGCCATAAATATGCGACAAAAGAAGAAAAAGAAGAGTTACTTATTGATACTAATCTTAAAATAAGAAAAGCTCTTGAAGAAAATAACTCTGGATATATTTATTCATTTTGGCCTGATATATTAACTTTAAAAGAAATTGGTAGTCCAAAAGATATCGGAACATATTTTAATCTTTGGAATGATAAAGAGAGCCCTAAAGCAAAAATAATAACTGCACAGTGTAGACAAAATACAAATTATGATATTGTAAGATATGCTGCACATCCTTTTACTCTTGAAGGGTATACTGTTCTTGTTAATGGTGAAAATACTTTTTATGAAAAGAATAAACTATACCAACAAGAACTGTATAAAGGTTATGTGGGTTTTGAATCAGATTCTCAATGTTTCTTGTATACTTTGCATTATGTAAATAAGATTTTAAAATGGCCTTTGAAGTATTTTATGCATGTTATAAATCCATTACCATATAATGAGATTGAAACACGAAACGATAGAGAAATATTACTTCGTATCAAAGCTTCATTGGAACATTTAGAAACAAATGGGCCTAATGCGGTGTTGGCTGTGAATCCTGATGGTGAATTAATGTGCGTATGCGATCCTAAAAAATTACGTCCTGTAGTTGTAGGGCAAGATAATGGCACTATTATAATTACTTCAGAGGTAGCAGGTGTTAATGATATAATGCCTAACAGAAAAAATTCTCTTGATATTTATCCAAAAGAAAGAGAAATGATAGTTATAAAGAATGATTTATCGGTGGAAAGATGGCAACAATAAAAATTAATGAACTTGATATAAATGATTTACCTTGGATTGTAGAAGTTGATGAAACTAAATGTATCCAATGTGGTAAGTGTGTTGCCTCTTGTTCTTTTAAAGCAATAAAACCAGAAATTGAACAACGAAAAAAAACAGGCTCTATTACAGAAAAGAATAAATTTGAAAAAGTTATTGTAATTAAGCAAAATATATCATTCAATGAATACTGTAAAGGTTGCGGGATTTGTACTAAAGTATGCCCAAACGGTGCAATAAAAATTAAAAGAAATCCTGATGATAAATTTTCGATAAGGTACAGAGCTGAAAAAGGTGATACGATAAAAAAAGGAGGTCGTTCTAACCTTAATACAGAAGGACGTACTTTAGACAAAATAAAAATAGGCCGAATTTCTCAAATGACTGACCCATCACTTGATGCAGTAAGACATACTTTTGAAATAAAAACACCATTTGGAAGAGTCCTTTCTGCAGATAAATTAGATTTTAAAATTGAAAATGGAGAAATAAAGGAAACAAAATCTTTACCACCAAACCGTTGGATATATCCATTAATTATGGGTGATATGTCTATTGGTGCTGTATCTTGGAGAATGTGGGAAGCAATGGCTATTGCAACTGCATATCTTAATGAAGTAATGGGAATTCCTATTAGAATGTGCACAGGAGAAGGAGGAGTTCCATCAAAATTATTAAAATCTAAATATGTAAAATATATGATTCTCCAAATAGCATCAGGACATTTTGGATGGAACAGAATAATTGATGCAATGCCTGATATGGTAGAAGATCCGGCAGGTATTCTAATCAAAATAGGACAAGGAGCAAAACCTGGTGATGGTGGAATGTTAATGGCAAATAAAGTTGCTAAATATATTCAAGAAATTAGAGGTGTTCCTAAAGCAGACTTATTAAGTCCACCAAATCATCAAGGCTTATATTCAATTGAAGAAAGTGTTCAAAAGATGTTTTTATCTATGAATGCGGCATTCAATTTTAAGGTTCCTGTCGCAATAAAAGTTGCAGCATCATCAACAAGTGTTTCCGTATATAATAACCTCTTAAGAGATCCGTACAATATTGTTGGAGGTTTTTTCTTAGATGGTTTAGCAGCTGGAACAGGTGCAGCTCATGAAATTTCACTTAATCATACAGGGCATCCTATAACCTCAAAACTTAGAGATTGCTATCTTGCAGCTGTTCATCAAGGTCGTCAGGGCGAAATTCCAATTTTTGCGGGTGGAGGCCTTGGACAAACTGGTAGTTTTGCAGCTGATGCATTTAAGTTGATATGTTTAGGTGCTAACGGAGTATTTTCAGGACGTTTATTATTAGAAATTGCTGGTTGTGTTGGGAATGATAAAGAAAAATGTAATGCTTGTAATACGGGATTATGTCCTGCAGGTATTGCATCGCAAGATGTATGTTTAACGAAAAGACTTGATATAGATAAAGTTGCTCAAAATTTAGTGAACTATTTTGTTGCAACGGATTTAGAACTTAGAAAATTAATGGCTGCAACAGGCTGTTCATCGCTTCCAATTGGTCGTTCAGATACATTAATTACAGTAGATAAAAATGTTGCAGATAGACTAGAAATTCAATATGTTTGTTAGGTTAGTATGAAAACGATAAAAATTGATGGATTAATAAAAAATAATAGAATTTCAACACAAGATTTATTACTTGAAATTCAAGAAAAAATTAACGAAGGTTATACAGATTTTGAAATAAATGCCTGTGGACAACATGATATCGGAGGTTCTTCTTGGGCTAAAGAAAAAGATAAAAATCTTACTTTTACTATTACTAATCCCGGTCAAAGAGTTGGGGCTATGGCTAGAAAAGGAACAACTATCTATGTTCAAGGCTCAACACCTGCTGATGTTGGTTGGTTAAATTCTGGTGCAGATATTATAGTAAAAGGCGATTGTGGAGATACTGCAGGGCATTGTGCTGCAAGTGGTAATATTTATGTTTCAGGAAGAGTCGGGACTCGTTCTGGTGCATTAATGAAATATGATCCTAAATACTCTCAACCTGAACTTTGGGTGCTTAAAAATACAGGCTCATTTAGCTTTGAATTTATGAGTGGTGGAATTGCAGTTATTTGTGGTTTTAACTGTAATGATACTGATTCTGTTTTAGGGAATCGTTCTTGTGTTGGAATGGTTGGAGGTCTGATATATGTTAGGGGACCAATTAAGGGAGTAGCATCTTGTGTCGAAATTAAAAACCTAGAAAAATCTGATATTGATTTTCTCAACAGTGGTATGGATAGGTTTCTTACGGCAATCGATAAAAGAGGGCTTAAAGATACTTTATTAAACTTCAGCGAATGGAAAAAAATTGTTCCTTTACCATTAGAGAAAAGGACTACTAAAATTTCGGTAAAAGAATTTCACGAAAAAAATTGGATTGATGGTGGAATATTTGGGGATTTTATTGAAGATGACTATAAGGTTTATCCTCTTGCTGCAACTGGGGGTGGACGTTTACAACAGCCAATATGGAATAAAGAAAAATGTGTAAATTGTAAAATGTGTATTAATAATTGTCCTCAAAATGCCATTAATGAGGATTATTCAGTTAGTGATGATAAATGTATTGGTTGTTCTTTTTGTGCAACTGTATGTCCAAAGAATGCTTGGGACATGAAAGACAATAAGAAAGAAATTAGCTAAATTAAAATGAATTGTAAAATCTTATTTACAACCTAGCAATAATTTAATATTTTATTATTTTATATATTAGGAATTAAGTTATGAAAGAATTAAAAAAAACAGTTACATCATCAATAAAATCTAACTTTAAACAAAGTCTTAATATGACTGATTCTATAAATCAAGAGAAAAAGTCTTATCAAGATATAGAAATTAAAAGTTCAATAATGCGTGGGGAATTATTAAGGTATTCAAATTTTATTCCATCTGTTAAACTCAACTTAGAAAAATTAAAAGAAGTAAATCCTAAATATTTACCTCTTGTAATAAAAATAATTGAAATATCAATCAAACCACTAAAAGGAATTGATTTAGAGGTCCCTTTAAATATTTTACTTAGTCCGTTTAAAGATGCTTCGTATGAAAATCAAGAAGCTTTAGATTTTACTTGGGAATTATTAAATCAAGCTGATATATTAACTTCAAAATATTATTTATCAGCATTAGCTGCAGGTGCTATTTCAAATAAAAATTTAAAAACACAATTTATAGCATCAATACCATTTATTAAATACATACTTCCAAGTATGAAGCAAAATAATGATTTGTCTGAACAAAAAAAATTTCTTAATGCAATTAGCATTTTAATAAATGAAAAAGCAGATGCAGAAAAAATTAAATTACTCCCAAAAATAAAATATATTCTTGATAATGTAACAAAAGAAGAATATATAATTGATGTTGCAAAAATTATATATAGTAATACTCCTGTGGGTGTAATTAAAAATAATATGAATATGTTTACAAAAGAAAAATTCCCTAAAAACTTCAGTTTTTCAGACTATCTTATAAAAAATTCGTTATAAGCTAAAGGTTTTCCTAGGTTATTTATAGAAAAGACTTGCATCACATATCGACCTTTTTGATGAATTGTAAAATTATTGTAGTAGTAATAAATATTTTGTTTCATTACTCTATAATCATTTGTCCAGTAAATAGTATATCCCCCTCGATTTATTGTATCACTGACTTTGAATACTTGTACTCTTATAAATTCGCAATTTAATTTTTCAGGAGTAAAAAACAAATAATATATACGTTGCCCTTCTGCAAATACTTTTTTAGGATACATTATTGTTTCAAAAGTTATTGGTTCTGAATTGAATAAAATATTTGCATGCTCTTTTTCATTGCAACCCGTGCATAGTAATATAAATATTGAAAATATTAAAAATATTTTTTTCATTATGGTAATTGTTGTGTTTGTTGTAGCTGCTGTATTTTATTATTTACTGTATCTACAAGTTTTTTATCTTTTTCATATTTTGTGTATTTTATGTAATTTTCAACAGCTTTATCGTTATCATTTTTTAACTCGTAAGCCAGACCTAAAGCATAATATGCTAATGCATAATCTGAATCTATTGAAATTACTTTGTTAAAGCAATCAATTGCACTATTAAAATTTCTTTGATTTGCATAAGTAAGACCTAAATTAAACCATGCATCAGAGTAATTATTATCAATTTTTATTGCTTCATTGTAATAATATGTAGCTTTATTTAAATTTTTAGTAATTCTATTCAAATTCCCTAATTTTAATAAAATTTCTTTATCATTTGGGGTAATAACAATTGCTTTAGAATAACAAGATATTGCTTGTTTATAGTCTTTTGTTTTATAAGCTGAATCTCCTTGAGCTATTAATTTTTCAACATCTGATAAATTATCTTCTTTTGGATTTTCTTTAGATTGTTTAACTAAAGATGCTTTATAAGAATCAAATTCATTCTTGTATTCAACATTGTTGCTATCTATTTCAATTGCTTTTTCAAAATAATAGCTAGCTTTTTTATCATTTTTTAAATATTTATTAGATAAAGCTAAACCAAAATATGCAGAAGCTAACTTCTCATCATTTGCTAATGCTTCTTCAAATGCTAATCCTGCTTGTAAATATTGTCCTTTATCAATTAAATCGTAACCTAATGATAATAATGCAGTATTTAAATGAGTTTCAACTTCTGGATTTTCTTTTTCATATAATAAAGCCTTGTATATTTCAATTGCAGCCATATACGACTTATCAGCTTGTAAAGCAAGAGCTTTGTTGTATCTTAAATCATAGTCATTAGGTGTTTCTTTAAGGGCTAAATCATAAAATTTTAGAGCTTTTTTGTAATCTTCTTTTTTGTGATAACAAAATGCTAATTCTTTTTGAATATCTGAATCATTTGGAGCTTTGCTATAAGCTTTTTCATAATTTAATATTGCTAAATCAATATTGTCTTGTTTTTTATACATTAATGCTAAATTTTTATTAGCATCAACATTATCAGGATAAGCTTCTAAAAATTTTTTATATTGAACTATTGCTTCTTCATTTTTATCCATTGACGCAAGCAAATTCCCATAATCAAACCTTAAATCATATAAATTTGGTTCTAATTCAAATGTTTTGTTAAATGCCTTTTCTGCTTCTTGATTTTTATCTAATGCTTGATAAGACAATGCTAGTTGAGAATATGCTTTAACACTGTCAGGAGAGTTTTCTAAAGATTTAGTTAGTATTTTTATTGTATTATCATAATCATTTGACTTAAATAATGCTGTACCGTAATTTATATAATCTTTAAATGTGTTTGGTGCTGCTTCATATGCTTTTTTATATTCTTTAATGGACGAGTCAATATTTCCGGCTTCTAAATATGTTCTAGCAATACTTTCTCTTGCTAATTGATTATCAGGGTATGATTGAAGAAACTTTTTATAATCGTCAATCGATTCATTATATTTTTTTTGATATGATTCAACACTTGCTAAGTTTAAATAGTTATATTTATACTCAGGACAAAGTTTTTGTGCTTGCTTATATGAGTTATATGCATTTTCATAATCTCCCATAGATTGAAGAATATTTCCAATACTTACATATAAAAAACCATCAGCAGGATTTAATTTTAAAGCCTTTTTATAATAAGAAAGTGATGTTGCATTATCTCCAATATTAGAATATAAGCCTGCTAATTTGGTATACAAAATAGAGTCATCTCCATTAATCGCAACAGCTTTTTCTAAATATTTAATTGCATTTTGGTAATCTTGATTATGTTCATACATTGAAGCTGTTTTATATAAATTATGAGCTTCTTTAGTCATTTTGGCATTTGAACCGACTTGTGTAAATAATAAAATTGCTAATAATAAAACTATTTTATTTTTATTCATGTTAAATATTCCTTTAATTTATTTTAATGCAATCCCATTCATTTGGCAGAATGAACTTAGAACAGTTTCTGCTCTTTCAACAGCTGATAATAATGAGATAATTTTTATGTCTTCAGCAATTAATCTTGCTTTTTTATTCATTTGTTGAGCATTAAGGACATAATCAATTTTTTTATCACTAACTGTTAATGCATAGTCTTGTAGATATTTTGAATACAGTAGATATAATTCTGCTAATTGGTATCTTATATTATAATTTTTAGCAATAATTAATGCTTTTTCGATATACATTTTAGCTGATTCAAAATCTTGTAATGCTAAATATATTTCACCTATGAGTTTATTAAGTAACAATGAGAAATAATGATTTGATATTGTAGCACTTTCTGCAATGTCTAATGCTTTAGTTGCAATATCTAAAGCTTCAACAGGCCCATCTATTATCATTTTGGCTTTTGATATAAAATACCAACCTAATAAAACTCCGATAGCATTTTGTTTTTCTGCAAAATATTCAATTTGTTTTGCATAAATATTTGCAGCCTCTTTTGCAGAAGTTCTATCTTGCATTAATCTGCCTAGAATAAGTTTCAATATGTTTTTAGTGAAGTCATCACCTATATTATCAGCATATTGAGCTGCTTGATATAATTCATCATAAGATAAATCATCTTTATTCATAAAGAATCTGTTAAGAATTCCAATAAAATTAATTTCAGATAAAATTTTTGGTGGAATATTTTCAGATGCTAATAATTTATCTAAGATTTCTATTGAAGATCTTATATCTCCAAACATTGTACTTGCAAAGGCTAGTATTGTATTAATTTTTAAGGTTAATTCTAAGTTATCAATTTGATTAGAATTACAAGTATTTATAAGCAAGTCAATAATTGCAAAAGCTCTATTATCTCCTTGATATACAAGAGCTTTTGCAAAATTTAAGTTTGTTTTTAACCAAGCTTCAAAAATTGTATCTATATCAATAGTTTTGCAAATTAATTTATTGTTTAGAGAATTTTCTAAAACTGGTAAAATATCATTGTCAATTAAATTTACTATTTCTCCAACATTACCTAATTTTAGTAGAGGCAATACTTCTCTTGTTTTTAACATTGCAACTTCAACCGGGAAATTATCTGGAATAAGAGGCAGTGTTGAATTAATACATTCTAAAACTCCATGATAATTATTCAATTTCATAGAGCAAGATGCTAGATAACCTAGTAATTCAATTTTTTCTACAAAATCAGCGTCTGATAATAAAACAATTGCTTTTGGTAAATATTCCATTGCTAATTGTGGATTATCAGGCTCTAAAAGTTTTCCTAACTCTGCATAAATAGTTCTTTTTACTAAATCTTTTTGAGTTAAATTTATACTATCAATTATATTAAGAATTTGTTTTTGTAGGATTATATAAAGGCCTGTATCTCCAATGTATGCTGCATATTGAGTACATCTTGTCCAAATTGCAAATGTTTGTTCTTCTGAATCAAGATTTTGACTTATAAAGCCTAAAATTGCCATTGTTGACAATGTATATGATGATAATAACGGATATAATGCTTGATTTACATTGGTAAAGATTTGTTCATCGTGCTTAAATAAATCTATGAGTGTTGACCACATATTTAAAGATTTAAATTCAAAGCTTGAATTGTTTGTAGGAACTAAATAATTAAGTTTTACTAACTTGGTAATTCTTGCTTCAACTTGTTCCAAGCTCATATTATAGAATGAATTTAGAATATACGGATAAAATTTAAATCCCAAAATTGAACAAGCACATAAAACTAAATAAGTATAATTATCTGTAGCTTTTAATATTTCTAACCTATATTGTAATACATCTTTCAAGTTGTTAGCTAATTTAATTTCTTTTTTGGCACTTGTTGCATCTGAGATTAAATTAATTAATTGATCTATTAATATAGGATTATCTTCTCCAAAATGTAGAATTTTTGATTTTAAATCATCATCTAATGAAATATTTTTATAGTTTTCAAAAATAGGTTCAATTTGTTCTTTTGAAAAAGGTAAAATTGATACATCAGCATAATTGTTATCTTGCAAACAAGGTAAGTTAAGACAATTAATACCAGATTGTTCTTTTGCGAAACTAAGAATTAGAGTTAATTTCTCTCTTATGAAATCATTTGATATCAAAATATTTAAAATTTCATATGAAAAACTATCAATATACTCAATATTTTCAACAACTAAAACTGAATTCATTTTACCTAAGATTGTTTCAAATATTTTTACAATAATTTTTATTGTGTTTTGTTTATTATTTTGGATGTTTTGGAATTGATCTATATTTTCAGGATATAAAATGTTTAATAAATCATAGATTTCTTTAACAGATAAATTATCAAAATCTTGTTTAAAGAATTTTACAGATTCTCGTTTTAATTGAGCTTTATTAGAACAAAAATTAGTTACATTAAATAAATTTAATAGTACATTTTGAAAGAATCCAAGAGGCGTTAATTGTGTATGAGGATTGCATTTACCCATTAGCCAAGCTACACCCATTGAAGAAGTTCTACTCATTAATTTCTTGAATATAACATCTTTTCCTAATTCATTATTTCCATTAACAGAAACAACTTTTATGTTTTGTGCTTCAATCGCTGTAATGATTGCATCTTGGGCAGCTGCAAAACTGTAATAATTAGCATTATATTTAACTGCTTCTGTTTCCAGTTCTGTATCATTTTGTACTTGATTATTATTTATTAAGTTTGAACCACATTTTCTACATAATGACGATGTAGGCAAATTTATAGCATTACATTTTGGACAAATTTTTAGTAATTCTTCTCCGCAAGATTCACAAATTCTATTTGTTATAAGATTATAAGTTTTACAAGTAGGGCATAATCTCCCTATTCGAGTACCACATACCGGACATTTAATTGTATTATTTTCTAATTGAGCATTACATTTGGGACATTTCATCTTTTTACAATCCTATTGGCATAATCTGATAATTCAAACAAGATATCCACTAATTCATTTTTAGATAGATTTGTTGAGTCTACTAATTCATTTAATTTCTGCTTTTCTTGGTACTTATACATTATAACATCAAGAAATTTAGACTTATTATTTTCTTCTAATTTATTTATAAATTGATATAATTGTTTTAACTTATCAATAGATGGAGTAGTTTTCAAAAAATATCTTTTATTATCATAGTTAAATAAACTATAATCAATTCTTGTAAGTGATGAAGAATCAGATATTTTATATCGTGAATTTTGTTTTAAAACTTTAATAATTGACTTTGCAATGATTTTATCTAGATATTTATTTCTGAGGTTTTCATCTAAAGAGTTAATAACATCTTCATCAATATATGCAAAAACCGAATTTACAAAACATTCAAGTAAATCCTCATTATTTAAATACCTTTTATTTGATTTTATTTTTTCAATTATAAATTCTTTATTCATGAAATCTCTACCAAAACAATAATACCATATTTTAGTAATAAAACATAGTTCTTTTAAACTATATTTGAATCAAGAATTGAATTTGCAGCAACATATGCTGTAGACCAACAATTTTGCAAATTAAATCCTCCACAAAATCCATCAACATCTATTACTTCACCTATAAAATATAAGTTTTTTATTTTTCTTGATTCCATTGTTTTAGGATTTAGTTCTTTTAAACTTATTCCACCAGATGTAACAACTTCACCATCTTTATTGACGTCTGTTACTGTTATTGTGAAATTATGAATAATATTTAATATTATATCTCTTTGCGCACCATTAATTTGATGACATTTAAGAGTTTTATCAATTTTAGAATAATCGAGTAAATAGTTTGCTAATTTTTGCGGAAAAAAGTCAGATAATAAATTATTAATTTGTTTATGCGGGTTTGTATTGAGTAAATTCTGTAAATCAATATTTTGTGACAGTAAATTTATATTTAGAGAATATGGTTTTTTATCTCTTGCCTTTAGTGATGATATTTTATAAATTAAAGGTCCAGATATTCCTTTATGAGTAAAAAGGATATCCCCTGTTAGTCCTTGGCAATAAACATTTGTTAAAGAAATTCCTGCTAAAGGTTTTAAGCTTTCTCGTGTTACTAAACCTACTAGTGAAGGGATTGGAGTAACTATATCTAATCCTAATCTTGAAACTAAATCAAAAGAAGAATGGCCTCCTATTGCTATAATTAACTTATCAAAATAATATGAATTCATATCCGTAATAAGTTTAATTTTTTCTTCTGCAGGTTCGATTCTTAAGCCTTTTTCTTTTTTGATAATAACATTTTTTAATTTTGCTAAAAATTTATTTCTAACATCTTTTGAAGAATTTGATTCCGGAAATACTCTATTATCTTCTTGTACATATGTTTTTATTCCTAATTCTTCAAAAGTTGCAAGTGTTTCGCCTGTTGAATACTTCGAAAAAATAGAATATAAAAACTTTTCACCCCTTGGGTAGTTTTTGGCTAATTCCATAAAATCAAATTCGTAATTCGCCAAATTGCATCTTCCTCCACCTGTTGGCAGTATTGTTCTTAGAATTGAAGAATAATCAATTATCGTAACATTGAATGCATCTTGTAAAAAATATGCAGCCATACAACCTGCAGGGCCGCCACCAAGAATGCCAATATTTAATTTAGATTCTTGTCCCATATAAATAAACCATTTCTGGAGTCGCTAAATCATCGTGTAATTCTGATATAGTTTTCTTAAATGCAGGATGAATAAATTCAGGTGCCAATTCTAACATTGGTACTAATGTAAAAGCACGTTCATGAAAATGAATATGAGGTATAATTAGTTTTTGTCCTTCAAATTCTTCAGAGATAATTTTATCATCATAGAATAAAATATCTATATCAATAGTTCTATCTCCATAACGTCCTTCAGTATCTCTATTGCGTCCTAACATCGTCTCAATTTTTTGACATTGTTTAAGTAGCTGTGTTGGTAATAAATTTGTACTAATCTGAATTACTGCATTAACAAACCAATTCTCAGATTCTACTCCCCAAGGCTCGGTTTCATATAATGATGAAGATTGAACTACATTTATCCCGTCAAAACCATTTAATAAACTAGTAGCTTGTTGGATGTAGCCTACTCTATCGCCTTTATTTGAACCTAAACTTAAATATACTAATGCCATGGGTATATTTTATAACTCTATTGTTTATCATGTCAATACGCAATTTTTTTTAAGAAAATGTTTTATTAAATATAGGGAACTATGCAATATTATGAGTTATATTAATTCAATAGTTAAATATACTCGTACTACACTACCAAAATTTAGGAGTGTAGAATCTTTTATTGGTAAAAATACTGATACGATTAATAATACTATTGGTACTACAAATAGTATTATTTCGAATGCTCAAGTAGGACGTGACCTTGTAGAATTTACAAAATCATCTCAATCTATATCTCCTGTTTTTACAGAAAATTATGTACAAAACGCTAATGAAATTTTGGAAAATCATCTTGATAAATTAGAATTAACTAAAAATTTTAATGATTTAGAAAAAGATGAATTAAAAAATAATTTACAAGGTGATGAAACATCTTTTGTTACATTTGCACTAGGAGAAAAACCAAGTATTTTAATCGTTGGAAATAATCCTTTTATTAAGTCAAATGAAAATTATGATGTTATTAGGCGTACATTGAATATTCCTCTTAAAAATAAAGAAATTCAAGTAGATAATACTTTTATCTTAAATAAAAAACTTACTAAACAAACAATAGAAGAAAATAAAGAATTATATATAAAAGGTATGGGATTAGATGAAAATGCTGATACAGAAGAAATATATAATTACCTTATTGGAGAAAATAGTCCGCTAAAAAATAATACTCAACATGATTTAATTGGGATAACTTTAGGTTATTCTCCAATTAATAGTATTATTTTTCAATTAGAACAAAATACTCCTAATTTTATGGAGTTAAGAAATGATATAAATTCATATAAAAAGGGATTATTAAATACTCTTTTAAAAGAGGATTCGCCATATAAAGATTATGATTCAAATTTTAAAAAAGAAATAGCTACAGCAATTAGAAATATTGGTAATAATAATGATACATTTGATACTAAATGGTCTAAATACGGTTATTCATATAGAAATATTGTAGATGACGATGCGCACGATCAAAAATTAATTAGAAGAGTTACTTCTTGTTATAAAAAAGGAAAAGCTATTTTACAGGAAGATACATAGGTAAAGTACAATACCAATCACCATTTTTAGGTTTTAACCCTTTTATTACTCTGTCGACATCATCTAATCCTGGTTTTTCTGAAGATGTAAACCCACATTTTCTGAAAAATGGTGATGATGCATTCAAAATATTTCCATCTTGATTGTTCATCGCAAAAACAGCGACTCGGTTTTCACATCTTTTATTATTTGCTAAATGCTTAGCAAATTTAACAAAATCCCTTCCAACACCTTGTTTTTTTACATTAGCTAACAATCCTACTATATATAAATATACATAATTTTCTTTTTTAGGATAATATTCAAAATCTTCTTCAGCGATTTTTCCATAAAAACGTTCACCTGCAATCATAGAACCTAGTTTTTTACCTGTTTGGGTTGAAAACATTGTATGACGTTCTCCACTTGAATATATCAAGCGTTTAGGAAGTGGTAATTGTTTTACTGGGGTAAATTTTATCATACTAAAGTAAAACATCTAAAGATAAAAAATTGCTAGTTAGCAGAATAAAATTTTGTAATTTCAGAAAGATATAATTCTATTGCTTTGTATCCGTTTAACACCTCGTTAGAGGTTAATGCATACTTATTTGATAATATAAATTTAAGCTCTTTAACCCTAATTTGAAGAAGTTCATCTGCATCTAATCTTAATTTATCATCCATTGATGTTGACCATTGTTTTAATAAAACAAGTTCTACATTTATTTGTCCAATGGTAGTATTTTCTAACGTATTAAAATGGTATTTATATAGTAAATTTCGTTCCATATTGGTTATTCTTGGTTGTACAATTTGGAACCCATAGATATTTTTCATTATTACATAGCTATCAGCGATGCGTCGATGAGAATGAGGGACAGCAGATTTTGCTAACATTGCAGAAATAGGTAATTCAGAACCTAAATCTTCTTGAGCTACGACTACTTTTGATATATCAATTGTATTTTGCTGTTTTTCCATATAAACCTCTATTTACCCCTAAAACCTTATTTACCCCTTGTAAAAATATCAAACAAACTTAATATTAACATTAATGCGATTAAAATTACAATATAAATTAAATAATGAATAATCGTAAATTTCCCAACACATAAAGAAGCAATGCCTCCTGCAATAATAGCTACGGAGGTCATTATTGCGACTGTAATCTTTTGTGAGAATCCAGCTTTTAAAAGCTTATGATGAATATGCTCCGCATCTGCAACAAAAGGTGATTTCCCTTTCATTATTCTTCTAATACTTGAATAAGTTATATCAAGAATTGGTACAGCTAATATTACGAAAGGAAGTAAAATTGCTAATGTAGCTCCCTTCATAACTCCAGTAATGGATAATGATGCTAACAAAAATCCAGAAAATAAAGCTCCAGAATCTCCCATAAATATTTTTGCAGGATTAAAATTATAAGTAAGAAAAGCTAACATAGAGCCTGCTAATATAAATGCAATCAATGCACTAATTGAATTAGGTGGACGCATTGCAAGTGCTACTATTGCAAGTGTTATCGCATTAACAGTTATAACTGAACCTGCTAAACCATCAACTCCATCAATAAAATTAACAGCATTACTTATACCTACAATCCATAATAATGTTATAGGATATGATAAAAATCCTAAATCAAAAGCTAAACCTATATGAGATGAAAAAGAAGTCATATCAACTTTTACACCTAATAAGTAAACAACAGTTGTAATTAATATCTGAACAATAAGTTTGAATTTAGCATCTAAATTATATACATCATCAACCAAACCCAATAAAAATATTAAAGAACTTCCTAATAATATGCCTGAAACTAAACTTCCATAAGGGTAATAGCTTAATAGAACAAGGAATAAAAATGTTAACATTGTACTTGCCCATATAGCAACCCCACCTAGTCTTGATATCGGAACTTTATGGATTTTTCTTTCATTAGGAACATCAACTAGTCCTTCTTTTTTAGAAAAAGCAATAACAAAAGGTACAAGAAAAACACCTAATATATATGATATTATTGCTCCAATAATATTTGATTGTGGTAATGAATTAATAATAATTTTCCTATCCTCACTTATTCATACAAAGGGAACTTTTTGCATAATGCAATTGAACGTTCTCTTAATTCTTTTAACTTATTTTCATCTTCTGAGTTCTTAATTGCTTCAGATATAATATAAGCAACTTCACTCATTGCTTGTTCATCAAACCCTCTAGTAGTAACAGCCGCCGCACCTAAACGAATTCCACTTGTTACAAATGGGCTTTGAGGGTCATTTGGTACAGTATTTTTGTTTGCAGTTATACCAACCAACTCAAGGATATTAGCCATATCTTTACCAGTTTTACCAGTTTTTCTTAAATCTAGTGTCATTAAATGGTTTTCAGTCATCCCACCAACAATATCCATACCATTGTCGATTAAACCTTTTGCTAATGCTTTTGCATTTTTAACAATTTGTTCTGCATATTTTTTGAAATCATCAGATGCAGCTTCTTTTAAAGCAATTGCTTTCCCTGCAATTATGTGTTCTAAAGGACCACCTTGTGTTCCTGGGAACACAGCCTTGTCAATAATTTGTGCAAGATTTTCGTCGCACATAACAATACCACCTCTTGGTCCTCTTAGAGTTTTATGGGTAGTAGTTGTAACAATGTGTGTATATCCTGCAGGTGATGGATGAACTCCTGCTGCAACTAATCCTGCAATATGAGCAATATCTGCTAAAAGATAAGCTCCAACAGAATCTGCTATTTCTCTAAAACGTTTAAAATCAATAACTTTTGAATAATTACTTGCACCACAAATAATTAATTTAGGTTTATATTCTTTTGCTTTATTTTCAACATCAACATAATCTATAATCCCATTTTCATCAACGCCGTAGCTTTTAACATCAAAGAATAAACCTGAAAAATTAACAGGAGAACCATGACTTAGATGTCCTCCATTTGATAAATCCATGCCTAAAATAACATCACCAGGTTTTAGAAGCGCTAAAAACACTGCCATATTTGCTTGAGCACCACTATGAGGTTGAACATTGGCATGATCCATTTTAAATAAATCACATGCTCTTTTTTGAGCAATTTCTTCAATTCTATCAATATTTTCACAACCGTTATAAAAACGTTTGTGAGGTTTTCCTTCTGCGTATTTATTAGTTAAAACAGTTCCACAAGCAGCCATTACTGCTTTAGAAGTAAAATTTTCACTAGCAATAAGCTCTATTGTTGATTGCTGTCTTTTTAATTCAACATCAATTAAATCTGCTATTTCAGCATCAGTTTGTCTAATAATATCTAATTCCATATCAATATCCCTCTTTTAGATAAAATTATAAGACAAACTAGAATATTAATCAAACATTAATTCATAGGTATAATTAACTTTTGACCGATGCCAATTGCATTAGGGTTTGCAAGATTGTTAGCTTCTTCCAAAGCTTTAATTTTAGCTTCATCAAAACTACCATAGAATTTTATTGAAATACCTTCTAAAGAGTCACCAGGTTGAACTGTATATTCTTTATTTTGCTGTTCAACAGGTTGAACTACAGGTTCTTGTTTATCAGCAGGAATAAAAGTGAATTTTAGATTTTCAGTTGTTGAAGGTTTTGTTAAATTAAGATGCATGTCATCTAATGGAGAATATCCAACAACAAAACTTACAAGAATAGCAAGAATTAAAGTTGATACAACTCCAACAAAAAATCCTGTTGTAAAGAATGCAATTGGAGATTTTTCAGCTCGAGAAGCTACTTTGAAGTTTTGCCATAAAACATCAAGTTCTTCTTGTTTATCTGTAGGAACATTGTTTTCAGCTGTTCTATAATCTCTATTATATTTAGCAAGTGCATCAAGCATTGCGATTTTTTCTCTTGTTAAATTTGATCTTCTTAAAGTTGAACCTTTCATAATCCTCACCCAGTTCTTTACTGTATAAATATACAGTACATATCACTATAATTTTAATTCACAATCATAATAACATAAAAATTTACATGCTGCAAAAAAATCAACCATTTAGATGAGGGTAAATAGAGGAATAATTTATTTGCTAATTAGAATCTATACCTGAGACGAATTTATTTATTCATCAATTCCATAATTTTTGCACAAGTTCTTGGGAAATGTTGTTGTAATAGAGTTCCTCTCATGTGTATTTCTTCAAAAGAATTTAATAGTCCTGATGTTAAAGCATTAAATTCTGCAATTGTTTCATGTATAGGATCTGAACCTCCATTTTTTGATATAAAGTAATCAATTGAATATCCTTCCAAATCCGATGATGTTTTCTTGTATTCTGCAAGTTCTTCTTGATAGACTTTAATTAATTCCTTATTATCATGTAGGCTTTCTAGGTTATAATTGTAATCAATTGCATGACCTAGTTCATGAGCGAAACCAAATACATCATCTTTTAAATCGCGTCCCAGAGCTATTTCTTTCTCATCAATTAAATAAATTGCATTATCATGCTCTTTATAGCCTAGAGATATCTTTTGAAGTCCAATTTCTTTTATTTTAAAGAAATAATCCCCAGGAAGTTTTTTATATAAATCAATCAATTGTGGATCTAAAATATCAGAACCTAGTTCAATTGTTTCTGTTATATTTCCATTTTCATCAACTTTGGAAACAATTACTTTATCTCCAACGAATTGAGTATCGTACTTTTGACCATTTATAGATGAAGTATAGTGATTATCATCAATTTTTCGATATTGTCTTTCTGTTGTGCCTAAAATATTTCCATCTTTGTCTTTTATTTCATATTTCATTCCAGAGCCTTTTGGACCTTGAATTATCGTATGAGTTGTGACAGTTCCGTCTGATGATGCAACAGTTCTTTTAGTTTTAATACCTTGATTTTTTGATCCGTATAATTCTACTGTACCAATAGACTTTTTAACCATTGATTGGTTAAGTCCTCGTTCATATACATTAATAGTAGATATTCCAGGACTATCTTTTGATGGTGCAAGAACTTCTGAGCGAACTTGAACCCCATTATTATCAAATTGGGTCTTTTTTAACGAGATAGGTATTTGGAAGGACAAATATCTCTTACTATTAATTTCTTCAACCAAATATGAACCATCACTGAATTCTCTTTTTACAAGAAATTTATTTCCAATTATTTTTCTAGTTTCAGAACCATTATATTCCAAACCTTTATCAGTTTTCGATACAAAAAATACTTTGTTGCCATTTTCTAATTGATAAAAATTATCTACATAGTTGTTATGTAAAACTAAAGAACGATCAAGATCTACTTGATTAGCTATTTTATTAAGTATAGTTTCATTTTCAAAAAAATGAATATTATCATTGTTAATAATTGGTAAAAAGAAATCATATTTAGGGTTATCTACCAATATTTTAACTGCTTCAGGATTGACATTAATTAAATCAATTAACTTTAAAATATTAACATCATCAAATCTAGCAACAGTGTTTCCTTTATAATCAATTTGGGTCTCATTAATTAAATCTTTGATAAATTGTATATTTTCAGGATTTTCATTTGAGAAATTAATTAATTTTTCAATATTATTAACATCAAATCTGGCAACAGTGTTTCCTTTATAATCAATTTTGGTCTCATCAATTAATTCTTTAATAAATTGTATATTTTCTTGATTATTTTCTAATAAATTGACTAATTGTTTTATATCATCAATACCATATCTACTAATTTTATTACCAGAATTATCAGTATTTTTAATATTAATTAGATAATGAATAAATTGCATACTATTAGGATACTCTTTAGAAAACCTAACTAATTCTCTTAATTTTTTTGAGTTAAATAGACCAAAAGAATTCATATCACCATTAACTGGATCTTCTTTAATAACTTCTTTAATTAATTCAAATCTATCAGGATAACTGTTTTTTAATTTAACTATTTTATCTATCAAATAAGGGTCAAATCTTCCTACTGTTACTCCGTTAGATTTAATATAAGTCTCACTAAGTAGATCTTTAATAAATGGAACATCATTAGGAAATTCTTTTACTAAATCATCTAATATTTCTATCTCATAATCATCAAATCTTGGTACAGTCTTACCGTTTAACAAAATATTTTGTTGTTTTAAATATTCAACAAATTCAAAGCCTGATACCGCTTTATAATTAGTTTCTTCAGGATTGTATTCCATTCTAACATCAGGTCTATCAGGGTTGGTTGAGTATTCTCTATATTTTTTTTGATATGCTTCCATTAGAGCAGTTTTTTCAGCTCCTGCTGGCATGTTTTTCAACTCTTCCCTGATAGCCGCAAAATCTTCTCTAGATTGAGCGTTGTCTAATCTTGATTGGATATTTGTTTCAGTTGAAATAGCTGGTTTGCTATTAGCATCGTTTAAAACAGTAGTAGAACCGTCTTGGTTAATTCTTATTACAGTTCCATCAGGCATTTGTTTAGCATCAGGTCCATATTTTGCTTTAAAGTTTTCTTTTAAAGCTTGAACCCCTTTAACTATTTTACCTCTATGACCTGCAATTAAAGACATTACTTGAGCTAAACCTTCACCTTGTAGGTCAATTTGCCCTGTTAATGCTAAATCACCAAGTAAACTTATTGTCGCATCAGCTCCAATATCTCCAACCATAGCGAATAGTTTTGGGGCATTTTTTGCAGTAAGCATTGTTTTTACACCATTGCCAACTTTACCTGCGCCCATACCTATACCCATTAATATGCCATTGGTTGCTAATTCTTTCTTTAATTCATCTATTTTTTCTTGGCTTGCGTGTTCTTTAGTCATTTCATTATACATTTCAACACCAACACCGCCAAAGGAAGCTAATGCACCACCTGCTAATGCTGCAGGAGGGAAAAAGAACATTCCACCAAACATTACAGCCGAGCCAACTATTTCTACTCCGGTACGTACATTCTTAACAACTCCTTCTTGGTCTTGAACATAGCTTGATGCTAAGGCTGATGCATCTTTTTTACCATAAGCATTGGTATAATCATTTGCCATTTCTTGGGCATAGTCTTCTAGTGTTTTACCTCCTAATAATTTGTTATAATTTGAATCTACTTCATCTAAGATTTTATGTGCGATATCTGGGAGCAAGTCACTTTTATTTTGCGGATCTTTTGCATTTGACTTGATTTGTCCTAGTTCAACATAGTAATCTTCTCCTGCTAATTCTTTTAATGCTGCAGTTTGTTTTTCTAAATCTGACCCATACATTAGTTGTAATGCAGAAAGTATTGAGATTTCTAATCTTTGGTTTGAAATCTCTTGATTTTGTTTAGTTGCACCTAGAGCTTTATTACCTTCTACTAGTTTTAAATTATCGTGTAGAATTTCATGGAGTTTATCTTTTTTAGCTTTAACATTATTTATTAATGCAAAAGTTGTTGCGCTTTCATTTGATTTTTGAATATTGTCTTTATTAAATTCAACTCCTTGCCCTAGCATATAAACTTCTTCAAAAGTCATTAACCTATCACCGTTTGCAAGTTTATATTCTGGTTTGGGTTTAAATCGATCTTTAACTTTATTTTTATCAGTATCGTATATAGTTTCAACATCATTTGTCTTAAGAATTAATTCACTCGTAAATTTATTTCTTGCTGCTTGATACTCTGGAGAATCTTTTTCAGGTAAGTTTAGTATTTTCTCTTCTTGTTCTAATAATTCATCAATTGACAAACTTGCAATCATTGTTTTTATTTGAGCTTTTTGTCTATCGCTATATGACTCAATACCTGGGAATATATCCATTAAAAATTCTCTTTGGGAGCCAAGATATTCTGAATAAGTTAATTTATTTGCTTTTGCTTTTTTTAAATAATCTGCAGTTTTAAATTGTTTGTATATAACCTTCTCTACTTGACTTTTAGCTAAACCTAAATCATATTTTTCTTTCAAATCATTATATGTTTTGCTAATTATTCCATCATCTTGTTTAGATAACATTTGAAGAGCTTGATTAGCATTTGATTCTATATTCTCTATTGATAAATCCTGAGCAGTTGATTTATCTATTGGGGTATTAGTTGTATTTGTAGTATTTAACTCAACAGTATCAGTATTATTATCGGGATTATTGCCAGAAATAAGGGCGGTAAGTTCTGCCTCGCTCATTTTAGATAGGCGTGCTTTATATTCTGAAAGTGCTGCGCCTTGTAAACCTGAGTTTTGACATAGATTATTGATTAATGTGTTTTTATCTACATTTACCAATTTTAATTCTTATTCCTTTTCCTAGATACACTTCACTATATGTGTGTACGGCTTAGAATAAGAAAATCTTTAGGGTTTGTTAAGAAAAATTAAGTATTTAAATTAATTATTGTTTATACCAAGACCATAAATCGCAAAATCATATTTGATTGGGTCTTTGGGATCGTATTTCTTTAAATTATTTGTTAGCTCAATAACAGCTTTAAAATCATTACTTTTTCTTGTTAACAATCCCATTTCTCTTGATATTCTTGCAACATGAGTATCTAATGGAATCAAAAGTTCGCTTGTTGGAATAAAATTCCAAATACCTAAATCTACTTCGGACTTTCTTACCATCCACCTTAAAAACATACACATTCTTTTCATTGCACCACCATTTCTTGGATTGGCAACCATAAAATAAAAACCTTCCCCAACATTTTCAACATTTGAATAAAAATAATCTGTTACAACTTCGAACATGCCAGCAATTGTTCCTGTTGTTTCATAGCCGTATTTAAACAAAGATTCTAATGTTTCATCAGAATTATATAGTTTATTCAAAATATTTAAAATGCCTAAAATATCGTTCTCTTTACCAAACCTATAATTAAACCCTTTTAAGTTTGAAAAATCTCCTTTTTGGATATATTCAAGAGGAGATTTCCCCATCTGAGTAAAAAGATATTCTAGCTTTGGAATAAATACCTTTCTATTTCCGTAAGCAAATAAAGAAGCAAGAAATGCAGATATTTCAATATCCTCTTTCTTAGTATATTTATGTACTGTGCGGATAGGATCAGTTTCTATAAATACTTTGTTCTCATATTTTTCAGCTAATGTATCTAACTCATTCTTTGTTATCATCTTATCCTCAAGAAAAATTCTTCTAATAATCTATCACATTCTAATTCATTAATTCCACCATATATTTTGATTGGAGAATTTGCAATTTTATTAAGTTCTAACTTTGAAAATGCTCCATATTGAGAATCATAGCTTCCAAAGTAAAGAGTCTTAATCCTCGCTTGCATAATTGCCCATCCGCACATAGGGCAAGGTTCTAGAGTTACAAACATTTCACAATCATCTAATCGCCAAGAACCTATTTTATTCTGCGCCTCTTTGATTGCAAGGATTTCTGCATGAGCTGTAACATCTTGTGTTTCTTCTTTTAAATTATGAGTACTTGCAATTATTTCACCTTCTTTTAAAATAATTGCACCTACAGGAACATCATTCTTAACTTTTAAAGCTTCCTCTATTGCTCGTTTCATTCTTGGTTTGCCTTATCTAAGAATACTTTTACAGTAAATCCTTCTTCTTCTGTTGAATACAAACGAACTTCTCCACCCATTGCTTCAACCAAACCTTTTACGATAAACAAACCTAAGCCGGTTCCTCTTGTTGTTCGTGTTGTCTTATCATCAATTCGTGTAAACTTATCAAATAGAGTTTTTAATTTCTCTCTTGATATTAATGGATATTTATTATTAACCTCAATTATTACTCTGTTTTCTTCTTCATAAGCATTAATTGTAATATCTGTATCATCAATCCCATATTTAACAGCGTTTTCAATTAAATTAATTACAACTTGTTCAAATCTATCTCTATCTGCATATATTTGAGAAATTTCTTTTGAAACATTATTTACTATAACTTTTGATGAGGAATTTTTAACAAGTAATATTGCATCATCAATAACTTCAGGTATTGAAATTGTATCCATGATTACATTCAATCTTGAATCTTCAATATCTGGTATAACTAATAAATCTTCTATCATTCTTTTTAGTCGTTCAGCTTGTTTCTTGATTACTTTTAATGATTTTTGCTGGGTTTCTTTATCTATTTCAATATCTTGACGCAATAGTCTTGAAGTATATCCTTGAATACTTGTTAAAGGAGTTCTTAATTCATGACTTACTGTATCAATCATATTTGAACGAAATTCATTTAATTCTTTTAATTCTTTATTTGTCTTTTTAAGTTTTGAATATGATTTATTAATCTGTTTTACCATTCGATTGAATTCAAACGACAAGAAAATAATTTCGTATGGTGTAAATACGCTTGATAAAAGTCTTATACGTCTTCTATAATTTCCTTTGGATATTGCAATAATTGCTTTAAATAATTGTCGAATATTTATATAAAGATAATAAGTATAAAGTCCGACTATAAATAAAACGGTTAATGATGCTATTAGTACAGATAAAATTATCTTGGTTCTGCCATAATCAATCGTTTTCTTAGTTAAATCATGAGGAGTATTTACAACAACCAAAACTTTTGGCTTTTCTTTTTTTAAATAAACAAAAGGTTGGTTTTTGATTTTTCCAAAAACAACTGCATCCTCATCTACTAGTTTTCTAGGTAACTGTGTAATACTTTGTTGATACAATTTTTCATTATAATTATGCGAAGTTATAATTTTACCATCATAAGTAAGAATATTTATCTGACGTTTATCATCTTTTAATGGTGAAAATATTTGTTCTCTTAAAACATTTATGTCAAAAATAGCAATTAAATATCTACCATCTTTCAGCATTGCTTTTAGTGCAGTTTCTTGATGATTTATGCATTCATTATAAATTTTTGAAAACTCATCTTCTGAATTAATTATAAATATTTTTTTATAAATATCAGAATTTTTTTGGATTTTATTTAAATAGTTTTGTTTAGCAGAATCGTTGTTAAAATAGTCTAATGTCATTACTATTTGATTTAACTCATTTGATGCACTTGCTTCAAATACATCTACTTCATCAGAAACCATATTTGCAATTAATGTGGCTGCTTCTTTTAATTGTAAACGGACTGATTGTTGGTTTATGTTATTTATGATTATTCCACTAATAGTCATTGGAATAACAACTGCAAAGAATAATACTATTGCAATTTGTTCTACTATTTTTAAACGTGTAAATCTAATATTTAAGCCCATTATTATTCTCCAAATGGAGTTAATTTATAACCAACATTTGTTACGGTATGAAGATATTGAGGTTTTTTAGGATCTGGCTCAATTTTGTTTCTTAATCCACCTACATGCACTCTAACCATTCTTACGTCTTCATCACTATCATAACCCCAAACTTCATCTAATAATGTGGCTAAAGTTACAGGATTATTAAAATGTTGCATTAGGCAATATAAAATTTCAAATTCTGTTGGAGTTAATTTTACTTTTTTATTTAGAATAATTGCTTCTAATGTCTCAGGTAAAATTTCAATATTCCCAGAGTGCAAAATTTCGTTTGTTATTGGATTTGTATCTTGTATCTGATTTCTTCTTAATAACACTCTTATTCGTAACAATACTTCTTGAATATCAAAAGGTTTTACTAAATAATCATCTGCACCACAATCAAAACCAATTGTCTTATCATTAATTGTTCCTTTTGCTGTAAGCATTAAGATTGGAATCGCTAATTTTGCTTGTCTTATATTTTTACAAACATCAAACCCATTCATTTTAGGCATCATAACATCTAACAATATCAAGTCATAAGAGTTATTTAATGCTTTTTGTAAACCTTCTTTACCATCAGAGGCAGTATCAACAAAATAACCACTTTGAGAAACGTCAAATTCTAATAAATCTCTTATTTCATCATCGTCATCTACGATTAATATTCTTTTCATTTCTGTCATAATATACCCCTATCTGATTTTTTAACCCCTATTATAATATTTTTCGGGATTATTTGTAAAGGATTCACTTATTGTTTGATATTCATTTTTATCTATATCAACTCCCATATTTTTCGTTTTTATTTCAAAACTTTTTTTCTTCTTCTTTTTAGGTCTAAAATCCATTATTAATCCTTAAATTATATTGTTATCATCATCAATTTGAATAATAGTTGGTCTATAATTTTTAACTTCATCTTCTTGATAATAACCATATGATACAATAATAACTTTATCCCCTTTTTGAACTTTTCTAGCCGCCGCTCCATTTACACAAAAGATTTTTGATTTTCTTTCGCCTTTTATTGCATAAGTTTGAAATCTTTCGCCATTATTGATATTTAATATTTCAACTTTTTGATATTCTCTAATTTTTGCAGCATCTAATATGTCAGCATCTATTGTAATTGAACCAACATAATTCAAATCAGAATCTGTTATTGTCGCTCTATGTATTTTTGATTGTAAAAATTCTAATAACATCACATATTCTCCATTTGTTTCTATTTTAAAACAAACAGATACAAAAATAAATTAATGTTAAACATATTAACTAATTAATATACTTCCCATCAAAAAGTTCTTTAATCATCTTGCTTTGGTCTGATTCAAACTTTGGTTCATCATCCGTTGATTCTGTTTTTTTTTCAGGAGCTTTTTGAACTTCTTGAACTGTTTCAATTTCTTCCTCTGATACGTTTTCTTGTTTTGGAGCTAAAGTTTTAACTTCATTTGGTGGGGTAATAGGTTTTGGTTTAGATGCTGGAACAACTTTTCCTATTTCGACATCTGACTCTAATGGCGTTCTAATCAGAACATGTGTATTCTTTTGTCCAAACATTGCATCTGCAGCTTCCATAATTGCTGTTTTTTTAGTACCATCATTTGCTTGTTTTACAAATATAGACTGTTTAAATGTAATAACAACCTCATTCGGTGCAATTTTTACAGGGTTCGCCAATTTTAATAGTGCTTGAGTTGATGGACTTTTAACATGTAATAATAATGTTGCCCATAAGCTTCTAATATCAGTTGCAGGATCAAGCATCTTAGCTTTTGGCATTGGTGTAAAATCGTCTTTTTCTTCTAGTTGTTCTTCTTGTTTTGTTCCTTCTACAGGTTCTGTAATTATTTCTTCTTGCTTGATTTCTTTTACTGATTCTTGTACAGTTTGAACAGCTTCTTGTTTTATTTCTTGTATTACTGGCTTTGAAACAGGAACAGAAACTTTTTCAATCGGTGGAGTTATAGCATGTCTTACAGGTGGAACTGAAACCTCACCGCCTTCAAGAGCTTGAATTCTATTTTGTAGTTCAATCAATTTTGTATTATTAGTAAGATTTGATAAATCAATCAATGCAACTTCTAACCACATCTGTTGATTAGTTGTAGTTTTTATCTCTTTTATATAATTTGCTGTTTTCTCGATTAAAAATACAATTTGATGTGTTTCAACTTCTTCTTTTTGTTTATTTAGTTGTTTTAGTTGAGCTTCATTTAAGTTGGTTAATTCTAATGATGTTTCATTATCGCAATTTTTTACGATTAATAAATTTTTGAAATAGTACATTAAATTATTTAAAATTTGTACAGGTTCATTCCCTGAATTATAGACTTTTTCCAATAATTTTATTGCATTTATTGAATCTGATTGAATAATTTTTTCTGCCATTTCATAAAGAACATCAAAAGATAAACGACCTAAAAGATTATTAATATCATCTTCTGTTATTTCTTTGGATTCACCTAAAATACTTACTTGGTCAAGTAAAGCAATACTATCACGCATACCACCTGCAGAGTTTTTAGCGATAGAATATAATGCACCGTCTGAAATATTTATTTTTTCTTTATCAGAAATATATCTTAAGTGTTTTGCAATATCGTCAGTTGTAATTCTTCGAAAATCAAATCTTTGACAACGACTTTTGATTGTATCTAAAACCTTATGAGATTCTGTTGTTGCAAGAATGAACACAACATTTTTAGGTGGTTCTTCTAATGTTTTTAACAAAGCATTAAATGCCGTATTTGTAAGCATGTGAACTTCATCAATTATATAAATTTTGTATTTCCCATTAACAGGAACATATTGTATTTTTTCAAGAATATTTTGAGCATCTTCAACTTTTCTGTTACTTGCAGCATCGATTTCAATTACATCAATAGGAACAGAATTAGTAATATCAACACAACTTGTACATTTCCCACAAGGCTCAACAGTTGGGCCATTTACACAGTTTAAAGATTTAGCCAAGATTCTAGCAGTTGATGTCTTACCTGTACCACGAGGCCCTGTAAACAAATAGGCATGTGAAATTTTACCAAGATTAATAGCATTAGAAAGAGCTTGCTTTATATGCTCTTGTCCTACTATCTCCTCTAGTTTTTGTGGTCTATATTTTCTATATAAAGGTATATAATTCTCGCCCATGCTATAATTGTATCACAAAAGGAGATGTTATGAGCTACATATTACCAAAATCGTTAACAAAAGGTGACACAATAGGTGTAATAGCACCCTCAGGCCCTATTTTAGATAAAGAACCAATGTATAGGGCTAAAAGTTTTTTGGAAGGTTTAGGGTATAAGGTTGTTTTTTCAGAACATACTTTTTCGCAAGACAGATATTTATCTGCAACAGATGAAGAAAGATTAGAAGATTTACATTGGGCTTTTTCTAATAAAGAAATTGACACAATTATTTGTGCAAGAGGAGGATATGGAGCTTTAAGGTTAATAAACAAAATTGATTATGAATTAATTAAACAAAATCCTAAAAATTTTTGTGGGTATTCTGATATAACAATTTTATCTGCGATGTTTTTAAAAAAAGCCAATCTAATAACATATTCATCTCCTATGATAAAGGGGGATTTTGGTGCTGAAAGAATTGACAAATATACAATTGATAGCTTTTTTGATGCTTTAGCACATAAAGAACAAGTTTTAGAAGCTCCAGTAGTATACCAAAAAGGTCGAGCCGAAGGTATTATTTGGGGTGGCAATTTAGCATCTATTGTTTCACTTGCTGGACTTGATTTTATCCCAGATGATGATTTTATATTCTTTGCAGAAGACTTAAATGAACCTGTGTACAAGATAGATAAAATGTTTACTCAATTATTAAATATAGAAGAATTTAGAAAAAACATAAAAGGTCTAGCGTTGGGTAAATTCTTAGATGTTGAATACCCTGACCAATTACAATTTTTATTTAATCAACTAGCTGAAGAATTAAATATTCCAACTATTTCAGGCTTGAATATTTCGCATGAAGATACAAAAAATACTATTCCTTATGGGGGAAATTGTGTTTTAGATGATAATAAATTAATAATCTAAATATTTCTTAACAATCACTAAAGATTTTCTAATACCTTGTCGTATACATCCATAGTGAAGTGTATCGATAAAAAGGAATAAGGAATTGACAGGCGGAAACAACATAAATTCACAAAATCAAAAAGATATAGGCAATCAATTCA
>CASFGO010000016.1 GCA_949294335.1 uncultured bacterium | reverse complement strand
TTGTCTAGAGATGAATTGTTATTATTACTAAAGAAATCTGAGCAAGATAAAATTAAGTATGTAAATAAATACTTAGAACAGGAAGAAAAATGGAATATTTTAAGATTACTTCTTGCAAAAATTTCTCACGAATTTAAAACTCCATTAAATTCAATAATTGGTTTTTCTGATTTACTTTTAACTAGGTTAGATAATGAAAAAGAATTGGAATTTGTTAATAATATTTCAATAAGTTCTCGTCATATGTTAGATTTGATTCAGGATTTATTAGATTTAACCCGTTCTCAATATAAACCTTTAGAGTTGAATTATGAATTTTTCAGTGCAAAAGATGTTATTTTAGATATAATTCGTTCTTATCCTAATGTTTGTTTTGATTATACTTTATTAGATATTTGTATTGAAGCTGATATAAAAAGATTTAGACAGTTAATATACAATTTAACTTCAAATGCAGTAAAATTTAATACTCCAAACGGTCGTATAAAAATTATAACCTATATTGAGAATGGTTTTAATTTTGAAATTACCGATTCTGGTGAGGGAATAGATGAATCGAATTGTAGTATAATATTTGAATTTTTTGCCCAAGCAAATCAAAATATTGTCAAGCGCCAAATGGGTTCAGGTATAGGTTTAGCTCTATGTAAATCAATTGTTGAAGCTCATAATGGAAGTATTAGTGTAGAATCAAAGTTAGGCTTTGGAAGTACCTTTAAATTTTGTTTACCCCTAAAAAGTAGTAGATAAATCTTCTATTGAAAAATTATATAAATACGATTATGATTTAAAATAAATGGAGATTTGGTTGTGAAAAAGAATGTAATCGTAGGTTTTATAGCATTAGTTGGTTTTTTAACAACAATAAAATTAGCAATAATATATTATAATGCAAATTTTAATCCTTATGCTTTATCAAGCTTTTGCTCAATAAATGAAATAGTTGATTGTGATGGAACAGCTAAAACAACAGCATCTCAGTTTTTAGGTGTCCCTTTAGCATATTGGGGAATGGGATTTTATCTTTTTATATTAATGCTTTTATTTGCTGATAAACTAAAAAAAATAAGATTCTTAAATTTTTTGGCTGTTTTTAAAAGACCTATGTCTTATATCTCATCATTAGGATTAATATCATTTTTTGTTTCTGTCTTTTTAGCATTTGAAAGCGTATTTATATTGCATAAAATATGTTTACTTTGTTTTTGTTCATATATACTAAATACTTTGATTGCTCTAGTTTCCACAGATTTTGATAATGGCGGTTTTATTAAATCTGTGAAAGAAAGTTTTGAAGATTTT
Organism: uncultured bacterium; assembly: GCA_949294335.1. Classification (GTDB taxonomy): domain Bacteria; phylum Cyanobacteriota; class Vampirovibrionia; order Gastranaerophilales; family Gastranaerophilaceae; genus UMGS1585. The sequence continues at coordinate 49,703 of CASFGO010000016.1, read as the reverse complement.
ATATCTGGGGTTAAAGAATATACAAACCCTTTTATTGTAGCTGTTTTAATTGGTGTAAGTTTTTTAACATATACAGCATTAGCAAATCCATTTGCTCCACAGGTTAAAAAACTTAATTCAATAAGAAATTATTTAAAAATGACAATAAATCCATACTCTGTATCAGGGAATAACTTGGGTGATATAAATGCACCTGTTAAAGTTCAATTATATTCTGATTTTGCTTGTCCAATGTGCTTTGCATATAACATTATGATTCATAAAGCTGTAAAAGAACTTGGAAATGTTTATATTGAACCTCATAATTTACCTTTGGATAGAGAATGTAATAAATATTTGAGAAAACAGGTTCATAAAGGTGCTTGTCGTTATGCAAAATATGCAGTGGCAGCTAAAAATCAAGGTAAGTATTGGGATATGTCAACTGCAATATTTGAACATAAGCCACAAAATGATCAAGAGGCAATTCAGCTTGCAGAAAAAATCGGATTGGATATAAATCAATTTAAAGAAGATATAAAATCAAAACAAACTATGAAACAGATTACTGATGATATAGATTATGCCGTATCTCAAGGTGTGGTAGGAACTCCAACTATAGTTATTAATGAGGAACGTTATGTAGGTATAAAACCATATTATGAGTTGAAAGATTTGCTTAAAAAGGGAGCAGAATAATAAATATTATGAGCGATGAGAAGAAAATATTATTACATGCCTGTTGTGGAATATGTTCAGCAGATTCAATAAGACAATTAAAAGAATTAGGATATGAACCAATAGTTTATTTCTTTAATCCAAATATAGATACAAAAGAAGAATTTGACAGGAGGTTAGAAGCTCAAAAGACTGTTTGTGATTATTATAATGTTGAACTTATTGTTGAACCTTATTGTCCATCAGAGTTTATATCTGTTGTTCAAGGTTATGAAAACGAACCTGAAAGAGGAAAACGTTGCACTTTATGTTTTAAACTTAGGCTTTTAAAATCAGCATATAAGGCTAAAGAGCTTGGTTTAAATTATTTTACAACTACAATTGTAATCAGCCCTCATAAAAACTATGAACTTATTACAAATATTGGTATTGATATTGCATCTCATATTGATAATGTCGAATATATTCCTGTTAATTTCAGAAAGAAAGATGGTTTTTTGAAAACCAATAAATTATCAAAAGAATTAAATCTATATAGACAAAATTATTGTGGGTGCAAGTTTTCAAAGAATGTAAATTAATGTAAATTATAACTAAAGATAATAATAATATTGCCGTAATCTTAGCTATGGTAGATAAGAAATTACATATAATTGGTGAAAGTGGCAAGGTTTTAAATTCAAAAGATACGAAGGCAGAAATAAAGCGTTCAGATTTTGAAAATAATAAAGACTTGCTAAAATTGTTTGATTTTTATAATACAAATAAAAATGGTAAAAGTTCTGAGATTCTCGATAAAAAAGAATTAGATAGAATGCTCTCAGATCTATTAAAATCAGCAAATAAAGATGGTGTTTTTGAACCTGATGAAATAAAAAAATATTTAGATAATAGTGGGTTACCAAACTCAGTAGCTGTAGATGATTTGCTTGTTTTTGTTGATAATATATTAGTGAATAGTTCTGTAAAAAAATTAACTGATGATGTTGATGGTGTTGGTACAAGTTCAACAATTAAACAACATTTACAAGAGATTTCTCCAGAGAATATAACATCTGTTTTAAAGAAATATCAAAAAGAGAATGACGAATCCTTAGCAGAAGCTATATCTGATGAGGTAGGTAGTTTGGGTTCTACAAGAAATGGTTATTTAAAAATTATAAAAGATAAATTAGTAGAACGTGGTAAACAAGTTGGAGTTGATCCTTCAAGTTTTATTCAACAATTTAATAGTGAACTAAATAATATGGATTTAACTATATTTGGAGGTGGTGATACAAAAAAATTAGACGGGATTATTAATAATTATTTAAAACAACTTGAAAAACCTGAAAAAATTTATAATGAAAATAAAAGTGGAATAATGCAGATGATGTCCAAATCAGATTTGTGTAGAACTGATGAAGATAGAAATGAGATTTTTAATAAAATAATGAAGTATTCAAAGGTTAATAATCCTAAATCAATGATTTCGGAAATAGTAAAAAACTCAAAAAATCTAGCAATAAAGTCTGCTGCTCAAAAATTATTGCAATCTAATTATTTAGATTATTTCCCTATTTTTGTTGCTTCAATTGTTGCACAAGAGTCTCAATTTAGAGAATTTGATGATAATGTATTTACTGATAATGGACAAGGTGTGATGCAGCTAACAAAAGTATTAATTAATGATATGTATGCTCATCCAGGGATGTATGATGATGAATTTATAGAACGAGTTCATTCAGAGTACCCTGATAGTACATCGTTATATAAGGCTGTTCAGGATAGAGAGGATTCTTCTCTAAATTTTGATGTTGGTACTGCAGGATTAAAAGGTAAATTTAATAATGTTCTAAGAAGATTAGGCAATGGTTCATTTAATGGTTTAGGTATTAATACTAATAATCCAGAAGCTTTGTTAGAGTTAGTTGCAATGGGTTATAACGGTAATGATGAGCCTAAAAGAGATAAAAAATATGGTAATGAACTATCTCAAGTAAGGTATGTTTATGCAAGAGATGTAATATTACGATTTAAACAATATACACCATCAGGGGTTTCTGTACGTCATTATTTTGAATATAATCCAAAGACAGATAAATTTGTAAATCATTAATTTCATCTTTTTAACCCTTGCTAAAGTCTGTTTTTAGTGTTTAATAAAAATACTAAAAAGGAGTTTCTTATGGAATGTAAAAAAGAAGAGAATTTAATTGATTGTACCTGTACTGCAACGACTTGTTCTAACAGAGGTGTTTGTTGTGATTGTGTAAGACATCATCGAGAACAGGGACAAATTCCAGGATGTTTCTTTACTCCAGCAGGAGAAAGAACTTGGGATAGAAGTATAGAAAATTTTGTAAAAATTATGGCTAAAAAATATAATATAAGTTTATAAGAAAGGAGTCCGTTTATGAAAATAAATGTGGTTGCTGATGTTAAGAATACTGAATGTGATATTCTTATTGTTAATCAGTTTGAAGGAGAAAAAACTACAGAAGAATTAGCAAATAAATATGCTGTAGAAGAAGATAAATTTGAAGGTAAATTTGGTCAAACATATCTTTTACCTACTTATGGTAAACAACCAGCAAGAAAAATTTTAGTAGTTGGTTTTGGTAAAAAATCAGAATTTAATTCTGATAAATTCAGAATAGCAACTTATAAAGCAGTAAAAAAAGCAATGCAGATGAAAGCTAAAAAAGTTGCATTTGATTTTTCAGCTTTAGAATTTAATTGGGCAGAACAATTTGCTTATGGTGTATATTTTGCAGATTATTCTTTTGATAAATATAAAACTAAAAAAGATGACAAAATAGAAGAAGTATTTGTTAATTGTGATGAATCATTGTTGCGTCGTTCAGAAATAATAATGGAAGGAATGAAATTAACAAGAGATTTAGCAAATGAACCGGCAGCATTTGCAACTCCAACCAAATTAGCAGAAGTAGCTCAAAGCTTTGGTTTAGATACAAAAATCTACGAAAAGGAAGATTGTGAAAAAATGGGAATGGGTGCTTATTTAGCTGTTGGACAAGGTTCATCTCAACCACATAAATTTATTCACATGAAACATTCTTGTCCAAATCCAAGAAAGAAAATAGCTCTTATTGGTAAAGGTATAACATTTGATAGTGGTGGATTAGATATTAAACCTCCATCATCAATGTTAACAATGCGTGATGATATGTCAGGTGCAGCTTGTGTATTAGGTATCATGAGTAAAATTAAAGAGTTAGCTCCTGATGTTGAAGTCCACGGAATTATTGCAGCTTGTGAGAACATGCCAGGCTGTTCAGCTTATAAGCCAGGTGATATTTTAACTGCAAAAAATGGTAAAACAATTGAAGTTGATAATACAGATGCAGAAGGACGTTTAACTTTAGCTGATGCTCTTTGTTATGCTTCTGAACTTGGTGTTGATGAAGTTATTGATATAGCAACTCTAACAGGTGCTTGTATGGTTGCATTAGGAAATGTTGCAGCAGGTATCGTTGGTAATGATTGTGAAATGGTTCAAAATGTAATTTCAGCAGCAAAAGAAGTTGGTGAAAGATATTGGGAGCTTCCAATGTATGAAGAATACAAAGAGTCATTAAAAAGTGAAGTTGCAGATATGCAAAATACTGGCTCTCGTTGGGGTGGTGCATCAACAGCTGGCTTATTCTTAAAAGAATTTGTTAAAGATGTTAAATGGTCACATATCGATATTGCAGGTGTTGCATTTATGGATAAACCAATGAATGAGTTTATAAAAGGTGCATCAGGTGCTGGTGTAAGAGCATTAATAAATTATATTTCTAAATAATTAGAAAAGGTCCTGATATAAAATCAGGACCTTTTTATTATGCGTTAAATGTTTTGTAACCCCTTTCTATATTCTTTTTAATCAAATCTTTTACTGTATCATACTCTGTTTTTAATGCGTTCCTTTCATTTTCAATTCTTGCTAATCTTAAGTCTAATTGTTTATCTTTTTGATTAATGTCTTCAACTTTTCTTTCATAAGTGTCTTGTGCTCGTGATATCAATAAATCATCGGATGCAATAGACATATTAGTATCTGTTGCCATATTTGTTTGTTCAAAAATATTAACTTTTTTATCATTTACTTCATCTTGAGCATTTTGCATAACATTTAAGATTGCTTCACCTTCTTCAATCTTACGTTGAATCCATTCTCTATCGTTAGCACTATATGTTGATACCGAAATAAATCCTCGGCCGGTACTTACTTTACCAGTATCAGAAGTATATCCGGTTAATTGATAATATATTGCAGTCCAATAAGTTGAATATCCATCTTGTGCTAGTTTATCAAAGGCTTCATCTGAAGTTAAGCCTTGACCTGAGTAAATATAATTATCAGCAACAACACCTAAAAATTCATTTAGTGTTTCAGGAATTTTCCCATTCATACCGTTAACAATTTGTTCAGGAAGATATATAGCATCTGTTGCCGTATCTGTTAACATGTACATTATATGTGTTGGCTGATTTGCAGAAGCAATTATTGATGAATATGTGACATCAACTTTTGTATCAGCTCCTTCTGTGGAGAATACATTCATTTGATATTTAGTAGCATTAATTCCTTCACAATATTCTTCATATGCGATATATGAATCGTTACTTAATGACAATTTTGAATATTCAATTGCTTGTGCTTGATATTCAAGATCATGCATTCTGGCTGTGATAGATAAAAATCTCGCCTGTGAAGCAGACATACCCATAATCAATTCTCCTAAATTCTTTTCCTTATTCAAGGTAACGGCATAATTCTTTAATTTCTTTAATTTTTAGGGTAGCTTTGTTAACAAAACTTAATAATTTAACAAAAAAAGTCAATTCATAAAAACAAAAAAACTTTATATAAATACGGGGAATTAATAAATCATTTTAGATGATTAAAGTTGAGGATAATATGTCAGGTACAAAGGTAACACAGACTTATATCTTTAATATTGCCAGAGGTAAAGATGTTGATAAAAACCAAAATGGCAAACTTGAAGGTGATGAAATTTCAATTTTCGAAAAGAAATTGGAAAAAGAAGGCATTACAAATCCTCAAATTTATGTGACAGCATTTAATAATGCTCAAGGATCACAAAAAGCAGACGTTGTAAATAAATTAATTAAAGAAGGCTTTGATTATTTTTGGGGTACGGATTTCGATGATTTAGATAAAGCTTTTGCACAAATTGATGCAGGTAACGTATTAGAAATTCTAGAATCCTATGATGATGGGGATTCTTTGATTGAAAGATTAGATAGTGAAATATCTTGGGGCTTTACTAGTGGTAAATTAAAACAATATGGAACTACAATAATTGAAGCACTACTTGAGCTTGCCAAACAACGAAATATTGATGTCTCAGATATTGTAGTAGAAACAACAAATGGGGCTTCAAAAGCATATGCAGTAGGTCCAAGTGTAAAAAATGCTAATAAAGATGAAGCTATAACTGATTCTGATAACCTTGATTTAGTGGTTATTGCTTTAAGAGAAAGAATTGAATCTCAAACAGAATTATTAACTAATGCAGATGTTGCAAGAGAAAATTCTGAGAATTCTCTACTTACTATTGCCAATCAAATTGACTCAGAAGGCAATAACGATGGATTAATCAATGGTGATGAGATTGGTAAATTTAAAGAAGCTTGTGCTAAACTTGGAATTTTTATCAATGATATTTTAAGTTCTATTGCTAAGAAAACAGAAAAGAAAGAAGAATTATCTAATACTGAGCAAATGGTTAAAAATATTTTTTCTGCGAATATAAAACAAATATCTGCAGAAAAAGCTTATGTTTCAAATCAAGTTAATGGTATTACTTCTTCAATAAAAGATCATGATGCTGAAGAATTAAGAAAATATATTTCAGCAGAAACAGTAAATGCAAGTAATGTTGAAAATTTATTATCTAAACTAGATAAAGATGAAGATTATGGGAAATTGCCTGATACTAATGAATATAGTTATGTTGCCTCATCATCAGCTGCAGGTCCAGTATATGTAACAATTCCAAAATCTTCTGGTAATAGAAATATTGCAAAAAAATTAGTATATGCATTTGGTGATGATGCAAGAGAATTTAATGCAGTAATCTTAAAAGCATTATATGAAAGAGCATTAGCAAATGATGTTGATGTATCAGATATTGTAAAATGCTCTAATGATGAATTTTTCACTCCTGAAGGGGAGTATGCTCTAGACTCGAAATATGTGAACAATGTAATTGAAAGTGTACGTAATCGTATTAACGAAAAGCTTGGTGAAAAATAACCAAGTGATATGGTCAATAAACATTATGCCCCGAAGATGAAACGGGGCTTTTTTTTATACATAAAAAGAAAGCCTTGCAAGTTGTGCAAGACTCAAAAATATACATTTACCCCACTAACTTTATATCATAAATAAAATTTTAAGTCAACATCTTCTTTTCTGATTTTTTTAGATAAAAATAATTAATTATAATTAGTGCAATCATCTTATTTCCGTTTTATAATCAGATTTGTAAGCGAGGTGTATTTTATGAATGTTAATGATGCGTTGGTTATGATTTTAGCAGGTGGAGAAGGTAAACGTCTTTTCCCTTTAACAAAAGATAGAGCAAAGCCTGCAGTACCTTTTGGCGGTAGATACCGAATTATTGATTTTGTATTAAATAACTTTGTTAATTCAGGATTTCAAAGAATTAAAGTGTTAACACAATATAAATCAGATTCTTTAAATAAACACATAGTAAGAGGTTGGGCTTTATCTCCATTTTGGAACCAATTTGTTGAACTTGTGCCAGCTCAAATGAGAACAGGCGGAGCATGGTATCAAGGAACTGCTGATGCAGTTTATCAAAATATTTTACATATTATCGATGAAGACCCCAAATTTGTTTGTGTATTTGGTGGGGATCATATTTATAAAATGGATGTGGCTCGCATGTTAAAATTCCATAAAAAAAATAATGCAGCATTAACAATTTCAGCGATACCAATCCCAATCGAACAAGCATCAGAGTTTGGGATAATGGAAGTAGATGAAGATTGGAGATTAATAAATTTTGTTGAAAAACCTCAAACACCTCCTCGTCCAATGCCAGATAATCCTAACATGTGTTTAGCATCTATGGGAAATTATATATTTGATAGAGATGTATTGATTACTGCATTGAAAGAAGATGCCGATATTGAAGAATCTCACCATGATTTTGGTAAAAATGTCATTCCAATGTTGTTAAATCAAGGAAAAAATATTCGAGTTTATAATTTTAAAGAAAATAAATTTGCAGGAATGTCCCCAAGAGAAAAAGGTTATTGGAGAGATGTAGGATGCATAGATGCATATTGGCAAACAAATATGGATTTATTGGATTATGATCCTGAATTGAATTTGTATTCAAAAGAGTGGCCTTTAAGAACGTATAATTATAATTATCCTCCGGCAAAATTTATCTGGAAACAAGGTGATAGAGTCGGCATGGCAACAGATTCAATGATATCAGAAGGTTGTATTGTATCCGGTGGTACATTATCAAGATGTATATTATCTCCAAGGGTAAGAATCAACAGTTATTGTCATATTTCTGAATCAATTTTGATGGAAAATGTAACAATTGGTAGATATTCTCAAATTAATCGTGCTATTATAGATAAGAACGTAGATATTCCACCATATACCAAAATAGGTTTTAATAGGGAAGAAGATGAAAGCCGTGGTTTTTATGTGTCTGAAGGTGGGGTAACAGTTGTTCCAAAAGGGGCAAAATTAAAATAAATAGCGAAATATAAAATGGAGATTTGAGATGGAAGAAAACAATGGATTAAAGAGATTTACAACAGCGAAATTTTTGAATTTTGCTCTAGGTTTTTTGGGATTACAATTTGCATGGCAGATGAGAATAATATTGTCAGCTCCTGTAACAGAGGGCTTAGGTGCATCTCCTTTTATCTATGGTTTAATCTGGTTAGCAGGACCTTTTACAGGTATGGTTGTACAACCTTTAATAGGGGCAATTAGTGATAATACAAAATCAAGATTTGGTAGACGTAGACCATATTTATTTATGGGTGCTTTAATTAGTGCTTTAGCATTGTGGGCATTTCCAAATTCAGATTTGATTGCAGGCTTTTTAGGTCATGTATTTAGATTTCCAATACCAATCTGGTTAGGTTTGTTTGTTGCAGCTATTATGATTTGGATTATAGATGCTTGTATTAATATTGCACAAGGACCTTATAGAGCTTTAGTTCCAGATGTAATTCCTCAAGAACAGCATGCTGTTGCAAATTCTTATATTAGTTTAGCAATAGGATTGGGTTCTGTTATTGCCGCAGGTACTGCTCCATTTTTACAATATGTTTTCCATTATCAAATGTCTATTCAAAATCAATTTATAATGGCAGCATTAGCATTTTTACTTGCTATGACTTGGACTTGTTTGACTATTAAAGAAAAAGATTCAAGAGTTTCATTAGTTGAAGATGAAAATACTGAAAAACAAAAAGGTAGTTTTATTAATGATTTAAAAGAATTTTTCTTATTATCTCCTCAGGTTTCAAGAATTTGTTTAATGCAATTTTTTACTTGGATTGGCATGATGTGTATGATGATTTTCTTTACAAGTTATTCTATTCACACAGTTTTTCATATCCCAGATTTAAGCAGCATGTCTCCTGATTTGATTGAAAAATTCTCAACATTACAAGTTAAAGCTACTAATTATTCATCAATATGTTTTGCAATCTTTAATTTAATATGTTTCTTAATAGCTATTCCAATTGGAGTTTTAGCAGAAAAATATGGAAATAAAAAGGTTCATATTATAGCATTATTATCAATGGTTATTGCATATTTAGGTATGGGATTTTTTGATAATCCAGTAGTTGTTGCTGTATTTATGGCATTATCCGGTATTGGTTGGGCAAGTGTTTGTGCATTACCATTTGCAATGCTTTCAAAGTTTATAATCCCAGGTACTGAAGGTTCTGTTATGGGGATATTTAATATATTTATTGCAGGCCCACAAGTTGTTGTTTGTACATTAGTTTCTTGGGTAATTAAAAAATGTGTATTTGAAACACCTATGGGAACTAACTATCATTGGGAATATACATTCTATATAGGTGCAATTTGTTTATTACTTGCAGCATTAACAACAAGTATGATTAAGGAAAAAAAGTAGGAGGTTATTAATGGCTGATAAGATTATAATTTTTTCTGGGAAGCAATATTCAGGGAAAGATACAGCCGCAAAAATCTTATTAGAAGAGTTACCTGATTATAAACGTTGTGCAATGGGAGATATTATAAAGCTAGAGTATGGTCGACAACATAATTTAAGCTATGAAGAAATTGAAAAAAATAAATCTCAATATCGTGCAGGTTTAATTGAATTGGGGAATTGGGGTAGAGCTCAATCTCCTGATTACTGGTTAGAAAAAATTATTGCAACTGATGGAAAAATAATGGTTACAGATGTAAGAGTTCAGCATGAGTATGATGTATTTAAAAATGCGGGGGCTATATCAATTAGGGTTGAAGCTTCTCGTGATGTAAGAGCAAAACGTGGGGACTTAGTTGGTGAAGATGATATTACAGAAGTAGGACTTGACCATATAACTGATTGGGATTATGTTATAGATAATAATTCTTCTTATGAAGAATTTAAACTAAAAGTATTGGAATTAAAGAAATATTTATAAGGGAGTAGGTTTTGAAAACACTAGATATTGTTGTTCCTGTGTATAATGAGGAAGATTGTATAGAGGAAACATTTAAAAGGTTATGTGATGTTAAAACATTATTATTAGATAAATTACATGTTAATTTTTTATTTGTTAATGATGGTTCAAAAGATTCAAGTATTGATATATTAAAAAAACTTGCTTTTGATAATCAATTTGTAAAAGTAATAGATTTTTCGAGAAATTTTGGGCATCAAATTGCTGTAACTGCTGGTCTTGAAAATTCAAATGCTGATTATGTTGCAATAATCGATGCTGATTTGCAGGATCCTCCTGAGTTAATTGTTGATATGTACAACAAATCTTTGGAAGGATACGATATTGTTTATGGAAAAAGATTAAAAAGAGAAAATGAGACAGCATTTAAAAAAATTACTGCATTTGGATTTTATAGGGTTTTAAATTCTTTATGTAATTTAGACATCCCAACTGATACAGGGGATTTTAGATTTATAACAAAGGATGTTGTAGATGTTCTAAAGCGCATGCCAGAACATAATAGATTTATAAGAGGTATGGTTCCTTGGGTAGGATTTAAATCTGCACCAATTGAATTTAATAGAGAAGAACGATTTGCAGGTGAAACACATTACCCATTAAAAGCAATGTTAAGATTGGCAGCGAATGGTATTTTTTCATTTTCTTTAAAACCTTTAAAATTAATAAATTGGTTAGGTCTTTTATTATTAATATTTTCACTAGTATCATTGATAAAAATGAATTTATTATCAGCAACAATTCTTTTTGTTGGAGCAGTACAGCTTTTTGCAATTGGTATTGTTGGTGTTTATTTAGGACGTATTTATGAAGAAGTTCTAAAAAGACCTTTATATATAGTAAAAGATAAATATAATATGTAGGAAATAGTTATGGAAAAAATTAAACAGTTTTATAATTCAAGCCCTGAAAGATTTTACTTAATTGTATTAGGTATATTATCTATAATATTTTTATTTTTAGGTTTAGGTTCATATCCATTGGTGGATGTTGACGAAACAAGATATGCAGTAATGTCAAGAGATTTATTGGGGCATAATTGGAATTTCTTGATGTTAAATGGAGTTCCATTTATTGAAAAACCTCCATTATATTTTTGGTTTACTGCTTTATCTATAAAACTGTTTGGTTTTCATGAGTGGGCTATTAGGCTTCCTATGTCAATATTGGCAATTATTACAGTATTCAGTACATATTATGTTGGAGCGAAAGTTAAATCTTCACGCTTAGGCTTCTATGCAGCTATTGTTTTATTAACGAATGTGTTTTTTGTAATGCTTACACGTGTTGCAATAATTGATATGGTATTTACAGCATTTTTAACTTGGACTATATATTGTGGATTGCTAACAGATTTTGTTCAAGATAAGTATAAAAAATATTTATGGTGGGGATTTTATTTATTTGCATCATTTGCTTTTTTGGCAAAAGGTTTATTAGCTATTGTGTTCCCTGTTGCAATAATTGGAATTAGAAGATTATTAAGAAAAGATGTAAAAGAAATCTTTAGACCTATAAATATTTTACCTGGAATTATTTTATTCTTATTGATAAATATTCCATGGCATTTAGCAATGTATAATGAATATGGATTTGATTTTATTTGGACATATTTTATCTTGCATCATTTTGAACGTTTAGTTAATGCTGAGGCGCTAGGTAAAACAAGACCATTTTTATACTTTGTTCCAGTATTTTTAGTAGGTTTTCTTCCTTGGTCAATTCATTTTATCTGCTCAATTATCGATTTTGTTAAAAAGAAATTATACAAGGATGAAATGATATTATTCTGGGGAATATATTTTGTTATAATATTTGGATTATTTAGTGTAGCAAGCGGGAAGTTACCAACATACGTACTTCCTTGTGTTCCAGCTGCTTCATTTATGGTTGCTGAATTCATATTAGAAAGAAATAAAAAATGGTTAACAATTCCTGTAAGTATATCTATTGTTGCTTTAATAGGAGCAATTATTGCATTGAAAACAATTGTTTATCATGGTGGGATGAGTGAGTTAGTAGATTATTCTAAAATCGCTCAGAATTCTAAATATCATTTAATTACATATAACATGCCAGTAAAACCTTCAATATTTTTAAATTATAAAAAGGATTATGCTGATTTAATTTTAGAAGACAATATTTCAGAATTAAAAGATGCTGTAGAAAGAAATAAAGATGTTTTATTGATAGTAAAGAATAAAAACATGCATAATTCACCAAATAATTTATATGTAGAATCTAATTTTATTATTGTAAAAATAGGGAAGAAATATAGTTTATATAAGCTTAAATAATTTTAAAAATTCTGCATGAATTTTGTTAGTAGACTTGTATCATAAGGTTTTTCTTCTTTAGTAGGATCATATACTTTATTTCTTATCCCTGCTTTAGGTATAGTAAGAATGTTATATTGATTTTCTGGATTATTTATAGGTATTATTTGTGTATCAGTTCCTATGCATTTATCTCCAGAATATAAAAAGGCCATGTTTTCTTTTTGTATTTCATTCTCATTTATTCTAAATACAGGTTTCCCATTTGATGTTGTAAAAAATCTTGTAATTTTAGGCGATTCATTTTGGCGCTGAACTAAAGTTTTATATTCTTTATTTTGAACTTTTGATCTTCTAAATAATTTAAATAAATACTTATGTTCATTTTTATTAATTTCCGCATTATTTATAAGGTTTTTTCCTTTATATGATTTAACAAGTCTTGTAATGTATTTCCCATTAGGCATTTCTTCTTTTTTTATAAGAATTCGTTGAATAATATTGCCTTGTTTATTTCCAATAATTATTTCTTGATATTTGAATTTGTCTTTAATATTTTCAAGGGTTATTTTAAGGTTCCCATTTTTTAGTCTTTCTTGTTTTTGGCTTGTAACAAATTCTCCTATAACTGGTTTAAAGTTTTTGTATTTGTTAAGTAACCCTTTTGATTTTTTATTAAATGAGCCTAGAAGTATATCTGGCAAGAAAAATAAACCAAGACATATAGCTGTAGATAGAATCCCATTAAATATTTTCATTGATTTGTTATTTTCTTTAGGGGTAATGTTTTTAGGTGTAGTTGTATTTTCAAAGGTGTCTTGTTTTATTTCCTTTTTATCTGATTGAGGATTTGTTATTTGTGTTTTATTTATTTCATTTGTTTTGATTTGATTATTAATAGCTTGAGTTATTAAATTATTATTTGATGATTGTATTTCAGTCATAATACCCTACCTTTGTTTGGTTTAAAACATAGAAATGTAAATTTTTGCTATTTGATGAATAATAATTTACATTAATATTTTGAAAATGAATTAGTTTATGTTATCATCAAGAAAAAGTATAGACATATATTAAAGGAGTTTTTATGATTTCTGTAAACGATTTCAAAACAGGTTTAACATTACAATTAGATAATGGCTTATGGTCAGTAGTAGAGTTTCTACACGTAAAGCCAGGTAAAGGTGCAGCGTTTGTACGTTCAAAATTAAAAAATGTTGAAACAGGTCAAGTAGTAGAAAAAACATTCAGAGCTGGTGAAAAAGTTGCAAAGGCTACTTTAGATAGACGTGAAATGCAATATTTATATAAAGAAGGTAAGGATTACGTTATGATGGATAACGAATCTTTTGAACAAACACAATTAACCGATGCACAAATAGGTGATAGTATTAAGTACTTAAAAGAAAATATGAATGTTCAAGTATTAATGCATGATGGAAAAGTAATAGGTGTTGATATTCCTGCTCACGTAGAATTAGAAGTAGTTGATACACCTCCATCAGAAAAAGGAAATACATCACAAGGCGGAACAAAACCTGCAACATTAGAGACAGGTGCAGTAGTTAATGTTCCATTCTTTATTGCAAATGGTGATGTAATAAGAGTAGATACTAGAACAAACGAATATTTAGATCGTTGCTAGTAGTGAGAGAAGGAAAAATGATGAAATTTGATGTAGATTATATAGAAAAAATAGCAAAAATTGTTGCTGAAAATGAATTAACAGAAATTTCACTAGAAGATGGTGAACAAGCAATAACAATAAGAAAAGATTTACCAGAAGTAGCAGTATCAGCGGCACCAGTTGCTCCTGCATATACAGCACCTGTAGCTTCATCTCCAGTTGCTCCTGCAGCACAAGAGGTTGCAAAAGCATCTGAACCTGCACACAAAGGTAAGGCAATAATATCTCCAATGGTTGGAACGTTCTATGCTGCTCCATCTCCAGATGCGTCACCATTTGTTGAAGTTGGTAAAACAATTTCACAAGGTGATGTTGTTTGTATAGTAGAAGCAATGAAATTGATGAATGAAATTGAATCAGAATTTTCAGGAACAATCACTGAAATTTGTGTAAAAGATGGTCAACCTGTTGAATATGGTCAGCCACTTATGTATGTAGAATAAGGAAGTGTTTAAAATAAGAGGCTGGAATATACAGCCTCTTTTATAAAGTTAATTTGGGAAGAAAGATAGTTATGTTTAAAAAGGTATTGGTAGCAAATAGAGGCGAAATCGCTGTAAGAGTAATAAGAGCTTGTAGAGAGTTAGGTATTCCTACTGTTGCAATATATTCAGAAGCAGATGCTGATTCTCTTCATGTAAGATTAGCAACAGATGCATATTGTATAGGTCCTGCTCCAAGTAGTAAAAGTTATTTGAGTATTCCTGCAATCATGTCAACAGCAATAATGACTGGTGCAGATGCAATACATCCAGGCTATGGTTTTATGTCTGAAAGAGCAGATTTTGTAGATATTTGTGACCAACACGGAATAAAATTTATAGGCCCATCAGCTGCAGCAATGCGAAAAATGGGAGACAAAGCAACAGCTAGAAAAACTATGATTGAAAACAATGTTCCAGTTACTCCAGGGACTGGTATAGTTAAAACAGTCGAAGAAGTCCAGGCATTTGCTAATAAAGTTGGTTATCCAATAATTTTAAAAGCAACAGCAGGTGGTGGTGGTAAAGGTATGAGAATCTGTAGAGAAGATGCAGATGTAGAAGTTAACTTAAACCTTTGCCAATCAGAAGCTCAGAATTTCTTTGGAAATCCTGATGTTTATGCAGAAAAATATCTTGAAAATCCAAGACATATTGAAGTTCAAATTTTAGCAGACCAATATGGAAATGTTATTCACTTAGGAGAAAGAGATTGTTCAATTCAAAGACGTCACCAAAAGTTATTAGAAGAAGCTCCATCTCCAGCTATTGATGAAAAAACAAGAGCAGAAATGGGTGCAGCTGCAGTAAGAGCTGCAAAAGCTATTAATTATGAAGGAGCAGGAACTTGTGAATTCTTACTTGATCATGATGGGAAATGGTATTTCATGGAGATGAATACTCGTGTTCAAGTAGAACATTGCGTTACTGAAATGATTTCAAGAATTGATATTGTAAGGGAACAAATTCTTGTAGCTTCAGGAGAAAAACTAGGTTACACTCAAGATGATGTTAAGTTGAGAGGTCATGCTATAGAGTGTCGTATAAATGCTGAAGATCCTGATAAAGATTTTATGCCTTGTCCTGGTAAAATAGATGGTTATTTTGCCCCAGGTGGCTTTGGTATAAGAGTTGATTCTCATGTTTATCCAGGATATTCTATTCCGCCTTATTATGATTCAATGATTGGTAAATTGATTTGTTGGGGAGAAACAAGAAATGATGCAAGACGTAGAATGTATCAAGCATTGAAAGAATATGTTGTTACAGGTATTAAGACAACAATACCATTCCATCAAGAGATAGTCGAAGATGAAGTCTTCATGAGTGGGAAATTTAATACTGGCTTTATTGAAGAATTTTATAAACGTAAAGGTAAATAAAAAAAGAGCTTCGGCTCTTTTTTTATGCATGTGGATGTGAATTGTTATATACATCTTTTAAGTGTTGGGTTGATACATGTGTATATATTTGGGTGTTAGATATACTTGTATGTCCAAGAAGTTCTTGTACAATTCTTAAGTCAGCACCATTTTCTATTAATCTTGTTGCAAAGCTATGCCTAAACATGTGTGGGGTTACATGTTTAGGTAGTTGTATTTTTTCAACAACTTGATTTATAACATTTCTTATAGTTTTTGTTTGTAAACGGTATCCTGTATTGTTAATAAAAACAGGGCTTGTATCTTCTTCATTAGGTTTAATTCCATTAACCCCGATAACAAGTGGTCTTGCTGTTTTTATATATTGTTCAAGATATTTTTTTGCTCTATTCGAGATTAGTACAATTCTTTCTTTTGCTCCTTTTCCAAAAACTCTAATTTCGTTTGATTCAAGTTCTAAATTTTCAAAGTTGAGTCCACTAAGTTCAGAAACTCTCATGCCAGTTGCCCATAAAATTTCTAAAATTGTTTTATTCCTATACCCAGCTGGTGTCGAAATATCTACATTATCAAGGATTTTTTCCATTTCATCGTCTGTTAAAAATTTGGGTAATGATTTTCCTTTTTTAGGTGCAATAAGAGAATCTGCTGGATTTATATCGATATACTTTTCTCTATATAAATATTTGTAGAATCCCCTTATTGAAGCAATTTTACGTAAAATTGTAGTTTTTTTGTAATTAAATCGTTGTATAAAATGCTGATACTCTCTTAGCTTATTTAAGTCAACTTTAAGACAGTCAGAATCTAACCAAATGAGAAAGCTTATTATATCTGAAGCATAACCTTTTACTGTGTTCTCAGAATAGTTCTTTTCGAATGATAGGTATATTTTATAATCTTCAAGATACTGTTTTTGCATAAATCTCCTATGTATAATTTATTGCATTTTGTACTTGAATATTATACAATAACTTTAATATTGTTGGTAGTTGATTGAGGTTTAATATGAAAATAAAAAAAGTATCATTGTCTGTTTTAGCTTTCTTATTAGCAACAAATTTATCAATTGCAGCTCCTAAAACGGATAGTAGTTCTGTAAATCACAAGCTTTTAGAGATTAATAATTGTATTGAAAATAATGATTTTAGAAGTGCTGATAGATTGATTTATCAATCAGCTATTGAATATCCAAATGAAGTTCAATTTCAAATTGCTTCAGCAATTTCGTTAGCTCAACAAGACAAGTTAGATTTTGCGCAGGATATATTAGATACAATAAAGAAATCATCTTTAAAATATGCTGATTATTATTATGCACAAGCAGCTATTTATTTAAAAAGAATAGATACATCTAATATGCGTTTTAGAGCTAAAAATGATACTTTGATTCAGTTAGCAATTAACCAATTAAATTATTCATTGAAAATAAATCCTAAAAATCCAAAAGTATATAATGCTTTGGGTGTTGCAGAATTGAAACGTGGCGATTTATACCAAGCTCAAGTTAATTTCGAAAAAGCGTTACAAGTTAATCAACATTATTCCACTGCTTTAGACAATTTAGGTGCGGTTTATTATATTACTAATGAGTTAGATAAGGCAGAAAGTTATTATAAAAAGGCAATGGTAGAAAATCCAACTTCTGCAACTTTATATTATCATTTAGCTCAAGTTGCATTTAAAAAAGATGATTTACAAAAAGCTTTGTATTATGCCAATAAATCATTAGATTTGTATCCTAAATCAACCTATGCATATAATTTATTAGGTGAAGTATATAGGAAACAAGGTAATGAGGCCGCAGCAGTTACAGCGTTCAAAAAATCAATTTTCTTAATGCCTGAAAATGTAGAAGCATATATAAATTTGGCAGGAGTATATGAATCAAGAGGTGATTTAACAGCTGCAATTGAAGAATTAAAAACCTGCTATTCTATTGTTCCTGATAATGATTCAGTTAAGTTAAATTTAGCAGATATGATTTTATCTTCAGGTCAATATGAAGATGCTATAAAATATTATTCAGAGGTATCTGATAAATATAAAACTGAATCAATAGAAGGTATCGCATCTGCTTATTTTTCATTAGCAACAGAATCTGCAAACAAATCAATGTTTAAGTCTAATAGAAGATTACATGATTCTCTTGTTTATATTGACAAAGCTATAAAAGAGAATCCTGATAATTTAGAATTATATTTAACAAAATCAAAATTAACAAGATTAATTCATAATCAAGTTGAATCTAAGGAAGTACTTTTAAAAATAGTTTCTGCTCCTAATGCTAATATTTCAGATTTATTAACAAAGGGAGATGCATATATAGCTCTTCAACAATATAGAGATGCGAGAAATATATTTACTCAAGCTGTTAAACTAGACAAAGATGTTGAAAGCGATTTGAATCTTGCTGAGTATCTTACTTACAATAAGCAATTCCGTCCAGCAAAAGAAGCTATTCAAAATGTGTTATCAAAAGAACCAGAAAATGTAGAAGCAATGAATAATTTGATGTTTATAAACAAAACAATAGAACAATCAAATGAACAGTATAAAAATGCAGTTCATTTTAAAAAAGAACGAGATAAATTCTTCCAAAAAGTTTATTTGAATAAGTCATTGAAACTAGATCCAAATAATATTGAATCAAATTTAATGCTTGCAAAATTGTTAAAGAAAGAAAAAGATATATATGGTGCAAATAAATGTTATAAAACAGTTTTAGGAGCATCAGATGATGAAAGACAAATAAAAAAAGTTGCAAAATGGTCTAAAAAATTAGATAAAAAAATTGCTAAAATTGAAGCTAAAAAATCTAAAAAAGATCTTGTAAAAAAAGAAGATAATATTGTTCCAATAAACAATTCTGAAACATCAGAATCAAATACTTCAGTGGAAAAAATTGTTCCTGTAGTTGATGTTAAAGAAGTAGAAGTCCCAGAAAATAAATAGTTATTAAGAAATATGAATATATTTAAGACATTTGAATTATTTTTACGTGAGCCATTAAGCCTTTTTCGCCAAGGTTTAGTTAGTATTGTGAGTATTCAAGACAATTTATTTGCAAAAAAAACTTCTATAAATGTTGATTTGATGAAGAATAAAGCGCAAATTACTGTTGTTAATAATGAAAAAGTCTATAGTTTATTGAAATTAGTAACTTATCGTGCGAAACAAAAGAAAATTGATAATATGTTGGTTGAAAGATGAAATATTTAGCTTCAAAATTTATAATAAGTGCAGAAAAATTATCACAATGTCCAGATACAATATTAAATGAATTTCCTTTGTTAGGTCGCTCTAATGTTGGTAAATCTTCTTTTATAAATGCTATAGCTAATAACAAAAAATTAGCTAAAACATCTAATACTCCAGGTAAAACAAGACTAATTAATTATTTTAATTTTTCAGATAAATTCATGATTGCGGATTTACCAGGTTATGGATATGCAAAAGTTTCAAGAGAGGCACAAGCTAAATGGCAAAAGTATTTAGAAGAATATCTTTTAAATAGAACACAAATAAAAACTTTAGTGCAACTAATTGATGCAAGACATGATATTCAAAAAAATGACTATCAAATGAGAGAATGGGTAAATGCTTATAATTTACCTATAATAACTATTGCAACTAAAATTGATTATGTCCCTAAAAATAAAGTTTTAAATGTAATATCTAAGATTAAAAATGAATTTGGTGGGGTTGTTTTACCATTTAGCTCTGTTGAACATAGATACAATGAGTCAATTTTAGATTATTTTATTAATATATAGTAAAAAGACCTTGAAAATATTTCAAGGCCTTTTTTATTAGAAAGGAAATTTCTATTATGATTTATTTATGCAGTTTGGTTAGCTGCATTTTGAGGATTTTGTTGCGCTTCTTGTGGCGCATTTAAGCTAGCTAGTGCTTCTGTAGCTGCATCAGCTACTTGTTGTCTTGAATCGTTTTGAGCAATTGTGTATAACTGAGTTAGGTCTTCTTTGTATTCAGGTCTTTGAACATATCTCAAAGCATCAATAGCAGAAGCAGCCATATCTGGGTTATCACTTGTTTTTAATGTTGTAATAATTGCTCTTGAACCTGGTAATTCAGTTAAAGGAACAACTGTTCCAGATTGTTTTTCTACTTCATCTGCATATGTTTTTTGTAAGATTGCTGTTGTAAACATTGCATATTCTTTGTTTCTTTCTGCTTGTTCCATAGGAGAAAGTTTGTTACCTTCTTCTTCCTCTTGTGGAGTTAAAGCAAATGGTAATTTAGCAGATTTTGGATCTTGTCCAGCTTTTACAGCATCTTCAATGGCTTTATCATTTTGTGCCATTTTATCTCTGATTTCTAATTGTTTGTCAGTAGGTCCTGCTAATTTTGTTGAATCAACATTCATAATATCAATTAATTTATCAAAGATATTTTCTTGAACGTATGGAATAACATCTGCTTGATTATTTAAACCTTTTTTAGCAATATCTTCCATTGCTAATGCTTGAACATCGAAATCAGGATTGCTTAAACCTTTGAATGCTTCATCTGCTAAGTTTTGAGGTCCTTGGTTTGTTTCCTGTTTAATATCAACTTTTGGTTGTTCAGTTGGTTGTTGAACTTGTGGTTGTTGAGGTAGAGTTGTATCTAGAACAGGAGGAGGTACCTGTGTTGGTTGAGCAGGAGCTTGTGCTGGAGCTTCTGGTTGAGCTGGCACAGGAGCTTGTGGCTTATATGGTTCCATATTTACCGGAGGGTAGTATGGCATTGCTGGTGGAGCATTTAATGTTGGTGTATCTAAATTGATTTGAACTGCATTGTAACTAGGAGCAAACGAAGGCTTACGAGTTTGCACTTGTGTAGCTGGCTGTTGCATCCCATAATTTTGTGGGGCTTGTATCATAATAATTTCCTTTCCTAAACTTCTACGCCTACACTTATATAAAAATAGAGGGCGTTTATTAATTGCTATTTGAAGTAAATTATATTTACATTACTTAATATTTATCTTATGCAATCCAACTTTTTTGTCCTTCAGCTGCAGGAGCTTGTTGAGCTGGTTGACTTTGAGGAACATTTAATGTTGGTTGTGATAAGTTTAATTGAACAGCATTATAACTTGGTTTGAAATCATAAGCCGGATACGCTTGTTGTACATTACATGCTGGAACTGTTGTTGTCATATTGTAATCCTTTCATTATGTATGTTTGTACTATTCAACATTTGTTTAATAACATGTGAAAATTATTTTTTGTTAGTATATAAAACTTTTTGTTACATTAATTAACATAAAAGTTAATTTATTTGTTTGTTAAAAAAAAAAATCTATGGTAAAATACTGTCAATTTAAAGATATGAGGGTTTGTTCATGCCAAAAAGAAATGTTGAAAAAATAATAAATATTGCAAGAGGTATAGAAAAGGCAGATTTAGTTATAAAGAATGCCAATATTATAAATGTATTATCTGAAGAAATACATTTAGCTGATGTTGCAATTGCAGATGGTGTAATTGCTGGTATTGGAAAGAATTATTCTGGATTAAAAGAAATTGACATTAATGGTGCATATTTATCACCTTCTTTTATTGACGGTCATGTTCATATTGAAAGTTCAATGTTATTACCATCCGAATTTGCTAAGGCTGTAGTTCCAGCAGGAACTACAACAGCAATTGTTGACCCACATGAAATTTCAAATGTATTAGGGCTTCAAGGTATAAGTTTTATGAGGGAAGCTGTTCAAGGATTACCAATGGACTTTTTTACAATGTTACCATCTTGTGTCCCTGCAACACCTTTTGAAACATCTGGTTTTGACTTAAATAGCTACGATTTATCTTTATTAATTGATAAACCTTGGGTATTGGGTATTGCTGAAATGATGAATTTCCCAGGGGTATTAAATAAAGATAAAAATGTAATGGCAAAACTAGAACTTGCTAAATCAAAAGATAAAAGAATTGACGGCCATGCTCCTTGTTTAGATGATAAAGACTTATGTGCTTATATTGCTGCAGGTGTTACATCTGATCATGAATGCACAAATCCTGATGAAGCGATTGAAAAATTAAGAAAAGGCATGTATCTAATGATTAGAGAAGGATCTGCTGCTAAAGATTTAAGAGCATTATTACCAGTATTATTAGAAAAAAATACTAGAAAATGTATTTTTGTAACTGATGATAGGCATCCTGAAGATTTATTAGATCATATTAATTCAATGGTTAGATTTGCTGTGGAATCTGGAGTAACTCCAATTAAAGCAATTCAAATGGCAAGTTTAAATACAGCAGAATACTTTAAAATCCAAAATTTAGGCGCTATTGCACCAGGTTATAAAGCTGATTTTCTTGTTCTTCCTGATTTAAAAACTTTTAAACCTGATATGGTATTTAAAAAAGGTCAGTTAGTTGCACAAAATGGGAAATTAATTGTTGACATTGATGAAAGAGAAATCCCAGCAGTTAGAGGTTCTGTCAATGTTAAGTGGATTAAGTATGATGATTTTAAAATAGAAGCAAAATCAGATACGGTAAAAGCTATAGAAGTAATTCCACGACAATTAATTACAAAAGCAGTAAAATCAAAAATAAATATAGTCGATGGTTATGCAGAAAGTAATATTGATACTGATACATTAAAAATTTGTGTAATTGAAAGACATAGAGCTGGTGGGAATTTTGCAAAAGGTTTTGTAAAAGGATTTAATATGAAATCTGGGGCAATGGCATCTACAGTATCCCATGATTCACATAATATGGTTGTAATTGGAACTAATGATTCTGATATGTATACGGCGGCTGTTGAATTAATTAAATCTCAGGGTGGTAAAATAGTGGTTAATAATGGTGAAGTATTAGCTCATTTACCACTTCCAATTGCAGGAATTATTTCTGATTCTGATTTTGCAACAGTTGTAAATAAGAGCATGGAATTAAACAAAGCAGCAAAAAATATTGGTTGTCAGATAGAAGATCCATTTATGACTATGGCTTTTTTATCTTTACCTGTTATTCCAGAACTTAAAATAACCGATAAAGGAGTTTTTGATACAACTAAATTTGAATTTATCGACATTTTTGAGCAACCTGTTGTTGCACATTAATGATAAATAAATTTGTTTTACATATTTGTAAATCAAACTTTTTTCTGATAATATTATGCTATGGACAGTTCAGTGGATACAAAGAAAAATACAAGTAATACTTTTAATTTAAAAGAATATACAAATTTAATTGAAACAGTATCAAAGGTTGAGTTTTCCAAGGTTTCATCCTATGGTTTAATTGAGTATCCAGAAATTGTTAACTTAGCGACTCATACAGTATATATAATTTTAAATAATAAGAACCCTAATTTATACAATAATGCTTATTTAACCAAAGCAATAAAATGGGCAATAAGGAACGAAATAAGACGTCGTTATAAGTGGTATAGTTTAAAAAACAGTCAGCCAACTAATAATGAAGAAATAAGAGAAGTTGTTTATAAATCGATATTATCAGTAGAAGAAATGGCTGATGCAGAGAATCCTGTTATAATAAAAGATAATTCTCAAACTCCTGAAGAACAAGCAGAGTTTGAAGAATTAAAGAATAGAATAATTAAAGCTATACATAAATTGCCAGAACGAGAAAGAGGTTTGGTTGAAGCAAAATTTTTCCATGATAAAAAATTAAAGGACATTTCTGTTGAATTCAATATTTCACAATCAAGAATATCCAGAATTATTCAGAATGCTTTAGATAAGGTAAGAAGAGAATTATTAAAACAGGAAGAGCAATGAATATAATTTTTGAAAAAAATAATAATGTTGATGGAATAAATATATCAGAAGAGCAAGAAATTAAAGGTTTATCTTCTGATTTTTTAAGAAATGATAAAATAGGTCTACCTCAATTAAGTGAATTAGAGGTAATGCGTCATTATAAAGAACTTAGTGATAGAAATTTTTGTGTTGAAACAGGAATGTATCCTTTAGGTTCTTGTACTATGAAATATAATCCTAAAGTTAATGAATATTTAGCTTCTTTAGAAGATTTTACAATGCTACATCCATTAATGAGTGATGAAGATTCTCAAGGGACATTACAGTTGATGTATAACCTTCAAGAAGCATTACAAGTTATAACAGGGATGGATGCAGTAACATTACAACCTGCGGCAGGTGCTCATGGAGAGTTAACTGGAATGATGATAATAAAAAAATATTTTGAATCAATCGGTGAAACTCGTACAAAAGTTATTATACCAGATTCTGGGCATGGTACTAACCCTGCAAGTGCTATGATGTGTGGTTATGAAGTCGTTCAAGTTAAATCAAATAACAGAGGTCTTGTTGATGTAAATGACTTGAAAGAAATACTTAATAAAGATGTTGCTGCAATCATGATGACAAATCCAAATACATTGGGTTTATTTGAAGAAGATATTGTTGAAATAGCTGATTTGATGCATGAAAATGGATCTTTATTATATTATGATGGCGCAAATTTAAATGCAATTATGGGGTACTCTACTCCAGCATTAATGCATTTTGATGTTTGTCATATGAATTTACATAAAACATTGTCAACTCCACACGGTGGTGGTGGCCCTGGTGCAGGACCTGTTGGAGTTGTTGATAAATTAAAATGTTTTTTACCAAAACCTACAATTGAATTTGATGGAACTAAATATTATAGAAATTATGATTTACCTAATTCAATTGGCAAAGTAAAAGGATTTTATGGTAATTTTGGAGTGTTAGTAAGAGCTTATGCTTATGTCTTAATGATGGGTATAAACTTGAAGAAAGCTAGTGCTGATGCTGTTTTAAATGCTAATTATTTGTTATCTAAGTTAAAAGGTTTTTATGATGTTGCTTATGACACTCCTTGTATGCACGAATTTGTGCTATGTGGTGAAAAACAAAAGCATGAAGGAGCATCTACTTTATACATTGCAAAACGTTTAATGGATTATGGTTTCCATCCTCCAACAGTTTATTTCCCATTGATTGTACATGAAGCAATGATGATTGAACCTACAGAAACAGAATGTAAAAAACGATTGGATGATTTTGTTGAGGTAATGTTAAAAATAGCAGATGAAATAAAAACTAATCCCGAGATAGTTACTTCTGCACCTCATAATGCAGTAATTAAAAAAGTTGATGAAACACAGGCTGCTCGTCATCCAGATTTAAAATATAGTGGTGATATAAATGGCTAAAAAAAAGAAAAAAATTAAAGTAGCCTTCCCTCATATGGGAACAATTTCTTTATGTTGGGCTGCTGCATTAAGAAAAATTGGTTTAGAGGCGTATGTTCCTCCATATACAAGTAAAAGAACATTATCTTTAGGAACAAAACATTCTCCTGAAGCTATTTGCTTACCTTATAAATTGATTCTTGGAAACTTTATTGAAGCAATTGAAGGTGGTGCTGATTATGTTGCAATGATTACATCTCCTGGAATTTGTAGATTAGGTGAATACGGAAATAATATAAAAAATACTCTTGAAGAACTTGGATATAAAGCAAATTATATAGAGTTATCTTTATATGATGGTTTTAGAGGTTTATATAGATTTTTAAAAGAATTGTCAGGTAAAAATAATCCAGTACAAATAATTCGAGCAATAAATATATGTATGCGAAAAATATTTGTAATAGATGAATTAGATGCAGTTCTATCCTATTATAGAGCTAGAGAGATTAATGTTGGTGATGCAGAAAAACGTTATAAGAAAGCATTACAATTAATAGATGCTGCAGATAAAACATCAGTATTAAAAAAAGCACGTGTTAAAGCAATTGAATTAATTGAATCGACTAAAATTGATGAAAAACGTGAAGTTTTACAAGTTGATTTAACAGGTGAAATCTTCTTAGTTAATGATGAGTTTTCAAATCAAAATATTGAAAAAGAACTTGGAAGAATGGGTGTTCAGACTAGAAGAAGTTTAACGGTTGGTAGTTTCTTAAAAGATGCAATTATTCCAAAAGCTTTTAGAAAAGGTGAAACGCATTTAGAAAGAGCAGAAAGAATGGCAAAACCATATCTAACAAGAGATATCGGTGGAGATTCTTTAGAATGTATTTCAGATGTTGCTTATGCTGATGAAAGAGGTATTGATGGAATTATTCACATAAGTCCTTTCACTTGCATGCCTGAAATTATGACTCAAAATATTTTTCCTTCTATGCGTGAAGATTGTTCTATCCCAATTTTAGCATTGATAATGGATGAACAAACTGGTAAAGCAGGTTATATAACTCGTTTAGAGGCTTTTGTTGATTTAATGCGACGTAAGAAGCGCAAACTTTCTAAGGAGAAATAATGATAAAAAATATTGCTACTTTTTTTAAAAATATACTTGATTGGTTAAAGTCTGATTTATGTATTTTTAGATATTTTTCAGATGCTTTAAAAATAACAAATAATAATATTATTTTAGCTACACCTTTAATTTTATTTTCAATATTTGCAAGTACATATTTAGTAATAGCACCTGCCAATAAAGTTTTTAATATTGGTATTATTTTAATATTATTTTTTGCAATTATGGCTGCTTTTTTCTCAGGTTGGTTTTATATAATAAAATTGGCTATAAATTCTTTTGATACAACAGAATTTGTAAAACCTGTAGCAAATACTCCAGAAGAAAAAGAATCTGAACGCCAAACAGAGAATGTTAAAGGTGATGTGTTTTATTTGCTAAAACAATTTCCAACAGGTGTTGGGAAATATTTCTTAGAATATTTCTTTATGGCTGCTTTATTTTTCTTGTTTTTAACTTTTGTCATTTTGTTTACATATAAGTTAGGTTATATGCTAATTGGCAGTATTGGAATTTCTCGTCCAGATTTATTTTTTGCGTTATCAACTCCTGAAGCTATGATGGAACTAATAAAATCAATGACCACGGAACAACAAATTAAATTAAGTCAATGGAATTTATTTTTCTTATTAACTACAACTTTATATTCTTTTGTAATAATGTTTTGGGCCCCTGAAATTGTGTTTAAAAAAATAAGTGTTTTTAATGCTTTGATAGGATCTATAAGTAAATTATTTAAAAAGTTCTTTAAATCTTTGACAATATTTGCATTTTTAATGTTTATTTATTTTATAATTTCAATATTTTCAGTTTTAGTACCTTCTAATATAGTAGGGTTCTTATTAACAGTATTTTATTTTTATTTCTTGGTATATGCTGCAGTATTAATATTTTTATTCTACAAAAAAGAGTTTATTGAAGATGAAGAATAAAGTAATTGCAATTGTTGGTCCAACAGCAAGTGGGAAAACAAAACTTGCAATTGAAATGGCTAAAGATTTAAATACTGAAATAATATCTGCTGATTCAAGGTTAGTATATAAAGGATTTGATATCGGAACAGCAAAGCCAACAAAAGAAGAACAAGCTATCATAAAACATCATTTAATTGATGTTGTTGAGCCTGAGATTGATTATTCTGTTGCCGATTATGTTGATTTAGCATCTGAAAAAATAAGAGAAATTCATGCAAAAGGAAAAATTCCAATCGTTGCAGGTGGTACAGGTTTATATTTTAGAATTCTTTTAGAAAATTATGCTCTTCCAAGAATTGAAGCAAATCCTAATTTAAGGCAAGAATTAGAAGAAATGGATACAGATTCTCTATATAGTCAATTATTAGAATTAGATCCTAAATCAGCTGAAAATATTCATAAAAATAATAGAGTTAGAGTCATAAGAGCTTTAGAGGTTACCAAAATCTTAAATAAACCATTTTCTGAGGCTGTTGGACTTAAAGATACTGAATATGATGTTGAGTGGATATTCCCTCATATAGAATCAAGAGATGTATTATATGATAGGATTAACAAGCGTGTTGATATAATGATAGAAGATGGTTTAGTTGAAGAAACTAAATATCTTTTAAATAAACATGGTCGAATAAAAAACTTAGTAAATACAATAGGCTATCAAGAAATAATTGCTTACTTAGATGGATTATTTTCATTGGAGGAAGCAAAAAATCAAATTAAACAAAATACTCGTAGATATGCAAAGCGCCAGTTAACCTGGTTTAGAAAAAATCCAAATATAAACTTCGATATTTAATTATGCCTTTGTATCAACTTTATTTGTTTGTTCTGTTTTATTTTGTATGTTGTTGATAGCTTTTTGAATACCTTGTCCGCCTGCAATCATATTAGCACCAACCATTGCAGATATACATGCCGCAGGAATTGCAGCTATAAGTTTAAAAGCACCTTTTTTGAAACGAGTACCAAGAAGAGCTAGAGCACCTGCCCCCATCGTTACATAACCTAAATTTATTTGGCTTTTTGCAAAAGCATTAAGTTTTTCTTTGTTTTCTTTAAAATTTTTACTATCAGTTTTTGTTAATTCATTAGCATTGAATTTTTGTGTGTTATTAAAAACTTGTCCAAAGTTACTAATACTAACCATAAAACCTCCAATTATCCTACACATTTGATTATAATGTATAAAATAATAAAATTTTGCTAGTGATATATATATTTTTTACAAAAAGTAATAAAGCAAAAGAAAAGGGGCTCTTCGCCCCTTTCCATTCTAAATGAACAAAAGTCAGTATTTTTAACTGATATATATATATAAAGAAAAATTTTTCTTAACTTTTGCATTCTTTGATTATATTGTTACATTATTTACAAAAAAATAAATTCCCCAACTTACTTGTTTATTGACAATAAAATATGCTTGTAGTTAGATAGAAGTATCTTAGTCGAAATTTTCGTGCTGGATTTGACGGCTCAAGATAGTATTACAATAAAAAAAGGAGATAGGTAATGCCTACAATGAATCAGCTTGTACGTCAAGAACGTAAAAAGCTAAAAGACAAAACAAAATCTCCAGCTTTGATGAATTGTCCTCAAAGACGTGGAGTATGTACAAGGGTTTATACAACAACCCCTAAAAAACCAAACTCAGCACTTAGAAAAGTTGCCAGAGTAAGACTTACAAACGGTTTTGAAGTTACATCATACATTCCAGGTATTGGTCACAACTTACAAGAACACAGTGTTGTTCTTATAAGAGGTGGAAGGGTTAAAGACCTTCCAGGTGTAAGATATCACATTGTTCGTGGTACTTTAGATACTGCTGGTGTAGCTAATAGAGCTCAAAGTCGTTCTAAATACGGAGCTAAAAAGGGAGGTAAGAAATAATGTCAAGACGTTCTAAACCTGAAAGAAGAGTACCAGCTCCAGATCCAATTTATAATAACGTAGATATTTCTAAATTTATTAATAGAATTATGCGTCGTGGTAAAAAATCATTAGCAGAAAAAATCTTCTATGCGACAATGAAACGTATTGAAGAAAGAGTTAATGAAAATCCAATCGAAGTATTCCAAAAAGCATTAACAAATGCTACACCATTATTGGAAGTAAAAGCAAGACGTATTGGTGGTTCAACTTACCAAGTACCTATTGAAGTTAAGGCTGATAGAGGTTTTGCTCTTGCATCTTCATGGTTAATTGCTGCGGCTAAAAATAGAGGCGGTAAATCATTCATTGATAAATTAACTAATGAACTATTAGACGCTTCAAATGGTTCTGGTGCAGCATGCAAGAAACGTGAAGATACTCACAAAATGGCTGAAGCTAACAAAGCTTTTGCTCACTATAGATACTAATTTAATTTTAGTTATTATAATAAAAGCTCTTACCTTTTGGGTAAGAGCTTTTTAATTCGTATTTAAATAATTTATGTTAATTTAAGTTTGCATATCAGTAGGTCTATATGTATCATCTATATCAATAATACTTCCCTGTTCATCATTGTGTTTAATTTGACCGTATGCTTTTTTAATTTTTGTTTTCATTTTAAGTTTATTTAATTCATTTTTAACAATAGCCATATTGGTTTGCATAAGTTCAATATTTTCTTTTTCTTTCTGTCTTAAAATATCTTCCAGTTTATCTATTTCTTGTTGTTCTTCATCAGTAAGTTGAGAACATTTTTTAGCCATTTTAATTTGTATAAATAGTTTATCATGGTAGCTTAATTTATCCATAATTAAATCGTATAATTCTTTATTAATTAATTCATGGACTTCATCAGCCATATTTATTAGTTGGTTATAAAATAAAACTATTTGGTCAAATTGAGCCATTAAAACCTCTAACTAAGCTTCTGTATCTTCTATTAAAGAAGTTGCTTCAGCTTTTTCTTTCGCTGCTATATCAATAGCTTGCAGGAATGTAGATCTTAAAACTTTAAGCTCATTAAGGACATACTCAAGCGCATCTAAATCGCGTCTTCTATTAACTTGATATAACTTTCTGACAAGCTTATCATAAAATCTAAATAAATGCTTCCCGACATCAATACCATTTTCTAAATCAATAGTTTTCATAAATTCTCTAAGAATTTTTTGGCAACCTATTACATTATTACATATTTCTTCAGGATTATTGGCTTCAATAGCTTTTCTAGCTTTAACTAAAAATTGAATAGCTGCATCATAAAGCATAATCATTAATTTTTCTGGTGTTGCTGTTAAAATTTCATTATTTTTGTATTGATTTAAATTTTTAGCGTACGGATTTAACATAATTATATTGACCTATTTACTAGTATACCTGATGCCATATTTAATTTTAGCATTAATTGATTAATTTCACTTGCACTAATTTTTTCTACTAATCTATCAGATTCTTTATCGTATAATTCAAATGTTTCACCATCTTTAGTTATTTTAACATAAAAAGTATGGTTTTCTATGTCTTCTTTTGAAAGTTTTAGATAATTTTCTGAGTTACTTTCTTCATTTTTTTCTTCATCAGAACTTTCATATACAGAAGCTTCATCATCGTCTTCTTCTTTTTTTTCTTTTTGGTTTGCTCCGCCATTATGACCATCTTCTTTAACTTTCATTTGAGTTAGCACTTGGTCAACTTGTTTATTTTCTTCTTCTTTAGCAATAGATTCTTCTGTTTGGAATGCATAATCTCTGGAGGTTGCTTCTCTTAGCATCCCAGTATTTGCCATCGATAAACCATCCATACCCATGATTTTAATTCCTTATAATCTGTTACACTAGTATTATATGATATAATTTAGTTAAAAGAAACCATACAAAGAAAGGATAAATTAATGAAAAGAAATATATTTTTACTATTTATTCAAGAATTAACTTCATTACCATTATGGGTAAAGCAAGTAATATTAGTTTATTTAAAAAAAGATTTAGAATCATATTTAAGTGAAGATTTAATTTCTATGGATGAAGATAAAATTTTTCATATATTTAGGCCTACAATATCAAAATTAGGTATGGATGAGTTAGATAAGAAAAATGAAGATTATTCTCAAGATATTTATGATTTCTTATATAATTGTGCAAATAATCTTTCAATATTAGAAATGTCTATAGAGAAAAAATATTCTATGGAAGATATTTCAAAATTATTCATGTTCTGTTACAACAAGCAGTATATAAAGACCGATATTCCTGTGCAGGTTTTAGCGATTGCCATGTTTATATCTGGAGAGTGCATGACAGGAGAATATTTCCAAAAAATTGGAAAATTGTCTGAAGAACAAACAAATATTATATTAGAACAACAGAATGAACAGAAAAAGCATGGTCAACATACAAAATTTGCTGAGTTAATGGTTGAAAATGGGTTTGTTGAGCTTAAAGATATAAAAAGTTTAATTACATTAAAAGAAGAAGCTCAAAGAAAAGCTGTTTTAGATTTTTTATATGCTTATAAAAAATAAAAGAGTAATAAAAAAATAGATACATAGTATATACCCAAAACCCTTGTTAATATTTATTTACAGGCGATTGTATAATATCTTTTTGTGTGCTATTTTATAAATATAAAACAGGATGTTTTAAGTGTGTTAACATTTGTAAATTTTGTATTTTAATAATAGCAAAAAAAAGATATTAGCATTCTTATTATAATTGTAGACGTTAGTTTGGAGTTGGTGATTTTATGGGAATTGATACAAGTAATGCAAATACATCGATAGCATTAGTTCCTAAGTCTGCTAATTGCCCTCCATATTCACATGTTCATATCCCACCTGAACATATTCCAGAAGAAACACGAATTTTACCAAATAATCCAAGAACACAAGCAATGAGATCATTCCAAAAGGTTACAAGTGCATTCACAGAGTATCCAGCAAAAGGTTTGAAGGGAGATAAGAAGTCTACATTCTATGAATTTTTAACAATGGGAACTGTTCCATATATATTAGGTAGTGCAACATTTATGGCATTATTTAATGCCGCTCCTAGTTGGTTCCCTAACTTTAATAAAAAAGGTGCTAGAGTTGGCGGTAATAAGTTAGCTTTAGGTGTTTTACTATATGGTGTTGCAAAAAGTATATCAAAGAACTTTGTAACAAAGCCTGTAAAATGGGCAACAGGAATTGATACAGAAATGCCTTATGAAAAGGTAACATATACAATTCCTAATAGTAAGGATGATACACCTGTTCCAATGTTTGAACAACATAATGTATTTGAAAGCCGTGATTTCCCTAGATATGATAAATTATATAACTTAAAAGAAGGTAAACCTCGTAATTATTATTACGATAAAATTGCTAAAAAGAACGGTTTAGGAACAAATTTAGAAGCATCAGATGCAGAAGTTAAGCCATTAATAAAAGATGTAATCTCTCGTTCAAGTACTGCAAAGAGCTTATCTACTTATGTATGGGGTGGTGTTGGAGTAATGCTTGCAGCACAAAATTCTTGGGATCATTTCTTTAATGCATTGTCTAAGAAATCTTGGAGAAGATTTACTCCAAATCCAAATGAAAATAAATTTATCAATTTAGTTGATAGAGGAATTAATACAGGTAAAAACTTATGGAGAATAACAAAGAGTTTTGGTCGAAACTTTGTTAAGGCTTCAAAAGAATTATATAATGGACCAGCAACAGAAAAAGGATTCAATAAGCATGCCGGAAAATTTGCATTAGGTTTTGCAGCAGCTCTAAGTATATTAGGCGCAGCAAATACTATATATGGTGCAAAAACTTCAGGTGATAGAAAGATGGTTATTGATTCTGATAAGAAAGTTACGGTGGATTAACAAATGCCTAATTTAATTCAAAACTATGTAAATAATATAGGTCAAGGGATTTCATCAGTTAATAATACAACTAAAAAGTATTATAATAATTTAACTGATTCAAATTCTGATAATTTGTTGGCTCCATTAGACGGTAAAGGTTATCTTGTAGAAAACAGTTTAGTAACTTATCCAAAAGAGTTAGCAAAAGATACATATTATACAGCTAAATCTTTACAAAGAGGTATTACTGGTAAAGCTAATGACCATGAATTAGGAAAATTAAATGATTTAGGTCTAAAATTAGGTGGATTATCAATCGCAACTTATTTGATGACAAAACGTCAAACTCCAAAACAAAAAGCAATGGAATTTATTGGTTTTGGAGCTTTCTTAGCAAGTATGGCAGTTTGGCCTAAGGTAGCTTTACAATGGCCTGCTCAATTAGTTCACGGATTTAATTTTAGAAAACAATATGTTGATGAGCAAGGTAGAAAAAAATATGTAACTCAAGATCCTAATTATATCCCAATTGATTTATATAAAGGTAAGAGAAAATCTGAAGATTTAGGACATATTGCCGATAGAATGGGAATTGATAAAAATGAAAAAGATAGAAATGAGCTTGCTAAAGAACATATAAGAAAAGTTTCTGTACAAAATAATACATTATGGATGTTGACAGCTGGTGTTGCAACTCCTGTAATGACAGCATTAGCTTGTAATAGATTAGAAAAACCTGTTGGTAAGTTCTTTGAAAAAATTACAAATAATAAAGTTAATAAATTAATTGATAAAATTGAAGAATATAATCAATCAGGTGATAAGAAATTAGAAGATGAACTTATAACAAGTAAAATGGAT
Source organism: uncultured bacterium (assembly GCA_949294335.1). Lineage (GTDB taxonomy): Bacteria > Cyanobacteriota > Vampirovibrionia > Gastranaerophilales > Gastranaerophilaceae > UMGS1585. Next base: position 15,582 of record CASFGO010000016.1, on the reverse strand, counting down.
AATGAATCTGGTAAGAAATTAGATGCATTATTAAATATGAAAAAAGGTAAGCCTATTAATGATAAAGATGTAGATGCAATTTCTGAAGCATTAACTGTAGGTTTAGATAATCAAACAAGACAAGCTGCAAGATTAGATTTAGGTTATATGTTATCATCTAACCAAACAGTAGTAAATGAAAAGACAGTTAATTCAATTACAGATTCAATTACTAAGAAGCTTGATACTAAGTATGGTGAAGGTTATACTTCTCAAGTATTAGATGCTAAGAAATTAGCAGAACATGTAGATAATTTCATGGGACAAAATGGTCGTCCTGCAAATGGTATTTTATCAGCAGAACAATCTGATAATTTAAGAAAGTCTTTAAATGACTTCTTTGGTGAAACATTAAAAAATAATACAACAATGAGAGAGGCTAGAAAAGAAGTTATTGCTGATATGTTCTTTGATAGTGTAAATGAAGTATTTGAGAAAAATAAAGCAACAGTTTTAACAGATGAAGCTGCAGGTTATATTTCAAAAGCAGGTCAAACTATAAGAAAATATAGAGCATTTGATGAAACAATTTCATCTGCAAGTCATTTTAAAGTAGAAAAAGCTTCTGAAACATTAGCTGGTAATAACTGGGGTGAAGTTACAGAAACTTTAATAAAAGAATTAAATATATCACCAAAAGAATTAAATGAAGCTAAATCAAGTGAAGAATTAACAGCTCAATTATTCACTAGAAAATTAGAAGATATTGCAAAAGATGAAAAACGTTATAAAAAATTTATCACTAATATCTCAAATAAAATGACAGAATTAGATGTAAAACTTGATAATCCACGAGCAGGTAAACGTCCTGCAATGGATACAATTATTGATAGTATTGCAAGAAATCATGATAAAACAGCTGCCGAATTAAATGGAATTACAAAAACAGATAGCAAACCATTCTTTAATTTAGCTCAAAGAATTGCAGGTGAAAATATTGATGGTGTTTTTGTTGGTACTGTAAAAGATGCTAAAATTCAAAGAATTAAAACAGGTCGTATAGGTAGTATTCAAAATGCTTATATGAGATTATTGCATACTGCTGATTTCTTTAGACGTGCAGAAGAATATAATAAAACTAATATAGGTTTTAGTGGAAATCCAAAACTTGATAAACCATTAATAGAAAAAGCTAAAAAAGTTTTAATGTCATCACATTCAGGTGATTTTTATTTAAAATTTGAAACAAATAATAATGTAAATTTCTATAAAGCTTTAATGTGGCATACATTCCTTTCTGGAGATATGTCAAATGCTACAAAAGATGCATTTAAATATGTAGATGATGCAGGTAAAGTTCAAGAAAGAACTTGTCATGAAGTATTTAGAGGTAAAACAACAATTCCTCAAAGAATTACAAGATGGGCTCAAAGTGTTGGTAAATTAATGGGTATTACAGAAAATGCATTCTTAAAAAATCATATGATTGATCATGCATCAAGTATTGAAAATGAATTTAAACCTATTGAAAAAACAGCATTTGAAAAATTTAATAAAATAGCTTGTACTCCTGATAACATGTTGTACAATGCTTTAAAACAAAAATTTAATTCTAATAAATGGTTGAGAATGTGGACAACTGTTGGTAGTATAGTATTAGGTGTTACACTTGCATCTCAATTTGCATTTGGTAAACAAGATAAAACAACTCAGACAAATAAGCAGGTAAATAATGGATAACATTAACAACATAGGTTCAAATAATCTAATTAAGCTTAAACTTAATAATATCAAGAAAACTGAAGAGCCACAACAAACACAAAAAGAAGCTCCTAAATCAGAATCAGGCTTGATAAATCAATTTCTTGAAAATCAATCAAGAATAAATAAACCTACTGTTAATAATGTTCAAAAAGTTACAGATAAAGGCTCAGCTCCTGCTAATTATCATAATAATATGCGCCAAATGTTTCAAAATAATGAAGTAATAATGTTAGGTATTGTTCCAAGAACATTTACTGCTAAAGATTTGAATGGTGATGAAATGATTAGAAAAGCAGATGGAGAAAAATGTGGAACATTCTTAAGTGCTATTGATAGGTTAGATGAAATAAAAGCACAAGGATTTAATGCGTTACACATTTTACCAATTCACCCAACCGGAAAAATTAATGCAATGGGTACTGCAGGTTCTTTATATGCTCCAGAAAAATTTGTTACTGATGATGGAAAACACCTTGCAATTGACCCTAATTTAATTGATAAAGATGACCCAAGATCTCCTGATGATCAATTTAGAGCATTTATTAATGAATGTCATAAACGAGATATAAAAGTAATGTTAGACCTTCCAAGTTGTGCTTCTGTTGATATGTATAACAATCATCCTGAATTAATGGCAATAGGAAGAAATAACGAAGCAAAGGTTCCAGAAGGATGGACTGATATCAGAATGTTTAACCCTTGGGAAGATGAATCAAAACGTACATTAAATAAAGCATTAATTGATATGCATAAAAATTATGTAGATGCTTGTATTGATTTAGGAATTGATGGTATCCGTTCAGACGTTGCCAGAGCTAAACCTACTGAATTTTGGGATATAATTATTCCTTATTCACATCAAAAAGATCCTCAATTTGCTTGGTTGGGTGAATCATATACTTATGAATGTGCATCTCCTCAACAAAATATGCCATATGATAGACCAGAAGATTCTTTAAGAGCTGGATTTGATTCTATTTATGGACAATATCACATTTTCCATGAGATGAAAAATGCTAAAGAAGTAAAAGATTATGTATTAGAAAATCTTGATATGTCACATAGATTACCTGTTGGTAAATCATTAATTGGTTCATTTACAACTCACGATGATGAATCATTAATGATGAGAGGTGGAGAAAACTTCTGTAAAATGGTTTCAGTAGTTCAAGCTACATTACCAATGTGTAACCCATACTATTTAGATGGTATTCAATCTGGTGACAAATATGATTACCAATATGGTAACAAAGTTGTAAAAGATGCTGATACTGATAACGGTAAGCATTTCATGACTGTCCACAAAAATAAAATGGATATCTTTAATTATTCAAGACAACCAGGTGGTGATGCTCCTGAAATTGGACAAGTTATGACAAGTACATTTAATATGAGAAAAGATGTAAATGAATTAATGAGAAAAGGTTCATTTATTGAATTAAATAAACGTAAAGATAAAGATGATCAAGTTCTTACATTTGCTCGTCATTTAAACGGACAAACTGCATTAGTAATCGTTAACTTAAATAAAAACAGACGTTCTGCAGCTGAAATTGATGTCCCAGGTATTAAAGAAGAACAATCAATGAAAAACCTAGTTAAAAATTATGGTGAAAAGAGTTTCATCCAAGTTGAAAACAACAAGGTAAAAGTTGATTTGGGACCAGCAAGAGCACATGTATACTTGATTGATACTCCAAATATTGAGACCGAAAGAAAAGGGCATGTTTTTGTTCAAAACTTTACTAAAGACATTGATCCAAAAAATCCTCAGTATGAAGAAGTAAAAGGTGAACATTTAAGTTTAAAAAAATAAATATATAGTGGTAAAACATTAAATAAACGATATAAGACTGATTGATACACATGACAATTAGTCTTTTTTTTATTTAATGTATCCAATAACAAATGGTTCATACTTAGCGCATTCTTCTGAAAAGAACTCTTTGTGCGCCATATCTGTTATAATACAAAAACCTACTCCGCCGTTAAAATAATTATAAACATTATTTCCAAATATTTCTTTTAATTCTGTGAAAACTTTTTGTTCTGGAATATGTTGGAAATTAAGCATCATATCTTGTGATACTATTTTTTTTAAGCCTTTTTCAATTCCATGAGTTATTGGAATTGCATCTTTTACTAAGCCTTGTTTGTACAAATACATTACTTCATTATAGTAGTTGAAAGTAGGAGTAAGATACTCCTCTTTTATTTCAGGTAATCTACTAAATCCAGATGTATGTAATCCACTAGATTTAAAGGCAATAATTATATCTCCAGATTCAACAGGCTTTCTTTCATATATAGTATCCCCAATCGCTGTTGCAGATATTTCAATATTATTTGAATCAGATGATTTACAATCTGTTAGTTCACATCCATAGTTTCTGAGCTCATTTTTAAGCGATTCTATGATTTCTGATGATTTCATACCTAAATAACAAGAAAATCCATTTACAAGCCTTCCAGCTGCTGCAAATTTGTTCATATTTACTGCAACTAAGTCTTTTGCTATTACATCATACATTTTTCGTTCATATAGTGGTTTTAGTTTATTGCATATCCCACTTACAGAAGGTTTGATTTCCATATTAACCTCTAAATTTTGATATTAAATATTTATTTACAGGTTCAGGTACAAATTTTGCAATGTCACCATTATTTAATAAAATTTCTTTTACAGTACTTGAAGAAATAAAGTTGTATTCAGGTTTTGTTATAAGAAATACTGTTTTTATTTCTGGTGATAATTCACTATTAGTTTGCGATAGTTGCATTTCATATTCAAAATCTGATACTGCTCTTAAACCTCGTAAAAGAATTGTTGCATTCTTTTGCTTTGCATAGTTAACTGTAAGGCCTTCAAAAGTATCTACTTCAACATTTGGAAGGTATTTAACACTTTCTTTGATAAGATTTACTCGTTCTTCAACAGTTAAAAATGATTTTTTGTTTATATTATGTGAAACAGTAATTATAACTTTTCCGAATATTTTTGACCCCGTTTCTAGGACATCTAAATGCCCTTTGGTAATTGGATCAAAGCTTCCTGGATAAATTGCTATAGGCATATTGATATTCTCCAATTAGAATTTGTATTCTGGTATTACAAATTGCTCATTATTTGCATCTTTGTCGACAAATTTTAAATAATAATTTAAAGCTGTTTCTTTAGAATTATTATAAAATTCATCTGAAATTAATGCTTTATGCATTTCTGTTCTATCTCCAGGGAAATTACCTAAGATTTTTGCATATTTATTTATTTCATCTAAATCTAAACCGCCACCGTAAGCTTTAGTTTTTGCGTCTGTTCCTGAAGGTCTAATCTCAATGTATTTATCATTAAATTCTAAATAGGTACCATCACCAACGAATTTAACAGATTTTAAATTATCAAAAGTTAAATCTTTAAAAGTATTATTTAGAACTTTTTTAACATCATCAATAGTTGCAATACCTTCTTTAATAGCTATTGCAAGTGATAAGAAGAATAAATCATTTTTAGTTCTTAATTTTTCGCCCTCTATTTTAGCTTGTTTCAATTTTTCAATATCAGGTTCTGATTCATTGTAGTATGCAATATCAACCCTTGTATCAAATTTTGAATTAATATGATTATGTTCAAATACTTCAATTAAGTATTGAGATAATGTTTTATTTTCAAGTTCTAATTTAGCTAATAATGATGATGCAACAATAATAGCTTCAGTTGCACTCTTTTCTCTCATAGCAATCGCTTCACGACCGGTTAATGACTTAACCATATCTTCTGCTCCCATAATCATACCGCCAGATTCTTCACCTGCAAATATTAATCTTGGGTTAACACCTAAATCAATTGTATTTCCGAATACATCATCAATTTTTACTGAATCATAAGGTGTAGTTTTAAGCTTTAATTCGACTTTTTTCATAATGTTCGCAATTTCTTTAAAACCAACAGGAACATTTACTACTTTTACTCCGTTGTGCTTAGCCCATTCATCCCAAGAAAGAGCTGAAGCCGTTGTTTTAATCATGAATCTTGGATGATTTTTCCATTTATTTTGTGATTTTAATTGTTTTGCTCTATAGTCCATTAACATTAAGAATGCTTGGTTTGCAGTAAATACTGTAAGAACTCTGTCATTGCCTAACTTAATATATGATATTCCTGCTTCATCAAGAGTAGGAGTATTTCCTTCGCATTCAATTTCACATATGGTTAATCTGTCATGATCAGGATCTGTAATTAATACAGCTGTTCCAAGCTGACAATCTTCAAGAATTCTATCATAATTCATTGAATCTATTACAGGGAAGAATGTTTCTCCATTAGGTTTTGTTGCAAGAACTGTTGCATCAACAGAATAATCATAAAATGCTTTATTACCTTTAGGATCATGGTCATATTTCCCTATAGAATGGAAGAATGGATCTTCTTCTGTGTTATTCCATACAAAGTGGTCTTCTATATCAAGCTTTTCAAGAACTCTGCTCAAAGTTCTATATGCACATCCACCAACGGCTTCAATAACAATTTTATTTTTCATTTTCTTTAAATCTGATAGGTTTTCTGCAACACCTGATTTTAAGTATTCAACATATAAATCAATTCCATCATTAAGTTTTGCCATTACATATTCATCAATTAATGGGTTATTCTTTGATGAAATATTTATTGTATAACTTCCTTTTTCTTCTATTTCTGCAAAGATTTCTTCGATTTTCTTAACAAATTCAAGTGATTCTTCCGGTAAGAATTGACTACCTTGAGAATTTAAATCTTTTGTTGCTGTTTTTACAGAAATTCCATGGCTTGATGTGATGTATTCTCCGCCAACTAAATCAAGTTTAAAAGCAAGAAATGATGCCAACCAAATTGGGATAGTTTTTCTATCTTGTGGTGTTAATGTTTTAATCCCTTGTGCTGCTTGAATTCTTGCAATCGCATCTAGGTACAGGTCAGAATTATATCTAACTTCACTACCCGCAAGTTTTATAATTGTTTTATCTGGATATTTTTCTCTTAATACTAAAGCTTTTGCTAATGTGGCAAGTACAATACCTACTAAATTAATAGGGAATCTTGTGTCTTGTGGATAAAGAATATTTTGTGGACCTCTGATACCTGCAGTAGAAACCTTTGCTTCTTTTGAATAGTTTTCAAACCATTCAATTAAATTCAATCCTGAAGGATTTGTTTGAGGATTATAAGGGTATAGATTTTCTTTGGTTAATGTGAAAGTAAATTCATTTTCATTATCAAAATCCATAAGTTTTGCATTTTTTATATAATCAGGTGTTTTGTCAAAAACATTTTTGAATAATTCATTTTCTAATTCGCATGTAGGTATTTTATTCATCGCTTTCTCCATTAAAAATTTATCCAACTGGTTATATTATATGATAAAAAATATTTATAGTATAATTAAATTATAAGAGGAGTAAAAATGTCAGTTGAAACTAAAAAAACAGATGCAAATAAGTATTCTTTAAGAGATGCTAGTTTTTTTAATATATGGCGTAGAATATTTTTATATTTAGTTACGAGTGTTGGGTATATGGTTCGATACAAACTTGTATACCGATTAGAAGTTAAAGGAAAAGAAAATATTCCTAAAGGAAGTGATTTTATAATTGCAGCTAATCATTTATCAACCTTAGATCCTCCTTTAATCTGTGGAATTATGCCTCATGGTGTTGCTTACATGGCCAAAAAAGAACTATTTAAAAATATATTTATGCGTTGGTGGCTTGATTGGTTAGGAGCATTTGCAGTTGATAGAGAAAAATTAGGTGTATCAACTATTAAAACTGTTAAAGCGTTAAAAAAAACTAATTGGGTTTTAGCTCTTTTCCCTCAAGGAACAAGACAAGCTCCTGGAGAAATTAGTGATGTAAAAAAAGGATTTGCTTCTTTAGCTAAAACTACAAAATGTGGAATTTTACCAATTGGTATAACCGGTACTGAAGAAATTCATCGTTGGCCTTTTACTGGTAAAATTGTCGTTAAAATAGGTGAATTAATTCCTTGTTCAAATGATGTAGATGGAATAGTTGAACAATGGGGAAAAGCTATTGAAGAGCTTACAGGATATAAATATATCCCAAATGAAGAATAGTTGGAATATAGGAATATTGGAAGTATGGAAGAAAGAAATTATAATAGACGTTATCCTAAAGAATATGGCTTTTGGCAGTCATTATACTATGTTTTATTTTTATACTTAGTAGTAATTCCTGTTGGGAAGTTACTGTATAAAGTTAAAGTTGAAGGTCGTGAAAATATTGATAAAAATAAAAAATACTTATTTGCAGGTAATCACGTATCATACTTAGATCCTCCTTTTATATCTATTGCTGTTATGAGAAGAATTGCTTATATGGCAAAACAAGAACTATTTACTGACAAAAATTGGTTATTAAGATTTTTAGTAATATCATTAGGCGGGTTTGCTGTAAACAGAGAAACTCCTGAAATTGCTACTTTTAAAACAGTATTTGATTTATTAAAAACTGATTGGTCTTTAGGAATATTCCCACAAGGTAAAATCTCAAAAGATAATACTATAACAACTGTTCATAAAGGTTTTGTAACTATTGCAAAGAAAGCTAAGTTTGATATAGTACCTATTGGAATTTGTGGTTTTTCTGGTTATGCCAAAAAACCTTTTGAAAAAGATATGACAATTAAAGTTGGAAACCCAATTTCATATGAATTAGATGAAGCTGAAATTATTAAACAATGGGCTACTCAAATATGTGATATGACAGGTGCAAAAAACGAATTAGAAATGTAAAATAATGTAAATTTTTTGTATTAATCATTAAAGAAACTCTCTAAAATACCGTAAATATTGATGTATACGTATTTTAGGGAATCGATTCAAATGGGTATGTCATCATCACAAGCTAGATTATTATCACTGACTGCTAGACAGCACGATGTAGAATGGCGCGCTCAAAAACTACAGGCAGAAAAACTTCAGCTAGCAAGTGATTCAGATAGAGTTTATAATACATACTTAGAGGCTTTAAATTCTAAAAAAATACAGTATTTACATATTGATGATAGTAGTGAAATTGTTTATAAAGATGCTACATTAAATGCTTTAGAAAATGGTATTGTTCAACAAACTGATGATACATCAAGAGAAGTATTATTCATGCAATCAACACAAACAGGTAAAATATATGTAACTAAAGCGGTAGCAGATAAATTTGGTTTAACTGAAACAGGTAACGAAACAAGAACTTTGGATGAATTTATTCAACAAACAACAGGTAAAACCAAAAGCGAACGACCTATATATGAAACTCAACCAAATACGAATGATATAAAAGGTTTTACCCCTGTAACAAGTACAAAAGTTGCAGATCCTGTAGAAAAATTTGAATATACACCAGTGCAAAATAAAACTGTTAATATTAATGATTATTTAAATTCAAATGGTGTAATTGGTATATCAACAGCAGAAGATTTTGAACTATTATTAGATCATGATGAATTGTGGAATCGTGATTTTGTTCTTCAAACAGATGTAGATTTAACTGGAGTTAATTGGACAGGGATTGGTAATGAATCAAAAGCATTTACAGGTAATTTTAATGGTAATGGTCATACAATAAGTAATCTTACAATGAATACAGGTACTTATGGTTATGGATTATTTGGATTTGTTGAAGGAGGTACAATAGAGAATATTGCTATTGATAATGCAAATGTTCATAGTTCTGCAATGGTAGGTAATGATTCTCACGTAGGTGCTCTTGTTGGTAAAGCTACTGATGCAACAATAAAAAATTGTACTGTTACTAATTCTTCTGTAAGTGGAAATAGTGATGTAGCTTTGTTAGTTGGACATACTGCAGGAAATTCAACTATTAGTAATTCTTATGTTAGTGGAACAGTTAATGCTTCTATTGCAGATGTTGGTGGTATTACTGGTGAATTAGCTGGAACTTCAACAATTAAAAATTGTGATTCAAGTGCCAATGTAACTAATACAGGAACTTCTTATGGTTATGCTGGTGGAATTGCTGGAAAAATTTCTGGTACAGGTTCAATTACTAATTGTCATGCAGATGGTTCAATAACTTCAAATGTTTCTTCAACTACGCATCAAGTTTGCGGAAGTCCAAATATATCATCTGTAAGTGAATCAACAGCTCAATCCACTTGGGATTCTCAAGTTTGGAATAAAGGAAATCCTCCAACTTTGAAAACTCAAGCTAGTGAAGATTATATTACAGTTGAAAGTCTTTTAAGTGGTGCTCAAAATGCTATTATTATTCCTCCTATTAATAGTATTGCTTCAAATATGTACTATGCTCTTGATAAAGCTGGTATAAAAGGTATTACTGAATCTCTAATTACAAATTGGCTTAATACAAATTGGGGTGATAATACTGCAGAAAATAATAAAGTTTTAGCAAGCTTTAATGATTATTTAAATGAATATTTATCCGGTAATACTGATGATGATACATTTGCAAAGGCTATATATGATGATGTTACAAATGGTACAAAAACATCAACTAATAATTTTGGTAATAAATATACTTCAGATACAACTATAACTGCTCAAAGAGGATATGACGATCAAGATTGTACCAAAACAGATAAAAGTTCTAAAGGAAAAGTAGAAATCCCTTCAATTAATACAATTGCATCTAATGTTTATGGTGCTATTAAGACTGTTCTTGGTGATACGACTATCACTAAGGCTCAAGTATTAAATTACTTACAAGCTCAGTATGGTACAGATAATAATGAAAATAATATTCAATTAGCTAATATAAATGAATTAATTAATGCTTCATCTACTAATTCAGATTTAATTACCAAAAGCAAATTAGAGACTCTTTTATCATCAATAAAAAATAATACGAAATATACTAATAATGATTATTACACGTCTGAAGATTTTAATGCAATTCGTAATAACACGATTACTCAGGAATGTCAATATAAATATGGTACTCATGAAGTACAGGTAGGAACAGAGCAATACTGGGATACTTCAGATCCTGATATAGCAAATGCTATGTCCATGTATGTTTTAGCTCAAAGAGGTATAATTATTTTAGATGAGGTGTTGGCATCTAGTAATGAATATTTAAATAATATGATACAAAATGGGAATGCTGTTTTAACTAAATTTAACCCTGCAAATGTTGCTGAATTAGAAAACCTTACACAAGATGAATTGATGAATTTAACTGATGATGAATACAATAAATTACTTGGTATTGAAAATGTAAGTATTGCAACATGTACAAATATCATTGAAGTACAAGATACAACATATCTTAATGTAGCAGAAGCTACTTATGAAAAAGATATGAAAAAAATAAATAAAAAAGAAACAAAAATTGATACTAAATTACAAAAATTAGAAGCTGAAAGAACTTCTATAAAAACAGAACAAGATGGTTTGAAAAAAGTTATTGATGATAACGTAAATTTAACATTCAAATTATTTAGTTAACATAATAAAAAGACTTATGATTAAATTATCATAAGTCTTTTTCTAGATTGATATATTGACTGCTTATGCAGCTTTTTTACAATTAATTTCAGAAATTAAATATTCAGCAACCCATTCAAAATCTTTGTTATTTTGAGCAGCTTTTTTAAGATATTCAACAGATGGAGAACCAATTCTGATAAGAGTCATAGCAACAACTCCTCTTTTGATACCTCTTACTACTTGTAATTGGTTAACTAATTCTGGAACTGCTGAACTTCCGATATCTACTAATTTATTTTCAATAATGTTTTTATCTGTATCGTTTAATTTTGATAATAGTTCTGAAACTGTTTGCATATCTTTAACCTCATCTATATTATTATTTACATTATCATTATAAGGTAAAAAATACGCATATTAAGATTTCCTTATAAAATCTTTATATCTACTACGTAGGTAGTTAAGTTACGATTTAATTCCGGTTTGGTTTAAATACCTAGTATTACTTATGAATACTAGATATCACCACCAAACCCGCTGTTCATTTAATGTATTTACTACGTAGGTAGTCATGTAGTAGATTAATATTTTTCATAAAAACGTTCAAAATAAGCTTGCGGATGCGAACAAAGAGGACATTTTTCTGGAGCTTGCTTTGATATTAAAATATACCCACATTTACGGCATTTCCACTGTGTTTCTTGCTTTTTTATAAAAAATTCATTGTTTTCAACCAATTTTAAAAGCTCTGAATATCTATGAGAATGATGTTTTTCTACTTCAATAATATGTGTAAATAACTCAGATACAGCCTTATATCCTTCTGATTTAGCTATTTCTGCGGAGTTTCTATATATATTTTCCCACTCATCTTGCTCTCCTAATAAAGCTGCTTTTAAATTTTCTTTTGTATTACCTATAAAGAATGGGTATTTGGCTTTAACCATCTTCATTCCTTCTGGAATATGTTGATAAAATAGTTTTGCATGCTCTCTTTCGTTATCTGCAGTTTCTAAAAAAATCTCAGATATTTTTTCATATCCTTCTTTTTTAGCTATTTTTGCATACATAGTATATCTATTTCTTGCTTGTGATTCCCCTGCAAATGCGTTTAATAATTCTTGTTCTGTTTTTGAGCCTTCCATAATATAATTTCTCCTTTTTATTATGGTATAACTCAATATAGAATTAATTTAATGCGACAAAGAGGCAATATGCTTAGCTATACCTTCTCCCATTGAAAAACAACTTGGGATGATTCTTAGTGCCGCTTGAGATTCAAAATCTGTTGAAATACACCTTCCAGCAACAAATAAATTATCATAATCAGCTGATATAAGTGATTCTATTGGTAAAATATAACCATTTGTTTTTTCCAATACCGATGAATTTTTTTTGCTTGAATGAATATCAACAGGATAATCTGAAATTAAACAAGGATTTTCAAATGTTTTACCTGTTCTTAAATCTTCAATTGTATATACATATTTACCTTTTAATCTCCTTGAAACCCTTACACCTAAAGTGTTTGCGATAGATGATATATAAGCATTTTCAAATCCTAAAAGATATGTTTTGCAAAAATTTGCTATTCTTAAAATGCTCTGTCTCGCTGATTGTAAGGCTTTTGACCTTTGAATAGGGTCTAGTGGATTGATTTCAGGGTCTGACACTATTCTAGGCGTGTTAAAAGCAAGCGATCCAGGCATTCCTGGAATCGTAAATACCTGAAAATAACTAGTATCCTTGTATTTGAGTATCTTTTTCTTTACTGCGTCATCAAAGAAAGGCTTTAATGCCCAATTTTTATTGGAATCCCAAGTATATGCTGTAGATAAATGTATTTGACCATCTATTACATCTGCTGTCGTAACAGATCTGTCTTTATCAAATTCCATAATCCATTTGGAAAATTTATCTAAATCGATTCCACTCATTATAAATCTTAAATTATTTGGTTGAAGTTCATTAGATTTATTTAAAAAATTACAATTAATTTTTTTTGAAAAATTGCAATCGCCTGTCGAGTCTACAATATTACTCGTTTCGATATATTCCGATAATATTTCTGAATTGATTTTAATAGCTTTAATGTGATTCTTTTCACGAATTACATCTTCAATTTCAGTATCAAATAAAACATCAACGTTTGCTTGATTCATCATTTCATCTAATGCAATTTTAAGCAGTTCAGGATTAAACCAACCTTTGTTTCCATCCGAATATGTAACTTGTCCTCCTATTGATGATAGTTTTTTTACTAATTTTTTATAAAAATCAGTATTATCTTTTGAAATTGTGTTCATTGCAGGGGTTACAAGTCCTCCTGTCATAGTGCCGCCAAGGTAAGAATTTTTTTCTACTATTAACGTTTTTAATCCAAGTTTCCCTGAGGTATATGCACAAGCACAACCTGCAGTTCCTCCGCCTACAACTATAACATCATATTTCATTTTTTACCTCTATCTTTTAAGTATTTTGATGTTGAAATTAAATTTGAATGACTAACTTCACTATTACGATTGTTTATAATTTCTTCTGCTGTACTTAATAAATTATAATCTCTATATGGTATTCCTGCTCGTGTTTTTAAAAGTCCTTGTTCATATTCATCTAAACTATATTTTATTTTTTTATTATCTTTTGATGCAATTGTACCAATAGATTTATTATCTTTGTTTATTATTTTACCTACAAAATAACCTGCTTCAAGAAATGTATTTCTAACTATAACAGAATTTGAATATGTAAGTAATACTCCGCTGTTACTTGTTAATCTGTATAATTCATTAATAAAATCTAGTGACCACAATTGAGGGCACTTATTTGTAGTAAATGCATCTAAAAAGATTACATCATATTCTTTGTCTAGTTTTTTTACAGTATTCCTAGCATCATCAATATAAAAGTTGAATTTTATTTTATTATTTTTATTAGAAATATATCGTTTCGATAAATACTGATAATATATATTATGTAAATTCAGCCATTTATTAGTCTCGTTAGGGGTATTTATCCTATTTTTTTGATAAAATTTGCCTATTTTAATGATTTTGTTGTTTAAATAGGGTGCAAATTCATTATTATTTAATATTGATTCTATATAAAATTCCCCTTTAAATTCTTTACTAAGATTTTCTAATAATATTATGTTGACCCAATCATCTATTTTATATTTTTTATATTTACTTATTCTTGCATGTTTATTATTTGGTTTTTTGAAATAATCTATTAATCTATGATTTGTTTTTATAAAAGGCGATAATAAAACAAGTTGTTTATCAATATCTAAACAATCAAATACTATTTCTTTATTTTTTCCATAATAATTTAAAAAAGATTTTGAATTATAACCAAGTCCATAACAAATATCTAATACATTTAATTTTTGATTTAAATCAATATTAGGTAAAACAAATTTTTCATATGCTTCAGTTAATGCACCATAACCTGAGTGGTATATGTCATTAAATTCTTCGCTATATAATCCGACTGATCCATCACCTGTAATGTATGGTAAAAAAGTATCCATTTTTTTATATTATCAGTTTGAAATTATAGATACAAATTATTATTATTTTGTTAAATATTATTTGTATATATCGATTAGATTAATTTGTTTTTTACATTAATTATTATTGGAATATATCGTATCGATTTTTGTTGTTTTCGAAATATAAAAATTTTATTTTTTATTTAATTTAATTTAATAAATATCTTTAGCCGAATAATTTGAATGTTCTATCAACATTATCTTTAATTACAGTTTTTAAAGTTTCCATTTCAGTTTTGATAGCATTTCTTTCATTTTCTAAGCGAGCTAATTCTATATCATATTGTTTGTCTTTTGCATCAATTTTTCTCATTGATGCTTCATATTCTGCTTCTGCTTTCTTAATATCTGTTTCATCTGTTACTTCTTGTAATGATACGTTTGTTGCAATATTTGTATCAAATAATTCTTTTTCTTTACTATCATATTGTGTAAATACTGCAAAACCACCATTAATCATATTCACAACCCATTCTGTAGAGTTTGCTTGCTCATCTTCTACTATGATATAGCCACCTTTTATTATTTGATAATAATTTAGTGCTTCTACTATATCTGGATTTGTCATATCCCAGCCTGATTCATAGGTTTGAGCTTGGTCTTTAAGTATTACATTGTATGTTCCAACAGTATCTGTATAAACTTTTTTATCTGCTGGAATTGTATAATTGGAATTATTTGTTATAGCTGTATAAATTTTTTCTAATTCTTCTTTGTCGCCATTTATTGCTATGTTATTTAATTCTGCTAATGATAATTTCCCAGCTGATGTATTTGCATTAAATTTAGCATTTACCCAATCTTCTACTTTTTGGATATCCTCTG
>CASFGO010000015.1 GCA_949294335.1 uncultured bacterium | reverse complement strand
GGAGATAGAAACAAAAGCATTCTTGGTGACCAAGCGTGAGGAAAACACCCGTTCCCATCCCGAACACGGTCGTAAAGACTCATTGCGGTGAAAATACTTGGAGGGCCACTTCCTGGGAAGATAACTAGTTGCCAAGTTCTATTTTAAATAAAAGATTGAATTTGATGGATTTCAAGTTCAATCTTTTTTTATTATCCACCCTTCCCTCTCGCCGACGATACTCTGCTTGCTTCTTGCCGTTAAACGTGTCTTCGTGATTTTGCAATTCAAAATCACTCCGCACTCTGCCAAGAATCCGCAATTGTCCTCTCGGCAGAGTCATTCCGAACAAAAGCTTGTAGGTATTTCAGAAGATGTCTATATTTATTTATTCATTAGTTCCATAATTTTTGCACAAGTTCTTGGGAAGTGTTGTTGCAATACAACACTTCTTAAGTAAATTGCATATTCATCTTGATTAATCAAACCTGATGTTAAAGCATAACATTCAGCTATTGTTTCTCCTAGTGGACGTTCACCTGTTGTAAAATAATCAATTGAATAACCTTCTGCATCAGATGATTGTTTCTTATAATTTGCTAATTCTTTTTGATATATTTTTATTAAATCTTTATTATTACGTATTTTTTCTGGTTTAGAATGCCAATCTATAGCATGACCTAATTCATGCGCAAATACAAATGGGTTATTTTTTAATTTTTTACTCATACCAATTGTATTGTTATTATTATAATAAACAGCACTATTACAATCATAAGAAGAATCTAGATATATTTTCTTTAAACCTAATTCTTTTATTTTAAAGAAATGATCTCCAGGTAATTGTTTAAATAAATTAATTAATTTTTTGTTTAAAACATCAGAACCTAGTTCAATTGATTCTAGCTTATTTCTATTTTTATCAATTTTAGAAGTAATAACTTTATCTCCAACAAATTTGGTATCATATTTTTGTCCATTAACAGATGATATATAATGATTTTTATCTATTTTTCTGAATTGTCTTTCTGTAGTTCCCAATATATTTCCATCTTTGTTTTTTATTTCATATTTCATCCCTGATCCTTTAGGACCTTGAATTATTGTATGAGATGTCACAGTGCCATCTGATGATGTTACTGTTCTCTTTGATTTCATACCTTGATTTTTTGAACCATATAGTTCTACCGTTCCAATAGGTTTTTTCTTCATTGATTGATTAAGTCCTCTTTCATAGACATTGATTGTATATGTTCCAGGTTTATCTTTTGATGGTGTAAGAACTTCTGAACGAACTTGGATACCATTATTATCAAATCGTGTCTTTTTTAATGAAATAGGGATATTTTCATTTTTAACCTTAATATTGCCAATTTCTTCAACAAGATAAGTTCCATCATTAAATTCTCGTCTTACAAGAGTTTTATTACCCATTATTTTTTGATTTTCAGAACCATTATATTCCATACCATTATCCGTTTTATTGATAAAGAATATTTGCTTTTCGTTTTTGTTATTAAATTCTAATTGATAAACATTATTAATATAATTGTTATTTAATTTTACTGAATCACTATCTAGATTTAATTTATTTAAAATTTTATTTTTGATAATATCATTTTGGAAAATTTCATATAAAGTATTATTAGTTTCTTCAATAATATTTCCTGCATTATTCATAAATTTTTCATTATTATATAAGCTTTTATCTGATAAAATTTTTTCTGTTATCTCTGATTTTATTTTAAATTGTTCGGATTTTTTATTGAGTTTATTATGTTAGCAGTATTTTTTATTATATTTGAATTCTCGTATAATCTTTTCTCTGTTAAAATTCTTTTTGCAAATCGTGCTTTTTCAGGAGTTCTGCAAGATGAAATTATACTGCTTGCTTCGTTTATTATATTTTTATCTTCATATAATTCATTGTTAGAAAAAATAGTGTTTGCAATCATATTTTTATCACTAGAATCTGTAGAATAAATTATATTACTTAAATTTTTCATAATATTTGGGTTGTTATAAAATTTTTCATTTGATAAAATTTTGTCAGCAATAAGAATATTATGTTTATTAAGGCTATCTGAAAGAAGATTTGTATTAAATTTTTCTAGTTTATTTGAAACTTCTGGTAGAAGCTTTTCGAATTCTCTATTTGAAAGTTCTTTATATCCTAATTCGTTATTTCTTTTTTTTCTATCTTTTAAGTTCTGTTGTTTACTTAAGCTTTTAAATGTAATTGTATTATTATGAGCTAATTTTGTAATATCTGATTTAGAAAAAGTTGGATTTAGTATGATGTTTTTGTCTGAATATTTATCATAACCTCCTCTAAAGTAGGTATTATTGATATTTTTAGGCACACTAATATGTTTTGTATCTTCTTTTTTATTAGGATACAAATTATTTACGGGGTAATTAAACTGTTGTACTTTGCCTAAATCCATACAGAATTAACCTATTTGAATAAAACATAAACAAAGAAATATTTGCTATGTAAGTTCCATTTTTATTTAATTTAAGGCAATTTTTTTATAAAAAAATACTTTATATATAAGGTTAACTGTGCTATGGTTGGAATTAATTCGCAAATTAATAATAATATTCAAGCTTCTACTCAAAATCAAAATGATGTTGAGTTAAAAGCTTTTAATACTCCTACTATACATTCAAATTATCAAGATCTTATTGATACTTATTCTGATATTATGGAGATAAAGAATAATACTATAGCTAAAACCATAGCAAATCATCGAAGAAATAAGGAAAGAGCAAGTGCTACATTAATAGGTGCGGCTTGGGGAGTATTACAAGGGGGCTGTTTTGCTGGGATATATGGAATAGCAAAGCTTGTACCTCAAATCCAAAATTTGGGGATTGTAAAATGGTTGGTAAATGATTTAGATAAGTGGGTTGCAAGTGCAAGAAGGGTTAATCCTAATAAGAGTACAATTCATCATATGATTGTTGGAATGTTATCAAAAACATCTTGGTTAGTTTTATCTGGTGCTGTTTTAGGTTTTGCTGCGGATTGGTATAGTACATATAGTAATACAAGGATTAATGGTAAGATCTCTCATACTAAACAAGGTAGTGTTGGTGATTGCTGGATGCTTTCAGGTTTAAATTCTTTAGCTAATACTAAAAAAGGTAAAGAAGTTATAAAAAATGCTATAAAAGTTAATGATGATAATTCTGTAACTGTTAAATTTAAGGGAATTAACAAGGAATATAATATAACTAGAAAAGAGTTAAAGGATGCAAGTAGGGAATATCTTCCTGATATTGATGAGAATGGTAAAGTTGTGGCATATTGTAGAAAATATTCAAAAGGAGATGGTGATGTTTTAGCATTTGAATTAGCATTTGAAAAATATAGAAATGATTTAAAAAATGGGAATATAAAATTACCTTCTGATACACCATCTTATGTATATGAATTTTTATCTAGTGCAAAAAATCCAATAGAAGCAGGTACTTCAAATCAGGTTTATTATTTATTAACAGGTAAAAAAGCTTCAATGATAGATTTAAAACAACCTGAAAATTTTCCTAATATAAAAAAATTGAATGCGTTAAATTTATATTCAAAGCAGTATTATGAAAAATTTATCAAAGATTTTTCTTCTAATCCTAATAAATATGCTGCTTCTTGTAATTTTAATATAAAAGAAAGTATTCCTTTTAAAAATAAACATCATGAAAAAGTCAAATTAACATCTCATCATGCTTATGCAATAAAAAATATAAATTCAAAGTATGTAACTTTAATTGATCCTCATAAATCTAGAGTACCTATAGAAATTCCAATTGATATGTTTAAAGAAAAGGCTGGAGCAATTTGGTTTCATAATTTGTTAGATGATAATGATGAACAACAAAATCCATTAAAATCTTTAGCTCATTTACAAGGTATTAATGATAAATATATAAATGAACATTATTAAATATAAACAATTGTAAAGAAATTTTTAATTTTTAAAATTAGTCAATATTTATTTACTTTATATATGTATATAAGCAAGAGAGGATATAGCTATGGTATCAGTTAACGGAACATCAGGTGTAAATAGTGATTATACGATAAAAAAACGTAATCAAGCTACAACTACTCAGTCTACAAGTAGTGATCCAAGTATTTTTATGGCTTCTAATCCTGATACGAAAGCTGTTTCTAATACATCTGAAACAAAAAATGTAGATAAAACATCTCCAGAAACGATTCAAAACTTCAAAAATACTTATAAAAAAGAACTTGAGGGTTTTAGATCATTGGGTGTAGATATATCTTATGGAAATAATTATACTTGTAATTTAAGTCATAATGGGCATGCAGCAACAATAAATTTTAAAGATTCGCAAACACCAAAATTTGAAGGTGATTTTAGTTACTTTAGTGAATTACTTCAAGCAAGTGATCCAGAAGAAAAACAATCTGTTGAGAGTCAAAAGAATTTAACAGAATTTCAGGAAGCCAAAGAAGATCCTGTAGTTGGTAATATTAAAACTGTATCTATTACAGTTAATGGTAAATCTATATCTGTTAATGAATACACAACTAAAAGTGGAAATAAATATTATTTAGACAGTGAAGGAAATCAAGTTACTCCTGATTCATAATAATAATCCCATTTATTATTGCAAATTCTCCTTCATCTAGGTATTCAATTTGAGATGTGATTAAATAACATTCATCTGTTTGTGTAAATGTTTCAAGTTTATCTTTATTAATAAGGTTAAGCTTTTGTTTTTCAAATGTCCAAGTTTCAATATCACTATGTTTATTATAAGGGTCTAATACATATATAGAATTATCAGAAATTCCAACAAAAGATACAAAATGGCCTTCTTGTCTTATAAATTCTTTGTTGTATCTTTTATAAATACCAATATTAATTATTCCTTGTCCTTGGAGTTGAGAGATATTTATCTCGGTAGACTTCTGATATTTTTTGTCTGCATTTATAAATCCATAGTATGAGAGATTTGATTTTATATTGTTATTTTTTAAGAATTTATCTATTCCTTTGCATAAATTATTAAGTGTTGTTCCTGTTTCTTTAGTTTTTTCATAGTTTGCAAGTGTTTCTATCAAATTTGGTTGATTAATATTATATAAATTTATAATTGTATTTGCAGAACTAACAGGACCACAATAGTATTCATTTTCTTGTTTTAGGTTAGAGTATACCTCATCAGAAAATGATGGAAAAGAAAAAATAATTAAGAATATAATAATTAAAATCTTTTTCATCCTATTTATTATATTACAAATGAATTATAAATATTACAAATCTGGACTTATTCTCTTTAATTGATACAATAGAATAAGTTAAAGTTTAGGTTGGAAGGGTTTTATGAGTAAGACATTAGTTTTAATTGATGGGCATGCTTTGGCATTTAGGCAATATTTTGCATTAGAACGTACTGCAATGAAAAATTCTCAAAATCAACCAACTTGGGCTGTTTATGGTTTTTTTAAAGCTATTTTTGATTTATTAAAGAAAATAAAACCTGATTCAATTGCTGTTACATTTGATGTATCACATCAAACATTTAGAACTGAATTATACGAGGATTACAAAGCAAATAGGGAATCAATGCCTGATTCTTTATCTGTACAAATGGAATTTATTATTGAAGGTTTACAAGCTTTTGATATTCCTATTTATACCAAAGAAGGTTTTGAAGCTGATGATTTAATTGGAACAATTTCTAAAAGAGCTACTGAAAGAGGGGATAAAACACTTATATTAACAGGAGATCAAGATTCTTTTCAATTAATAGATAAGGAAGGTTTTGTTAAAGTTTTAATCCCATCAAAAGGTGAATTATTTGAATATGGTTGGAAACAAGTATTTGATAAATTAGGAGTTTATCCAAATCAAGTTGTTGATTATAAAGCCCTAAGAGGCGATACTTCTGATAATATTCCAGGAATAAGAGGGATTGGTCCTAAGACTGCTCAGCAATTATTAGAAAAATATGGGAATTTAGAAGCTGTATTAAATGATTGTGAAAATATTGAAAAGAAATCTGTTAAAGAAAAAATTTGTGCAGAAAAAGATGTGGCTGTTTTGAGTAAAAAATTAGCAACAATTATTAGAGATGTAGATATAAATTTTGATTTTGAAAAAGCAGATATAATTCTTCCAAATATTGATAAGGTTACTGAATTTCTTAAAAAGATGCAGTTTTATTCCTTTGTGAAAAATATCAATCCTATATTATCATCTTTTAATCCTAATGAAGAAATTCAAGAGCAAAAAATTATTCCTATTTTAGAACAGAAAAAAGAAGTTTCATTCGATAATGGACAGTTGGGTCTATTTTCTCAAGCTGTTAAAGAATCTGTTGGGGATACTGAGTTTGAATCTCTAAAAATAGATGATTCCAATATTGATGATCTTGTTTCTGAAATTAAAAATGCTGGTATGTTTGCAATAAATTTTTATACTGAAAATGAAAATAAAATAATAGGTTTTTCAATTGGATTAAATAATAAAGGATATTTTTTAGCCGAAAATTATTTATCAAAAATAAAAGATATTTTAGAAGATGAAAAAATAAAAAAATATTTTTATGATGCGAAATTAGCTATTAATATATTAAAGGCAAATAATATTGAATTAGCAGGATTAGATTATGATGTATTGCTCGCAAGTTATGTTAAAGATCCAAATAGAAATCATTCTATAGATTTTCAAGCAATAGATTTTTTAAATCATTTGATGTTAGACAAAGAAGTTGTTACTTCTGAATGTACTGATGATATGTGGAAATATGCTGCTGATGAAGGTTATACTATATTAAAATTGACTGAATATTGGAAAAATAATTTGTCAAATAATGAAAAAAATATAGTAGAAAATATTGAAATTCCATTAACCAAGGTATTAGCTAAAATGGAATATACAGGTGTTGCAATTGATGTTAATTATTTAAAGAACTTATCTTCTTATATGACTGAAAAACTTGCTGAATTAGAAGAATTTATATATCAATTAGCAGGAGGTCCATTTAATATTAATTCTCCAAAACAGGTTGCTGAAGTTTTATATGATAGATTAGAAATTAAAAATAAGAAGAAAAAATCTCGCTCAACTTCTGCTGAAATATTGGAAGAATTAGCTTTAGAATATGAAATATGTGATTATATATTACAGCATAGAAAATTTTCTAAGTTAAAATCTACATATACAGATTCTTTGCCAACATTAATTTCTAAAAGAGACGGACGTATTCATACAACATATAATCAGGCAACAACAGTTACTGGTCGTTTATCTTCTTCAAATCCAAATTTACAAAATATTCCAATAAGGACAGAAGAAGGAAATAAAATTAGAAATGCTTTTTGTTCTCAAGATAAGAAGCATAATATAATTTTATCTGCGGATTATTCGCAAATTGAATTAAGGTTATTAGCTCATGTATCAGGTGATGAACACTTGATAGAAGCATTTAATTCTGATATTGATGTTCATACATTAACTGCTTCAAAAGTCTTTGGTGTAAAAATAGATGAAGTTACAAAGGACATGAGAAGAAAAGCTAAGGCTGTGAACTTTGGAATTGTTTATGGGCAATCTAAATATGGTCTTGCTAAATCTTTAAATATTTCTAATAATCAAGCTCAAGAATTCATTGATAAATATTTTGAATCTTATCCAAAAATAAAAAAATATATGCAAGATAAAATTGATTTTGCAAATAAATATGGATATGTTGAAACAATATTAGGTAGAAGAAGATATTTGGCAGCAGAATTAGGGAGTTCAAATTATCAAATGAGGGAGTTTGCACAAAGAGCTGCAATAAATCAACCTTTGCAAGGTACTGCAGCTGATTTGATAAAACAAGCAATGATTAAAGTTGATGAAGAACTAACTAATAGAAATTTATCAGCTAAAATGATTATGCAAGTGCATGATGAACTTGTTTTTGAGCTGCCAAAAGAAGAACTTAATGAAGTTAAAAATTTAGTACAAGAATGTATGGAGTTAGGTCAACCTCTAAGTGTTCCTTTATTAGTTGATATAAATTATGGTGAATCATGGAAAGAATAATTAAAATATTTTGCTTATTAGTTATATATCTTTGTGGAGTGTCTTATTCTATTGCAAATACTCCTAGTCCGTCTCAACAATCTACTCCTCTTGGGATCCCTCAAAACGTAACCCAACCACAGTGTATTAAAACTTTTAATGTAGGATTCGAAAAGTTATTTCTTTTAACAGAAGCAGCTATTTCTCATAATAATTTTAATATTGAAGAAATTCAGTCTCAAGGTGGTTATATTGTTTTTTCTTATTATCAGTATAAATTTTTAGCAACTGTTTTTACTTTTGGAAATAATAAGGCAATTCTAAAAATATCTCCTTGTAATAACAACTATAATTTTCCTCCTTTGATTGTTAAAAATGTATTCAATTATATTAATCAAAATCAATATAAAAAATTTTAATAATAAAAAGGCTTAGTTATTTACACTAAGCCTTTTTATTTATATTATTTAATTTAGTCTAAGTTAAATCTATCTGTGATATGAACAATTTCTTCTACATCTTTGTATATTTTATCTCCAGCTGCTTTGTAGATTCCGCCTCTTCTACCATTTTCGTTTGCTGCGAATGCGATTGGTGAGAAATCTGTTCCGATTACTGGGTTAACTCCTTTTTGTACTAAGTTATTTAAGTTTTTAGTTGTTTCTTGACCTACTTCATATCCAAATAATGTTGGGTAGATTACAATTTTGTCAACGTTGTTAGCGCTAGCGATAATGGAGTTTCTGTTATTGTTGTATAATGAAGAGTTTGTTAAATCAATGTATAAATATTCTCCATTTGCAAATTCTGTTGTATTAGCTTTTGTTCCAAAGATTTCTGCGTAGCTAAATTTGTTATTTTCAGGGTTGATAATTGCTAAGTGATCGCTAGAGCAATCATTTATAGAGATTCTGTCTCCAGAAGTTTGAAGTGTTCCTGCAATATTAATATTTTTAACTTCGTTATTACCTTTAGCTTTTGCTGTTACATTTTTTGCATTGATAGTTGTTCCGTCAACAGTTAAGTTACCATTTGTTGATTCTACAAGAACATCATTATCTGCTGTTAAGTTTATATTGTTATCAATTGTTAGGTCTCCAGTAGTTTTTGTAAGATTTACGTTTTTACCTGTTGCATTAATTTTATTTGTAATCATATCGATAATTGATACAGTTCCTTTTGAATTTGCAATGAAGTTGTTTCCAACTGTTCCAGTAATTGTTATATCATTGTTAGTATCAAAACTAGCATCTGTTGTTGCATTAACAGTAACTGTGTTTTTGAAGTTTGTATTTTTAGCTGCGATGTTATTAGCTGTTAATTTTGCTGTGTTGATAATTGAGTCAATGATATTTAAGTTTGCTTTGTTTTCTACTTCAAATAAACCTGATATGTTTGAATCTTTGAATGTTAATTTATTATCTGTTTTGAATTGTGCATTTTCTGCATTAACTTTGATATCACCATTGAAGTTTGCATTGTTTTTTGCAATTACGTTTTTGCCTTTTAAGTCTGCATTGTTAAATTTAGAGTTATCTTTGATTTCAACATCTTTGTTTGAATGTGCTTTAAATAATTTTTCAATAGCTGTATCAATGAATGATAATTTTTCGTTGCTTGTAATTTCTGCATTATTTGCTACGGCACTTATATCTCCTGCATAATTTGAGTTGTTTGATTTAATACTGTTTGCATTCATTTGTGCAGTGTTGAAGTTTGAATCATAAATATTGATAGAATTATCCGCTGTTAATTGAGTGTTGCCACTAATATTTGCATCCCATATTGTGATTTTGTTTGTTGTGTATAAATCAGCATTACCAATTTGAGTTGGTGTACCATAGTTTCCTGATTTATTCCAAGAACCAATGTAGATTTCGCCATTAGAATCTACTATTAAATTATTTGAGATAATTGAATCCATTATTTTTAAAATTTTGCCGTCATTTTGGATGAATGTTGCATTATTTGCTTTTACAACTACTTCTCCGTTGTAGCTTGAATCTTGAGATATAATATCTTTTCCTTTAAATGTTGCAACTGTATTTTGTTTTCCTAAGATATTTTCCCAAATTGAGCCAGTTGCAACTTTAATATTATTTGCTATAACATTGTCATTTGCTTCAGCTTTTAAAGCTCCTTTTGTTTCAATGTTATTAAGAGTAACGTTTTTACCGAAGAAACTTGTTAATTTTGAATAGAATGTTCCTGCTGTATTATCTGCAATTAAGTTTTTATCAGTTTTAAATTGTAATTCGTTGCCTGCTGTTAATTTATATTTGTCAGTAAATGCTTTATTAATTTTTAAATCAGAACCATTTTTTGTAAATGATAAAGTATTTTTAGCATCTGCTGTTAAGATTCCTCCAACATTAGGATTTACGAAATGTAAGTTTTCAGGAGATGTAAATTGTGCATCTTTTGCTACGTTTAATATAATATTTCCACCAATTGCTGTATTTTTACAAATAACACTATCATTGTGTTCCCAATATGTATGACCAGATAAAGGTCCTTCTATTTTAATTGTTGGTAATGAGAATGATGCTTCACCTTTAATAGTTGAATCTGCTACATTAATACCTTTTAATTGAGAGTGTGCAAATAAGTTTCCTAATGTACTATTACTTATAATAACATCTCCCCAAGCTGTTAAATTAGTTGAACCAGAAACATTACTATTGCTAACTTTGATATCTCCAAATAAATCATTTTCACCTGTTAATAAATCCCATAATTCATCCCAAGAACCAGGAAGATGAACATTTGATCTAACTGATAAATTACCATTTACATTTGAATCTACAATATTTACACTCTTAATAGGAGAAGAAATTGAAACATTTCCTTTGTCTGTAATTAATTGTAAGCCACCATTAGGAGTTTTAATAGATGTTGTCGCAACTTGAATAGTATTACCTGATTCAAATTTTACACCTTGAGTATTGCCTGTTGCGATGAAATTAGCTCCATCTGTTGTTTTTAAAACAACATTTCCTTTGCTAGCTACTAAATCTGCATTTTTAATATCAATACCTTTAGCTAAAATATTGATATCGCCAGCTTCTATTGATGTATTTCTCCATCCTGTTCTCCAATCACCTTTTTCGAAAACAATAACTGCATAATCATTATCATATCCAGCCATGTCGATTTTATTTTTAAGTGTAGCTTGATCTGCTAAATCTGTATATTTAATATCTGTTAAGTTTTTAGTTGTAAACATTATGCTGCCAGATGTTTCAAATTGTCCACCTTGCATAAGCATACCGTTAGGGTTAGAAATGATAATTTGTCCTTGTTCTCCAGTAACTCTACCTGCAAAAGTTGACATACCATTTAATACATTATTTAAAACAACATGATTGCCATTTGCGAAATTTAGTGTTTGGTAACTTCCGACATTTAATTGTCCCCAATTGATAACTGCATTTCCATTAAAGTGTAAAGTTGCTTCATTTTTATTAAGTCCTAATAGTCCTCCATTTTCAAAACCTTGGAATCCTCCACTTGAACTTACAATATTAGCGCCGTTTGCTCCTGTTCCTCCAGTTACTGTATTATTTCCTAATACTTCTCCAGTCATTTGGTAGCCAAATGCACTTTGCATTGTCATAAATGATACACATAATGTGCTTGCAATAACTTTTTTTACTAAATTCCCCATTTTTTAATTCCTTATAACTTAACAAATAAAACTTACCACTTACTAATTTATAAAGTTTCATGCCTTTTTTATATTGCTAAATAATTTAATTTTTTTTAAGAAAAATTTACAAAACTTTAAATACATTAAATGGTTGATGGCAACTTGATTTATAACCATTAATATATTTATGGGGAAATGTACCGGTATGGAAGCTTTAGATAATCAAATTAAAACAAGTTTTTCAAGTGAATTATATCGTCAATTCGGTTGGTTCAGAGATATTTTCTTGCCTCCAGTGCAAGAAGCTAGTGATGAATTTTTTGATAAGGGGTTTGAATTTAAGCTTGTTTCAATTAGTGAAAACATGAATGTTTTAACTAAATCAGAAAGTTTTTTTGTTACTAAAGTCGAAGTTGCTCCTCGAAATGATATTTTTATAAGAATCTCTCAAACAGCTATTTCTGTTATATTAGATAAAATTTTAGGAAAGACAAATAAAAAATTTGAACTATCTTCTATATCTGATTTAGAAGCAAAGATAATAACATCTTTTAATGATTATTTGTATTCAAAAATTTCAGATAATATTAATAAAGAAAACTTAACAAAACATCCAGATGAAATAAATATATCTTATTTTGTTAGAAATATGAGTTCTGATGAAAGCGCAAGGTTTGTAATTTCAATTCCAAAACAAATGCTTGATCCAAGAACTCTTGCAGAACCTGAAAATCCAATAGATGAGAGGTTATTCAAAGATGCTTTATCAGAAGTAAATTTACATGTTGGTTCTACAATGTTTTCAGTTAGTGATATAAAAAATATTTCAGTTGGTGATGTCGTTTTATTTGAAAATAGTAAATCAGATGAAATGACTTTAGTATGTGACAATATTTTGCAAAAATTTAATTTAAATCCAAATCCGGAATTAATAATTCCATACGATGACAATGGAGGTGATGATATGGATAACAGCGTAAACATTAATAACTTGTGGGATAGCCTTCAAGTTGAAATGAATGCTGAATTTGATAAAATAAAAATTTCTTTAGGGGAATTAAAAGATATTCAAGAAGGATTAGTTGTAGATATAAGTTCAGTTTATAACAATAAAGTTTCACTAAAAGTAGGTGATAAGATAATTGCTAGAGGCGAGCTTGTTATTATTAATGATAGATATGGAGTTAAAATATCAAATGTTACAGCAGAAGATATTATGGCAGGAGCACCATTAAGTATAGCAGATGTTAACACAACTCCTGCTGGAGTTGATTCTCAAATAACTGAATCTGCTGTACAAAATCCAGCAGGACAAGATTCTCAACCACAAGCGAATCAAGCAGGCGGTGGAGAAGATTTTGATTACAGCGATTTTGATATCGATGCTGATGATTTATAAAACTAGTTTCTAGTTTTATTTATAGGGTATGGAGAGATAAAATGGGATATTTAGCACATTTTGTAGTTTATATTTTAGCAATGTTAAGTGTTATTGGTATTGCTCTATTTGTTTATAAAAAATTTAGTATATCTAATATTGGTGGTAAGCGTTCAGGAAATCTTTCTGTTGAAGAAGTTTTGAGCCTTTCTCCAAGAAAAACATTGTATGTGGTAAATGCAAATGGTGAAAAATTCTTGATTGCAGGAGATTTGGAAAGAACAACATTAATATCTAAGTTAAATAATAATATTAATAATGTACAGCAACGAAATTATCATAACCCTGTTGATTTATCAGAATTTATAAAAAAAGAAGATGATTTGATGTCATCTAATAAACAACCTGTTATGAAAAATTTAGTTAAGAAATTAGGAAGAGATTCAGAAATATATTCTTAAGAGGAAGTAGAAATGGAGTTTTTAAAAGATATAAATCCTGTTTTACAAATGTTGGTTGTAATGTCTGTTTTTTCATTGCTACCATTTATGTTTTGTTGTATGACAAGCTTTTTAAGGTTTACAATTGTTTTTTCAATGTTAAAAACAGCATTAGGTACTCAACAGGTACCTCCTTCAATTGTAATTATTGGCTTAAGTATGATTCTTACATTCTATACAATGAGTGGAGTCTTTCAAAAAATGTATGACTATGGTTCAGTTCCATATCAATCCTCTAAAAATATAGTATTAGCTATAGAACAAGGATCTAAACCTTTAAAAGAATTTATGATGAAGCAGACTAGAGAGAGTGATTTGGCATTTTTTGTTGAATTAGCTAGAAAAACTCCTCCAAAATCTCCTGAAGAAATCAATATGTGGGAAGTTGCTCCTGCATATATATTAAGTGAATTAAAGACAGCTTTTGAAATAGGGTTTATTGTTTTTGTTCCATTTATAGTATTGGACTTAATTGTTGCAAATATATTATTGGCTCTAGGTATGTTCATGTTATCACCAACAATTATTTCTTTACCGTTTAAGTTGTTGATATTCATCGCAGTCGATGGTTGGGCATTAATTGTTCAAGGTCTTGTACAAAGTTACAATTAGGGGTAAATGGTATAAATAATATAAAATAGTTGAATTTATATATTGAAATATAAGGACAAAATTAGAATGGAAGTTTTATTAGAATATTTAGCAAAAGGATTTATGACAATGTTGGCTGTGTCAATGCCATGTGTATTAGTTGCTGCTGCGATTGGTTTAGTTGTTGGTATTATCCAAGCTGTAACTCAGGTTCAAGAACAAACTATAGCTGCAGCTCCAAAGATTTTTGCAGTATTTCTTGTAATCATTATAGGAGGTATGGGATTTATTAAACTTCTTACAAATTTATTTGAAGAAGGTATGGGGCTTGCTTTTAATTTAGTTACAAAAAATGATAATTATGTTTTAGCAGCTGATTATTATCGTTATACATCTCCATTACAACCAGGAGAATTATCAGAAAGATATCCTGAAAATCTTAAATTAAGAGATGTTATTAAAAAGCCTAGTGATGCTCCATTTATTAATCAGGATGAAAAACTGAGATATGATAAATCACCAAGAACTCCTATGCCTAAGCCTAACTTTATAGAAACCAATAAAATAATAGGTAGATAATTATGAAAAAGTTTTTAATTTTAATAGCTAGTTTATTTATTTCTATACCTGCTATGGCTTATCAAAATTATATTTTGATGGCTGATAAACAAATAACTAATATAGAAGTAAGTAATTCTGATATTTTAAAAATAGAACCTATGTGTACAACTAAAGGAAAAGGTTGTTCTATGATCTTAATTCCTAAAAATATTGGAGCTACTCGTTTGTCCTTTTGTAAAGGAAGAAAAAAAATAAATCTTTGTATAACAATTTTTCAAGATAAAACTTGTATAGAAAAAATTAATGGGGTAAAACTTGTTCCTGTTGATTTACCTTTGGAGTTAAATAAGTAATGGATAATTTTATTGCACAATTAGGACATATGTTTCCACAACTTGCTGTAAATATTACAGCTGGTTTAATTGTGTTTGCAAGAGTGTTAGGTTTTATCCGTTTAGCTCCTGTTTTTAATAGAAAAGAAGTTAATACAATTACAAAGTTATCTTTAGCATTGTTATTAACAGGAATATTTGTTGCTACATTACATCTTGGACCACCTCCTAAAGATAATTCTCTTTTAGTGTCTATATTATTGAATTTTGTAACAGGTGCAATGATTGGGTATATGGCTCAATTAATTTTGTTGGCAATAGATGCTGGTGCTGATATGATTAATATGCAAATGGGGTTATCTTCTGCAATGGTCCTTGATCCTACAACGCAAAGTCAAACATCTATTTTAGGTAAGTGTGTTTCTTTATTAGGAATATTAATTTTTATTGAGGTTGGTGGCTTATATTGGTTAGTTAATGCCTTTGTCAGAAGCTTTCAAATATTTCCTGTTTATGCAACTTCAATTCCTTTGATGAAACTTGTTAATATGGATTATTTAATCCAATTATCTTCTAATGTTTTATATATGGGATTACAAATAGCTTCACCTGTTTTATTAGCAACATTAGGGCAAGATATTATCTTGGGTGTAATTTCTAAAACTGCTCCTCAAGTAAACGTATTCCAATTAAGCTTCTTATTCAAACCAGTATTTGGGGCAGCTATTTTAGTTTGGATTTTACCAATGTTAGCAAATATTATTTCTGATTACTTTAGATCTTATTCAAATATTTTTTAATTAAATAATTTAAAAATTTTTGATAAGAATGTTTCTTTTTTTTCTAGTTGTTCAATTCTTTCAGATAATTTTTTATTATGCTCAATTAATTCTTTTAATTGTTCTGCTAAGATTTCATTATCTCTTTTGTAACCACCTGCTTCAATTAATTTTTCTGCCATATCAGAATTCTTAATATCATCAGTAATTTTTTTCGCAACAGATTCTGCAAGCATTTGTAATGTTTGGGTTGTTACGTCAAGTGTAAGATTTCTCAACTCAGGTTTAAAGTTAGTTGTTTCATTTATTTCTGATGTAGAAGAAATTGTTGGAAGTTGAGTTTTTTCTTCTTCAATTTCATCTGATTCATTTATATTTACAAGTTTATTAAGTTTACGAATAATTTGTTCATCTGAGAAGCCTTGAGCTTTTAAGTTGATACCTTTTTTAATTCTCTCAATTGCAAAATCGTCATAATATTCTTCTTTTTCTTCATTTTCATATACTGCATCTATTTTCCATAGATTGATAAATGTAGAAAGAGTTTTTCTGTCTATATAATAATTTTCACTATTTAATTTTAGAAGAATATCATTTTTATTGTACATTTATTTAACCTTATCTTTTTATTTGTCTTGCAATATCTCTTTCTTGTGTTTTTTTAGTTATTGCTTCTCGTTTGTCGTATAATTTTTTACCTTTTGCAAGCCCAATTTCTAATTTTGCTAAACCTTCAACAAAAAACATTTCAAGTGGGATTATTGAATATCCGTCTTTTTTTACTTTCATATGGATTTTAAGAATCTCTTTTTTGTTTAAAAGTAGTTTTCTAACTCTATCAGGCTTATGGTTGTATCTATTTCCTTGTTCATAAGGTGAAATATGGGAGCTATAAAGAAAAACTTCACCATCTTCAATCTTAGCAAATGAATCTTTAAGGTTAACAGCATTTCGTCTTACTGATTTGATTTCTGTTCCTGTAAGAACAATCCCTGCAGTATATTTTTCAAAGATTGTAAAATCGTGAAAAGCTTTTCTATTTGTTGTGATAATTTTCTTTCCCATAGTTTGAATTATAATCCAAACTTATATGATTGAAAAGTAATTATTAAGGTTTTATTTTTTTTGAAACTTTTGTAATCTGACTTATAACTGAATCATTTAAAAGATTATGTTTTTTAAAGAATTTATTATAAGCAATGCTATCAGCTTTAAACTGTCTGCATTGAAGTACTTTTGAATTATCAATATGATTATATATAAACCTGCCGACGCTTTTCTTATATTCATAATTATTGTATTCTTTTAAATTCATTTTATGTTCTTTTGTTGTAATACCCATATTGAGGGTTTTATTATCAAGATTTTTGAATGCTTCTTCATAAGTTTTTATATTTTTATCAACTTTCATTTTTGCAGCAATTTTATTAAACTCTGCTACTTTAGAAGAATCTTTTGCAGCTTTTGTCCCATTAAATATATCTTTGTAAGCCACAGAATCAAGTGAAGATTGTATATCTGCATATCGCATATTATTATTTCTCCAACCTTTTTCCATTTGTAGGTATTCTTTTGCAGGTTTATCTGCCATATATTCTTCTGCTTTATTGTTGTATGTTATTCCAGAATCGCATCCAGTAAGGCTTGATAATGCAATCATAGAACCAGTAATTGCTTTTCCAATAAAATTACTCATTAGTTGATACTCCTCATATATTGTAATAGTTTTTCTCTATCGTATCACGAATGTTTATATTTGTATCCTTGATGACTGTTTCTTCTTAATAATTCTTTATCGATTTTATTTAGGCAGTCTAGTTTTTTGCCTATCCAACGAGGGGCAATCAATTCTTTTTTTAGTCCGTTACCTGCAAGTCTATGTATAGTTGTTTTAGGTGGTAAATATTCAAGAAAATCACATACTGTTTGAATGTATTCATCTTCTGCCATAAAATCTATTTCTTTGTTTTCATACATTTTTGCAAGTTTAGTGTTTTCTAATGCGCATAGCATATGAATTTTTACTCCATCAATTTCTAATTCTGCAAGCTTTTGAGCTGTTTGCATCATTTCATCATGGGTTTCCCATAATCCTAATATGACGTGTGCGCAGGTATTTATTCCATATGATTTTGTTTTTTCGTATGCTCTTAAAAATGTGTCAAAAGTTTCTCCACGATTAATCTTTTTTAAGGTTTTATCGTGTATAGATTGTAGTCCATATTCAATCCAAGTGTAGTAATCTTTTGAGATATCGCTTATTAGTTTTAATTTATCATTATCTACACAATCAGGTCTTGTTCCTATTGACAATCCTACAATATCAGGATGTGTTAGTGATGCTTTGTATATCTTTTCAAGTTCATTAACAGGCTTATAAGTGTTTGTGTATGCTTGAAAATAAGCCATAAATTTTTCTGCTTTAAATCTTTTTGATAATGTTTCTGCACCTGTTTTTACCTGCTCTTCTATTGATAAAAGATTAGAATGAGCTTGTGAAAAGCTTCCGGAACCATCACAAAAAATACACCCTCCGGTAGATATTGTTCCATCTCTATTAGGACATGAAAAACCTGCATCAAGGGTGATTTTATAAACTTTTGCGCCAAATTTGTTTTTTAAATATGCGCTGAACTGATTATAGCGTTTGTCTGTATTATTAAAAAACATTATTGGTTTTCGTTATTATTTTCGACTATTGGATATACATAGTGTTCACCACAATTAGGGCAAACTACTTCTTGTTGTTTCCCTTCTTCTAATTCTGCAACTTCAAATAAAGTTCTGCATCCTGATTGTGTACATCTAATAGCCCAAGTTGGTCTTACTAATCTTGCCATATTCTTCTCCTTATTTATGTATTAATATACTATCATTTTAACAAGTGTTTGTAAATAAAATTTTTCATTGTGATAAAATTAAGAGTAATAAAAGAGGATATTAAAATGAAAAAGTTATTTATATTATTTTTAAGTCTATTATTTATTCAAAATTTTGTACTAGCTGATGTTCAATATAATTGTGCAGTCCCTGAAGGGTTATCTTCTCCTGTAGCAAGAGGAATAACAAATGTTTTGGGAATGAATTTTTTAACTAAAAAGGCTGCAAAGGTAGCAATCGTAAGATTGTTGAAAAAGAATGCTCAAGGAGATTATGATGTAAAAATTGATTCTTATTCTGCAATGGACTTAAAAAAAGGTAAATTTAAATCAGTAAAAATAGATGCAAAAGATATAAATGCTAAGGGCGTATATGTTTCATCTGCACATTTAGAAACAATTTGTCCATATAACCATGTTGATTATTGGCAACATCCAGCAATTTTTTATACAGATGTTCCTATGACTTTTAATGCTGTTATTACAGAAGATAATCTTAATAAAACTCTTATTGATATGGGATATATTCAAAAAATAACAGATATAAAATTAGGGAATTTATCATTTTTTAAAGTTGATAATGTGGAATTTAAGTTAAAACATAATAAAATTTATTTGATAACTTATATGAAAGCTCCTGTTTTGATGGGAGAAAAAACAATAAAAATGACTTTTTCAGGTAAGCTAAATATTGAAGATGGAAAAATTGTTCTTGAAAATTTACAATCAGAAAATTTACGTAATGTTGATTTAAGTAAATTTGTTGATATGATAAATGAATTAAATCCGTTTGATTTACCACTGAAAGTATTTAAAGGAACAGATACGATATTATCAATCAAGAATATCAAAATACTTGACAATAAGATATATATTAATGGTATCATGGTTGTAAAGAGGTCTATAAATGGGCAGAAAGAAGAAGAAAAAGAATAATGGTTTTAAAAATATTGGTCTAGGTGCATTAATTGCAACGCTTGGGATATTTGGTTATTTAAACTATGTAGATGGTAATATTAAATTACCAACATTGGATGTTTTGTATAAACATAGGAATGAAACTAGAATAGAAGAACCTATAATTCCTCAAGAAACAATACAAAAACCTGTTGAAACAGTAAAGAATTATCCAAAAGTAAAAATATTTTTTATTGGTCATAATAATGATAAAGCAGTTTATCGAACTGTTATAAGAGATAATACGACTAATACATCAAATATTGAATATGCAGTTCGTTGTCTACTTCAAGGTCCAACAAAATATGAACAGAGTAAAGGCGTATATTCTGAAATCCCACCAACAAAGCTTTTATCTGTTGTAGAAACACCATCTAAGGTAATAATTAATGTATCAGATTCTTTTGGATGTGGTGGTGGAGCTGATAGTTTATATAAAAGAATGTTTCAATTAATTAAAACAGTCAATTATAATACGGAAAAACCTGTTTATTTACAGATGAATGGTAAAATGGTTGAAACTCTTGGAGGAGAAGGTTTAATGCTTAAACAACCTCTAAACGGGAGTTCTTTAGATGACTAAAGATATAGATTATTATATGAATCTAAATTGGACATTAATTGAAGGAGAAGATTTAGATTTTAATGGTGAACCTTATCATTATATTGAAATAAAAGAGATTCCTAGTTTTGTGTTTTGTGCCAAAACACGTGAAAAAGCTTTAGAACATTATAAACATCAATTAAAACTTACATTAATGATTATGCTAGAGGATAATGAACATATAGTAGAACCTGGTGAAGAAACAGAAGATAATATTGATTGGGAGAGTATTTGTCCATAATGAATAAGTTAGAAATATCTATAGATGATTTACAAAAAGAAGATTTAGATTCATTAATGGAAATAGAATCTACTGCATATGGCGAACATCATTGGTCAAGAGATTCTTTTGTTAACGAATTAAATAATAAGGTTGCTAAATATTATGCAGTAAAGGATAAAAATTCTAAACTAATAGCTTATATGGGGGTATGGAATATTGTAGACGAAGCTCATATAACTACAATTGCTGTAAGAGAAGATTATAGACGTATGCATGTAGGAGAAGCTCTTATTGCTAAAATGTTAGAGGATTGTTATAATAACTATGTTAAATATATAACACTTGAAGTTAGAGTTGGAAATGTTCCAGCAGTTAAACTATATGAAAAATTTGGGTTTAAGTCTTTAGGTGTAAGAAAAGGTTATTACCAAGATAATGGTGAAGATGCTCTTATAATGTGGACAGAAAATATCTTCCACGATAATTTTAAGGAAGCATTCAAAAATATAAAAGCTAATTTAGAAAATTATTTGATAATAAAATGACAAAGAGAATAGAGGCACAATTAAATAAATTTGTAAATAAAGGAGAGGCAGCAAGATTTACTTTTGGAACATTAGTTTTGATGCTTTGTTCCGGTCTCTTAATTATTATTGCAACATTTACGTTGTTAAGTTTCACTCATCCAATTATCCCTATGGATTTATTTGTTCATTGGAATAATTATTTTACTCCTGAAGGTGTAAACTGGCATGCTTTTCTAAAGCATTATAAATATATCCCTCAAATACCTGCAATATTTTTTATTTTGAGTTTGTTAGATCGTAAATATTCAATATTAACAGTTACAGGATATATTATATTGGGTTTAGTCGGTTATCCTATATTTGCCTTAGGGGGTGGCTGGAGATATATTTTTGAATATGGGTTTTATTATATTTTAGGTTATATTCCTGCTTTGTTTTTTGCTGGTTCTATTATTAAAGGGAACTATTCTTTTGTAAATATTCTAAAGGCTGTTTTTGTAGGTGTTTTAGTTGTCCATATAACAGGGTGTTTAGGTATGATTTTTATTGCTACTCTAAAACACGAAACATCAACAACGATTGCTGGTTGGATTTTAACAATGAGTGGAATGAAAATTTTATATGATATGTTTTTCAGCATAATAGCAATGTGTTTAGGACAACTCGTTAAACGTTTGCTTTGGATTGTTATGAGTTAGTTATCTGTTTTATATCATCATTTGCATCTGTTGTTGGAATTATATCATAATATTCTGTTAAAACATTTATAAGACTTGGATTTAACAGAATAGGGCTGCATTGACTAAGAAATATATTTTTAACACCATTATTCTTAAGATATATAATATTAGAAATTGTATGTCTATCACATTTTGAAATAAAAATAGATATATCAATAGGATTATTTTTAATATTATCTTTAATATTATCGATTATATAATAAACTTTTGAAAAATCTGT
Organism: uncultured bacterium; assembly: GCA_949294335.1. Taxonomy (GTDB): domain Bacteria; phylum Cyanobacteriota; class Vampirovibrionia; order Gastranaerophilales; family Gastranaerophilaceae; genus UMGS1585. Next base: position 11,295 of record CASFGO010000015.1, on the reverse strand, counting down.
TATGCCATCTAAAGATACAATATTTTCTTTTTCTAAATTTGTTCCAAAATTTATTATAAAAATATTATCAGGTATATTTTTAATTAGTTTTTCAAAATATAGTTTATTTTTTTTGTTAAAACTTTCTGGTCCAATAATTATTATATGGCTGTATTGGCTTAAATTTTTAAATAATTTTTGTAGTTTAAATTTAATATTTTCTAATGAAACCCCAACATTAATTGAAGAACGAGATTTTCCTCTTTTAAACCCTTTAGCATCAAGAGCAGATTTTATTATTGGAGAATAATCCTGTTCGATTTTAATTGCTCCTTTGGGAACAAAATAATCTGTTGTAAATAGTCTACCTCTATATAGATACTCTATGCTTTCTGTAGCAAATTTAGTAATGAATATAGCACCTGGAAAAGTTGCAAAATCTAGTAAACAATTTTCAATTCCCATTCCAAATTGACCTTGTAATTGAGGATAGTTATTTGTAAATTCCGGATATGTATGAGCTTGAATCATTTCTCCATGTGTATATATATCAATATTTTTATCTTTAGTATATTCCAAAATATTTTCTAATTCTTTGAAACTACTACCGGCCACAAGGATAGCTTTATTAGGTCTAGTTGATTGAGAAACTTCTTTTTGTTGTGGTTCTCCATATAACTTTGTTTTTACTTTAGTAATTTCTTTATTAATTTCATTATCTATTGTTGTACTTTGATTAATTTCTTCAATTATGTCGTTAAAATCAGTATCTTGATAATTTAAAAAATTAAGTAGCGTAAGAATTTTATTAAAACCTTTTTTTGAAAGCTCTTTATTTTCATTATAGCTATCAAGCTCTACAACATTTACGCAAAGGCTATTTATAATTAAACCTATAATTTCTAATAAGCATTTTCGCTCAGGTGAAAGATATTCAATTCTTTTAGCATATTCGTTTTCACCTTGTTTAATAAGAGTATTAATGTTATTAATTCTACTATCAAGTTTGATATTTGTTTTTATAAATTTAGGTTCAGTGTTTCGCTCTTTACAAATTTTTAAATAAGTTTTTTTAGAATCAATAAGTAATGTTTTAATATTGATTAATAATTGTTCAAATTGTTTATTTTGGTATTCAAGATTTTGCATAAGCATAGAAATGGTATCAAGGATTATTTGCTTTGCATCTTTGTTGTACCCACCAAGATTTTGTAATTCTATTGTATAAAATGCTAGAAGCTTTAGATACATTATTAGAACTTCTTGTAGAGATGATGTTCTAGGTCCAATAGAACAAATTCCATTGTACACACAACTGTCGTATTGATAATCTTCAAAGTAATTGTAAAACATAACAATATTATTATTTCTCATAAGTTATATTTTGAAATTCCCTAGTTAGATATAAAAAACGGGGCACTTAATTAATCTAAGTGTCCCATTTTATTTTATAGTAATTATTAAATATTATACATTTAATAATTTGCTAGCTTGTTCAAGTTGTAATGTCACTGTTGTAATGTCACAAACAGAGCTTGGTCCAAAGTATTGGATTGCACCAGCAAATAAATATCTGTCATTCATTGCCCAGTCTTCTCTATTTGCTTCAAGCTTTTTGAATACAGGTCCATCAAGTTCAACTAATGCTTTTTTGATAACTGGTTTCATTTCACCATGACGACGTTCCATATTCATCATCATAGTAAGAGGAACACCTCCTGCGATCCATTTAGATGCAGGTTCTGTTAAGTTTCTAACAGAAGATAAATAACCTGTTAATCCAAATGAGATTAGAGCAAAAGCATTGTATCCTAATGAATAGCAATAATCAGCATCAAAGTTTGAAGGGAATGCGCATCTTCCTTCATAACCAAAGAAATGAGCTTGAGCATTGAATTTACCAATGTATTTACCTTCAGATTTTAATTCATCTAATCTTGTTGAAATCATTTCAATTAATAATTTTTCAGTTTCAATTTTTGAAACTTGAACGTTTCCGTGAGGGTCACGATCTGCTAATAATTGAGTTTTGATTAATGCTGGTAAAGAGTTATAAACTTTAGCATTATCAGCTGATAATCTGTTTTCAACGATTTCAAATTTTTCACGAATAGTTGAGGCATTAACAAATACTGAATCATTTTCAAGTTCTGCCATGATATCGTTTAAATTAGCAATCATTGATTTCATTTCAGGAATAAATTCAATTAAGCCTTCAGGAATAACAGCGATACCAAAGTTTTTACCCATATCTGCACGTCTTACAATGATATCAACCATATAATCAATAACAGAAGCTAAAGACATTGATTTAGTTTCAACTTCTTCTGATATTAATGTAATGTTAGGTTGAGATTGTAATGCAGCTTCTAATGCAACGTGAGAAGCACTTCTTCCCATAATTTTAATAAAGTGCCAATATTTTTTAGCAGAGTTAGCATCTCTTTCGATATTACCAATTAATTCTGCATAAGTTTTTGTTGCAGTGTCGAAACCAAATGAAATTTCTATTTGTTCATTTTTTAAGTCGCCATCAATTGTTTTAGGACATCCAATAACTTGAATACCTGTATTATTTTTAACGAACCATTCTGCTAATAAAGCGGCATTTGTATTTGAGTCATCACCACCGATGATAACAACAGCAGTGATTCCTAATTTTTGACAAACTGCTAATGATTTTTGGAATTGTTCTTCTGTTTCAAGTTTTGTACGACCTGAACCGATAATATCAAAACCACCTGTATTTCTATAATCATTTATGAACTCATCAGTAAATTCTACATATTTACCATCAATAATACCTGATGGGCCACCTAAGAAACCATATAATTTACTGTTTGGATTTGATTGCTTAATTGCATCATATAAACCAGCAATAACGTTGTGTCCACCAGGAGCTTGTCCTCCTGATAATATAACACCAACATTTCTTGCTTCAATTGTATTTGATTCATTTGAAGAAGCAAATGTGATTGTTGGTTTTCCATATGTATTTTGGAATAATTCTTTAATTTCTGCTTGGTTTGCTACTGATTCTGTTGCAGAACCTTCTTTAGCTACTAAGTTACTAATACCGCCAGCTAATGATGCTGGTAATTTTGGTTGGTATTTTAGTCTTTCTTCTTGTAATGGTGATAAATTTTTCATTCTTACCTTCCTTTTTAATCATTAAAGATTCACGTAATTAATACAAATATTATATCTCATAAAGAATAATTTACTACATTTAAATCATATTTATTATTTTAATATATGGTAAACTTGTTATTATAAAATATTTGTAGGATGTAAGCTAATGAAAGAAAAATATGATTTAATTTTCAGTTTAGGTTCTTTTCCTTTAGTATCAGAATTATTGAAAGAAAAAGAACTTCAAATTTATGATTTTCCTTTTGATAAAATTTCAGGAGGAGATTTGCTTACCCGCTTAAGTTTACTTCTTTTAGATTTTAATGATTTTATTGAACAAAAGAATATTGTAAAACAAGAAAATATGCCAGTTGAAGGCGTTGTTCAATACAAGGATATCAAAACCGGATTTATTTATCATTCTGATTTTGATGAAAAAATACCTGTAGAAAATAATTATCCACTAGTAAAATTAAGATATGATAAATATATAAGAAATTTGAATGTTTGTATTAATGTAGCAAAAAAAATTCTAATTATATATGTTGAAAATCCTCAGTTTAAAGAAGACGATGTTGATAATGAAGATTTAATTTTAGAGCTTGTTCAAAAATTAAAATATAAATATCCTAAAAAAGAATTTAAATTTTTATATGTAAAACATGATGAAAATGCTAAAGATATAAAAGTTTCTGCTGTTGGAAGTTTTGCTCAAAAAATTATTCTAAATTTTTATAAACGTTTTTCAGAAATGTCTGCTTATGAATTTGATTTAGTTTCTTTATCTATAATAATTTCAAATTTAGCGCTAAAACAGTCTTTCAGACAAAAGAAAATACTATATCTTCAACGTATAATTAAATTTTTAAGGAATTTTTCTAATTAACTTTTTTCATTTCTGATATTTTAGGATCAAGTAGTCTTCTTCCTACTTGTTCAAAGTTAACAGAGCATAATGTTCTTTCACCATAGCTGATTAATTTTTCAACAATTCCTTGTCCAAATTCAGGGTGGACAATTGTATCTCCTTGTTTTATATCATCGCTTTCAACAATGTCTTCATCAGGGATTTCTGCTGAATATACAGGTACAATTGGAGTTTGTCCTTTTTTTGTTTCTAGCTTTTCTTCATTTTGCTTAGGATGAGCATTTTGAGGAATTTCTATATGTTCTTCAATTGGATCAGGTTTATTTGCTTCTTCAATAGCTTTTTTTTCTGCTTCTTCTTGTAGTATCTGATCTGTTATAGAAATTTGCGGTTCTTCTTTTATCTCTTCTTGTTCAATTTCTTCAGTATTTTCAATAGGTGTTGTTTCTATTGGCTGAGAAGTTTCTTCTTTATTTTGTAATGATTCAATCATATCTAAGTCTGCATCTGTAAGTATTGATTCGTCTTCATTTGAATTTTCGTCAATATTATTTACATTTTCTTGTTCTTTATTTTTGAATAAATCACTTGGATCTAAGTTGATTTGTTCATTTTCTAAATCTTCCATTGTTATTGTTTTCTGAGATGATGAAACTGCATCTGCAATTTCATCATCATCAATATCAATAGATATTTTAGCTAATTCTTGTTGAACTTCAAGAGCCATTACATCTTGGTCAATATCATCTTTATTTATTTCTTGTTCTATAGGTTCTTCCTGTGGAATTTCCATTATTGGCACTTCAATTTCTTCAGAAATATCTTCTTGAGTTTCTTCTTCTTCTTCTTGAATAACAATAGGTTCTTCTTGAGGAATTTCCATTATTGGTTCTTCAATTTCTTTAGAAATATCTTCTTGAGTTTCTTCTTCTTCTTGAATAACAATAGGTTCTTCTTGAGGAATTTCCATTATTGGTTCTTCAATTTCTTCTGTATTATTTTCAGGAATAATTTCTTTAATATTATCATTTAAGTTGATTTCTATAGGGCTAATTTCTTCTTTCGGGGTATATATTTTGCTAAAATCATTAATTTCTTCTAATTTAATGATTAATGGTGTAAATTTGGTTGATTTTCCGTATAAAATAAATTCATTTTCATTAAGTCTATTAAGAAATATATTATAAGCTCCGAAATCGTTTTGTTGTTTAATTGGTGTAAACATGAACATATTTTTTGAACATTGCTTAAGATCATTGATATATTTATATGAGTAAGGGCAAACAATTGATGAAAATATGTTTTTTGCACCAAATAAATTATTAAGAGTTTCTTTTGAAGAATTATTATTGTTTAGTGAGATAATAGAATAGAAGTTTGTATTCTTTTCTTCCATTTGCTTATAAATATATGTAATATATTCTTTTTGAAGACTGTCGTTAAGTCTTGATAAATCGATAATTAAAGTATTATCATTGTTTAATTTTTCATCAAGTATCTTAAAATCATTAGCTTGCTGAGCAAAAATATTTGCCTTTTCAAATTGAGATAATCTGTTTTTAAGAATAATTAATTGTAATTTTTGAGTTCTTTTAAATTCATATTCTATAACTGCATTAAAATCATTAAAAGGTATAAATTCAACAGTTTTGATATATTCATTCAGTTCAGAAAATATATCCTGAATAAATGCTTTATTTTCTTGAGTAAGATCTTCAAAACCTCTATCAAAAATATAATCAATAGAATTTTTATTAAGAGGAATTTTAAAATCTTTTGTTGCTGTAATTTTGTTTCCTTGAATTTCTCCTGTAATATCAAAAATTATAGTTTTTCGATTATTAAGTTCGTTTTGTTTAATTAAATTTTCTACTAAAAGTTTATATTGATATGATTTTTCTGCACAAATAATCGGTTTATCTTTTAGTAAATTAGCTGAAACTATGATATCAGTATTAGACTGAGAAAGTTTTCCAATAAGTAAAGGATCTGTTTTATCCAACATATTTGCAACAAAATCATTGTTTAAAATTTCTATTTCGGCTTGAATAGATGGGACTGAACCGTCGTATGCTTGGATACCTGTTTTGAAGTTGAAAATTAATCTTGCAATAGCAGTTTTTCCTATTCTAGTTGATTCAAGATGTAAAATTTGAGCAATATATGCACTTTTTAAATCTGAAATTTTAATAAATGAGCCTAAATTGATATCTTCATCATATGATAATTTAACAAGATTATTTTTTACTTCTATAATATTCATATTCAATAAACCTTTATAATATTAATTCAAAATTATTTTATCATGGGAACGTATAATGGTAAAGTTTTCTTAACTATTTACCTTAATTTTAATACTTTCAGGAATTTTTGTATAAATATCTTCCATTGAAAGTTTAATAGGTGTAAAATCATAGCTTAAAATATAATTAATTGCTTCTTGTGGAGTATTAGCAACAAAATATAGTTCTTTAGCATTTCTCTTTGCAAAAGATTGATTTATAATATCTTCGAAAAATCCTAATAAATTATTATAAAAATTATTTGTATTTAGAAAAATAATTGGTTTGTTATTATATCCCAATTGTTTTTGTACAATCATTTCAGCAAGTTCATCTAATGTTCCAAACCCCCCAGCCATAGCAATTATACAATCAGAGTTTTCATCAAGTAAAGCTTTTCTTTTTCTCATATCATTTGTTAGATGAAATTCATCGCAGGCTTCCCAGGAGACTCCAAAATTATATAATTTTTCTGGCATAACTCCTATAATTTTAGCACCATTAGCTTTTGCAGATTTTGCAATTTCGTACATTGTACCAACTTTGCTTCCGCCGTATACCAAATCCATATTATTTTTACCAAGAAGTTCTCCAAGAATTTTGGCATCATCATAATATATAGGAGACAAAGTGCTTGAGGATGAAGAAAAAACACAAACTCTATGGCGCATTAGAATGATCCTCCATTATTAATGTAATAAGAAGAACAATACATTCCAGTTCCTTGTCTTGAACAATCAAATTCTACTTCATCATTACTTGCAGCAGCTCCGAATGGTTCTAATTTATCTTTGTATATGTTCATTCCAAAAACATCTTTACCCCAAACATTTGGGCCAGATTTTCCATTGACATCATACATAAGTATTCCAATTATAAGCCTATTTGTATGAGGTTCAATTTGTGGTATATCAAACCATTTAAAAGCTAGTGTGGCATTTGAATCTGTATTATATATTTCTTTGAATATATAATCTTTTTTTACTGATTCACCATTCATATACTTAATTTTATATGATACAACTTTATTTAAAGGATGTGTTTTAACTAACGCAGTTACAAAATTTTGAACTGTTATTTCTTTATCATTTGAAAATGTTTTTATTGAAGTAGGAATTTCTGCAAAATCATTTTGTGCTTGTTTCCATTTAGATACGTTTCTAGCTTGAATAGTATCATCAATAGATAATGGTATTACAAGTAATGCAACCATTACAAAAATAACAAATAAAATAACAACTTCAACTAATGTAAAAGCTTTTTTCATTTTATGCCATATCCAATCGTTTTTTTTCATTAATAAGTGATTCGTATACCCATTCAGGAACAAAATTTTTGCCAAGAATAATTTGTCCATTCATAACATTAGGAGCGTGAAAATCAGAACCACCTGTTACAATTAATCCATATTCTTCAGCTAAAGATGAAAAATGTTCAATAAATGCTGGAGAATGTTTTCTGTGATAAGCTTCAATACCTCTTAACCCACAGTTTACTAATTCAGGGATGAGTTCATCTGCAATTGGTATGTCGTGAGGGTGTGCAATTACAGGAATACCTCCTGCATCATATATTATTTCAACGGCATCAAATGGAGATACTGTTTTTCTTTCAACATAAACAGGTGATGAGTTGTTTATGTACTTACTGTATGCTTCCATAACATTTGATGTTCCTCCGACATTTGTAATTGCTTTTGCAATATGCGGACGACCTATACTTCCGCCTTCTGCGACCATTGCTTTTACATCATCAAATTTAATTTTGATGCCTTCTTTTTTATTAAGAAGATGTAAGATTTCTTTTGTTTGTTTTACACGAGCTTGTTGCTGTGTTTTTAACATTGACTTAAAATCATTATTATTTACATCCATAAAATAACCAAGAATATGTACTTCATGGTTTTTATATAATGTATTGACTTCAATACCTTGTATAACTTCAATTTTTTCATTATTTTTTTCAATGTAGTCTTTAGCAACTTTGTATGAAAGTATATTGTCGTGATCGGTTAGAGCAATTACTTCTAAGCCGACTTCTATTGCTAAGTCTACAATTTTTTCAGGAGAAAAAATCCCGTCAGAATAGTATGTATGTATGTGTAAATCTGACTTCATTCTATCCTCCTTTTATCATACGCTGTTAGTTTCAACGTTGACCTCCAATTCTTCATTATTCATATCTATTTTAACATTAATTCTTTTTATTGCAGTTGTAATTCCATCAACAATCGAAATTTCTACTGCATTAATAATACAAGGAGGATTTGTTGCAACTTCGTATCTTTCAGGTAAAAGTGTTGTTAATCTTTTAAGAGAAGTTGAATATTCCATTCCTATAACGCTATCAGAAGAACCACAGAAACCAACATCTGATATATAAGCCATATTATTGATAATATGTTCGTCTGCAGTTTGCACGTGTGTATGTGTCCCAATAAAGGCTGTTACACCAATTTCTGATAAAAATCTCCCAACACAAATTTTTTCTGCTGTTGCTTCGGCATGAAAATCAATAATAATATAAGGGGTTGTTTCTTTAAGCTTTAATACTTCTGTCTTTAAAATTTGAATAGGATCATTTATTGGAGGCATAAACACTCGCCCGAGAGCATTTATAACTCCAATTTTCAAACCATTTATTTCAAATATCTTTGTTCCTATTCCTGGGGTATTTTCAGGGTAATTAATTGGACGAATTAGTTTATCCGCATCATTGATGTAGTTAAAAATCTCTTTTTTATCCCAAATATGGTTTCCTGAGGTCATACAGTCTATTCCATATTGAGATAATTCATTATAATTTTTTTGTGTAAGTCCAAATCCGTGTGACGCATTTTCAACATTGGCGATAATAAAATCAGGGTAATTGTTTGTATTTTTAAGATTGTCAATATATTGGGCAACTGCTTTCCTTGCAATTTTACCAACTAAATCTCCGAAAAATAAAATTTTAAATTCTTTTGAATTATTCATAATCTTTTATTAAAAGGGGAGAGAATATCTCCCCTTGAATTATTTTGCTATTTCAACTGTTCTAAATTCTCTTACAACAGTTACTCTAATTTGTCCTGGATAATCAAGTTCATCTTCAATTTTCTTTGCAATATCTCTTGCAAGTTTTTGAGAAGCTAAATCATCGAACATTTCTGATTCTACAATAACTCTAACTTCTCTACCTGCTTGAACTGCAAAAGATTGTTTAATTCCTTCATATCCATTAACAATTTCTTCGATTTTTTGTAAACGTTTAATGTATATTTCAAGCGTATCTCTTCTTGCTCCTGGTCTACCTGCTGATATTGCATCTGCAAGTTTTACAAGAACAGCTTCGATAGTATTAGCTGTAACATCATCGTGGTGAGCTTCAATTGCATGGATAATTTCTTCTTTTTCTCCAAACCTTCTTGCAAGCTCAACACCTAATTGTATATGTGTTCCTTCTTGAGTTTGATCAACAGCTTTACCTATATCATGAAGAAGTCCAGCTCGTTTAGCAACATAAACATTAGCACCTAGTTCAGCTGCAAGCATGCCTGCAATATGACCAACTTCTAATGAATGTTTAAGAACATTTTGTCCATAACTTGTACGGTAGTATAGACGGCCTAGATTTTTAATAAGTTCTTTACTAAGTCCCATAACTCCCATATCAAGAGCTGCATTTTCACCTTCGTGGAAGATTTTCTTTTCAATTTCTTCTCGAGATTTTTCAACAACTTCTTCAATTCTGACAGGGTGAATACGTCCGTCTTGAATAAGTTTTTCTAATGCAATTTTAGCTATTTCACGTCTTACTGGATCAAAACAAGAAAGAACAACAGCTTCTGGTGTATCATCAATAATTAAATCAACACCTGTAAGAGTTTCTAATGTTCTGATATTACGACCTTCACGACCAATAATACGACCCTTCATTTCATCATTTGGTAATGATACAACTGCAACAGTTGATTCAACAACTTGATCCATCATACAGCGTTGCATAGTTGTAGATAGGATTTCTTTAGATTTTTCTAAAGCATCTTCTCTTATTTTAGCTTCATTTTCTCTGATTAATTGCATTTGTTCTTGAGCTAAATCATGTTTTAGTTGTTCAAGTAGCATGTTTTTAGCATCTTCTCTTGACATGCCTGCAATTCTTTCGAGTTCAGCTATTTGTTTTTGAATTGTTTCAGCAAGATAGTTTTCTTTATCTTCTAATTCAGCTTCTTTTCTATCAAGTTGAGATTCTTTATCTGTTACTTCTTGAATTTTGTTTTCAAGTGCATCTTCTCTTCTTGTTAGTTTGTTTTCAAGATTGTTAAGTTCTCTTCTTCTTTCTCTTTCATCTTCGTTAATTTTTTCACGTTCAGCCTGAAGGGCTTCTTTTGCTTGGATTAACGCTTCTTTTTTAATTAAATCTTCTTTTTCGGTCTGCTCTTGCTTAGTTTTATTTGCTTCTTGCGCAAGTTTACTATAGCGGGATTGAATAATAACAATACCTAGTAATAGAGCCACCGATACAATCAATAAAATGATTGACAAACCGCTCATAAGCACCTTATCCTTTTCTATTTTTTTATTAATACACGATGGTGCGGTACATATAACCTACCGTACTTGATTTCAAATATTTATTTTAACCAATTTTCATCGCATATATTTTAAAAAAATTTGTCTACTACATCTAGCTTAATCATACCATATAATTAATTATTTGTATATAAAAATATAATTCATTTTTAAATATTAACAATTGTAACGAAAAATTATCTCTCTGAAATTGAAAATTAAAATAAAACTTTTTATTAGTAAGAAGAACTAAAAGAGAGGCTTTTAATATGGCAATTAATGCAGTTGATTATGTAAAACCAAGTAGTACAGAGACTATTAATGCTCAATATGCAGATGAGAATAATATCCCTAAAGCTGTTCCTATTAAATCTAATGCTAATGCAATAAGAAAGGATGCTGATCAAGGTAATTGCGAATTAACTACAGCCCAAGAAAAAATGGTCGATGGTAATGTCGATTATGATACATTAGATTATTC
>CASFGO010000014.1 GCA_949294335.1 uncultured bacterium | reverse complement strand
TTAAACACCTAGCCGATTTAAGCCTAATGTGGTCTTAAAAATTTACAAATGGAGTGCAAAAGAGTGCAAAAAATGAGTAGTTGAGTGCAAGAAAAGACCCATACATCTCAATACTAAAATACAGCCTCAATCGTGCTGCCTGTTTGATTTTTTATTAAATTTTCTCCGTCTCAATGTCCCAGAAACCTATTACCCAGAAACCTATTATCGGCTGTCTGTTTGATTTTTTATTAAATTTTCTCCGTCTCAATGTCCCAGAAACCTATTACTCAATGTCCCAGAAACCTATTAACTAAAAAAGAGACCTTTCGGTCTCTTATCTTAAATGGTGGGCCGCAGTGGACTCGAACCACCGACCTCACCCTTATCAGGGGTGCGCTCTAACCACCTGAGCTAGCAGCCCATTTAAAATTGCGGAATTACTATCTATAAGCTAGTTCCTTACGCAAGTTTTAATTTATCATGAACAACTTTTAAAATCAAGCTATTTATATTATAATTTTTTTGAGAGGCTAAATTAATGAACAAAACTCCTAAATCACTTAGATTACAAATCGGAATTTTTGGCAAAACTAATGTCGGGAAATCATCTTTTTTAAATGCTATCACAAAACAAAATGTCTCTATTGTATCTGATATAGCTGGGACAACTACTGATATTGTTGAAAAATCTATCGAATTATTTCCGATTGGACCCGTTACTTTTATAGATACAGCAGGAATTAATGATTGTACAGAATTGGGAGAACTTAGAAAAGAAAAAACTCTTAGTATTTTACAAAGAACTGATATTGCAATTTTAATGATTGATTTCGAAGGGATAACTGATTATGAACAAGAACTTATTAATTATTACAACGAGTACAACATTCCATATTTAGTAATAATAAACAAGTATGATATAAACCAAATAACTGCTGAAAAATATAATGAAATTATTGAACATACAAATATAATTATTGAAACATCTTCATTGAATGATAAGGATATATCTTCAAAAGTTATATCTGGATTAATAAAAATTCTTCCAGATGAATATATTAATCCACCATCAATCTTAGGAGATAAATTATCACCTAAAGATACAGTTATATTAGTTACACCTATTGATAAGGAAGCTCCTAAAGGAAGATTAATATTACCAGAAGTTCAAACAATTCGTGATATTTTAGATAATGATTGTATTTCTGTAGTTGTTCAAGAAAATAGGTTAAAACAAGCTTTAGAAAACCTTAAAACTAAACCTAAGTTAGTTATTACAGATTCCCAAGTATTTAAAACAGTTAATGAAATTGTCCCTGAATCTATACCTATAACTTCTTTTTCTATTCTTTTTGCAAGATTAAAAGGAGATTTAACCTCTTTTATTGAAGGGAGCAAATCAATAGAAAAACTGCAACCAAATGATAAAGTTTTAATATTAGAAAGTTGTACACACCATGCTATTGATGATGATATTGCAAGAGTTAAAATCCCTAAACTATTAAAACAAAAATTAGGTTTTGATTTAAATTTTGAATACAAAACGGGGCATGACTTTCCAAGTATTAGTGGATATAAACTAATTATTCATTGTGGAGCTTGCATGACAAATCGCAAAGAAGTTTTATCAAGAATTTTAATTTCCAAGAAAAAAAATATCCCTATAACTAACTATGGTATTGTTATTTCATATTGTTTAGGCATACTTGATAGAGCTGTAAAAATATTTGAATGTGAATAATTGTAAATCCAACACTTGTTAGATTATAAAAAATAGTCTATAATTAAAAGCATCTTGCGAATAATACTATTTTTATGTTGATTTAGATATATTGTATTGTAAAGATATCAAAAAAAACTGTAACAAAATAGCAATTTCATAAATTTAGAATATTTATTTAAATTATAGGTACGTGTATAGGGAAGGTAAGTTAATTGATTTCGAATAATACAACTAGGTTAAGTGTCAACAATAATGAAAAAAATATAAACAATAAAAATGATAAAAAACCTAATTTTAAAGGATTAGGAAGTGTTGCTTTAAATGCAACTGGCAATGCTATGAATTGGATTGAAAATGGCGGTTTTGTAACTTCATTCTTAATCCAAGACACTCTTGGAATGACAGTACCTAGAACAAGAGAAGGTTTATACCGTGACAGAGATAAAAAAGTAAAATTCAAAGATATGAATTTCAAAGAAGCTGGAGAAGTATTCATCAGAGAATTTTTATCTGGTCCATTAATGATGTTTACTCCATTTATTGTATTTGCTCTTACTAAGAAATTTATGGGTAAATCAACATTTAATAATACTGGTCTTATTAAAAAGATGGGTAAAAACTTTACTGAAGTTATAAAGAATAAAAAAGCTGGAGAAACAGTAAAAGGATTAAAAGAAAACTTCTATCGTAAAGTCCTTCACCAAATGGTAGAACATACAACACCTAATGCTCCTGGAAAGAACGAGTTTGTAGAAAAAATATTCAATAAGGTTTCTAAATTAGATGAATTAGAAGCTCAACTTCCAAATGCTAAAGGTAAAACATTTGGTCAAAAATTATCAAATATATTTAAGTCTAAAGCTAATAAATTCAAATCCGAAAAAGATATATTAAAAGAACAAATATCAGAAACTAAAGGTAACATTTTAAAAGAATTCAATGAATATCATACAACAAATTCTAATGAATTAGGTCTTGTTAATAAAATTAGAATTAATAATGACACCTACAGTGCCGCAGAATCTATTGATTCAATGAGGAATTATGCTTTTGATGCAACCAAAGGTAAAGATATTAGCAAAATTTCTGAAGATACAGCTAAAAATCTTGAAAAAACAACAATGGCAAAAAGAATTTTTGCAACTGTTGCAGCATCTTTAGCGACAATTGGTTCAACTTCAATTGTTCCAGCACTTTATACAATATTGAATCCAGTTGCTCCTGGAGCAATGGACAATGGTTGTTATAATCCAGATCATGAACATATGCCAAAAAACAAAACACAAAATAAAGTTCAAAAAGATAATAATAACAAAACTACAGATAAAAAAGGTAATGTTCAATTTAAAGGAAACATACTAAGGCAATTACAATTTGATGGTAACCAATTAACTCCATTATTAATGACAACATTAGCAGCTGGAGGATTAATTGTTCCAAGAGTAAGAACAGCAGTAAAAAGAGCTCCTATAGATGAAGATGGTAAAAAGAACTTAATTGAAGTTCCTGAAATTCTAACAAGAGATATTATATCTACTTCTGCTGTTACATTTGGAGTTCCTATTTTATCAAAAGCTATGGTTAATACATATGAAGATGCTTCTGGATTTGTACTTAAAAATAATAAACCTAAAGAAATGTCTACTATAAAGAAAATATTTGATACTATTAATCCATTAAGTAGTATTGAGCCATTTAGTAACAAAGATCTTAAAGAAATATATGGAAATATTGATAGTAAAGCTAAGCTAACTAATTTTGCGCAATTTATTGACGAAAAAGGTGGTAATTTAGCAAAAGTATTTAAATCCTTAAAAAATGGTAAAGAAACATTTGCCGGTACAATTGCAGATTTTGATAAAATTGCAAATGCAAAATTAGATAGGAAAGCTACTAATGCAAAATTTATAGAAGTAATAACAAATCATTTTGACGAAAATATGGTTAAGAAGCTTATGGAACCTGCTAAAGCTGGAAAACCTAATGGTATGTTTATAAAAGCAAGAAATCTTAACTCTCTCCCTAAATTCCTTAACACAATTTTACTAGTTCCTGTTTTCCTAGGGGTTGTATTACCAAAAATTGTTTATGGAATCACTGCCAAAAATCGTAAAAAACTAGAAGAAGCTAAATTAGCTAAAATGCAACAAAAACAAAATACTCAGCAAAATAATCAACAACCAATTACTGATGGACAAAAATATGCAACATTAACAGGACAAGTTACATTTAATAAACTTAAACATAATCATAAAAATAAATAATAAATATTAATAGTCTAAACAATCATCTTTTAAAGTAGTATAAAAGGAGAATATAAAATGATGAAATTTTCAACTGCTAGTTACTCTAGCCCTATATTTGCAGGCAATCGTCATCAAAGAAGAAAAACAAAACTTGACTCTCAACAACAAAATCAAATCAATAATGAACAAAATCAACAACCAACAAAAAATACTATTTCTTCAAAAATTAAAACTGGAGCATTAGTTACATCTGCAATTCTAGCAGGATTTGGTATTGGAAATATAAATTCTTGTTCAAATCAAAAAGAAAATTTAAACAAACAACAAATTGAACAAATAACTAAAGAAAACACAGATTCAATAAAAACTCAACCAGAAAAAGTTTTTGTAGTGAAAGATTCTCTTATACAAAACACTTCTATAGAAAATAATGACAATAAAGAAGAGATAAAAAAAGAGAAGAAAGCAAAAACACAAACAACTAAACCTAAAGCACAAAAAACTCAACCGAAAGAAAAAGTGCACAATCAATCTAATAAAACTCAATCAGAAGAAATGGATGAAGGTACTGAAGTTTTGTTAGAACTAATGATGTTCGGAGAATAAATATTACATTTTGTAAAAAAATCTAATAATATCTTAAAGATAAACCCATTTATACCGTTAAACAATACTAAGTATTAGTATTGGAAATAGGGAAAATGGGTTTATCTTCGTCTCAAGCAAGATTACTATCTTTAACATCAAGAATGCATGATATTGAATATAAAGCACAGAATCTTGAAGCTCAAAAACTACAAATGGCTAATAAATCAACTCAAGTCTATAAAGAATATGAAAATGCTTTAAATTCAACTAAAGTTCAATACAAAACAATTGGAGCAGATGGAAGTGCACAATTTTTGGATGCAACTTATAATTCACTATGTTCATTAAATTCAAATGCATCTACTCAATATGCTTTATTTGATACAAATACAAATTTTATATATGTACCAGAAACAGTTGCTGACACTTATAATAATACCGCAACAGGAGAAGAATTTGCTTTAAAAATGGCAGGATTAACTACAATCCCAAATGGTGCTGATACAACAACTGGAGCATTAAAACCCGTAGCACCAGATGCAACAGGAGATATTTTTCTTGCTAGAGGACAAAAAACATCTGCAAATATAAATACTACACCAATAACATTAACCCTAAAAAATCCGTTAGGTGGCAGCAACTATACATACACTATTTCTTCTGATACAAATACAAAAGCAAATTTTGAATTTTTAAACAATGGAAGACTTGTTATAAGAGGAAGTAACTTAAAAATAGATGCATCTGCAAGTTCTACACAAAATGATGATATTATCCTTTTAGGTAGTAATAATACTTTAAATACAAATGGAGGAAATGATATTGTAAGAATTGGAACTGTTTATGGTTTTGAAGGTAATTATCATACTAGAAGTTCTAATAATACAATAAATACAGGAGCAGGAAATGATTATATAACAAATTATGGTGATAACAATATTATTGATGGAGGAGCTGGACAAGATTCATTTATGATTTTATCAGGTGTTCCACCTGTAATAAATGGAATTGAAGAAAGATATACAAGTAGAGGTATGACTCTTGATAGACAAGATGGTTGGGTTACTCAAGGTGGACTAGGAGATTGTAGATTCTTATCATTAATGAATAGTTTAACAATGAATAACAAAAGTTTAGCACCATATGTAAATATTAATCAATCAGGAAACAACTATACTGTAACATTTAAAAATTATACAGGAGGAAATAATAGCATTACTGTTAATATTAATGATGTTAATGGTTCTGGTTATTCCGGAGGAGATTTAGATATAAGAGTAATGGAATATGCACTAAACAAATTAATGCAACAAAATGGTGATGGTTCTTTAGAAAATTGTGATTGGAATGATTTATCATTATATTTATTAGGCAATGATAATATGGGTATTTTTAGTACAGAAACAGAATTTCTCAAGATATGGAACGATTATAAATCTGGAGTGATTGATAATATAATAGTTTCTACAAGTGGAAAAGGTGATACTTCAGAAGGTATAGTTAATAATCATGCTTATGCCGTAAAAAATGTTACATCTGATTATGTAGAATTAATAAATCCTTGGGATGATAAAGATATATTAAAACTAACAATGGATGATTTTTATAAATATTTTAAAAATGTAGCTGTATTCGGAAGTACAAAGTATGATACACCATATACATATGCAAATGGTGGAGTTTCAAATGACAATTCTAAAATAAATATATACGTAGGTGATACTACTTCTGATTTAGCAAAATATAATTATTACATAAGATTATATAATACAATTATTGAAGCAGGTGGATGTACAACAATTCCTGATAGCATGATAAATAGTACAGATTGGCTATCAAATATGATTAATAATGGTTTTGTATACATAAAAGCTCAAGATAGCAATAATAATTGGTATGATACTAATATTGCAACAAATACTGGGTTACAAGAAGTTAGTAATGATATCGATTTAAAAAAAGCAGAAGCAAAATATGAAGCTGATATGAGAAAAATTGATGCTAAAGATAAAAAGTTTGATACGGATTTGGCTGCTTTAGAAGCTGAAAGAAATGCTATCAAAACAGAAATTGATACATTAAAAACGGTAGCAAATGATAATGTAGACAGAACATTTAAATTATTTAGTTAATAATATTTTAACTTATTTTATTTTTGATATACAATCAACTGGTATGGTATCAGAAACAAAAACTAATATTATAAATGGTGCAAAATTAATTGTAGATTTTTTAGCTTCTGAAGGAGTTAATAAAATATTTGGCTATCCAGGAGCTGTAGTTCTACCAATTTATGATGAATTAGGGAAATCAAATAAAATTCATCATTATTTATGTAGACATGAACAAGCAGCTGTTCATATGGCTGAAGGATATGCACGTGTAAGCAATAAAATAGGCGTCGTATTAGTAACATCCGGACCTGGTGCGACTAATACCATTACGGGAATACTAAATGCTTATTCTGATAAAACTCCTTTAGTTATAATTGCTGGTCAATGTGAACAAATTGGATGCAATCAATTTCAAGAAGCAGATATGTCTAAAATCACAGATTCCTGTACTAAAAAAAATTTTATAATATCAAATACATCTAATATTTTATCAGTATTAAAAGAAGCATTTAAAATTGCACAAACTCCTCCTAAGGGTCCTGTCGTAATATCTGTGTCTAAACATATTTTAATGCAGGAGATTCAATGTAAGCCAATAGAAAAACAATTTATTCCAAATTTAACTGTTGAAACATCACAATCAAATATTATAAGAATGATTGACATGATGAAATCATCAGAGCGCCCAACGATTTTGGTTGGAGGTGGAGCTTATGCATCTTCTACATTAATAAGAGAATTAATACATACTTGTAATTACCCAGTCCTTCATACTTTAATGGGGAAAGGTATTGTTGATGACTTGTCATTAGGAATGGTTGGAGTAAATGGTTCTAATTTAGCTAATTCAATTTTAGAAGATTCTGATTTACTCATCGTATTAGGTTCAAGATTAGATAGCCGAATTACAGGTAAGTCTGATAATTTCTTACCTCAGACAAAAATTATAAACTTAAATATTGAACCTAATACAAGTTCAAATGTAAATATAAATCAAGAAATTAATGGAGATTTGAACATATTATTACAACAATTATTAGGTAATATCAAATCTAATAACATTATGTTCAATATAAAATTTGATTGGATAGATAAAATTGAATCTTTAAAGAAATTATATTCTAATGAAAATTTAAGTTATATATCTTCTGTAGATGATAGATTAATAACAGAAAATGTTTTAAGTATTGTTCATGATTATACGCAAAAATATAATCCAATAATTACAACTGATGTTGGTCAACATCAAATACTAACGAGTAAAATATTTAAATCCAAAACTCCATATAACTTTTTAACTTCAGGTGGCTTAGGAGCTATGGGGTTTGGTTTCCCTGCTGCAATTGGTGCATATTTAGCAAAACCGGATTCTTTAATTATTAATATTACTGGTGATGGTTCATTTCAAATGAATATGCAAGAATTAGGAACTTGTTTAGAATATAAAATTCCAATAAAAGTTCTTATTATGAACAATTCCTCATTAGGTTTAGTTAAACAAGCTCAAGGAAGATATTATAATGGACGTTATTATCAATCTGATATGGTAAACCCTAACTTTGTTCAAATTGCTTCTGCTTATAATATTAAAGGTGTAACAATAAAAACTGTAGATGAATTAAAGTTAGCATTAAACAAATATATTACAAAAAGTATTCCAGTTATTTTTGATATTCATACAGTAAATACTGAAATAGTTTAATCTTCAATATTAATACCTTTTTTAGCTAATTTCTTTTCAATACTTTTAGGAGATCTCACAAGAAGCATTAGTGGTAGGATTGCAAATGAAGCCATTGCAAACCATCTAAATGTATCAATATAAGCCCAAAGATGAGATTGTTGAACTAATTGTTGATATAATTGTGTTTGGGCCATATAAGTTGCAGTAATAGGTTCTGTTAAACCAGAAAAAGAACTCGCTAATGCCTGAACTCGTTCAAGAAAAATACTATTTGTATCAGCAAGTTTACCAACCATCATATATTGATGAATTTGTGCAAATCTTGATACACAAGTAGTAACGATTGATGTACCTACAGCTGCTCCTATATTTTTAAATAAATTTTGTACTCCACTTGCATTCGTAAGTTGCTCATTTTTTAGAGTACAACAAGATAAATTTATTAAAGGAACAAGTGCCATTACCATTCCCATACCAAATAAGAAATTTGGTAAAGCGATATTAGAAAGTGCGATTTGTAGATTTATTTCACCAAAAGCCAAACTTCCTAAACCTAATATGATTAATCCCATTATAACCATAGGTTTTTCACCAATAACAGGCGTTAATGTTGCATTTAAAACAGTTGCAACAAGACAACCTGCACCTCTTGGAACCATTGATAATCCACTCAAGAAAGAAGTATATCCCATCATACTTTGTAGCATAGAAGGTAACATTGCGGCAGATCCCATCATTGCCCCCATTAAAAATACTTGAATTATTGTTCCAAATAAATAATTTTTATCTTTTAAAATACTTAAATCTACAAGAGGATTTTTCTTATTTAATACTTGAGACAAAGCAAATAATATAAAACTTATAGTAGATATCGCAAATGTCCAACAAATCCAAGTAGCACCAAACCAATCAGCATCATTTCCTTTATCTAAAAATACTTGAAATGCAATTAACCATATGCTTAAAAAGAAGAAGCCAACAAAATCCATTGTTACATTTTTTTGCTTTCTTGCATAAGGTGGTTCTTCTAATAATTTTGGAGCAATTGAAAGAACAAAAATCCCAAATGGAATATTAATATAATATATAAAAGGCCAAGACCAATTTTCTGTAATCCAACCACCAAGAGCTGGACCAACAATAGGAGCTACAATTACTCCTAAACCAAATAATGCCATTGCTTGTGCTCTTTGCTTTTTAGGAAAACTTTCTAGCATTATTGCTTGTGTTAAAGGAAGGATTCCTCCACCACCTAAACCTTGTAAAAATCGTGAAAATATCATCATCCCAATAGAATGTGAAATTCCACAAAGAAATGAAGCAATAGTGAATATAAATAAACTGAACATAAAATAATTATTACGTCCCATTAATTTACAGAAGAAATCACTTGTTGTAATAATAATACCACTTGCGATTAAATAGCTTGTAATAATCCAAGTAGATTCTGTATGGCTAACAGAAAAGCTACCTGCCATATATGGTAATGCAACGTTAGATATTGTTTCATCTAGTGCATACATAAATACTGCAATCATTAAAGGTGCTGCAATTAACCAAGGGTTCTTACTTGGTTTCCATTCTTCTGTTATCGTATTTGTTTCACTCATTATGTTTTCCTTATTTTAATTAAATGAAATTTTCTCGATTTCTGTAACTGCTTTTCTGAATTTTCTTAATTTATCCTTTATTTCTTGGATTTCATTTTTAGGTATTGTTTCATGTATTCTATCAAATTGTTCTTTGATTTTAAGTCTAACTTCATCATAAGTTTTCTTGCCTAAATCTGTCAAAACAGGTATTTTTACCATTCTTGAATTTTTAGTATCATATAATCTTGTAATTAATCCTTTTTCTTCTAACGAGTCTAAAAATTTACCTGTGTGTGCCTTTCCTTTAAGTGTTGCATTTGCAAGCTCTATTTGTGAAAAGTTTTGATTACAGTCTAATGTATCTAATATAATAAATTCTTCTACAGATAAATATTTACTTGTATTTTTTTCAAACCATCTCTTAAATGTTTCATGGCAAACTCTTGCAGAAAGTTCTAGTTCGTATCCTAATGAATCTATAAAATGTCCTTCAGTTTTCATTACTCCTCCATAGGTAGATTTTTTTACTAGTAGATTTTTCTACTAATGTACCAAAAGAATATTTTCTTGTCAAATAAAAAGACCTACAGCATTATGATGTAGGTCTTTAATATAAATTAAAACTAATTCCTTATTTATGACTAATTTGTTATAAAATAAAATTTTATAATTAAAATAAATCTTTTAACTTAGCTAAAAAATTTGAAGATTTCGAATCTTCATTACTATTATCTCCACCACTAAATAAACTTAGTGCAGAATTAATAACTTTCCCTAAACCACCACCTAATCCTCCAATATTTGTTAATGTACTAAGTAAAGATTTATTTCCACTTAAATCAACTCCAAGACTATTACCGTATTGTTCTATTTCATTATAACTTATATTTCCATCCCCATCAGTATCAATTGCTTGTAATACTGTATTAGTATCATAAATAGAATCCATTTTCCATTCTTGTAAAACTGATTGAATTTCATTTGAATTCAAAGTTCCATTACCATCTTTATCTGCTTCATTAAAAATAGAATTCAATGATTTTCCAGAATTTTTAATTATATTACCTGTATTACCTAGAAAAGCTTTCATCGCATTAATATTCATTTCATTGTTAGAATCTAAATTTGCATTTGATACCATATTATTCTCCTTTATACTTTATATGTATATATAAAGTATATATGCAATTAAAAATTGCCTTATTTTAGAAATTTAAATTCGTAATAATAAAAAATATAGTAATATAGCTATGTTCAGAATTAATAAAACTTAACATATAATAATCAAATGAGAAGTTTAAATACTAAAATCAATGAAAGAAAATTAATGGGTGTAAAAAAATTATTAGGGAAAAAAATAAAAAAATTACGAATCATAAATGGATATACACAGGAAGAACTTGCCGAAAAAATTGATATATCACAAAGAGCATTAAGCGGTATTGAAACAGGAAAAAATTTTTTAACAGCTGAAACATTAGATAAGCTTGTTCAAGTATTAAATATAAAATATTCCGAATTATTCTGTATAGATCATTATTATGATACAAAAGTATTAATTAATGATTTAAATGCAAAAATTATCTCATTAAAAAATTGTCCTGAAAAATTAAGAGAAATATACAGAGTTATTAATGCATTACTTAATGAATAAATTATTTTATTTTCAAAAAAGCTCTTGTATTAATAGAAGAGCTTTTTGAAAATTCAATAAATATTATTTTATTCAGAAAGAGATTTTATCAAATCTTTAATTACATTTTCTTGTGTTTCTATTTCTGAAATTCTTTCTTTTGTTTGATTAATTAATTCTTCAGGAGCATTTGCAACAAATTTTTCATTTTTCATTCTGCCTTCTAAAGAATTTTTTTCGTTCGTTAGTTTTGCAAGTTTCTTTTCTTGTCTTGCAATTTCTGATTTGATATCAATTAAATCAGCTAATGGAACAATAAGTTTTGACGCTGAAACAACTGCAGTAGCTGATTTAGGAGGTAAAGATGCTGCTTCATCTCCATATGATATATCAGCAACTTTTGCTAATCTATGAATATATGATTCAATTGCTTCAAAAATTGGTTTTTCATCTTTTTCTGCTCTTATTTCAACATTAATTTCAGTTGATGTTGGAATATTAAAGCTTTGTCTTAAATTTCTCAATGAAGATATTGTATTAAATACCAATTCCATTTCTTTAGCTTCTTTAGGAAATGCTAAATTTTCTTCATAGTCAGGGAATTCAGAAACAATAATTGCAGATGTTGTACAACTATCAGCTTTTGGTATTAATTGCCAAACTTCTTCTGTAATATGAGGCATAATTGGATGTAACATCCTCAAAGACATATCAAGAACATATCTTAAAACTCTTTGAGTATTAAGTTTTAATGCTTCATCTCTTAATTGAATTTTAGCAATTTCAACATACCAGTCACAATATGAATTCCAGAAGAAATCATAAAGAACATGGGCAGTTTCACCAATTCTGTATTCTTTAATATTACTATTAACAAGTTTTGCAACAGAATTCATCTTATCTATAATCCATTTATCAGCGATAGTAAGATTATTCATATCAACATCATTACCATCAACTCCTTCTAGATTCATTAATACAAATCTTGAAGCATTCCAAATTTTATTTGCAAAATTTCTTCCGTATTCAAATTTATCATCAGATACTTTGATATCTTGTCCTCCATAAGTACATAAAGAGGTCATTGTAAATCTTAAAGCATCACATCCGTATTTATCAATAATTTCAACAGGATCAATTGTATTGCCTTTAGATTTAGACATTTTTTGTCCTTTTTCATCTCTTATAAGCCCGTGGATATAAACAACAGGGAAAGGTGCCTTTCCTGTAAATTCTAATCCCATTGTAATCATTCTTGCAACCCAGAAGAAAATAATATCAAAACCAGTTACAAGAACAGATGTTGGATAGAATTTTTTAAAATCATCTGTTTCTGCATTAGGAAATCCCATTGTTGAAAATGGCCATAGGCCAGATGAGAACCAAGTATCAAGACAATCAGAATCTTGAACGTAATTTTCTGGATCTGGATTTTCTTTTGCTACAACCATTTCTCCTGTTTGTTTATGATAATATGCTGGTATTTGATGTCCCCACCATAATTGACGAGAAATACACCAATCTCTTATATTTTCCATCCAACCTAAATAATCTTTTTCCCAACGTTGAGGAATAAATTTAATACGACCATCTTTTACAGCAGCAATAGCTTCTTTTGCTAATGGTTCCATTTTTACAAACCATTGTTCTGATAAAAGTGGCTCAATTGTTGTTCCACAACGTTGACATTTACCTACATTATGCTCGTGATCAGTTGTTCTTAATAAGAACTTATTATATTCAAGCATTCCAATTAATTTTTCACGACATTCGTATCTGTCTAAACCATGGAATTCTTGAGGAACTTCACCACAAGCTTTCATTTTTCCTTCTTCATCAATAACCCAAATTGGATTTAAATTGTGGCGTTTGCCTACTTCATAATCATTAGGGTCGTGGGCAGGTGTAATTTTTACTGCACCTGTACCAAATGATTTATCTACATATTCATCTGCAATAATAGGAATTTCTCTACCTGATAAAGGTATTATAACAGTTTTTCCAATTAGTTCAGAATATTTATGATCACTTGGATGAACAGCAATTGCAACATCACCAAAAATTGTTTCGGGTCTAGTTGTAGCAACAATGATTGCTCCGTGTTCACCTTTTACAGGGTAAGAAATTTCCCATAAATGTCCTTGTTCTGTTTTGTATTCTGTTTCTACATCAGAAATAGCAGACATACATCTAGGACACCAGTTAACGATATATTTACCTTTATAGATTAATCCTTTTTCATAAAGTTTTACAAATACTTCTTTAACGGCTTGAGAACAGCCTTCATCAAAAGTAAATCTTTCTCTTGAACGATCAAAAGATGCACCTAATCTTTTGAATTGGTTTAAGATTGCAGATTTATGTTCATTTGCCCAGTTCCAAGTTTCTTCTAAAAATTTTTCACGCCCTAAGTCATATCTTGATAGACCTTGTTCTCTTAATTTCTTTTCTACAACATTTTGTGTTGCAATACCGGCATGGTCTGTTCCTGGAACCCAAAGAGCTTCATAACCTGCCATTCTATGGTATCTTGTTAAAATATCTTGTAATGTTCCATCAAGTGCATGTCCCATATGTAATACACCCGTGACATTTGGAGGAGGAATGACTATTGAATAAGGAGGTTTTTTACTTTTATTATCTGCTTTAAAGTATTCTCCATCTTCCCAAAATTTATAAATACGACTTTCTGTTTCTTGGGCATCGTATTTTGTTGGTAAATCTTCAATTTTAATTTTTGTTGTTGTCATTTATATTTCCTCTTCCTTATTTGTGATATTAATATAAAAATTACCACAAAAGCGCTATAAGGTAAAGCAATATAGGAAATATAATACCTTAATTTTATTTAATCACATTCCGAACTGATAATCAGGAGCATAAGGAAATTCATCTCGTAGCTTATTTAAATTATCCATATAATCATTTAGTGCTTTGACTCCTGCTTCTCTAGCTTTCACTTCTTTATAATTTTTTCTATATTCTTCATAATTTTCTTCTGGTTTTACATAATTTTTGGTAGCTTGAATATAGCGCCTAGTTTCTTCATTATGTTGTTCTACTGGTTTTCTCATTTCTTCTCTTTGATATCCATGTTCTTTTTCATGCGCTGCAGATTGGATAACTTGTTCTTTTGATTTAACTGTTCTTTTATTCAAATTAACATGACCATTAAAAAAGCCATAACTAATTTTATCTTCATCAGAACTTGGATATTTATTATACCATTTAACACTAACAATTGGAGGAGTATGTTCAGGATTTTCAATTATAT